>CAZNXM010000023.1:0-30322 GCA_964577145.1 uncultured Candidatus Poseidoniales archaeon
AATCTCGACTTCATGGTTACCAAGGCAGGCGGGTCAGAAAATCTTGGAAATGGATTCAATACTCTGACCTGGAGTGCTTTGTGTTTATTCGTTCATATCGACAATACCGATGATTCATTCCAAGGTAGATGGGCAAACGAAGAAGCATAGTTTTGACTCATTTGTTGGTACAACGGGAGTAGCAACATAATTAACCATGGCACTTGACGGCCGGATATGGCACAAGGTACTGTCAAGTGGTTCAATCAGACCAAAGGATTCGGATTTATCGAGCGCGAAGGAGAATCAGATCTCTTCGTTCATATCTCCCAAGTAGAAGGCGAAATTAATGACGGCGATACAGTCGAGTTTGAAGTAGGCGAGGGTCCAAAGGGTCCAAACGCTATCAACGTCTCCAAAGTCGAGTGATTTATTCATCAGATAAAGTGAGCAATTCTGCTCCCTGATTTACCTGCTCTCCTGCAGAGTAGTGGATTTTATTGACAATACCATCGTGGCTTGCCACGATTCGGTGTTCCATTTTCATAGCCTCCATTATCATCAAAGGGTCCCCAGATGAAACTCTCTGGCCCTCTTCGACGAGGACTTCAAGGATCTTACCTGGCATTGGTGCGGTTAATTCCGCTTCATCATCAATTCCAGATGCGCCGGGTTCAATCAATTCCAAGCGTAGTGTGTGACCTAGAACATGTACCCACCAATCATCTCTGACCTTGGTCGCATGTACTTTGAAACGACGAGAATCTATTGTAAGCCACAGTTCTTGACCAATATCTAGAATGAAATTTTCATGATGGAACATATTTCCATCCCTAATTGGGTTGATTTCAACTCGCCCAAATGCCGTCTTGAATTCCATCAAGGAAACCTCCGACTAATCGTGTTGAATGGTGAAGATGATTCGCTAGTTGTGGCGAAATCGATCCTTTTTTGGCGACCTATTCCTGAGGTTTCACAAGCAGAGGCGATCAATAAACCAGCATCCAATATTATCGAAGGCATATCAGGTATCCAACCATCGGGCCATAATCTCTCAATCATGTCGGTAGTAGTCCATCCATCTACTACATCGGGGTGGTCGCACAATTCACGTAAGAATCGTAGATTAGTGGTGCAACCCAATACTACGAATTCGTCTAAGGCCCGGCTCATTCGTTGCAATGCTTCAGTCCTAGATGGCGCCCAAACGATTAGTTTGGCGAGCATTGGGTCATAATCAGGAGTGACCGAATCGCCTTGTCTGACACCTGTGTCGAGGCGAACTCCCGGTCCTTCTGGAGGAATGAATACCGCTAATTCTCCAATGCATGGAAGGAAATTATTGGCAGGGTCCTCAGCATAAAGCCGAACTTCAATCGCATGGCCACGCATCTGCAATTCACCACAACTCATCGGCTCACCAGCAGCGATTCTTAGTTGCTCACGAACAATATCAACTCCAGTAACCATCTCGGTCACTGGATGCTCAACTTGGATTCTAGTATTCATTTCAAGGAAGAAAAATTCTCCGGTAGGAGAGACAAGAAATTCTACCGTACCTGCTCCAACATAATCTACAGCGCGTGCGGCTTCACATGCAGCCTCTCCCATCTCTTCGCGAAGTTGAGCATCAAGTGCAATACTTGGGGATTCTTCGAATACCTTCTGATGACGGCGTTGTACGCTACACTCGCGTTCGCCCAAATGGATAGTGCGGCCATGGCTATCCGCAAGGATTTGAATCTCTATGTGTCGACTACCTGTTAGTAATCTCTCAACATATACCCTATCGTCCCCGAAAGCATTCAAGGCCTCTCGCATCGCTGCCTTTGCCTCTATCTCAAGATTGGCGGGGTCGTGTACTGCTCGCATCCCTTTACCGCCTCCACCGGCAGTAGCCTTGAGCAAGAGTGGGTATCCTACTGAAGGAGCAACCTCAATAATTTCTGCAAGTCCGCCTTCCACTTCTTCTCCAGGAATTACAGGAACCCCTGCGTCTTTCATGGTCATTCGAGCAGCCATTTTGTCGCCCATATTGGTAATCGCTTCAGCAGATGGGCCAATCCAAATTAGACCTGCAGCGATTACAGAATTTGCGAAATCTGCCCTCTCCGAAAGGAAACCGAATCCAGGATGTATGGAATCGCATCCATTATCGAGTGCGATTGTGATTATCTGTTCTTGATTGAGGTAGGTTTCGGTGAGGCCATTACCCTTCAACTCTATTGAGATATCAGCAAGTTCTGTGAATAGTGAGCCTGAATCATTTTCAGCAAAAACTGCAACTCCTTCAATGCCTGCTTCTCGACAAGCTCTCAAAATACGGCAAGCGATCTCCCCGCGATTTGCGACGAGAACGCGTTTAATCATGCGTGGTCACTCCTCAGGCTTCCAATTTGCAGGGCGCTTATCAAGGAATGAAGACATACCTTCTTGCCCTTCAGCAGACCCACGCATTCGGCTGGTGAAATCCAATGTCCACTCTCTGAGACTTTCATCATCGGAATCCCATCTATCAAAACCAAGTGATAATTGCTTAGCAGCAGCAACTGCGCATGGACCGGTTGTGAGTACTTCTGCAATAACAGAAGAAGCATCCAATGAATCATCGATGGCATCAACCATACAGATTCGAAGTGCCTCGGTAGCATCCATTTGTCCTGCGAGCATAGCATGGCGGCGATAATTTGCACTTCCAACTCGTCGATAGACGTATGGTCCAATGACTGCGGGCAGAATTCCTAACTTTCCTTCTGATAGTGCTATCTTAACCCCAGATTTACAAATTACATGGTCCATACATGCGATTAAGCCTGCGCCGCCTCCCAAAGCTACTCCTTGAATCAAACCAATTGTAAAGCACGGATGTGACCATAGGCCATTGAACAATTTGTCCAGGCGTTCTGAATCCCTGCGATTCTCTTCAGGGGTATTTGCACCTGCATCTCGCATCATATTGATGTCAGCACCTGCACAGAAATGCTTGCCATCACCAGATAATACGATGACTCTCAGAAGTTCATCACCGGAATCATCAGTCAATCTATTCTGCTCACCTACAGAATTAGAGCGAGCCCAATCGAACAATTCCACTAATTCTGTAATCATCTGCACATTCATTGCGTTATACTTCTCCGAGCGCATTAAGGTAATTCTAGCAATACAGCCATCAATTTCCAATTGCACAAGTGAAGTATTAGGGGGGGTTTCCATATCTATTCCTCCAATTGCTTTTTTGAATTTTCCAATTACATTCTAAAGACACCAAATCGACCGGTTGGCAATTCCGCATTTCGCGAAGCTGCAATACATAGGCCAAGGATGTCACGAGTATCCCTTGGATCAATAATTCCATCATCCCATAATCGAGCTGTGGAATAATAAGGGGAGCCTTCAGTTTCATATTTCTCAAGAATAGGTGACCTGAACGTCTCAAGTTCTTCACCCTCCATAGGCTCTTTTCCTTCTCTGGCCCTTTGGTCCTGTTTGACTGTAGTAAGCACATCTGCTGCCTGGGGGCCACCCATTACAGAGATTCGACTATTCGGCCACATGAAGAGGAATCTGGGGTCGTATGCTCTACCGCACATTCCGTAATTGCCAGCACCGTGGGAGCCACCGATGATTACGGTGAATTTTGGCACATTTACACATGAAACCGCGGTAACGAGTTTTGCACCATCCTTAGCAATGCCTCCTGCCTCGTAGGCTTTTCCTACCATGAAACCAGTGATATTCTGGAGGAAAATTAGGGGGATGCCGCGTTGGCCGCACAATTCTACGAAGTGAGCTCCTTTGAGGGAAGACTCGGAAAACAAAATCCCATTATTTGCCACAATGCCAACCTTGTACCCATGAATATGAGCGAAGCCGCAAACCAGTGTTTGGCCATATCTAGCCTTGAATTCGTGGAAACGTGAACCATCTACAATGCGTCCAATTATCTCCTTTACATCGAAAGGAGTGCGGTTATCACTCGGAATTAATCCAAGCAATTCATCAGCATCATGATGAGGTTCTTCTGATTCTATGCGTTCAAATGGCGCAAGATTTCGGCTTCCGAGATTCTCCACAACATTTCGCACCATGCGCAAAGCCTCTGGCTCATCCTCGGCGAAGTGGTCCGCCACTCCGCTTTGGCTCGTGTGAACATCAGCACCACCCAATTCCTCAGCAGTTACTTCTTCCCCTGTTGCAGATTTGACCAACGGGGGTCCTGCAAGGAAAATTGTTCCATTTCCTTTAACGATAATACTCTCATCACTCATTGCAGGTACATATGCACCTCCGGCTGTGCAGGAGCCTAGTACTGCAGCAACTTGGGGAATCCCATCTCCAGACATCCGAGCCTGATTCCGGAATATTCTTCCAAAGTGTCCAATATCGGGGAATACCTCATCCTGCATGGGAAGAAAAGCACCACCAGAGTCTACGAGATAGATGCAAGGTAAATTATTCTCATGAGCAATAGTTTGGGCACGTATGTGCTTCTTTACAGTCATTGGATAGTAAGAGCCACCTTTTACCGTAGCATCATTTGCAACGAATAGGCATTCCTTTCCGTGAACCATTCCGATTCCTGTGACGATCCCTGCTGAATGAGCACGCCCATCATAAAGTTCGAATGCTGCTAATGGTGATAATTCGAGGAATGCTGTGCCTGCATCGATAATATTCTCAATCCTCTCACGAGCTAACATCTTTCCACGGCTACGATGCCTTTCGACATATTTGTCCCCGCCCCCTAGATTGACAGCGTCGAGTCGAGAACGAAGTGTTTCGATTAATGACAGATTGTGCTCCCGCCGCTTTTGGAAGTCAGAATCTGCCTTGTTGACTCGCGACGGTAGTCTATCCATTCTCTTCCCTCCTGTTCGATGCACTTTGGGCTCGGCCTTCAATCAACCGCTTATACCCCTAGGATTAGACGTCCTATGTCTCTCAGTCCGGGTGCCATACCCACTATCATAACTGCAAGTACAATCAGTACTCTCAAGTGTTGCTGGCGCCGCTCTACTCTCATCTCTGTGAATAGGTAAATGATTAGAGAAATAATTGCTGCCTTTACTAGGAAAAAGAGCCAGGCTCCATTACCAATGAGCCCTAATGAATCTCCAAATTGAATCACGGCGTCACTGACGGGATGCTTTTCTGAATATCCAAACCAATCGATTCCAATCATAGTCGCCAGTCCATCGCACAATTGCCCAAACAACATCCCTGCGACCATAGGGGTTGCAAGAATCGCTGTCGGGGTCAACATTTCAACTGGATGTTCAGAACGGTCTTCCGACTCCCATTCCTCAAGTGTCATTCCATAGGGAATTACGCCTACTTCATAGCCGGTTGAGCGTATTGCAAGCAAATTTTCACGGCCATATTGCCAGACTGTCCAAGCGATAAGTAATGGCACGATGATGACGACAAGAACTGGCCATAATGCTGGGTTGTCTTTTGGCATGGTCCCGCTTTCTTGTACCCAGGGCGTAGATGCAAGTTGGAGCCAATGGCCCAATCCCATTACAATAAGTGCAGAGGCAAATGAAATCATTGCCCTCGGAATTCCATGCCAGCTTGAAGTATTGTGAATGACAAGATAGAGAGTAAATACTCCTGCTATTGCTCCTGACATTGCAAAGAGGACACCCATGTCGTGGTTTACCCAATTCGGCTGGACGAGTAATCCAAAGAATAGCAAGTAGCCTAAGACCAAAGTGGCAAACATCCCAAGTTGGTCACGCGCAAAAATATGTCCCACAATTCCTGCTGCCACTAACCAGATTGCCAAATGGATATGGATTACTGGAGAGATGAAAAGAAAATCAGTTTCGGCTCCAAAAAAGTCAGCATCCTCGAGAACCCTAAGAATTGGTGCAAGAGCAACCCATGCGATTAGAGCCCAAACCATCCTGTCGCCTGTAGGCAATTGCCAATGTCGAAATAATGCTTGGAAAACTATGACTGCACCAATCATTGTTAGAATGTAGAAAGCGGTGTTTACTAGAGAATATCCAGCATCTCCGCTTGCACCTGCATCTTTGGTTATTGGATCCCAGACATATGGGCCAAGGAAATCGCCCCAAAATAAATCGGGAGCAATGAATAAACCGCCAACAAAAATGACAAGAATCAGGCCGTAGGCCTGAATGAAACGAAGTTCCAAAGTGGATAGGGCCCCATCATCCATGCTACTCCTCACCTACAAGCAGGTGATGAGTCTTGCGTGGTCAGAATCACTCTTCCTCGTGATCGTGGTCACAGTTCTCATCGTGGACGTGCTCTTCTTCCTCTTCTTCTTCAGCAGCGACACGAGGCTCGTGAACCTCGATGAATGATACCTTACCCGCTTCAACAGCATCTCGTAGAACTGTGACTAAGCGGAACTTCTGCATTGCGGCATTAGTGTCGAATAGCATTGTTTCTGGAAGTGTGATTGCGATGTCATCGCCATCAAATGAAACTTCGAAACCTTCGTGACCTGTGTTGGCCTCTAGTAGAGCTTCAACCTTCTCTTCCTTGCCTTCGATTACCTTTACGATTTTGTAATCATACTTCAAAGCGCGACCAGCCATTGGATGGTTGTAATCGATACGTGCTCGTCCTGCAGCAAGGTAGGAAAGAGTTCCAGTACGTCCATCGACTGTGACTGGGCCGCCTATGTAGAGGGACTTTGGGTCACGAACGTGACGAAGTAACTTGTCGATTGAGATAGTCTCGATCATTGCTGCATCCTTCTCACCGTATGCATCAACCGCTGCTATTTCGATGGAAATATCCTTGTCTGCTTCTGCTTCTAGCAGACTTGCTTCGAAGCCAGCGATTAACTGTCCGCCTCCAACGATACAAACCAGTGGAGTATAGGTGCGGTCCTCTTGGTGCATGTCGTGCTCCTTTGCAACATCCTCTCGAGTAGTTTCTAGCAAATCTCCGCTATCGCCGTTATACAAGTCATAATCGACATGAACGATGGTTCCTTCTTCCATGGTTTCTCACCTATGCCCCCTACGGGGGCGTTCCGGCGACCGACCCTCTCTATTTCAATCGATAGGGCGCGGCAATCGAACCCAAGTTGCAAGACTACCCACCAACATCAGGACCCATCCGCCCCAAACAAGGTGAATGCCTGGAATGTCGTAAACCATGATTCGCACTAGGTCACTTCCTTCCATCAAATTCCTTGCCTGTGTTCCATCCATTATCATTACAAGGTCACCGCTAAGCATACTCATTCTGTCAACTTCAGACCGGCTTGTACCTGTTGAATCAAAGCGTAATATCCCTGGTTCAAGAGAGCCAATATACTCTCCATCGCAATATACTTCGATAATTACTCCGAGATAGCCGTCACCAACTTCAAGTCCTTCAGTTTCAGTTATTATCTCGGTGAAAACAAAATCATACCCTTCCCAATGTGTTGTTTCTCCCTTCACCATGGTAACGGAATGAGCATATGTGCCGCGGTCGACAATCGTTGTTGACAATACATGCCCAACCACCAATAATACTAGGCCCAGATGAATTACGTGGGCCCACATTGAAATCCCTTTTTTCTCTCGATTTTCACGGATCAATGAGATGACTGCTGGTATTGCCATCAAAGCAGGAATCAGAATTAGCAAAGCAATTGAGCCACGGGTGATAGAGGACCCTATTTCCTTGTGTGAATCATATCCAAGAGAGTCGCCAAATATCCAAGCGAATGGAATAATAATAATCGGAGAAAGTAGAACCCATTTGACTCGCTCAGGATGAGTTCTCAAGCCCCACATTGTGAGGGCTATCATCACAATTGCAATCAGGGGGGCTCCGTAGAGCTCATGAGCAGCGAATTGAATTGAATCAATACTTGAAATCAAGATTACTAATGTCAGGCAGAGATAGAGGCCTACTACGACTACTGGGGACCATAGTGCGAGTTTTTGTTGGAATGAACGCTTTGAAATATCGAATGCAATCGAACTCTCTTCGTTCGATAGAAGCCACGGACCTACAAATGTGACCATCCCTATTCCTGCAACCCACATTTCGAGCATGCCTGACCAAGATGAGGCTAGGAAGATTACTACGCCGGCAGCACTCCACCCCCAGCCCTTGAGTACCTCTTTCTCAAGCACCATTCCCACAGCAAATAGTAAACTTATGATACAGAGTAATAAGTCACGATGTAGAATATAGAGGATTATCATTAACAAAGGATACATTGCTCTTTTGTCAATCGACTCAAACTTCGCAATTAATGGGAAAGTCGGAGAGAATGCGATTAGGATTAGCAATATTTCAACAAGTGGAATCTCCCCAAGAATATTACCACCAAAAATGACTCCTGCTAAGCCAATCGCTGGGAAAATAAGCAAGGTTTGACTGTTGATATTTGTTCCAGAACGCCAAGCGATAAATGTCGAAATCAAAACGAGAATCCCTACCAGATAAGTGATTACTTCTACGCCGCTTTGGTCGCCTGATAAGACAAAAATTCTGCCTATTACATCACTTGGAGTTGCTCCCTCTGAAGCGACTACAAAGGTATGCACACTTACAGCCCAAACCCCACCCGCCCGAGTAATCATTGTGGCGAGTAAAGCAAGGGCGCCACTTGCAAGTGCAGTTCCAACCCACATGGTATCGGTTGCTTTTCCTGGTCGCGTTCGCAAGTGTAGTAACATGATTAAGGAAATCCACGGTAATAGTGAACCTGTTTCTACTGGGTCCCACGCCCAATAACCTCCCCAGTCGAGAACGACATATGCCCACAATCCCCCAAGACCAATTCCAAGGGTGGCAACAAAGAATGCCGGCCGAGCGATTTGAGTCAATCTATCTTTGAGACCAACGGTATCTGTCATCATCGATGCCAAAGCTGTACAAGCGAGAGTGATGCACAGCGAGTATGCTAAGAAAACCAATGGGGGGTGGATTACCATCAGATCGGTTTGCAGTAATTCATTGAGGCCGACACCGCGACCGCCATTCGAAAGAGCAAATGGATCAAGCCCCCATGCGATTAGCAAGAGGACTAAACTGAAACCATTCATCAATCGAAGGCGAAGTTTTGCCGCTTGGCCAGATTCACCCTTGAACGGTTTGCCCCAAATCGATGCGAGCAATCCCATCCACATTACCCACAGTAGAATCGGGCCTTCACGTGCGGCCCAAGTGGCTGCAAATCGATATCTGAGAGGGAGGTCTTCTGCACCATATTTTGCAACAAGAGCAATCGATTCATCGTCGCCAAGGAATAGCAATGACAGCACCAAGAATGGGAAACCCATGAGCCATGATGCTTTGCGAGTTGGACGGAATACCATTAATCCTGCAAAGAAGACATAGGTCGGCATTATTGCCCAATACATCATCTCACCAACCGAAATGTTTTGCTCTACTATATCCAAATGATAGCAGGACACTAATGACGCCCTTTGTGTAGAGTATCGGATTACGGAATAGAATCTTTACACCTATCCAAATCTTATCAAGTGGGGTCATTGAACCCAATTCCCTAGGTAAACAACGCGCCATGCTCGATAACTGGTCATCAGTCAAATCATAGAGTGAAGTTTTACCTTTGAGAATCTTATCGTAAGGAGGAAATTTACGCTTCCATGCTCGAACATAGGGCTGTAATGCTTCGTTAGAGAGGTCCCCCGTCCTAATTGCAGAAGCTACTGTTTTAGCAGCTGCACGACCGCTCCACAATGCCAAATGTGAGCCGCCTTCAAACAAGGGCGAAGTGAAACCTGCAGCATCGCCAACCAGAATTAATCCGTCACCAGTAGTAATCTCCCTTGGTCCAGAAATTGGAATTGTTCCACCAAAGGGTCTAGGTTTGATTCCAGGCTTTCTCCATTCTGGATTCTGAATAATCTTACCCTTGAGGTAGGTATCTTCGACAAATTTGTCGAGATATTTGATTGCACCCTTCTTATCTGTAGTAACCAAACCCACATTTGCACGTTCACCCTTCTTGGGAATCATCCAAACATAACCATGTGGAGAATATTTTGGCCAGAGATAAAAATCGAGATAGCCGTCATTTGGAACATCCGTCATCTCATACTGAAAACCAGCAATCACTTCGACTTCTGTTCCCATATCGAGCAATTTCGATGCAGCACCTGACACACCTGAAGCATCAATTACCGCCTTACATTCAATTGGAAATTCATTTCCTCTGCCATCAATTTTCCAATTAGAAAATTCATTTTCGCTATTGAAAACTCTCTCCATAGATGTTACGCGGTGAGAAAGGTGGAGGGTAGCCCCTTCTCTCACTGCCTCATCAGCAAGCCATTGTTCGAAGAGGTGCTTCTCTAGAACGTACCCTTTCTCGGTGAGTAGTTTATCGGTTCCATCTGGGAAGATGACCCTGATGCCCTTGCACTCGAGTGCAACCACATCATCTGGGAGATCTAAATCCAAGTTATCAATAGCTAGTTGTGACAAACATTCGCCGCAGTGAACTGGTACGCCCACCTCTGGGTCAGCCTCAACAATCATTGTCGAAAGTCCCGCTCTTGCCGCGTGCAATGCAGCCGAACCACCACCAGGACCTGCGCCGATAATGAGAACGTCGCAACTCGCCATGCCTCCCCGTAAGGGGAGGCGGGTCTTGAAACGAACGGCAACGCCAGCATTGATGAGTCATGCCCCTTAGGGGCATCATGGCCTGGCGTACGCTATCCCGCTGGCTATCGCACCTCGAGAGCAGGGGCGAGCTGATGCGTATCGCTGAGCCAGTAGATGTTGAACTTGAGGCCGGTGCCATTGCTGACCGCTTAGTGAAGACCGGTGGTAAGGCTGTATTATTTGAGAAACCAAGACTTCCAGATGGAAGCATAAGTGCAATTCCATTGGCAATGAACATCTTTGGAACCCATGAACGAACACTTAGGGCTCTTGGCGCAACTTCCAAAACAGAAGTTGGAGATCGGCTCGTCACCTTGATGAAGCCCGATATTGGAGGAATATTACGACGGCCATGGCGGGGGTTTCCCCTACTCAAAGATGCATTGTCACTGCCGCCAAAACGGGTTCGCAAAGGTTCGTGCCAACGTATACGTATGGAAACGGATGTAACTCAATTACCCATTCCCAAAACGTGGCCGATGGATGGAGGGAGATTCATTACCTTACCTTTGGTTGTTACCAAAGATGCAAACACAGGAGAACATAATCTCGGCATGTACAGAGGACAGGTGTTCTCACCAACTGAGGTCGGGCTACATTGGCAGATTCACAAGCATGGCGCCGACCATGCTGCTGCCTGGCCTGGTGGGAAAATGCCAGTGGCAATCTGCATTGGGGGCCCTCCTGAATTAGTGTTCTCAGCAATTGCCCCGCTGCCAAATAATCTAGAGGAATACATGTTCGCCGGGTTCCTTGGAAGAAGACGCTTGAGAATCACCAAAGCACTGACTCAAGATCTAATGATTCCAGCCGATGCTGATATTGTGATTGAAGGGTGGGTAGATGTCGAGCAAAGTAGAACAGAGGGTCCTTTTGGTGACCACTTCGGATTCTATTCACTGACTGGCCAATACCCAGTACTGAACATTACTGCAATTACTAGGAAAAAGGGCGCTATTTTGCCTGCTACTATAGTAGGACAACCTCCCATGGAAGATGGATTCCTTGGCGAAGCAATAGGTAGCCAATTTCTACCAATATTACAATTCCAACACCGAGATGTTCTCGATTTGCACTTGCCATTAGAAACTGGGTTCCATAACCTTGCAATCGTCAAATCCAAACAACGCTATCCACGCCAAGCACGCAAAACTTGCCTAGGTCTTCTCGGAGCAGGTCAAATGATGTTCCTAAAAATCATGGTAGCTACGGACGAGAAATGTTCAGATCTCGATTCACTACTCGATGTTCTAAATGACCGTGTTGACCCGTCTGCAGATATCACAATTCTTGATGGTATGGTTAGCGATGCACTCGAATCTGCATCGACATACGAAAATGTTCATTCCAAGATGATTATCGATGCGACAATAATGCCCGACTCAGACCCAAGAAGTGGTAATCCACTTGAGGGTTCATTCGTCGAAAATTCACCTGCATGGAGGCGCGGAGAGGGTGAAGTACCAGGAATTACAGATGATTTACTTTCTGAAATCTCTTCCTTAGAAGGAGTCGTAGATTGCTTGCGCTTGAAATCTTCAATGATTGTGGTGACAATCGATGTAGAGGGTAGTCCTGATCCGAGAGTTGGCGCACAATGGCCAAATGAGGATGCTGCTGCTGCACAACGGGAGCAAATTAATCAATTGCGAAATTCAATTTGGCAATTAGACAACAAAAAACATCTTCGCTGGTTATTCATTACTGATAATGACCTCGATTTACATGGCTCTGGAGCCAAAAGAAGGTTGCTTTGGCAACTTACCTCGCGCTTTGCTGTAGAACGAGACCTTAGCATAGTAGATGGCCGGATTTGTTGGGATGCAACAATTCCAATCCCATGTATGGAAGGTGACTCGCCGGTAAGGAGATGGCCTGCAATAACAATGCACGACCCTGATACTTTGAAAAATATCGAAAGATTTGAGTTACCAGATTGGCCCAATAATTTGGTGATGTAAATGGATGTAAAGCAGATTACATCATTTGTTAAAATCGAGCATACTCTATTCAGTTTACCCTTTGTTTTCATTGGTGCATTTATGGCTGGCTCTCCTTCGATAATGCAACTGGTGTGGATTCTAGTTGCTGCTATTGGTGCAAGGGGATTAGCCATGGGCCTAAATCGAATAATCGACCGCGATATCGATGCTGTTAATCCACGTACAGAAGATAGACATCTTGCATCTGGGGAAATGTCTGTTCAAACCGCATGGGTTCTATGTGGGGTCTTTCTTTCCATGTTACTTATCGGTGCTTGGAAACTAAATCCACTTGCTCTCAAATTATCTTGGATCCCTGTTCTTGCATTCGTTATTTATCCATATATGAAGCGCTTCACTTGGGCTTGCCATTGGTGGTTGGGCCTTTGCCTGGGGCTCGCTCCTGCGGGTGCTTGGGTCGGAATCACTGGAGAGATTTCTTCCCTTAGCTGGTGGCCAGGACTATTCTTCATTAGTCTTGGAGTAGCATTTTGGATCGCAACTTTCGACATTAATTATGCATTAATGGATATGGAAAACGACAGAGAAAATGGAATCAAATCATTTCCCGCTAGATTCGGTGAAATGCACACTGAACGTACATCGATACAAATGACTCTCCTTTGGTTCGCTTGTTTTGCAATATCTAATCCAATTGATGAAGTGACATTTTTGGCGGCTGCAGGATTAATGGCGCTTGTCAATATCGTCGTATTGTTACGAAGAAAGCAACTTGCTGACTTTCAAACGACGTTCTTTCGAACCAGTGTACTGACCGGATGGGCCCTACTAGCCGGCTTGATTGTTGGTCAGCAACTGTATTGAGCCGTCGTGCATGCCCTATGGGCATGAATCCCATTGTGAAAAGTCTGCTAGAATTTAACGAAGCCTTTGATATTCCAAAACTCGATGCACCCGGACTTGGTCCTGATGAATTGATTGAACTGCGAATCAAGTTACTCACAGAGGAAGTTCAGGAATATGCAGAAGCTGCTCGGGCTGGCGATATGGTAGAGATTCTCGATGCCCTCGCTGACATAGGATACATCCTAGCTGGCACTATTATCAATCACGGAATGCAACATATTTACGATGACTCATTCAATGAAGTACATCGTTCAAATATGGCAAAATTAGTCGATGGAAAGGTACTTCGGCGCGAAGACGGGAAGGTAATGAAGCCTGAGGGTTGGCAGCCACCCCAATTAGCACAATTCCTCCAGTGACTTCATGACTGATTGCCCTCCTATGGAGGGCATGGGAACTGCGCTAATTACCGGAGGTGGCCGTGGAATCGGTGCTGCGGTCAGCAAAAGATTAGCTGCTGAAGGTCACAGAATACTCCTGACTTACTGCAATTCCAGCAAACCTGCTGAGATGGTAGTTGACAACATTCGCGATGAAGGGACCGATGCTGTTGCGGTTAATTGTGACGTGACCGATGCTAGGGAAGTTGCATTGCTCGCCACACACCCGTGGGTTGCTGAGGGCATAGATATCCTCGTTTTGAATCATGGCAGATATGACCGAGTTCAAGCAGAAGACCTCGATATTGACCACCTGAGGCGTACGATGTCAACAAATTTCGAAGGCGCATTCCTTATCTGGAAAGCAGTACAACCTACTCTCTCAGATGATGCAAGAATATGTGTGATTGGAAGCCAATTGGGAACCAGAGGTTCTCCACATGGTGCAGATTACTCAGCATCCAAAGCAGCACTCGCAATCTGGGCCCGGTCCCTAGCACAGTCTGTTGCGCCAAAGGGGCAGCGAGTCAATGTAATCGCACCTGGATTTGTCGATACTGATATCCTCGCTGGGGATAGTTCTGAAAAGAGAGCTAGTAGGGAAGAAGAAGTGCCGCTAAAGCGCATTGGCTCTCCAGAAGATATTGCAGCTACAGTTTCTTTCCTCACCGGTGATGATTCTTCTTACATCACTGGAGCCGTTATCCATGTAAACGGCGGACTATACCTTCCATGAGTGTGATCAAATGAGCGACCCCTTCGACATATCGAAGGCCCTCGAAGGGGCTGCAATGGACCGTCTTTCTCCCGAAGTCGCACGGTTCAGGCTCCATAGTGATTTTTTACCTGCTGGAGACCAAGAAAAAGCAATTGAAGATTTACTTTTTCAATTGGAGAATGGTCAAGAGAGATGCGTGATGCTCGGAGTAACCGGTTCGGGCAAAACATTCGCAATGGCCAACCTCATTGAGAAGTTGAATATTCCAACTTTAGTAATGAGTCATAACAAGACTCTTGCAAGACAACTCTATCACGAAATGGCATCACTATTCCCCGAGAATGGCGTCGAATACTTCGTCTCACACTATGATTACTACCAGCCCGAAGCCTACCTCCCAAAGCGAGATCTCTACATCGACAAGGAACTCTCGATAAACGAGAGAATCGAACAAGAAAGATTTGCCACAGTTGCAAGTCTTGTCAGCCGCCCCGATTGTATTGTGGTGTCATCTGTTTCGTGTATTTACGGCCTAAATGCACCTGAGACGTTTCTACAAAATCACTGTCGGGTAGTAGTAGGGGCGGAAGTAGAACCTCAAGAACTCGTGAACCAATTGGTCGCACTCAAATACAGGCGAATTACCACTGACCTTCAACGTGGAGATATGCGACTCAGAGGCGAAAATCTCGATGTATGGATGCCGAGTCGCGACGACCCATTACGCATAAGATTCGGATTTGATGGAATAGAGCATGTACAAGTTTGCGACCCGGTTACTTGGGAAATTCTCGATGAATTAGATGAGGCATGGATTCATCCAAAAGAATTCTTCATGACCTCGCCTGAAAGACATGAAATTTCTCTTGAAAGGATAGAGGATGAACTCGATGGGCATCTCGCACAACTCAAGAGCGAGGGTAAGATGCTTGAAGCTCATCGACTCGAACAGCGAACTCGGTACGACCTTGAAATGCTTCGAGAAGTAGGGCATTGCACTGCTGTAGAAAATTATTCCATGCACTTTGATGGGCGTGATTATGGAGAAAGGCCCCATTGCCTACTCGACTTCTTTGCTGCAGCTGCTAAACAATTCCACAATGACCCCGATAAGTACCTAGTAATCATGGATGAAAGCCATGTAACTCTCCCGCAAGTAGGTGGAATGTATGCTGGTGATCGTAGTCGTAAACTGAATTTAATTGAGCACGGATTCCGACTTCCGTCTGCAGCGGACAATAGGCCGCTAAAGATTTCTGAATTCCAGAAACTTGTGCCTCAGATGCTCTATGTTTCAGCGACCCCAGGTGAAAGGGAATTGCTTCACCTCTGCGAGACTACTGGACAGGATTCTCCCCTCGGCCTTCGCCACTATGCAGGTGGAGGCGGCGTGGATGAACCCGAGTATGCTAAGAAGCATCCTGACGCCGAAAGCATGTACGATATGCTTCAGAAAATCGAAGGTGTGCCACGAATGGAAATACGCCCTACTGGGCTGCTAGATCCCACAATCGAAGTAAGAGGTACAGAAGGACAAATCGCCGACCTACTTAGCGAAATCAATGCCCGGATTGAAGCCGGTGAACGGACCCTTGTTACAGTTTTAACAATCAAGTTTGCAGAAGAAGTTGCAGCATACCTCAATAAAATGGGAATCAAAGCACACCATCTTCATTCTGAAATTGATACTATCGAAAGAACCGAGATTATCAACGCTCTAAGAATAGGACATATCGATGCAATAGTTGGCATCAATCTGTTGCGAGAGGGGCTCGATATTCCCGAAGTCAGCCTCGTGGCAATTTTCGATGCAGACCGGCAAGGATTCCTGAGAAATGAAAGGAGTTTGTTGCAGACAATTGGAAGAGCAAGTCGCAACGCCAATGGTTCGGTATTGCTCTACGCGGATTCCATGTCTCCTCCAATGCAAGCTGCAATTCGACAGACTCTCGAAAGAAGGCAACGACAAACGGAAGATAACGAATTGAAAGGAATCACCCCTCAGACGATTAAGAAGGCTCTACCCCAGATGGGAAGTGATGTTGACGAGCTGATTGCAGGTACTGCTGGCGGTAAACGACTAGTTAGTGCAAAAGGTGGCCGGAAGAGTGGGGATTGGGCACAAAATCTCAAAGTTGGAGCCGGCCAATGGGCACGGTCAGAATCTGTAACTTCTAATATTTCACAACCAATTGAAGAATCAGATTTTTCAATTGAGGAATTGAAGGAAATGATGAAGCAAGCAGCCCTAGAACTTGACTTTGAAAGAGCTGCGATTCTTCGAGATAGAATCAATGCGCTGAACAACCATATTTGACGGATTATACATGTCCCCTATGGGGGACATGGGATTCATATGCAAGAGTCCCCCGCCTCACAATATGGCAATCGACCCAGAATCATTCGACAAACCAGTCGTCGACTACGATTTTACTGCTGTTGATACACCACGCTCTCTAATCGATCAAATGTCGACTGCTGGCGGCTTTACTGCTACCAAATTAGCGATTGCCAGAGACATTCTACGGGGAATGAAAAACGAAGTTGATTCGGTTGAGGGAGATGTTGGAAAGGTTGCAAACTGGCTCTCATTCCCAGCCTGCCTTTGTGCTACTGGCACTCGTGGATTCTTTGTTGAGGCAATCAAACAAAAAATGTTCAATGTAGTCTCTACTACTTGTGGTATGTTAGACCACGATATTGCGCGGGCATACAAGCACTATTATCATGGAGCATTTGAACTCGATGATATCGAATTGGGAGAGCATCAATTGATGCGCCTTGGCAATGTTGTTGTCCCAAATGCAAGTTATGGTGAAATTATCGAGGCTGTAGTAATGCCCGTCCTTGAAGACATTCGTAACGACCGACTCAAAGAGACTGGGAAAACCGGAGCAGACGCTTGGATTGGCTTCGGCTCAGTACATTTGGTCTGGGAATTAGGTAAGCGAATTGGTACACCTGATACTCTAATTCATTGGGCTTGGAAAAACAAGATCCCAGTTTGTATTCCAGGGATAACCGATGGGAGCATAGGTGCTCAACTCTTCATGTTCCGCCAAAAATATCGTGACTTCCATATCGACACTCTTGCTGATGAACAAGTGATGAGTGACCTTACTTGGGATGTTGAGAAATCTAATGCTCTGATGGTTGGCGGAGGTATTTCCAAACACCATGTAATTTGGTGGAACCAATATCGCGGGGGTCTCGATTCCGCAGTCTACATTACAACCGCTCCCGAGCACGACGGTAGCCTTTCAGGCGCACGTCTTCGTGAAGCTATTAGTTGGGGGAAAATGCGTCCCGAAGCACCTCATATCTGTGTAGAAGGAGATGCTTCAGTATTACTACCTCTTCTCGGTTCAGACTTATTCAATGAGTGATAACATGCGAGCCTTTCTCCTCAGCATTCTAATGCTCTCTTCGAGCCTTGCTGGATGTTTTGGAGATGATATTGTACCTATTGAGCCTGAGGATGAAAATTGGTTTGATTTCCCGATTGATGAGCATACTTGGTATCATTTTGCAGGTGGTATTAACGCCTCAAATATCAGTGAATTCGAATATGGGGAGAGAAACATTCCATTCCAAACAGAAGGCACCTACTATGGAATAGGGATGAGTACATTCGAGCCGACAATGGGTATTACTCAAACCGATACTATGGTAATGAGTTCATGGGGCAATGGTCCAGCTGGGTCGACTGCTATCGTCTCTTGCGATCTAATCGGCATGCTAGATTCATTGGATTATTCTTGCACAAATGTGTATGACCCGCTAGTTCCAATTGCTAATTCGAATGACCCATATGTCTACGTCGACCCATGGACTGGTCGAATAATGAAATTCGATATGCACGCTCTTCTGGGCATGACGGTTGAATGGTCGGACAATGATGGTGCGAGTTGGACAGGCCCAACAATTGCTACCCAGCCATATTCAGTTCAAGACCACCAAACCATTGCTAGTTCAAATGCTCCAGCATTATTCCACGAAACAACCTGGATGTACTGTATCAATGGCAATGCCCCAGGTCCACTTTGTGCTGCAAGCCAAGACGGAGGAGCTACATGGGGGCCTGAGACATTTGGTTCTCCGCCAGATTGCCAATCAGGCGGACTAACTGCACATCTTGTTGGCAGTGTTGATGGAAATTTCTACCGAGGAAATATTGGATGTGATGGTACAGGATACTCGGTTTACCGCACAACAAATGCCGGGATTTCATGGACTGAACATGTGCTACCCACTTCTGTGACTGGTACTGCAGATACATGGAATGCCGAAGAAGCACAGGTCGAAGTCGATAGTGAAGGGAATATCCACGCAATGTGGATGGGATTGGATAACATGCCATACTGGTCATATTCAACCGATAGTGGAGACACATGGTCCAATGAAACGATGATTGCGCCCCCGATAGGCCTTGTTGGCACAGGTTTTCCTGTTGTTGTCGCAGGTGATGCCGGAACTGTTGGATTCGGATATGTTGGAGATGCAGGAGATGACACTTGGAATGCATATCTGACATTCGCTACCGATGCCTTCAATGAGACTCCATTATTGACTACAGTTCAGATTAATGCCAATGGTGATCCGATTGATGAGACCCCCGATTGCGGGTACAATCGTTGCGGTGGCTTGGGAGATTTCTTAGACATCAGGGTTGATGCCTATGGGCGAATATGGTTTGCGCTATCGCACAATAGGGCAGATATTGGGATATTCGCTACCATCAATGTAGGTCCAAGTCTAAGAGGGGATGCTGTAAGCGAACTTCCGCCAATGCTAGCAGGTGGAGAACAAACTCTGTGATCACTCGTCGTCGAAGACTTCGACTTCAGCCCAACGCTTGACAAACTCAGTCATCTTTGATTTGAATCGTGTCGCACGCACAATATGATTGTCAATCCAGTGATAATTTCCGCCACGAGGTTTGCCAAATAGGCAGGAGTGCCACTTGAATCCATGTTTTGAAAGCCAAGTCTCGGTCACCTCACGGTGCTCTTCCAATCGACTGGTGAAGAAGCAAATAATGTGACCTTCATCATACCATTGGTTTATTCGCTCAACAACTCCATCGTAAACCGCTGCAGTTGCCATGCGGTCAGGCTCCTCGTTGGGAATATCTTCACAAATTGTTCCATCGATATCAATCAGATAATTCTTGCACCCCTCAGGGAGAGTAGGACTAATTTGAACCCCGTGCTCATCAGTGAGCTCCACTAGGTCTGTCATTGGTTTGCGGCGGGCATTGGCGATAGATGAACACTACTATCATCTCAAGCCAGCGATGAGGTTCATCAATGCAGTTCTAAACGGAATCAGCGGCCTCCATCCGTCGGTATCAAGACCAACTAGCGTCTCATGTAATGGAGCCAAATCAGGCCTTGTCCCACTCTCCTGCGTCATGGGCTTCACTTCCATGCCTGCTATCGGGTGCCCGAATAATGTCTCAGATGTGAATTCACCACTAATCCCTTGGCCCGTTCGATCCCAAAGCATCAGTAATTCTGCTTTAGAATCGCCTGGGTGCCATTCTCGACGACCGCACATATGGATCTGTTCGACTTTCTTTTCAGCCTTGACAATGTGAGCAATCCCTTCAGCTGCATCAAGGACGCACAACCAATAGCGAGATGCGGATTCAATTTCCTCTCCGCCAATCCATGCTGGAATTTCTGGAGCGAGCCACCTATCAGCACGCGAGGGTAATAAGTCCTGGACAATGATATCCCTGCCAATCACAATATCAGCATCACTACCATCGAATGATATCGAGAAACCCTCTCCTTCAGAACTTATGGATGCGGGAGAAAATTTGAGCATGGTAGAATTTCGTTCGGCATGGCTTTTCTCATCAGCAACCACATCGACATCCCAGGAGAGGAGTCGGTCGATTACTGCCTCACCGAGAGAACAAGTAGCGCCTCTTACGACAATCGCCATTATTTCATGGCTAAGGCTCTACATTCATGAGCATATCTATTGGAAAAATATTCAATTGCAAAAATTGAATTTTCAATTGAATTCTATCGATAAAATTAACTTTCCGCATAGGATTATGCGACATCAATTGAATGCTTGATATTGCACCTGTTATCAAAATCGAATAATTACTGATTCTGCAATTGGGGATAAACGAATTATGCGTCAAAGGCAATTGGATTATCATTATTTGTCGGGAAAGAGTATAAGACCCGCCACTATAGACGGTCTAACAGTCAAGATGCAATCTGACTAGGAGATGGGAAAAATGAAGAACAACGATTACGACATCCAGGAGTTACTCCAGAGGGATGTTTACGTGAATGATACGAAGGTGGGAACGATTGTAGGAGAACGTCACCACCCGAACGAATCCAGGGTGCGCTCTATGCGCATTATGGTAGAACCAGGGGTCGCAGATGAATACATGCGCAAACCAGCGGAACTCGCGCCCCTACACAAAGAACTGATACACAGCATCAGAACTGATGGTGCAGTAAAGCTCTCAAAATCGATGCGGGAACTCCAGCGACGCTGGCGCAACACCGTACGGATCGATGAGAAATTATACGCACCGGATGAAATGATGGATCGAGCAGTCCTAGACAACCAAGGTATGGAAATTGGTGTTATCACCAATCTTGTGAAAATCAAGAGAACATACCGAGCAGTAGTTGTGAAAACTCGAATAGGAATACAGATGCAATATGGGGTCGAGGGTACTATCAATGTACCAATTACCGCACTCGCACGAACCAGAGAGCGCCTCGATGAGGTCGTGCTCTCTCGCACTTTAGACAAGTTGCTAACATTGCCTTCATACATGCAGGCTAACGATGGCAGTGAAGAAGACGAGTGAAGTAAACCGTCGAATTCATAACCGATAGTCCGGTCGCCGAGTTGCCCTTGCGCGGGTAGCTTAGTCGGCTGGAGCACCCGGCTGATAACCGGGAGGTCGCAGGTTCAAGTCCTGCCTCGCGCACCAAATATCGGAAAATTTTAGTTTTCGTTCAATGAGAACCCTCATGTATCCCCCTCACAGGGCCTTGCAACATGGTGGTCGTGTCCGGGAGCAACTCCCGCGCCCTCGCCCAAGACTTAGCCGATGAGTTGGGTTGGGGACATCACTCACTTGAGGTCCGAAGATTCCCGGATTCTGAAGGATATATCAGGATTCCAGATGATTCGATTACATCAGTCCGCAGCGAGCCAGTCATTCTAGTCTCAAACACATTCCCGGACTCAGGAATAGTGGAAACGCTACTCATGCTTGAAGCTCTAAACGACCTTCGCAAAGGCCGTACAGAAAACCTCAGAGAAATAGGGCCACAAAGTATGGACGACGTAGGCCCTGGGGTTCTTCTCGCCATACCTTACTTCGGATATTCGCGACAGGATAAGCGGTTCAATCCGGGTGAGGCAATCAGTGCACAAGCAATCGGACGTCTACTCTCGGCACATTGTGATGGAATCATTGTTTTCGATCTTCATGCTCCTTCAGCTCTGGAAGATATGCCAGTACCAGTTGCATTCACATCTGCAATGCCAGAAATAGCAGCCCACCTTCAATCAACAATCGCTCCAGATTTCATCCTCTCACCGGATAAAGGTGCTATCGAAAGGGCGAGTGCTGTTGCTGAAGCAATTGGGTTACCATTTTCATATCTTGAAAAGACTCGGATTGATGCACATACCATCATTCACAAAGCAAAGAATCTCGATGTCGATGGCAAAATCGTTGCTATCGTCGATGATATGATTGCAACCGGAGGTACAATCTGTAAGGCGGCGGATGCACTTCGCAAACAAGGTGCGAAGGAAGTTCATGCTGCTTGTACCCATGGATTATTCACTGGCGGAGCGATAAATAGGCTGGTTAGACATGTCGACGGAGTCCATGCTACGTCGTCATTAACCAACTCCCGGGCGGTCATTTCTGGCGGCCCCGCTCTGGCCCGTGGAGTGCGTGAGTTGCTCGCAGGCCTCTAAACAGGCCCCGTAGAGCCTATCCGTGGGGTTTATACTCGCGAGGCCGTGCGGAGCCTTGCTTCACATAAGCATGAGAGTGATTTCAATGAGTGCACACGTGTCTTTCGAAACCCCCAACGACGTCGCAGATAAGATCTACGAATTAGTTCAGGCAAACAATAACGGACGAATGAAAAAAGGGTCTAATGAGGTGACCAAAGCAGCCGAGCGCGGTAATGCAAAGTTCATCATCATGGCAGAGGATGTTAATCCACCAGAACTACTGGCACACATCCCGCTAATCTGCGCTGAGAAGAATATCCCATTCGGATATGTTCCTTCCCAGGAATTCCTTGCTAAGGAAGCAGGAATGCCTGGTGGCGTAAAAACCGCTTCTCTAGCATTGATGGAAGTATCCAAAGGTGCACAAGAAAAGTTCAACGAAGTTGTTGAGATTGTAAAGGGTCTTTCCAGCTGATTCTAATCAACTGAATTCGGAGGAATAAGAAATGTCTGAGGAACTCGGAGGATGGCCCGCAGAGGTTGTCGAAGTCGTTGGCCGTACTGGAATGACAGGAGAGGCTACACAAGTCAAGGTGCGTGTTAACGACGCACCAAACCCACGTGACGTGGGACGAATTATCACACGAAACGTCGTTGGACCTGTTAGGGTCGGCGATATTCTGATGCTGCGCGACACTGGTCGTGAAGCACGCAAACTCAACTACAGGTGATCAATATGCCAGAACAAAGAATTTGCACATTTTCCGGCGAGGTTATCGAGCCGGGTACTGGACTGATGTACATTCGCCGAGATGGAACCGTACAGTGGTTCGCAAATAGTAAGGCTCGCAAGAATGCAGTCAAGCTAAAGCGCAACTCTCGCAAGGTAAAGTGGACTCGTCACTACGTAAAGGGCGACGCTTGAGACCCCTTTTGAGCACCTTCTCTCAATCGCTGCGCTCAAATAGGGCGTGCCGGTCGGCAACATTGGTGGAATTGTCATGGAGACTACCTACGTTATGGTAAAGCCCGATGGTGTGCAACGCGGATTGGTTGGAGAAATCATTCAGAGATTTGAGCAAAAGGGACTGCAGTTAGTTGGCCTAAAGCAGGTTATTGCTAGCGAAGATATTGCAAGAGAGCACTATGCAGTTCATGCAGAGAGACCTTTCTTTCCTGGATTAATCAAATTCGTAACCAGCGGGCCTGTAGTATGTATGGCATGGAGAGGTCGCGATGCAATCAGTGTTGCTCGCAATCTAATCGGTCCAACCAATGGTCGCGAGGCCGCACCCGGAACAATCCGCGGTGACTTTGGAATGGATATCGGTTACAATATGATTCATGGATCTGATGCGGCTGAAACCGCTGAATTTGAACTTGGACTCTGGTTCCCAGAGGGCGTCAATGAGTGGACAATGGACTCTCAAGGATGGGTCTACGAGTGAATCGTAGTCCAATTGCATTTTTAGAAAAACCAATTGGGGGATAAGATATGTCTGAGGAGGCTCCTGAACAGGAAAGCCCCTCCGATGAAGAGGTTATCGAACTCGGTTGGGCTCGTCAACCAATCGTCAGCGTTCTTGGCCATGTCGACCATGGTAAAACCAGCGTACTCGATCACTTCCGCTCTCTTGGGCTAGAACGCCAGGCCAGCGTGATGGCAAGAGAAGCCGGTGGAATAACTCAGCATATTGGTGCTACTGAAGTTCCAGCGAAAATTCTCAATGATACTTGCGCCCCAATGATGGGAGGTAAGACGTTTAATTCGCCAGGGTTGCTCTTTATCGACACTCCTGGTCACCAATCTTTCACTAGTTTGCGAAGCCGTGGTGGTGCGTTAGCAGATATCGCAATACTCGTGGTCGACATAATGGAAGGCTTGCAACCGCAGACTATTGAGAGTCTTCGAATTCTACGTGAAAAGAAAACGCCTTTCGTTGTAGCAGCTAACAAAGTGGACCGCATTCACGGTTGGTATACCGAGCGTGGACGCTCTTTCATCGAATCGTGGTCTGAACAGAGGACAGATGTTCAACAACTCTTTGAGGAGAGATATTGGAAATTATTAGGTCAATTTAGCGAACACGGATTCAATATCGAACGCTATGACAAGATTACTGATTTCAAATCAAATTTGGCATTAGTCCCTTGTTCTGCTAAGGACGGGGAAGGTCTTCAAGACCTATTGACCGTAACTGTGGGGCTCGCAGAAAGATTCCTCGAAGAGCGACTTCGTGACACCCTCGGGCCAGGAGAAGGTACTGTTCTTGAAATGAAAGATGAAGTCGGGCTTGGAAAAACAATCGATGTCATTCTAAATCGTGGAGAACTCAATGTGGGCGATACCATTACACTGGTAAGTCCAGATGGGCCATTCACTACTCACATCAAAGGCATGCGAAGACCGAGGGGTATGAGTGAGATGCGTGATGCAGGCGATCGCTGGGAGTCCGTCGAACACGCTATCGCTGCATGCGGCCTCAAAATCGTGGCACCGGGTTTGGAGAATGTCCTAGCGGGCACAACTCTACGCCAAACAAATGAGCCTTCTGAAGCTGCTGCTGCTGCGATAGAGGCTCGTAAAGAAGCGAGTATTTCTGTTGAATTGGCTGAAGAGGGAATCACCATCAAAGCGGATACTATTGGAGGACTCGAGGCCCTTGCATTTGAACTCGATAAAATGGAAATCCCAATTCGCATGGCTACAATCGGTCCTGTGAACAAGCGCGATATTCTGTCTGCTCAATCTGCTGGAAATCCTCTTGACCAAGTAATCTTAGGTTTTGCAACCAAAGCAAATGTTGAGGTCGCATCCAAACTTGAAGGCGAGGATGCTGAAGTCAAATTCATCGCTTCTGAAATCATCTACCGTATTCTTGAAGAATTCGAAGAATGGCGGATTTCAACCAAAGAAGCCATGGATGCAGCAGAAAGAGAGAATCTCGTTTATCCTGGACGTCTACTCTATCTCCAAGATCATACCTTCCGAAATAAGGGCCCTGCAATTGTTGGCATGCGCGTCATTGGAGGAAGGGTACATGTCGGCCAGAAAATCATGAAAACCGATGGTACTCCGGTTGGACAAATTCGAAGCCTTCGAACTCGAGGCAGTGATGAAGTGAGAGAAGGTCACCAAGGTGAAGAGCTCGCCGTTGCAGTAATGGGACCTACAGTTGGGAGGCATATCGAAGAGGGTGACGAATTCTTTGTAGATGTACCAAGTAGTCATGCAAAGCGGCTTAGAAAACTCGAATTAACCCCTATCGAGGAAGAAATTCTAGACGAAATCACCCGCCTACACAGGCAGAGTGACCACTTCTGGGGTCGCTAAGTAAAACGCTGTACGTCGCGATACTGGACGACTTGAATACGCAATACCTTGAAGTATGGAAGTTCGTGGTTCCCCCTTTGTACCACTGAGGGTTTAGCCATGAATGCAGGATTCCAAGCAGGAGCCCAAGCCGGTGACCACCGCACAAAAGACTTGATTGCTACAGTTAGCGCCATCGCAAATTCGTTGATGGGTGAAGTCTCCAAGGTTATTATCGGTAAGAATGAAAATCTACGAAGAGTCTCTGTTGGAATCCTTTCTAATGGAAACATGTTGCTAGAAGATTTCCCAGGATTAGCAAAGACATTGCTCGCCAATACTTTTGCCCGTGCACTCGGTTGTAAATTCAAGCGTGTTCAATTCACTCCTGATCTACTGCCCTCTGATATCATGGGGACTTACATGTATGACCAGAAAACCGGTGATTTCAAATTACGTGCAGGTCCTCTTTTCGCAAACATTCTGCTCGCTGACGAGATTAACCGTGCACCACCTAAGACCCAAGCAGCATTGCTTGAGGCTATGGAAGAGAAGCAAGTTACCATCGAAGGTATCACTCACAAATTACCTGCACCTTTCGTGGTTCTAGCAACACAGAACCCGATTGAGCAGGAAGGTGTCTATCCGCTCCCAGAAGCACAGATGGACCGTTTCCTGATGAAGATGAGTATGGGATACCCTGACCGTGCAGAAGAGAAGGCTATTCTTGCTCGCCGAAAGTTACGTGGAAAGGATGGGCACGATGTCGAGCAGATTACTTCACCAAAGAAGGTCGTAGCAATGCAAAAGGCTCTCGAAACTGTACATGTTGATCCTGCAATCCTATCCTACATCGTCGAAATTGTTCAGCGTACTCGTGAAGACCACAGAGTGGTCAACGGTGCATCGCCTCGTGGTAGCCAGAACTTGTTCAAGTCCGGTCGTGCTGCTGCTGCAATCGATGGTAGAGACTATGTTATCCCAGATGACATCAAAGGCATCGCACTACAGATTCTCAGCCACAGGATTGTCATGAAACCTGAAGCAAAGATTCGTGGAATTACTGGTATGCACATCGTTCGCAAGATTCTTTCCGAAGTTCCAGTTCCTGTAATCCAACAGGGATGAAATGCACTTCGGCAATGCCAAGATTGACAGAGGAGTGACACCCTCGTTGTAGTATCGAGGGGGAGGGAGAACCATGAATCCGTACAAGATGGTCGTCGCAGTAGCCAATCAGAAGGGCGGTTGTGCAAAGACCACAACTGCGGTAAACTTGGCTGCTGCTCTTGCAAAGGGCTCCAAGAAGCATAAGTTGCCCCCTGCTAAAGTTCTGCTAATCGACCTCGACCCCCAAGGCAATTGCGCTACTTCATTCGGTGTTGAAAAGAAAAGAATTCGCAAAACTGCATACGACTTATTGGTAAATGATAGCGGGGAAGAACTACCCCTTATGGAAGAATATCTGATCTCCCCACAAGACTTGACGCATTCGATGCGCAGAGCTTGGTCGAAGCGAATGGGTTCCGATAGAGTCCCTTCTGACCTTGGAATAGATAATCTGTGGCTCTTACCTAGCGATATCCACCTTTCGGGGGCTGAAATTGAACTAAGTCACCGTATTGGAAGAGAAACTCGACTGAGAGAGGCTCTTGCACCAATTATCGACAAATTCGACCATATCATTATCGATACGCCACCTTCATTGGGGCTACTTTCAATCAATGCTCTATGTGCTGCTAATTGGGTTTTCATTCCTGTACAGGCAGAATATTACGCACTCGAAGGTTTCAGTATGCTGATGAATTCAGTGAAGATGATTCAGAAGCGAATAAATCGAAATCTGAAAATTTTTGGTGTTGCAATGACGATGGTAGACTCAAGGTCCAAACTTTCAATGCATGTTTGCGATGAAGTCGCTGCAAAAATTCCGAATAAATTGTTCAAAACCCCGATTAGGCGCTTGGCCAAAGTTGCCGAAGCCGCATGGACTGGAGCGCCAACTGTCATCCTGAATCGGCCTAGCAATAGTGGTGCTGGAGCAGGGAGTAGAGAGTATTGGTCACTAGCACGAGAATTCCATCTGCGCGTCCTGGAAATGCGACGAGAATATGGCGTGAGTGAACATCCGCGGCTCTTGTTGGAAAAACAAGGCCGCGCGATTTAATGATGGAGAAAAACACCCTTTGGGTGATTCCATCACGCGAGGACTTCAAGTAGTCAACATGGGCGAAGCAGGGGCATGACTGGAGAAGGAATGACCTCCGTAAGCGTGAGTTACGAGATGCGCCGCCAACTGAACACCATCCGAACTATGGATGGATATCGCAGTATCGATGCACTTTTGGCGGATTTAGTTCGAGAACATAAGCTTGCAAAAATGAATGGGGAGTTGGATAAACTCCGGACCCATGTCAAGGAAATTGCCGATGTAAATGCTGATCATTTGGTTGAGCGTTTGAATCTAGCACCATTCAAGGTCTGAGGTGGAAAAATGGACTGGCGCCCGAATGGTTATCTTTTCAGTACCCCCGATTTGGTACGTGCGATTTTCAATAGTGAAGGGCCTGAATCCATGTTACTATCAAAAGCCGCTTGTGGAGATGTTGAAATTTTTGCAAGTCCGTTAAGTTGGAATGCAGTTCTTTGGCTAATTATGTCCACGCTCAAAGTAAATGGACAACCGGTTTACAGTGGCTCGGAACTCGGTACTCTCAAAGAGAGTCTACCAATCGTTTTCCGTTGATTACTTACCTTGGGATTCGAGCCATTGGGCTCCATACCATTTCCACTGATCCATAGTCCAGCCTTCAGGTAATCCTTCTGCAGGTAATGGTGGCGCCTCTGGGACGGCCATTGCAGCTTCAATATCTCCAATCGCCTCAGCCGACTCTTGAGATGGTTCAGGCATTCCTGCTAATTCTTCGAGGGATGATGATTCTTCGAGTATCCCCGAATCATCTGTTGAAACTACATCATTCTTGAGATCTAAATCATCAAATCCTTCTGACATATCTTCAGCGGGTTCATGGACTAATTCCATTGGTTCTATTTCATCATCCCAATGTTTGTCGCTTTCTACTCCACCGTGTGCAGAAAGCCCTGCTTGTCCACCAAGTGCTTCTGCCTCAGCACTCTTGGTATCTGGGACATATGGAACGCCATAGGTCTTCACCAATGCCTTTCTTCTACGAGCCCTTGTTACTCCTACGAATAGCAGTATTACAAGTAAAACAATCGCAAAAGCCCCGCCGCCAAATTTAGCAACATCTCCGACAATGCTCATGTCGACGCTATTTCCGACATTTTGGTCATCTGAATTCTTGGAATTATTCCAGGGGTGGTAATCAAGAACTGGTTGTCCTGCAGCCTCTTTCTCATTCTTGTAGGACATGTATTCTGAATTTCGGTAGCCTAAACAGTCCTCTCTGGTATCACTTACATCGATTAGACAGTGCTCTTCCAATGTAATCACCAATGGATTGGAATCATCATAGTCACGGCTATATCCAGCGCCATCGCCATCGTCATCTCTGTAATCATTTGGATCATTTTCCAAATCGTCTCCGTAATCCCAGAATTCATCGCCATCAGTATCTTGGCAACCAAATTTCTCAAGTACCTCAAATTCAAATGTGACATTATCTAAATCTGAACTAGAAGGAAGCCAAGCCTTTGTCGAATTACCCCAAATTGTAGGGCATGAATCCGGAGTATTACCTAGTTGATTATCTCCATAACCATCACCATCAATGTCTTTCCATTGTGTTGGGTCAGTCTCGAATGCATCAGCGCCATCGACAAGACTCCACATATCATCCTCATCCGACCAACCGTCGCTATCAGAGTCTTTGCATCCAAGTCGATCTTCGGTTGAGAAACCATTGACTGTTGGGCATTCATCGCCATTTGTACCATTCACTTCATCGCCGAAGCCATCAAAATCGCTATCTGCCCACTGAGTACCATCGTCAGGATATCTGTCTCCTCCTTCTCCATTGGTATTATCGCCCCAACCATCACCATCACTGTCCTGCCACTGATCTGCATTATTGGGGAATGCATCTGAAGAAGTGCCATCGGGATTATCACCGTGGCCGTCCCCATCAACATCAGACCATTGAGTCTCATCATCAGGGAATGCATCAGACATATTTCCTGATGAGTCATCACCGTAGCCATCACCATCGCTATCAGTATCCTGGCTAGAATCGGTTGGGAAAGCATCTTGACTATCTGTTACTCCATCACCATCGGTATCGAGGTCGAATAATCGGAATTTGGTTGAAGTGGTAAACGCTGAAACAACAAATAGTTCCTCATTGGGTCCAAAGAATCCCAATAGTACTCTACCCGCGGCATCATATTCTTCGGTCTCATTAAATGTGGAACCATCAACGACGTGCAGTTTTCCATTGAGGGTTCCAACCAATAGATCCCCGTTTGAATCAAATGAGATCGAGTTAACGTTATCTCCACTTGAAATTACCATGCTCTC
>CAZNXM010000024.1:0-29919 GCA_964577145.1 uncultured Candidatus Poseidoniales archaeon
GCATCACATGCTTTCCACAAACGGAAACATTCACTGCCGATTTTGTTTGCTTTGAGTTGCACACTCTTGTCGGGACCCTTGACTCTCCAAGAGCCAGTGCGCCCACCTGCTCCACACTCAAGTACACTATCTGCATCGATTCCATTACCGAGAGACTTACTCATTTTACGGCCCCAAGGGTCCATGCCTAGTCCATCTATCCACACATGTTTGAACCCGGGTTTATCGAGTAGTAGTGCACTCTTGAGAAGGGTGTAATAGAGCCAAGTTCGGACGATTTCCTTACCCTGTGGCCTGATCGCAGTGGGAAATGCCTTCTCGAATGTATCCATGTCATTTAGATATCCAGAGACGAAGAGATTTGAGTTACTCGAATCCATCCATGTATCGAATACTTTCTCTTCACCTATAATCTCGCCAAGACCATCTTTGAGGTCATCGAAGTTACCGAGGATTTCCCTTGTTTCCCTGTCCAAAACCTCACTTCCAGCAGGCGGGGATTCACACCATGGCTGAACATAGGTACCAGCAGGTGGTACGATGATTTTTGCTCCATCGTCCGCATACCAAACCGGAATCTCAGTGTGATACCATCGACGGCGGCTGATTGGCCAATCAATCGAAATATTGTCCATCCAATCCTGCAAGAATTGCTTATTTCTTGGCGGATGGAATTCGATATCTTCAGCGAGTTCACTGATCCTATCTTGGATGTGAGTTTGACGCACATACCATTCCTTGAGGAGAATAATTTCGACGGGATTCTTTCCACGTTCCGATACCGGAACTTCTTGTTCCTTTTCGACCATCTGGTCGATTTTTCCATTTGCTTCAAGATACTCAATCGCAGCATCTCGTGCTTCTTTTACCTTCATTCCAGAGAATGGGCCAGCAATACTTGTCATACAGCCATCGAGGTCGATGGCTTGGAAAGGAGATAGTCCGAGTTCACGGAAAACCGCAACGTCATTTTGGTCACCGAATGAACATACCATTAGGATTCCAGAGCCGAAATCACTCTTTACAGAAGGATGTGTAGAAATTTCAACACTTACTTCTCGTCCATCTACTGGAAGTGGCAACATCGCCTTCTTGCCTACTAAATGTTGGTAGCGCTTATCGTCGGGGTGGACAACTACGATTCCACATGCGCAAATTAACTCAGGCCGGGTCGTAGAGATTATCAATTCCTCGCCATCTTCCGTTTGCCATTTTACATCGATGAGCCGAGTCATTCTTTGCAAGCGCTGAACTTCAGCGTCGGCTATTGTAGTACCCTCTACTGGGTCGTAGATGTTGGGACGAAGGTCCTCAACAATCGCTCCTTGTTTGAATAACTCTGTGAAAATAGCTTGAGTGACCTTTCGATAATCCGGAGAATCGGTTAGATACTCATTAGCATAATCCATTGAAAGGCCAACACGGCGTGCAGTATCACGCATTGATTGTGTGAATTCTTCAATAGTTTCAGCACATAATTCAAGGAATTCTGCACGGTTGTAAGTCTTCATTTTCCGGCCGGTATTCTTCTCTACAGTGAATTCAACATTGATTCCATTTCTGTCAACTCCCCATGGGAATTTGACTTCCTTTCCAATCAATCGTTGTGAGCGAGCGATAACATCAATCATCGAATATTGTGCAACTGCGCCAATATGCCAAGTACCACTTGGATAAGGAGGGGGGGTGTCGATTACGAAAATCTCCTTGCCTGAATTAGGGTTGAATCCATATCGAGCGGAGTACTTTGCATCATCAGCAAAGTGTTCCTCTTGGATTCTTTTTTCAAGATCGATTGACCAGCGTTTGTCGGAGAGTCGTGGGGCGGGCATTTGGCTCACCGGCCCTGCACTCGTAAATGGCGCAGGTCCAACCCGCCGTGCTTGCCCCTACCTTTGAATTGATTGGAAGTAGCCTTCTCCTGTACTCCTGATGGGTATGCTTTCAAATGGGCTGTCTCCCGAGGGCTAATTGGGTGGACCCATGGCAAGTGATGATTCGAAGTCTTCTGGGCCGAAATCCACTCTGCAAGACAGACTATCGAATTTGGTAGGACATGGCCAGGAAAAACTTCTAACTGGAGTAAAGGAATTCAATGCACGTAAGACATTAGAAGCGGTTCTAGATGCGCCAAAATCATTCCAAAGGGAATGGCAAAAATTTGGCGCAACCGGCGTTCTTACTAAGTTCCCAATTTCCACAGTTTTGATATTCCTATTAATGACCTCATTTTTCGTTTTCCATAGTGGATTTCTCGATGGCACATCACTGAGGGATTCTGATGAGCCTTCACTCAATGTAAATGGTGATCTCGAAGTTTATCTTCCAGATGGTTCGCCAGTGAAGGAAACCATCGAAGAGGTCGAAGAGGATTGGTCTACCAATGTGATGATTATCTATGTTGAGAGCCCTGACCACAATGTAACCGATGAGCGGATATTGCAGGAAATGGCATATGTCGAGAAAAGATTGAATCCGCAATTATCAGATCCATCCGATGACGTAATCTATGTTCTTTCTTTATCGACTGCGGTAAAAGAAGTAAATTCCAGTATTCCTCGTTTACGAAATGCCCTGATTAAGGAAATTTCGGAATACCCTTGCCCTGCAGATGATGATAATTGCATTACTGCGCAATTAGGTAGCAATGCCTCGGATTTCCTTGAAAATACCGACCCCTATGTAGGTGGATATAGCATTCCTTCTCAAACAACTATCGACGCGATTATTGCAGAGATGTATGATGACAATGGCAATCCGACTCCCGGTTTGGACAAACTTGCGCGCAACACGAACCCCTGCACCGGAGAGAAGGGAGTTGGAGGCGCTGGTGAGTCTGGTTGTTATGCGAATGAAGATATCTTTCTTGACCGTGCGGTAATAATTATCGCAGTAAATGAAAGTGATGACAAAAACGCTCGTACTACAAAGGAAATCATCGAGGATACACAGAGAAAATTAAATCTCTATTCCGAGGAAGAGAGACCCTGTGATTTCGATGCGCCAGATGGTCAGAAATGCACATGGAATGACCTCGGACTCAAAATGACATTGACCGGGCCAGTTCCAATCACGAATGCTGTTACTGAGTTTTCCTTCAAATTATTCTGGGAGATTTTCCCGATTGCGGTAATTCTTGTAGCCGGTGGATTATTCGTATTTCACTCCGATTTCCTACAGACTGGTTCATGGCGTCCTGTGCAAGGAATCAAGGTAGTAATTATCGCTGGTTTACCGACTCTTTGTTCGGTGTTTTGGACGCTAGGCATGCTGGGGTGGACTAATTACGAGGTCACGATGACTGTGATTATTGTAGGGCCTATTTTGCTAGCTTTAGGTGTATCTTATGGTTTACATATTACCAATAGATATGCTGAGGAAAGCGGTTCTAAGGATGAGAAAATGCGTCAATCCCTTTCGTCAACAGGTCGGGCGGTTTTCCTTTCTGCAGTGACGACGGTCATTGGATTTATTTCGCTAACTTTTACACCGATGAAACCAATCGAGACAGTTGGTATTGCTCTATCTGGTGGAATTGTCATAGTTTACATTCTTACAATGGCAATGGTGCCTAATTTAACTCTGATTTTAGATCTTCGAAAACCGAGGCACCCTCCTCTAAAGGTATTCGATGCTGCGGTAAACATTCCAATTAAATGGTCTAAAGCGGTAATCGCATTTTTCCTTGTGTTGATGTTCATTTCAGGATATTGGGGTCAGCAAAACGTCAAGGAGGATATCGACCTTCTTGGAATGGCCCCAGAGGATGAAACATCTGTCATTTCGATGAAGCAATATTCTAGGGATTTCAATGCTGGACAAGTTGGGATGATTCTCGTTCTTGGAAATATTAGTGGAGACCGAAGTGATGGCGACCCGAATAACGATGATCCGGCCGCAGTATTGCGGCAAATAGACCAGTTGGAGTACAATCTCAACACGGTAGACCAAACTACAGCGGTCAGCATTGTGTTCTTGATGAAATCTGTTGGTGTTGGAGTCAATGCCAGTGGCACACCGCTATACACGATAATCAATCAATCATGGGTTCCTGAACCGATAAGAGATACGGCTTCGGTACTACTTAATCAACAAGCAACACAGGATGCCACATTCTGGGATTTACTTGTAGAGCCTGAGAGATTTGGACTTCCAGGTACTGAAGAAAGTCAAATTTTCCTTCTGAATGTTTTCTATGCAAGCCTAACTGACGAAACTAGAGGTTTATTCGCTTCTGAGGACATGTCCCGTTCATTGGTATATGTCGACATGCCATTCGTTGCTGTGGCTCAAACTAAGGTAGCTGTTGCTGCGGTAAATGAATTTACTCAGATGCCGTATGATGGAAAGATCGATGCAAAGGAATTGACCGGAGTTGCAGCAGTAGCCATTGCAGTCAATGAGTTGATTGTTGGCTCTCAATGGACCTCTCTAGGATTTGCGATTGTACTAACTCTAATCACTCTCGCCATCGTTTTCAAGGACATAAGATTCTCAATGTGGACCACTGCGCCCGTTATTGCTACGGTTGCATTGCAATGGCTAGTCATGTGGCAAATGGATGTAGCATTATCTTTGGTCACGGTAATGATTGGCTCAATTTTGGTTGGTGTAGGTGTTGATTTCTCTATCCACATAGCCAACCGTATCAAGGAATTGGGCGGGGGTATCGAGGCAATACGCACCTCCACTGTTAGTACGGGAATGTCATTATTCGAGGCAGCAACTGTGACTACTTTGGGGCTGGCTACTGCATACAAAATTCCGATTCCTGAAATTCAGCCGTTCATTACTGTAATCATTATCCTGTTGTGGATTGCTGCGGCAAGTGCATTGATATTGCTTCCAGCGATATTCGTTACTCTTGAAAATTTAGGTGTTGGTTCAGTTGGAGGTTCATCATCTATGGCGAGAAGGCTTGGTCTTGGCGAGTTAAAGCACCGTGGCGATGTTGATATTGTGGAAGCCACACTGATTCCAGACCATGGCGATGCATGGTGAAAGGTAGAAGGGCATCCTGCTCCCCCGCTCATCTATGGTCAGGTATTGGTTGATGAAGTCCGAGCCCGATGTTTACCCCTTTTCACAACTCGTAGAAGACGGAAGCACCCATTGGGATGGCGTGCGAAATTATCAGGCTCGTAATACAATGCGTGATGACATGAAAGTCGGTGATTTTGTTTTATTTTACCACTCGAACACTAAACCTCCTCATGTGGCGGGTTTGGCTCGAGTATGCCGTGAAGGATATCCTGATCACACCTCATGGGATTCTTCTTCCAAATATTTCGATGAAAAATCAAGCCCGGATAATCCCCGCTGGATGATGGTAGATATTGAACCAATTCAAGCATTCGAAATGATTTCTCTTCCCGACCTCAAAGCAAATCCTGCCCTCGAAGGAATGCCATTATTGGCTAGAGGGCAGAGATTATCTGTTCAGCCTGTCAGTCAAGAGCACTTCCAGATTGTTTGTGAAATGGGTGGAGGGCTCAAATGATTCCAGTTTCTGCTAGGGCTGCTGGTATTGAATACGCCATACGCGATGTCGTAGTTCCAGCAACAAAATTGGAATCAGAGGGGCATGAGATTATCAAACTCAATATTGGAGACCCAATTGCATATCCCGGTTTGCCAACACCCACTCATATGGTTGAAGCATACATGAAAAGTCTCGCTTCGGGAAATAATGGTTATTCTCCTTCATATGGGCTCCCTTTGCTGCGAACAGCAATTGCTGATGATGAAAGCTCGAAGGGGTGGGATTGTACAGCGGATTCGGTATATGTCTGCCATGGAGTTACCGAGGCCTTGCAGATTATTTTTGCAGCTACACTAGAGGAAGGGACCAAAGTTCTCGCACCGGGTCCACATTATCCTCCGTATATGGCGTATCCACAGATGTTTGGTGCATCGACTATTGAATATGCACTGAAATCGGATGATGGCTGGGCAATTGATCTTGATGACATAGAGGCAAAAATGGATGAAAGTGTACGCCTCCTCGTTCTAATCAATCCGAATAATCCGACAGGAAATGTTGCTGATGGCGAAGAGATAGACAGACTTTTGGAGATTGCATCAAAGTGGCCAAATTGCATGATTATTGCTGATGAGATTTACGACGGATTAGATTTCAGTGGCAAGCAGGTATCTGTGGCGAGTAGAAGCAAAACGGTACCAGTATTCACTCTGAATGGGGTCTCAAAGGTATACTATGCGCCAGGGTGGCGGATAGGCTACATGGCTATTCACGACCCAAGTGGCGTAATGATGGACGTACGCGATGGAATCGAGCGATTATTGCGTTCCAGACTGTGTGCATCAACACCAGCACAAATGGGATACCTCGCAGGGCTTATTGGGGACCGTTCTTGGATGGAGGACCACGCATCAAAAGTTAAGGCGCGAAGAAAATTGTGCCTAGACAGGATCTCTACCATCGATGGACTAGAGGTAGAGGAACCAGGTGGTGCATTCTACATGTTCGTTAGGTTAACACATGCAAATTGGGCTGCTGACGATAAGGAATTTGTACTCAAATTACTCCATGAGGAGCATGTTCTAGTCGTTCACGGTAGCGGATTTTCGCCAGAAAAAGGTAGAGGGCATTTCCGCTTAGTTTTCTTGGCTGATGAAGCCACTTTGCACAAAGCATTTGACCGAATTGAGGCATTTCTGAATCGGCACTTGTTGGCGAAGGCATGATGAAGGCCAAACCACTAGAGGCATCCATGAGGCGAATTGTATTGGCATGCTTTGCATGCCTCATGCTAATTCCTTCAGTATCGGCAACTACTACAATCGAAAACCCTGCAACATTCAATATTGACAATCTCATTCCACTATTAATTGCAATATTTTCTGCGATAATATTGTGGAAATGGATGATACCTTCCCAACTGTCTAGCCTCCAAGTTGGTTTCGAGATTGACGATGGATTATACGAGGTTCATCGGCTGACTAAAAGCCGAAAGGGTGCAGTGAAATTACTCTCACTGGAAAATGTAGGAGTTGGTGTAGCCCTTTACATGATGGCGATGACGGGAGTCCTCCTCTTGATTGCCGAGTTGATATTTAATCCAGATGTTTTCTACTTGCCCAACCTCATTCTCATGAGTATACTGGTCCTTGTTCCTGTTGCAATTAGCCCCTTGGTGACACTAAGTGGCCAGCTCTCTGGAAGAAATAGTCGCAAAAAACGGGCTATGTTTGGTCTTCTTCGCAACACAGGGATGGTTGCTGGATTGATTACGGCATCGTTCTTGACTTTACTAATTCTGCGTGAAAGGGTAGATGCTGGACAAGAACCGATTGTTTACGCAGTTGCACTATTGGTATTCATGGCTCCAACAATTCTTGCATATGGCAGAATCATGGGTGCATCTTGGAACATGCTAATGATCTCTAAATTCCGAACCTGGTTAGGACGTTCAAACCCAATAGACCCGGATAAAATATCACCAATTGGGCGCTTTTTCTCATTCATTCTAGTGATTTTTCTTTTCACCATGCCATTTACAGCGATAAATGGAATAGTCACGGTACTTCATGTAATGTTAAATGACCCGGCAAATGGTGAGGAGGTTCTGAATTATGGTGGTATTCTTGGCCATCAAGTCTATCTCCAAATCAGAGATAATCCATTACTCAGCGAGTGGGAAGCCCTCAAGTCATTGCCCGAGGTATTGGCGGGTTATTTATCCGTAAATATTGCAATCGTTGGATTGGCTTTCATTTTCGAATTGATTCGAAACCTTTTCCTTGGAGGGCAAGCCTTTGGTGGACTCGGTGGAGTTCATCTTTCCACTCCAAGAGAAATCCGCTCTGAGAATTCCGCCCAGTCCAAGATTCTCTACTTTGCTTTCGCAGGTTTCAGTGGATATACTGCGCTATTGCTGATACTTGTTTGCTACAAAGAATTCGGTGATGTGATGCCGTATACTACCACTCTTGAGAATTTTGGATTCTCAGAGAAATACCGCCTTCTAGTCACTTGGATATTCATCGGAGTTGGGCAGGCGATTTTCTTGCTAACTTGGGTGTTATCTGTTGGGCGTTTCAACCCTCTCCGAACCTTGAAATTTGACCTAAATCCCGATGAAAGAAGAGAAGGAGCCATCATGCGTGGTGGCGGCAATTGGATGTTCGATTTGGTTGATGATGCAGCTGAGAAGGATGACATCGATTCACTACGTCGCTTCCAAATGCGTAGTTTTGATGAGGATGAGGCTATTGTCCGTTTAGCAAAATCCAGAGCTAAGATGCTTGAAATGGCATTGCGTGGTTTGTGGCCATCTGCGATAGACGAAGCGAGAAAGGTACTTGCTCAAGCAGGTGGGGATGATGATGAGGCTCGAATGATAATGGCTGCAGGCCATGTTGCTAGCCGCCGCCTCGATGCTGCAAGAGAAGCACTGCATAATCTGCAACAACCCGAAGGATATGATGAGCCAGAATTACTTGCATTCATTACCGAATGGTTTGACCCATGGTATGGCCAAGTAACTGAGGATGACCTTTGGGATTGGGAAAATAACCCATGTATTGACCACTTGATGAATCTGATGGAAATGCTTAGTGACTGGTCGCCTTCACCACGAGAAGATAATCTTCACAAAGATCGGCTATCAAATATTGCCCGCCTCTCGTATATCGGCTTGCTCAGAGCACAAAATTTGCATGAAGAAGCCATGGATATGGCACTGAGACTTGTTCGTGACCAACCTTTGATGGTACGTCCACGAATTGCTGCGGCATTATGCTTGATTGACAAAGGTGATTGGCACAGTGCCATGAGTGTCCTCGATGAATTGGAGGAGTCTGATTCACATGACCCGCGAGTAATGGCATTGGCCAATATTCTTGGGCGCTCCAAGAAGGATGAGAGATCATCTGAGATGGAAATTGCACTCACTGAACCCCCTACAAAGAAATCACGACGATGGATCGATGAGGCTCCTGCTAATCCAACCGCTGCGCTCATGGTAAAAGGTGGAATTGATGAGGCTTTGAATGCAAATATTCTGATTGCTGCTGCAGGTGCTGTTGGAAGGAAAATGGCACCTAAGTATAGCTCAGGATTACTTTCAGTTGTGATTAATTGGGGCTTGCTTACACCTCTTTGGCTCTTTGTAGGAATTGCATTATCTACTGAATTAGGAACACTTGTAGGAATTACAATCGGCATTGGACTAGTGCTAACTCACCATGGGTATCGGATGCTCAGAAAACAGCAACGACGTGTTATTAGACATCGGGACCAAAGGGCAATGATTGCATATGCAAGGCGTGTCAAAAGACATCGAGTTTCAATGAAAGTTTCCGAGTTGCCAGTAGGTAATCATTTACTCATTTCGGGAATGCTCCTTACCATCAACGGTAATGTCTTCGACATTGGACTGCCAGGTTGGCTTGTTGCACGCTTACATGGTGATGGAGACCGCTCATTGAGAACACGACTAGAAAGGCGTGCAAATGCAATGCGTAGGTCTAAGGATCCAAGAGTACAGATACTCACTCCTGGCTGGTGGCTCAAGAGGCCTAAGGAAGATGGAACAAACTCCCCTGCAATGGAGAGGCTTGTAGGTCCAGTTGCATATCGTGGAAGGCCCCAGATGCTCCAAAGAAAGAAGGGTATTGCTGGTAGGAGTACAGGTCGCGGTGGTAGAAGAAAGAGCGTCATGGACACAGACCTCTCACGAAAAGGGATTCCACACAATACGATTCGTTCCGAGCGCCGTAAACGCGAGACTACCTCGGGAGGAGCTCGTCTTCCTTCCTCCCAAAGCAAGTCAACTGGGCGTAAGTTTGGCAAGAAGTGATTGTGGTCGTACCCTCCAAGGGTTCAAAGGCCGTATGCGGACCCAGTCCGCACATGGTAGAATCCAGAGGAGACTGGAGTGCTAATCCACAAAACAGAGGCTTTGCAGATACAGTATTGGAAGCAGTAGCGAGTAGTGGGCAACTTTACAGAGAAGGGCTTGGAATGATTGCCAGTGAGAATATTGTCTCACCTATGGTCCAAAAAATAGTTTCTAGCGACCTGCATGGAAGGTATGCAGAGGGCCTGCCAAATAAGAGATATTACCAGGGATGTGGTGATTTTGACACCATTGAAGAATTGGGAATTAATCTCGCAAAGGAGGTATTCAATACTCCATTTGCGAATATTCAATCAACGAGTGGAACCGTGTCCAATATCGCTGCATTGAAGGCATTGGCAAAGCCTGGAGACAATATCACTGCCGTTTCTACCGCCGATGGTGGGCACATTAGTCATGCTAGAATGGGAGCAGTTGGCCTCAGGGATCTCAATTTGTCAACATATCCTTGGGATGTGGAAAGAATGGAGCCAGATGTAGATGCAGCAGCAGACCTCATTCGTGAAGTTGAACCCACAATTGCATTATTTGGGCAATCTGTGTTTCTTTTCCCAACACCGCTCAAGGAGTTAGCAGATGCGGCTCATGAGGTTGGAGCTACTGTGATGTATGATGGGGCTCATGTTCTGGGATTAATCGCTGGCGGCTATTTCCAAGACCCGTTGCGCGAAGGAGCAGATGTAATGACAGGGTCTTCGCACAAGACCTTCCCCGGGCCCCAAGGAGGTTTTATTCTATCATCAAGCGAGGATGAGAAATTCCAGAGGCGCCTCAATAATGCAGTATTCCCTGGAACTTGTTCTTCTTATCACCTCCACCATGTTGCTGGTAAGGTAGTTGCACTTGCTGAATTCAGAGAATATGGAGAAGAGTTGTCGAAGAATACGGTTGAAAATGCAAAGGCTTTCGGCGCTGCTCTTGCTGCGGAAGGTTTCGATGTATTAGCAGAAGGAAGGGGATATACTGCATCACATCAGGTATTGACTCGTCACGGTGAACTTGATTCTGGTGCTGGTGCTAGAGCGGCTGATAAATTGGAGCAAGCAGGCATTATTACCAACATGAATATGCTCCCTGGTGACACAAAAGCGATGACTCCATCAGGACTTCGCCTTGGTGTTCAGGAATTGACACGGGTGGGCATGGGCCGCTCAGAAATGGAAGAAGTCGCCCGTTTTTATGCCCGAGTTCTCATCTCAAAGGAAGACCCATCAGGTGTTAAAGCAGATGTTCGTGATTTCAAATCACAATTCCAAACAATCCGATATTGTTTCAATGAAGAAGGGGCCAACGGGTATCCGTTCTGAGGTCTGCTTATGCCACTTATCGATTTACCTGAGGTGGAAATCGACCAACAATTGAAGACTGCATTAGCATCTTCCTTCTCGAAGGATGATGGACTAATAATTGATGGCGCAGGACTTTCGTGGACGCTTTGGAGAGCCGATGGTCTAGAGGCATGGTGGAACTTTTTCGAAGAAACAATCGATGCGCCCATGGGACGTAAACTCGCCAATGCATCCTGCGATGAAGAGGAATGGTTACTTGGCGGCGGACATCTTGATGCCGAGGGTTTGTTCAAGCGACGCAAGGCGTTACGACTTCTTGATGATAGGTGGTGGCTCCATGGATGGGGTGCGCCATCACTCAAGCCGTGTGGCATAGAAAAAGGTATTTTGACACCCATAGTTAGTGGCATCCTTCAAGCCGATCTTGAGCGTTTAGATGCATGCAGATATCGAATGCGGTGGGAGCAACGAGGACCGGATGCGACCCGTCTCATACTCGACCCGTCTAATGCTCCACTTTCACCTGCTGGCCCATCGCGAAATTCATCAACATACCAAGCAACTTCGCCTTTCCTAATCGACGTCGAGGCAGGTTGGCGTATAGACGGGCAGCAGCATTGTTTGCTCCCTGCTGGAATGTTTGACCGTATTGAGGAGTCTTGTTCAGGATTAGTTGCTGGTATCAGCGACGATGAGCGTGCTGCATGGCCCGAACTGAGTGAGGGGGCCCTGTCCATGGCAATTGCATCATTTCGTTTATTCATCGCTGGAGAGGAATTATTCATGGCTATTGATTCAGAAGGTTGGCTCGATTCGGTTGATGCAGTATTTGGTAGCAAGGGATTGGGAACTCCGCTCAAGGTGGAATCAATCGATTCTCATGGCGGTGTTAGGCTCGAATATGCTTCGATTCCACTGACTGGGATTACATTGGGAGTATTAGCTGCCGCATGGACACGTTGCGAAGGACGTCCTGTAAAGGTCGCTTTTTCTCAAAATTCTTCGTCTATTATTGTTGAATTGAGTAGTCGCCACAAACTCGCATAAAGAGCAAATCCACCCGTAGGGTGAAGTGATAATAGTCCAATCATCCACCATGAAGGTTTATGACCAATACAGAAGTCGACGGGGTTGCACATATGTGTGGAGCGTATCGATATGACAATGTCTCACAACCAAATGGCCTATGTCGCCATAGTTTCCACACTGATTTTTGGATCGCTATTTGTTGGGGCTACCGGCTTCTTCCAAACAAGTGAGGGAGCAGGTGATTTTGACTCCGCAGCCGAGGAGGACCTCATTGGTGGTGGTTCAAATTCCGACCTTGCATTAGATAGCGATGATGATGGACTCCCAGATTCTCTCGAAGAGAGCCAATATGGTACTGACCCAAACGATCCTGATACGGATAAAGATGGGATGTCAGATGGCTGGGAAATTGAGCACGGCCTCAATCCTTTGGATAATGGTGAATCCGATGATGCTGAAAACGATCCTTCTGAAGCTAATTCAGAGGATGCTGAAGTCCAAGAGGAAACAGACTCGTGGCCAGACCCCGATGACGGACCTAATGGTGACCCAGACCGAGATGGCCTAATCAACTCGATTGAGCAAGAACTCGGAACCGACCCACGTCGTGCAGATACCGATAATGATGGATTAAACGACAAGTGGGAGTCGTCCTATACTCATGACATCGTAACTCCAACAGGCAATGTCACCATGTTTAACCCACTCTCCGGAAATTGGGGTTGTCTATTACTGGATGATGCAATGGAAGAGGCATTGTCAGACCGCTTTGATGGAGAAGATGGACGTGCGGATTGGGACTCAATGGCAAATGCACAAGGTCACCATTCCTGTGACATGGTTTTAGATTCAGATAATGATGGTCTTGCTAATCTCGAAGAGGAACAATACCATACCAATCCAACACTTAGGGATTCGGATTTTGATTTGATTGATGACATTGTTGAAATTTCCAACAGTACAGTCCAGTTGATGACTGCTACAGGTCAGAACTGTGGCCAAGACCTTCTTGACCCAATTACTCGTTCCGCTCCTTTCTATGAATTAGCAGAGGAGCATGGCCTGGCATGGTTTGAGGAAGATATGGATGGCGATGGGCAACTAAATGGTCCATCCGATTGGGATACTGATGGTGATGGAATGCCAGATGGTTTCGAATATTGTTTCTCAAATGTTCTTGAGCACCCTTACTCAGGAAGTGCTCTTGCAGCACAGCAAACCCTCGATCCAGCAAACGCATCTGATGGATATGGAGATTGGGACGAGGATGGAATGAACAATCTAGAAGAGTATCTAGTTGCAAATATCTTTGGCGATAACAAATTCACATCTCCATGGCATGCAGATACCGATGAGGATGGTATGCCAGATGGCTGGGAAGCAACGAATGGATTGGACCCTCGTGATGGTTCGAACGGTGATGAAGACCCTGACCATGATGGCTATGATGCTGATGGAAATGGACTTGTGATGTACAGCGAACTTGAGAATATTGCAATCGTGGCAGCAATCGATGTAGAACTCGATGACTGGGTTAGTGCTAATCAAACGGTTGCTCGCGCTCAGATTACACTCTCTGGTGGTAACCGTCAAACCATACCACTAGTTGCACCAGTTGATGGCTTCGTCTATGAGATTCGAGTTGTTCCAGGACAAACTATCGAGAGTCGTCTCGATGTATGGATTGAAATTGTAGAACTTGATGAGATGTTCACAAATTTGATGGAGTACAATGCACGTGACTCCGATGGCGATGGAATCATCGATGGCAGGTCAACAGATCCGCTAAATTGGGATACAGATGGCGATGGACTAAAGGATGGAATCGAGGTTATTGGTTGGGAAATCCTAGTTGTTAATCGTGGTGTGCAAACAACCCATGTAACATCTGACCCAGGATTGTGGGACACCGATGAAGATGGACTTTCTGATTTCAAAGAATATAGCGAAATCTGTGACTTAGGTTCTAATGCTTCAAATGCAGATACCGACGGTGATGGGCTTGGCGACCAAGCTGAAGCACTGAACGGGTTCTCATGGTATGGTGAGGCTTACTTTACCAGCCCTTGTATGTATGATACCGATAACGACGGTCTAGAGGATGGAGAGGAAGTAATTCTTGGACAGGACAACTTCCTAACGCATGCAAATAATCCAGATACTGATGATGATGGGTTAATGGATGGATATGAGGTCCTATTTGTTCCAAGACCATATCAGAATCCAACAAACCCACTAATCAACGACACCGATGGTGACGGAATGATGGATGGTTGGGAGATGCAGGTTGAATCGGTTGAGGACAATGCCCGCTCCCACAGCCTTTGGGTCGTTAGCGACCTTTGGCTTCCACCTGGCTGTGATTCAATGGTCCAATGCGGACTTGAAGAAGGAGGCTACATCTGGAAGAATTGGCTTGGAGGATTCATTCTAGAAAAGAAATACGAGATTCATGAAATGAACCTCTCTAATTTTGCAATACCGGCAAATGAGCGCTGTAATGGTTGTCATGGACGCTGGGCATTAGACCCTTCAGAGGGTTCGCTCAAGGACGATACTTACGATGTTGATAACGATACATTGGCAAATAGCGCAGAAGCGCCAGACCGTTGGAATACTAATCCGGTAGATGATGACACGGATGGAGATTTGCTTCCTGATGGTTGGGAAGTTTCTCACAGCCTTCAAGCACTTGAGCTTGGATTAGTGGACAATTCTACTTCTGATGCACATGGTGCACGAGGTGTAATGGATCCATCCTTGAAAGATTCTGATTTAGATGGCATTGATGATGGTCAAGAGGACCCCGACCACGACGGTCTAAATCGCAGTGGATTAATCGCTAAGTATTGTCCATCTTATGATGACCCAACCTCTTCCAATTGCCACATTAATCCGGATAGCCCGGATGGCAAGAGATTCTATGATAACCTCGAGAATTATACCAATTATGAGGAATTCATCAATGGTACAAACCCGATTACCAACGATACCGATGGGGATGATTGGGACGATGGACCTGAAGTATTCTATCAGGACCACGATGATGACGGAATGGCAACAGGATGGGAGTATTACTTCAATTTCGACCCGTATGATGCTGCAGACCGCATCATCGACACCGATGGTGATGGCCACATGAATTATTGTGAATACAAGTGGGATACCAACCCACGAGATATCAATAGTTTCCCAGGCCAGGGCCAACTTTGCAACGCATTTGAGGAGTAGATAATGACTGATACTAGCAGGCTAGGACTGCTATTTGTCACTCTGCTATTTGCTGTAACCATTCCACTGGATGTAGGCAGTGCTGACCATGATGGCGCAGTGCTGACAACAACAGCACCTGATGGAATTTGGGTGAATGAGAGCCTGATAATCAATGGCTCAACTACAATTCCAGCACAAGATGCCTCGTGGGTTCTTTACGATGTTACCGACCCGTATTCTGAATGGGAAATCTTACGAACAGGTGAATTCTTCAGTACGGTTATTCCAGTAGATGAAGGAATTTGGATATGGACAATATCCATTGATACACAAGGATTGAATTGTACATGTTGGCTTGAAGTAAGCCAACCAAATGGTCTGGAGCGCGTTTTCTTGAATCGAATAATTTTCATTGGCGAGGGTCCACACAGTCCTATTCTTTCACCTGTACACGATCAGTCAATAATTGTAGATGAGCCGGTACTGATAACAACTCATGGCATTATTGCTCACGGGAGTTTAGAGGATACTCAATTGCTACTTGAATGGTGCAGTGCTCCTCAGGGAGCATGCGATGGTGATTTATTCTATCAGGAAATAAATGTCACATGGGATGATGATGAAGGGACATTCCCTGTTGATTCCAATGAACTAAATTTGAGCGATGGAAGTTATCTATTCACCTACTTTCTGAGAGATGCTGCCTTACGAGAATCTCCCATAGTCAATCTATTTGTCCACGTGGATCATACAGACCCGATTGCTTCTCTTAGCGCCCCTCTTAGTGTAAACGAATCCGAATTACTAATGATTGATGGTAGTGATAGCCGAGATGGAGTCTGGGGTAATGCCCTACAGGCAAATTGGTTCATCACATCACCTGATGGTGTATTGAGAATTGCTGAGCAATCTGAAACAGATGGTCTCGTGCTATCTCTTTATCCAGAACAAGCAGGAATATGGAATATCAAAGTCGATGTTGTTGACTTGGTTGGCAGAAGAGCTTCTCAGGAGGTGACAGTAATTGTTGAAAATATCGAACCCGAATCATCATTCACAATCAATGGATTAAGTGGTGAACAATTCAGCAATTATACCTTCATCCAAGGAAATGAAATGATTCTCGATGGTTCTACATCCATCGATACCGAGTCGGACATGATGACGCTTACTTATAGTTGGAAAATTGATGGTATCGAGTCGGGAAATATGCCCATAATTGATTTGAGTGAACTTGAATCCGGTACACACGAAGTGGAATTGACGGTGACAGATGATGATGGTACCTCTTCTACCAAGACGATATTATTCAGCGTAGAAGAGAAGAAGGTTATTCCTGATGATGAGGTATTGAATTACTCTGCGATTATTGTATTCGCAATGATGGCCCTTGGATTGGGAATGCTTTCGAGTAGGATGCTAAGGGGCGGACAATCTACTACTTCCATGCCAAAATGGCACAAACCCGCTGAAAATCCCGTTGATGAATTCGACATCAATGGCAGTGATTCCGGCATGTGGGAAGACCCTAATTCCGAAGGCAAGGACTGAAGAATCAGTTGTACGACGGATGTAACATGTGGGAGGACTCACTACGCGCGGTTGGGGCTGAGCCCGCAGCATTGTCCGTTGACGAGTATCGTGCGCGTCAGGAGCGAATATTCTCTCAACTTCGTCCTGATGATTTGTTGATAATCACCACACCTCATGAGTCCACTCGCTCAAACGACGTCAACTATCCCTACCGCTCAAGCAGCGATTTACTCTATTTGACCGGATGGGCAGACCCTGAAGCGGCAATGATTGCTCATTGTGAACAGGGAGAATGGCTCGTGACACTGTTTGTTCAGCCTAAGGATTTGCTAATGGAAATCTGGGAAGGTCGACGCCCGGGAGTTGATGGTGCTGTTGCAAATTGGGCAGTGGATCGTGCAGAGAGCCATTCCGATTTGAAGAGCGTTCTAGATGAGCGACTTTCCAAATGTACTAGAGTTCTAGTGAAAACCGGTGTCGACTATGATGTTGATGAAGTTGTTACTGAAGCACTGCAGGCTAATTCTCGTGCCCGCCAGAGATATGGTACAGGACCAATTTCTATTGAAGACCCCTCAAGACGAATTTCGGAATTACGATTACGTAAATCCGAAGGCGAGATATCCCAAATGAGGCATTCAGCAAAAGTTGCCTCTCAAGCACATATTCAGGCAATGCGAAATACCCGCCCAGGTGTAGGCGAATGGCAACTTGAGGGAGTGATTGAAGGCTTATTCAAGTACGCACGAACAAGTGGTACCGCATACCCTTGTATCATTGGAAGTGGTGATAATGCTACAGTTTTACATTATACTGTTAATGATGATATATGTGAAGATGGAGAGATTTTGCTCATTGATGCAGGTTGTGAATATCGTGGATATGCTTCTGACATAACTCGTTCATGGCCAGTAAATGGTAAATTTACTGAGGCCCAGTCCGAAATTTATCAAATCGTATTAGATTCTCAATTAGCTGCAATCGACAAGTGCAGAATCGGCAATCCTTACGATGCCCCTCATGAGGAAGCTCGCAGGGTATTAGCAGAAGGGCTAATCGCTCTGGGTGTAATTACACAGACCTTAGAAGAGGCACTCGACCCAGAAAATGGCGACCTGAAGAAGTGGTACATGCACAATACTGGGCATTGGATTGGTATGGATGTTCACGATGTAGGAGTTTACCGTCCCGATGATGAAGCCCGTGTTTTCGAAGAAGGAATGGTCATTACAGTTGAGCCTGGACTTTACTTTGGCTCTTGGAGACCAGATGTCGAATGCCCACCAAGATATGCCGATATCGGAATTAGAATCGAGGATGATGTTCTCATTACAACTGATGGGCCCGACGTGTTATCATCCGATTGCCCCAAGACCATAGTGGATATTGAGGCATTAGTAGGAAGCGCATGAGGTGAATCGATGTCTTGGAGGTCAATCCTCGATTCACATATGTCTTCGGCAGAAAGGCTCTCTGTTGAAGATGCAATCATTCTCTATCGTGATGCACCTCTACATTCTCTTCGAAGTGCTGCAAATATTAGGCGCAAGCAGATGTTGCCGAGTGGTGAGGTAACTTATCTCATAGATCGCAATATCAATTACACCAATATTTGCACTATCAATTGCCAGTTTTGCTCTTTTTACCGCCCCCCGGGTCATGAGGAAACCTATACTCAGACTACAGAGCAAATCAGTACGAGAATCTCAGAACTTGAAAAAATAGGAGGGGTACGAATTCTCATGCAAGGCGGGGTAAACCCTGACTTGGGAATCGAATGGTACACCGATTTACTCAAAGAATTGAAAATTCGCCATCCTTCAATAGATCTAGATTGCTTTAGCCCAATAGAAATTGAAGGAATTGCAGAGGTCACAGGACTTTCTACATTGGAAGTACTTACCCAATTGAAGGCTGCTGGGATGCATGGTTTACCTGGAGGCGGGGCGGAAATGTTAGTCGCTGAAATCCGCAAGGATGTCTCTCCGAAGAAGGGTGCACCAGAAAATTGGCTAAGAGTGATGGGAGAAGCTCAATCCCTTGGATTAATCACCAGCGCTACCAATGTAATTGGATTTGGAGAGGGTGCAGAAGCTAGAATTGAGCACATGTCTAGATTACGCATTTTACAAGATGAATCCCTTGCCACTCACGGTATTGGATTTACTTCATTCATCGCATGGCCCGTACAGTTAGAGAATAACACATATGGCAAGCGTAATCGAGGGAGAAACCGCATAGAATTAGGCGCAGGTCCAAGTGAATATCTTAGGCACGTTGCTATTGCACGGTTATTCCTTGACAATTTCGACCATATTCAAGCATCATGGCCTACCATGGGTATTGACATTGCACAAATCGCTCTGCTTGGTGGCGCTGATGATATTGGCTCAACCATGATGGAGGAGAATGTAGTATCAGCATCAGGAACCGAAAAGTTGGAGGCGAGTGAGGATGAGTTGCAATCAGCAGTAGTAAGGGCTGGATTCAGGCCACGCCGACGAAATTCACGCTATGAATTACTCGATACACCCAAACCTACCTTAGTACTAGAACAGATGGCTGCCCCACCACCATTTCAGACTTGATCATACCAGACTAACCAGATATTTGCTCGTATTTCTCTGCTACCGCCATTGGTATCTTGAGGGACATATTCTTGGCCATTGTAGAGGCCCTTGTAGACTAGATTATTCGAACTTGAGTTGTCTACCCAATCGCTGATATCGTGAGTCCACTGCTTGACATCCTGTCCAGCACACCATCCCGCCCTTCCATATGGCCATGAACCAAATTGGTTTGCAGTAACTCCGCGGTCAACTTCATTTTCGCATCCCCTATTATTGTGGACTATTGGATGCCATTCATATGCATGGAATCCGTTGAGGTAGTAATGATGTTCATGGTCACAGAATTCCGCACAATTAGCTTGGTCTTGATTGAAGCCGTGACCAGTGATTGTTGCAATGATTTTCACACTATCATAACTCGATAAAGCCGTGAAATTATGCTGCCGTTTGTAATTTGATTCGTTATTGTATTGGCCATTGAATTGCCCACCGGTAAATACCCGCTCTCCACTGGATGACCGCTCTCCTACATCCCAGTCACTGAAGAGCAGTTTCACTGTCATAAGTCCCTTATTTGCACCTTCATATTTGAAGGTGCGAACATCCCCTTCTTCGAGCATGAATAAGTAAGGAGTAATGTCGGTAAGCCAGCGTCCTTCTCGGCCATATGTTGTAATCCACCGCATGAATTCCGTACCACAAATACTGGAATTATCACGGTCACATATTTTCAGATATGCCAGATAATCCCACTCGTGACAGCCCCCATAGCCTCCTTGGCCATTGGAATGGCGATTACGCCTATCCTCACAACCGTGCTCGTGGAAGATTTCTAGGGTGTCATATTGAGAAACATCTCGGGGTAAATCAATTGAAATATTGTCGTATGCGCTACGGTAACCACTGCTCCAGCCTCCGCTATGCCATGTTTCATCAACGATTGTTACAACATGAACTCCCGGGTCCTGCTCCCGAATTTCGGACATGAATTCGTAATTGTACATCCTTGCTTCATATGCCCAATGGGTATGGTCATTTCCGCTGTTTAGCCAATCGTTTAGCGAACCTGTTTCACGCGCTCTTTGGAACCTATCGATGCCGTAAGAAAGGGCCTGCCAATTATTGATGAGATCGCCTAAGCCTCCGCCGATATTACTAGCATCTTGGTCGATAAAGTGGATTCTATCCATCCACTTCTCTTCCTCATCAGCATTGAGCGCATTGATGACTGCGGTTTTTCTTGAGGTGACATCATTGTGGTATGTTGAGTCAAATGAGCCATAGAATAGATGGGCATTGTCTGGAAGTTTGCGAATTAATGAACCAGGGTTACCTGCCCAATCACCATTATTTGAATTCCCAGAACCATCGGTATATTTGAACAGGAAAATGTAGACATCATCACCAGTCCATTCATTTCTGAAGTAAAATGAGCCATCGAGGCAGGGTAGGCTAAAGTGTGCAACTTTGTCGAAGCGTCCGTTCCCCGTACCACTCTCACTCCATGCAATTGGCAATTGGTAAACGGCACATCCCGCTAAGTCAACAGTCCATTTTGCCATCGTATCTGAGCAGTTATCGACATTTGAAAATACTCCATCTCCATCGAGGTCAGCACATCCAACCTCGTTGACTAAGTTACCAATAGGTGTCCCCTCGCATTGGTCGACATCATCGTTCACACCGTCGGCATCGCTATCTCTCTCACTGGCTGCACAACCTCGCTCATCGACATCTAATGAGCCGAGCGGAGTCTTGGGGCATTCGTCAAGGACCACACCCGTAGAATTGACATCATTGACACCGTCTGAATCATCATCATCATCTTCTGCTACATCATTGCAACCGTCGCCATCAAAATCAGAGTCGACATCGCTCACCCAATTTTGCAGACCCTTCCAGCATGAATCAAAATTATCCAAAACGAGGTCGTTATCATCATCATCATCCTCTCCCATATCTTTGCATCCATCGGAGTCCCAGTCCGAATACAGGTCGGAATCCCAATCTGTCAAACCTAGTGGGCATGCATCTAAGGTATCTTCAATTCCATCACCATCGTCATCATTATCATCGGTTGAATCAGCACAGCCATCTTGGTCATGATCATTTTCAAGTGTTGAAACCCACCCAATTTCGGAAGCGCAGGAATCATCGACATCGGGAATGAGGTCATTATCATCATCCCTGTCTTCTTCGAAGTCATGACAACCATCACCGTCTCTATCTGTAGCAGGATTTGGATTCCAACCTTCGTTTTCACCGAATCCATCTGGACACGAGTCGTCATCATCCGAGATTCCATCTCCATCAAGGTCATCTCCACCACTTAGAATCACACGTACAAGTCTGGAATCAGCTGTTTGGGTCCATTGGCCGCATGTTGCGGTAATAGTGATTGTAATATCCTCTTCTACAACACCTAGAGGGACAGTAAATGTCCCCTCGTCCGTTACATCACGGGTATGCCCTTGATCACTCGTTATTACACAAGTTGAAAGCGAGGTATGACTAATTGTTCCAGTTAATGAAAATGGCATTTCGCTTTCCAATTCATGTATGGTTTCCATCGACAACAAGGTAATCCCCTCATCGGGCTTTGCAGCCTCGATAATTATCGAATCATCTACTTCTAAATCAGGGAGAGTGATTGTAACATGGACCATCCATTCACCTGGGGAATCAGGCACCCATGCGATTTGAATCCCGCTTGCAGTATCACTAACTGAGTATTCAACATCAGCGATACCTGTGGCCGAAATAAAACGAATAGCGTGATTGTATTGTACGTCAGCTGGTTCAACAACAATTTTTGCTGAAACCAGATGCATCAAGCCAACTTTACCAGTGTCTTCACCGGATAATTCGATTGTTGCCACAATCTCCTTGACTTCATCAATGATATCGATATCACCTTCATCGGTTGCACCAAGACAACCTGAAAGAAGCATGATTGTGACGAGAAGCAAAGCCCTGACAGACTTGCCATCCATGGGCAGTCCACGCCAATCAAGCAGATGAATGCTCGCATTATATCGAATCATTCTCTGAGCGCCCATCACTGATGATTAATTTCGGGTTCACAACTTCAGAGTCGGGATGCTTGACCTCAAGCGGAGCAACCCAAAGTAGAGGTCCTCCCTTTTCCCGGCGAATTAGCACAATCAATTCCCAATGCACCCTAATCAATCCGCAATAAAGCGAACCAGGCCAATCACCATCTGGTGACTCCAAAGTAAATTCACCACCCTCGAGTGATAATTTCTCACTACCACCACTCGACATTATCCTCATCGGCCTAAGAAATACTCCGCCCGGAATATCATCACGCTGCATTGGTGCATCTTCACCCATACCTGTCCCGTCATCCAATCCTTTCTCCCAATGATGTGGAAGTGGTGAAGTAAGTCCTGGTGGGGGTTGAGAATTCACATCCTTCCCCAGTGCTGCAAATACCTTGTGTCGAGCAGGAGGTAAGATTCCGCACCGCCAAGTAACAGTGATGTCCATCCAATCTTCTCTCGTTTCAGGAAGAGTAATTTTCCCTGTCAAAATCTCTCCAGAACTGACATCATCAGTATTGATTTTTGGCTGAATCGGCGCGCTGTTCAGAAAGGTTTTCTGTCGTCTTAAATCACCAAGGTTTGCACCGATTCGCAAAGCAATAGGCGTGAGCATAAATGGTACTACAATTAATGCAAGTGCGGGATAGTCTAGCATTCCTAACCGGACCTTACCAGTGCCAAATACAGGGATGCCAATTGAGTCCTGAAGTGGAGCCGTGAAAAGGTAGAACAGGCACAATAGCAGAACTATTACTGCGGCATTTATGAATTTTCTAGCCTGGCCATGAATTGGGTGAGGGAGTAGATACCAACCCCTTCTCTGTTGGTTGATAATCGATGGTTCCTCTCCATGGAAACCAAGGTCGTACTCATCACCTTCGACAACTCTCTCGATTAGCCATCCATCTTCGTCCCCGACTTTGAAGGGCGGTGCAACACTGCCTTCTACTTCGAATGAATTCTCGGCAATGGGTAAGGCTGCAGGAATCAGGCGATCTGCTTCAAAGGGAGGATAACGTATACGCTGGGTGACTTTTACCACATTGTCACCTCATGCAAATAATATTTTTATTCCAGCCTTCAGGGCGAGTTTTCTAAATTCAGGAACACGTTTTAGCAGAGTCATACCCAAAGGAACAGGATGTTCAATATCCCCTTCAATATTGATTAATTCCAGAACCTCAGGGCGGTTAAACATGGAGAAAATATTGTCGAGTTCGCCATCAGCAGGCAGAGTTACTAGTAAGTCTCGTAGCGCTCTTGCTCGGTCTTGCTCCTTGCGCATTGCTTTGTAAGAATTGCAAATAATTGCAAGGTCTGCTGCAAGTAAATGGTCGGACTCAATCGCATTAATCAATTCGGAACAAATTGTCTCAACCTGCCTGAATCCAGGCCCAATACCGCCGCCAGTAGTTGGTTTTGCCATTCCTGCAGCATCACCAATTAGCATCACTCTATCTTTGAATGGTCTTTGGACTATACCACAGGGTATTGGGCCGCAATATCGCGCTATTTCCTTCATTCCGGTGAATCGTTCACTCCACAATGGATGGCTCAATAATGCATCATATAATTGCTCTACACTTCGACCCTCTAGGTCCTGTGGGCGAGCCCAAACTCCAATTCGATGAGTACCTTGTCCCGATGGAATTACCCAGGCGAATAATCCCGGGGCAACATCTCTTCCTGTATACATTTCAAGCCAATTTTCTTCGCCAGAAAGTCCTGTGACATCAGTTTGGAATCCAATCATCATCTCCTTCGGCTTACCCATTTTGAAGTATCTTCGTGTCCAAGAATGAGCACCATCAGCGCCAACCAATAATGAGCAACTGATTTCGATTTGCTCCCCTTCCCTTTCGACAAGGAGGCTCACTACATCATCTCCAACCTTTGCATCAAGAGGTTTTGAGAGTAGCCAGAGATGTGCTCCCTCCTCCATAGCTTGTCTGACAACACCTTGGTCGAAGCGCTTTCTGCACACCACGTGGGTGCGAATGTCTCCAGAGGTACCTACTGGGACTTGGACGCCAGTAGGGGAATGGATTAATGCTCCATCGACATTCTGAAGGATTGTTTCATGAAGTCCAACCATGTCCATTGCAGGAGGATTTACTAGACCTGCACATTGGAATGGCCTACCAATTTCCGCATGCTCCTCTAGCATGAGCGTACTAATACCAGATGCAGCTAATTCTGTAGCAAGTCTTCCGCCGACTGGGCCGGCTCCGACTATGACTACTTGAAAGTGCATCAAGAGGTCGTCCCTTAGGGACGAATGTCAATGTTGTGCAAGCATCAACGCTTTGCAAAGCGATATCCGATGCTCTCATTTGGTTTGATGTAAAGCGTAGCAGTGAATGGTTTACCCGTTTTCTTTGCAAGGAAATCCTCGAAGGGACCGACTTTCTTCTTCTCGATGAGTTCTTTCGCCTCTTCGCGAGTAATAGTTCGTTTGCTAACCTCTCTTAGTAAGGAGATTGAGCAACCCTTGTCATTTTTATCGCTTTGATAATGAGTTTCAGTTTCGATGACGCCGACATCGTGTTTCGGGCAGGTTCCAACAATACCTTCGACAACTGGGAATTTGGTCGCATCAGCGGGGGGCGCTCTAGGTGGGAATTCGAATCCCACCTTCTTTGCTTCTAGGACAAGGAAAGCGGGGAATGGCCGGCCGCGCTTACTTGTGAAATCCTCGATGAGGTCGCTTTTTCCTTCGGTGAGAATCTTCCGTGCTTCATCAATACTTATATCGCGTTTGCAGATATTTTTACCCAATCCTCGGAATTCACATTCTCCATTATCGCATGCGTAATTTTTTTCACCAATTCGAATAGTTCCGTGGCTACACTTTGGACATTTACACAATTCCTCTGCAGAAACATCACCGGTTTCTGTTGGTTTCCCTGCGAAAAGAATCTTTCCATCTTCACCCAATGAAATACTGGTTTCATAGTGTTCGCCATTTCGGCTAAAGAATCCATGGAGGTCGTCAATTTCCTTATTTGCAAGTAGCCTAGAGGTTGTGTTTCGATCAAACCATCTTCCACTAGCGTCCTTCCACATTACAAAGGCGCAACCTTTGTCGCGTCCTTCGTTCTTCTCACAAATATAGGAAAGAATGGTTTCGTTCACACCACTTGCACACAGCGGGCAGGTACCAACTGGTAATTCACTTTCATAGAGTTTTGAACGGTCGTGGTCACGAATTCCATCAACCATTTCTTGCACCATTTCCTTGATACGAGACATGTAAGATTCACGTTGAAATTCTCCTTTCTGGACCGATGCAAGTTTTGATTCCATATCACCGGTTAGTTCTGCAGATGTAATCCAGGATACTGGGATTCTGCGTAAGATGTCAATGATACGGATTCCATGTGCCGTGGCACGCAAGGAACCACCCTTGCCACGTTCGATATATGTGCGGCTCAGCAGTTTTTCGATTGTATCTGCACGAGTTGCTGGAGTTCCTAGTCCCTTACCCTTCATTGCTGCTGCGAGATCATCATCATCGATTTTCTTTCCAGCATGTTCCATAAGGCGTAGTAATCCAGCTTCCTTTAGACGACCAGTAGGTTTGGTTTTCTCTTCCTTGAATTCGGATGCTACTAGATCAGCATCACATGGGTTGGAAGGCAATACGTTCCAACCATCGGGAAGGGATTGTTTCTTGGGACGGACCGCTCTCCAACCTGGCGTTGTTAGATGGCGTGCTTCCTTTATCCAGTCTTGGTTTTGTTTGGTAGCAGTTCGCTTTTGTACTTCCCAAACCGCCTCATTGTGGAATGATGCGAGGAATTGTCGCGCAATCAAATCATAGAGTTTCTTTGCATCTGCATTTAATCCGCTATCCGGCAATTTCCCCGTAGGGATGATTGCAAAGTGATCACTAACTTTGGAATTGTCAAAATTTCTGTCAACATTCGCAAGACCTTGGTCGATTAGTCGTAGCGAATGCTCCTCAAGTGTGGGTTGTGCTCCGAGTTGGCGTACAGTTTTGGAAATCTCTTCCTTCATATCTTCTGGAAGATGTCGGGAATCAGTACGTGGATAGGTGGTGAGTTTGTGAGAGTCATAGAGTTCTTGTGCGACTGACAAGGTTCTACGTGCGGACCATGACCAAATTCCATTTGCCTCTCTCTGCAAACTGGTCAAGTCGAAATTCAATGGCACCCTTTCCTTGGAATTGCGCTGAGTTTGACTGACCTCAAAACTCTCTGGAGATGCCAATATCTCTTCGAGGACCTTCTTCTCTACTTCGTCAGTGATTCGATGAGCCTTCAATTCGGGATGTTCTGGATCGTCCTTGTGTCCTCGCCTTTCCCATCGGCCCTCAAATGATGCTTCGCCAGCTGAGAAAGTAGCGTGAAGTTCCCAAAATGGCTTAGCCTCATGTCCAAGAATTTCCAGTTCTTGGTCGACAATCATTGCTAGAGTAGCAGTCTGAACACGTCCTAAGGAAATCGAGGATTTATCCCTACGGCTCATGCGCAAGAATGTCGATGCAACCCTTGAACCATTCATTCCAATAATCCAATCTGCTTCTGCGCGCGAGATTGCAGCATCACTTAGTGGATCAAAATCAGAAGCAGGAGCACGATGCTCCCATGCCGCTTCAATAGCGTCACGTGTGAGTGACTGCAACCACATTCTAGTCATAGGAACTTTCACTTTACTGAATTTTACAATTCGACGGAAAATCAATTCCCCTTCACGTGCAGCATCACAGGCATTGACGACTTCTGTGCAATTCTTTGCAGTGATCATTTTCTTAATCGCAGTCAATTGCTTGCGATTATTGCCGCGTCCAGTAATTGGTTTGAGTTGGAATTCCTCTGGAATGAATGGTAATCGGTCGATTGTACCACGCCAGGATTTGAATGCTTCATCGTATTCTTCAGGAGTCTTGAGTTCGAGCAGATGCCCAACTGCCCAAGTAACAATAATATCATCATTTGCCCAATGGGTTTCGTGCTTTGTAGAAACTCCGAGAGTCTTGGCAATATCAGCCGCCACACTTGGCTTCTCAGCGATAATGACGGATGGCATGATTCGCCGGGGGATTGACGAGGCTACTTGAAGGCTCGCTAAAGACGCATTTCTGGCAGGTACTATAGTACCTGTGAAAATTAAGGTATTATTTATGCGGAGAAATTTGCTCTTCGGGACCTTTCATTCCAGACACCTTCAGCACCAGGGCCAGCACAACCTACACAACCCGGATATCCTGCCTCAAGAAGGTCGAGAACTTGTTCGGCAAATTCTTCGAATGTTCCATCAGGAACCCAGCAAGTTTGGAGCGCAGGCTCATCGCCTCCAATTTGGAATAGACCAGCCACTCCTAGTTCGCCTTCAGAAATAGTTGGGAGATTAATCCGTGAAGGGATATTGTCAGCAATGGCTTGTACAATTTTATGTGCATTTGCCAAATTTTCTCGCGACACCTGTAGGGCACAACCCTCGGCTTTGAGGAATCTACGCGCCGCTTCGCGCAGGGATTGCCAGCGTTCATCGCCCATGTCCATATTTCAGTGGCATGTGCGGGCAAGACTTGAAGGATGCGCTGCACGCCGAATGTATTGATGGGCCTACCGCACCTGCTACTCGCACGGCCGCTAATGGCCATCATGGATAGCGAGAAGGCACATCGTAGGGCATTACTCGCTCTTCGAATTGTCAGTGCGACTGGATTGGGACGCCTAATACTAAGGGTACTGTATCGGCCAAAAACTGTGCCAAGCGAATGTTTCTCAATGCGATTCACCAATCCATTAGGGGTCGCAGCAGGCATGGATAAGAAAGCAGAGGCGATGACAGGATGGGAACAAATTGGCTTTGGGTTCATCGAAATTGGTGGCGTCACAATGGAGGAACAAACCGGCAACCCAAAGCCGCGAATGTTCCGCTCATCCAAACATAGAGCATTGGTTAACCGCATGGGATTCAATAACCCCGGCTCACAAAAAATGGCTGAGCATTTGGCTAGGGCGCGAAAACCCTCCAGTCCACTTTTATTGAATATTGGTAAGTCAAAAATCACTTCACTCGAAGACGCCCATATCGATTATGCAACTACGGTAGAACGCTGTGGAGAATTTGTCGATGGATTTGTCATCAATGTCTCTTCACCAAATACTCCCAACCTTAGGGATTTACAGAGAGATGAAGATCTTGCTAGAATAATCAAAGCTGTTCAAACACATAGTGGTGACAAACCGGTACTCGTCAAAATATCACCAGATTTAGGGGATGCTCAAATCCTCAGCATTACCGATACTGCACGCGGCCTTGGTTGCGCAGGAATCATCGCAACCAACACTACTGTCGAGCGACCAGATGATTCGAAAACCATGAAAGAGACAGGCGGCCTTTCAGGCAAACCTCTTGCAAAACGCTCTACAGAAGTAATCAGGTTAATCGCTGACCACACAGATGGAGACTGGCCAATTATTGGTGTGGGTGGAATCTCAAATGCTGATGATGCATGGGAGAAAATTACCAATGGTGCTTCACTAATTCAGATTTACTCCGCAATAGTATTCCAAGGAGCGGGCTCGGTTAAGTCCATTGTAAATGGAATCGATAGGAAACTGAAAGCTGCAGGTTTGACAACACTAGATGAAGCAGTTGGAATAGCGAGGGCTGGAAATGCTAACTCATAGGGCTCGCCTTCTGATAGTAGGACTCGTTCTTACCGCATTACTTGCCGCTACTTTGCTCTTAGAGGCTCCTGAAGCCACTCGGACAGTAGATGTGGTGATGAGCGACCCTGAGAGTCTTGAAGGCCGTACAATCGCAATTCGTGGCGAAGTTCAAGATGGCTCAATTGACAATATTTCTGATACATTTATTCTCCATGGTGAAATGCATGAACTCAATGTTGATTTCACCCAGGCTACGGTTTCCAATGGACTAGCCGATAATAGAACCGTATATGCTGAAGGAATACTTGTTCACGATGGAAATAGCTGGGTCTTTGAGGCTGAAATTATCAAAACCTCTTGTCCTTCCAAGTACGAAGCTGAAAGTACTGAATAAGGCCCCGATGCCTTCAAATCAGTCCGCTGTCACGGCCTGTTGGGATAGGAGGGGAGTTTGCGTGCCCTTTACCGCAAATCGCAAATGGCGGTCCGAATGCCGAGGGGCGGCTCAGCCGGTCCATGGATTCCCACAGGCGGACGTCGATGTCTCGCCCCCACGTGACCCGGGTGTCATGAACCGAAGCCGGAAGGAGTCGGGAACCGAATAACCGGGGGATCAGGTCAGGCCGGGAACGGAGCAGCCCTACCTGGGGCCATGGGTGCCGTGGGGTAACGGGACGGAGGAAGTCTGT
>CAZNXM010000025.1:0-28551 GCA_964577145.1 uncultured Candidatus Poseidoniales archaeon
GCGGCAGCGTCCTCTGAATTTGTTTGCTCTTCCCATTCAAATCACCTCAAATCATACGCTCGACTAGAGCGCCGATATCCTCTCCACGAGGACCGAGAGCGCCACCAATAACGTAGGTGCGCTTGATGCCACCCCAGCCTTTTGGGCCACGGGGTGGGTGGAGGCGGAAGACACGCTTTAGTTCAGGCATGTCCTTCACTGTTGCATCGCCAGAAGCGATTGCCTTTGCGAATTCCTTAATCGACTTGTAGTCGGTTCCTTCCTTAACATCGGAATCTGTTACCGGCTTGTTACCAATTAGACGTCCTCGGCCAGTAATCACCTTCTCTACGAGGTCTGCATCTGCATTTCCCCAAGTGATGAAATCCTTAGCCTTCTGTAGCATTCCTCTATACTGAGCGTTATCTGGAATGATTACTGCGTGGTTAACACGAGTCAAGTTAAGGTGACCCATTGTCTCACGGATTGAGCGTTCGACCTTTACATCTGAACGTGCACGTACTACGATCCAACTCATTCTAACATCCTCCCTTTGTGAATAAAGAACTCAACACGCTGGCCTTCGGAGACCCTTGTTGTGTTGATAGTTGAAAGTGCGTTGAAAGTAGCCGCTGCATAGTTGATAGTGGTACGAGTCTGCCCCTTGGTACGGGATAGTACGTCCTTGACACCAGCGAGTTCGAGTACACGCTTTCCTGTCTCTCCAATTACCAATCCCTTACCTGCAGGGGCTGGCATCAAAGTTACACGAGTAGAACCTGCTTGTCCTGTAACCTTGAATGGTACAGAGAAACCAGGTCCTGCGCTTGACTCCCATGAGCCGTTTCCACGCTGGACTTGAATCAGATTTAGCTTGGCTGCGGTCAGTGCCTTACGGATGGTTGAAGCAACTTCTTTGCCCTTTGCCATTGCAAGTCCGACATAGCCGTCCTTATTTCCGACACAAGCCATGACATTGAAGCGGACACGTCGTCCACTGTCGGTCATTCGCTGAACCATGTTGACCTTGATTACTTCATCCTCTAGGTTAGGAATCAATGCATCTACAATTTCGACTTCACGAATTGGTAGTCCAGAAACTAGTGCTTGCTCGTAGGTTACGATACGGCCAGCCATTACTTCACGACCGAGACGTGTCTTTGGAGTCCAGGAGCGCAGAGCAGCGATTGCTTCGTCTGCAGAAGTGCGACGGCGGCGGCGGCGGCCTTCTTGTGGCTCTTCCTCTTCCTGTGGTGCAAAAGCCTTGATCAGGCCCGGTGCCATTGGTGAACTGTCATCATCACTCATCTCAGAACGCCTCCTCAATCTTACTCTTGGTCGCTTCGACAACCGAAGCATAGGACTCATCGATGTGCGCACCTGATGCACGCTCATCATTGGGTAATACGGACTCGCCGTGTGGTATCTCAAGGCCCGCATCTACCATGCCCTTGAGGGCAGAGAAGGCACGGTTTCCTGGTGTGCTTGCTGCTAGACCAATGTCCAATACAGCTTCATCATGACCAGCAGCCAAAGCAGCCTTGCCCATTGCATATCCTACTAGGTAAGATGCAGGGACATTCTTGCGGCTATTGCTCTCAGGCCAACCAAAGCGAGACACAAGGTCATCACCGGTCATTGAAAGTTCGACCTTATCGCCATCAACCTTCCAGTTGACAATTTGGCAAACGGTTCGAGTGTTTGAGACACGAACTACTGCACGAGCGTTACCACTGCGTAGAAGTTTCAGACGTCGACGGTAATCGGTTTCACCGCTCATGCGGCGACGGTATTGGTTGCGTTGTTTTGTTCCACGTGCCATCACTGTTCACCTCCAGTTGCAATACCTTCGATTCCCATTTGGGTCTTCATGTGAGCGATGGAACGGTATGAGCCGCCCTTCGCCTTGAGGTAGTAGTGACGGTATTGGCTACGGTCAAGTGTGCCGTCCTCACGCATATCCTTGAGGGTATGGCGCTGAGCACGGATTGTGCGCATCCACTGCTGTTTGCGTGGGTTGCGAGCATTTGCACTACCTGAGCGCTTTCCATGGCCTTTACGTCGTCCTTTGCGCTTCTGTTCAAGGCGCTTCAGTGCACGGACACGAGATGTGCCCTGGACTGCCTTTGCCTTGATCCATCCACTGTCAATAGCCTCACGAATGTCGTCCTTTTGGACAGACTGTGCGACTTGGTCTAGGTAGGATGGATTTATCCAAATACGGTTTACACCGCACTTTAGAATCTGAGCTGCCATCTTCTTCTGATTAGTAATCTGCATCAGCGTTCCCTCCTGCGGTTTAGAACTCTGATTCCCAATTCATCAGCACGGGAATGGATGTTCTCACGCTTTCGTCCACCGACTGTCATTCCGATTCGGGCAGCCTGTGTTTCAGCGTCGATTGATTCTAGGTCACCGGAATTGTATACCATTACCTCCTCAAATCCTGAGGGGTGTAGTCCTGCTGCAGCGTTGACCTTTCCATGGCCAATGCGAACAAGGGAACCACGGTACTTGTAATTGCGGCGTTGCTTGTTATCCATACCGTGTGGCTTTCTCCAGCCAGAGCGAGATAGACGCTTGTAGCGGAACCATTCGGTCCTGCGGAAGGATGGTGTTGCTTTCTTCTGAGCTGCACGTAGTGCTAGAGCTTCCTTCAATTCATCACTGAGGACGGGCTTTTGGCGAGCGACGTGCTCTTCGACGATTTCCTCGTCATCCCAATCCTCATCGTCTTCGAAGTCATCCTCGAATTCTTCCTCAGCCTCTTCCTCAGCCTCTTCTTCGACCGGGGCTTCCTCTGCGGCGCCTTCGTTCTCACTAAGGCGAGTGATAAGGTCTGCTTTCTTACCTGAAACAGGTAGACCTGCTTCCTTTAGCAACTCCTTGAGTTGTGCGACTGTTAATTTATCATATTCTGCCATCTAGATTCCTCCTTCAGACCTTCTCCAAGAGATATATTCCGTCCTGGAAGACACGACGGTCTCTGTTCTTGACGGTAGTACAGCGCTCGATGTTGGCTGCAGTCTGACCGACTGCTTCCTTATCCATTCCACTAACGACAACCTCGACCTTATTCTGGACCTTGACGTCCACGCCAGCTAGGATGTTAGCGGTTCTTGGAACACGCTCTCCGAAGTAATTGTTTACGACTAACTGATTGCCCTTTACGGCCATAGTCATAGGGAAGTGAGAGTAGAATGCCTTCAAGTTGTAGGTGAAGCCATCTGTTACTCCCTTGATCATGTTGTTTAGGTGTGCTTTCCATGTACCAGCCATTGCCTTTTCCTTGCGGCGAGGCAAATCAACACGAATCAGAAGGGCGCCGCCCTCCTCGAATATGCTGACTTTGGCGTCAACGAAATCACGACTCAATGAACCACTTGGTCCAGTGATGGTTACCTTTCCATCAACAAGAGTTGCTGTGACACCTTCTGGAATCACTACATTGTGTTCGATACGATCCAATTTTACCATCATAATCACCTCAGTACACGTATGCGAGGAGTCGACCACCTATGCGGCTCTCCTTTGCGTCTTTGTGGTGCATAATACCACTGTTAGTAGTAAGAATCAGAAGTCCGAAATCTTGAGCAGGAAGGTAGCGACCTTCCCACTTGTCGAACTCCTGTCGGCGGACGGAGTGACGTGGCTTTACTACGCCACACTCGTTGATTGCACCGCGCAATTGCACGTTGTACGAGCCTCCACGGCCATTGTCATTTCTTTCGATTTCACCTACGTATCCTGAAATCTGCATGATTTCTAGGACCGAACCAAGCAACTTGCTTGCAGGGGCTAATTCTACGTCATACCTACCGGCTTGTTCAGCATTGAACAACTTAGCCAGCGCATCATTTAATGGATCAAACTGCATCATATCACCTCAATTCATTTTCTTAAATCCTATTTCAGGAGCGATGTCGCGGAAACACTGCCTGCACAATCGCAGACCGTGTCGACGGATCATTCCACGTCGGCGTCCGCAGCGGCGGCAACCAATAGTGCGTCCAATCTGTTCTCCGTGGTCACGTGCCATGCTTCACTCCTCCAGGATTTTGAGACCGTAGTTCTCAGCAAACCATGCACGGGCCTCGTCAGCAGTGGTTCGGTGGTTCATAGCGACCTTTGCCGAGCGTCGGCGACGACGGCTAACACGGTGTCCTGGCCTCTCTAGCACGATATTGATGTCCATGCCGAAGATTCCGATATCCGGGTTATATTTCTGGTCGGGGAAGTCTGTATAATCTGAAATTCCAAAGGAAAGGTTACCCTCACGGTCGAAATTCCAAGATGGAATTGTGTTCTCACGGACCCAAAATGCATCGGTGAGGAACTTCTTGATTGTGTCTTGGTCACGCATAGTTGCCTTGCAACCAATTGGGAAGCCAACACGGACCTTTAGGTCACGATTTTGCTGCTTTCCTAGTGTGCGTACGGGTTGAACTCCAGAAACGAGCTTTAGAACAGACTCTGCGTTGGATAGACGGTCTCCGCCTTCGCCAACACCGATGTTGATGACAACCTTCGAGATTCTTGGTTGTACCATTGGGTTTGCCATGTCGCTCATTGTGTCACCTCCACGCCTGGTAGGGAATTGCTTCCAACGGTGAATACATTGTTTGCAGTAGTACCGAATCCTTCGAATTCTACTTCGTTAGGCATACTGGAACGCTTGACGATGTAATTGTTAACATCAGCCAACTTTCCAATGTGTGCTCCGCCAACGAGCATGCAACGGGTTCCTTCTCCGAACTTGATGTGCTCGAGAACCTTCTGCTCAGGCAGACCGATCTTGAGGGAATCTCCGGACTTGTGCTCAGTTGCATCATCGACGATGATGTTACGGCCGTCGTGGAGGTGGACCTGTGTCTTTCCTCCCTTGATGGTAGTCTTGCCTTCGATTCGGCAAATCTTCCAACCGGCTTCCTTAACGGTGATTGGGCGGTATCGTAGACGGCCATTGGTATCTAGAACGCAACGGTAGTTGTTTTCTCCAAGGGTTAGGACATCCATTAGACCAACACCACGGCGGGTATCTTTGACTACTCGTCCATCGACCTTGCAAAGTCCATTGTGTAGAATACGGCGTACTTCACGAGTGGTTCGGGCCATGCCAAGAACATCGCGAATTACAATTGCTACTGGCATGCTTCTCTCAAGATTATGAGCACCTGCACGCGGGCGGGTGACCCAAATTGTGGTCTTGCGAGGAAGTGGCCAACTTCGTGGTATTGCTAGGCGCTTCAGGTGACTGCTGCTTCCCATATGTTTCAACTCCTATCTGCGGTCAGGCTCTGCATACGCAGCTTGTCCGTCTCATCGAGTTTAACGACGACGACGTTAGAGGCGTGGACCGAAATTGCCTCTTCTTTGTTGTCTGATGTGGTTGCGGTTGCACCTTCTACGAAGATGCGACCAGCATCGGAATTGATGTTTAGGACCTTACCGGTAGCAGGGTCTGCCTTGCGCTTGCCGCCGACTCTCTTGCCACCGTGGGCTAGATCTCCACGGATGACACGGATAGTATCACCAACACGGATAGTGACGGTGCGGACTCCTGCTAGGCGGGCATCCGGCTTATCGAGTTGAAGACGAGCACGAACTCGCTTACGCTTGACGTGAAGTGGAGCATTGTACTGCTCCTTACGCTGCTTTCCTGGCTTGCTACTCTTTACCATCTTTCACACCTCAAACGATTTGCTTCGCTGTTGCGGCAATACGAGGCCAGCGCTCTGCTGCCTCACGGGATACAGGTCCCTTGATATCGGAACCTTGGACCTCGCCCTTGTCATTGGTAATGACACAAGCATTGTCTTCGAATTGAGCCCAGGTACCGTCGACCCTACGGAAGGGACGACGCTGGCGGATGACGACAGCGGTATACATCTGACGACGTGTTTCAGGAGTACCGCGCTTGATGGAGACCTTGATCAGGTCGCCTACGCCTGCTGCTGGATAGCGACGCATTGTACCACCGAGTTTGCGGACGTTGATGATCTGGGCAATCTTTGCGCCTGTGTTATCAGCGACCTGAAGTCGAGCCATTGTTGGCAGACCACGGGTTTGCTTTCCTGCTATACCACGCATCAGGCCTCACCACCATTATTCTCAATGACACAGAAGGAGACTGTCTTGGAAAGTGGACGGCATTCCATCAACTTCACCTTGTCACCAACTGCAACTTCTCCGATGCAACTTGGTAGGTGAGCTGATAGAGCGCTTGTACGCTTCTCATATCTCTCATATTTCTGCATATATCGAATGTTATCTCGCTCAACTACTACAGTTCGGGACATACCCAAACTAGCAATTGTTCCTTCCAAGACCTGACCGCGCAAGCGCAGGGATCCGTGGAACGGACAATTCACATCGCCATCCCACTCTGCAGTAGGGTTCTTTACATCAACTCCGATGTCTCTCATCGTGATCACTCCATTTTGTAATTGCGGTGTATTCTATCCTCGGAACGCTGCCGCACCAGCGAGCCTCGGATGACGGCGTTTCCACCGTCTAGGTTGAATTCGATTGATGCCTTTCCGAGGATGACCTCTCGGCCACCTTCTAACATCGTGATGGTTTCTCTGGTCTCATCTAGGACAAGACCACTGCGTCCAACAAGAGTTGAATCGCTTGAAGACGCAATGTGAATATCGCGTCCAATCCAAGGTTGGTTGAGGAGAGCATTGACCATCTCAGCGCACCTCCACATTGAATCCATTATTCTTGAGAACCGCTGCAGCCTTCTTCTTGTGATCTCCTTGGAGTTCAATCACACGGCCCTTGACGGTCCCGCCAGCTGCACACCTATTCTTCAGGAGTTTAGCCAACTCACCAATGTCGATTGCTGAATCTTCGATTCCCTCGACCTTGGTGACTATCTTTCCGTAGCGACGACGGTCGGTGCTGATGGTTGCCATTTGCTGTTCCTTAGCGATCTCCTGACAGATACAAAGCTCATCAGGTAGTCCACATACGTTACAGATAGCAGCCATTCATTTCACCTCCTTCGTTCCACTTGTTTGATTATTATCACTCGCTCATCTTTGTCTTTAGACGAGCAATGCTTCTACGGGTAGCCTTGAACGCTCCCATATTGGATGGTGTACCACCAAGTGCTTGCTCAGCACGGAGTTGTAGCAACTCCTCTTGAAGTTCAGTAAGACGGTCTTCCATAGCCTCTTGGCTCATGGATGCAATCTCTCTATTACTGACGTGGCTCACTTGGATTCCTCCTCAGTTTCTGCTGGCGCAGCCTCTTCTTTTGCTGCTTCCTGGATTGCTAACTCTTCCTTAGAGAAGATTGTAATCTCGTGAGGTAACTTAGTACCCTTACGCATGATTGCAACTGAAACTCCAATTGTTCCCAACTTCTTGATACATACCGAATAACCGGTATCCATGTGCTGAAGGGCGGTTTCGCCACAGTACTTTACGTGTCCACGAAGGAACTTCTGTGTACGGTTACGAGAACCTGTCAACTTTCCAGATAGGGTGATTAGAACTCCACGGGCTCCAGCTTCCATAATGTTGAGGGCAGCAGAGTGTCCTGCACGGCGGTAATACCAACCACGCTCCATTGCGCTTGCAATCTTCTCTGCCATGACCTGTGCATTTAGTGCTGGGTCCTCGACTTCGTCTACCTTTAGACGTGGGTTGTCAAGGCTGAACTCTTCGCTCAGTCTCTTTTGAAGGTCGTTGATGATCTTACCCTTTCGGCCAATGACCATTCCAGGGCGTTCTGCCTTGACGGTAACTTCGGTTCCAGCAGGGGTACGGCGGATATCCAATCCACCAAATCCTGCTTTCTTCGTGTTATTCATCAAGAATTCTTTGACGAGGTGGCGCTCGACGTTTCGGTCGATGATGCGTCTTAGTGTGCTTTTGTTTTCACTCATGATAAATCACCTCAGAACTCGTCCTCCAAGTCATCTTCAACTCCGCTGAAGTCCTCAAGGAAAATCTCGAGGTTGACACGATAGTGATTCGATGGGCTTGCACGTCCACGCGCACGTGGAATCCATCCTTTCTTGATCTGGCCACGGTGTGCAGCACAGTGAGTGATAACCATCTCCTCAGGGTCTATGTCCTCATACTGGTGGCGAGCATTTTCCATGCAACTCTCGATGAGTTTGATCATCAATCTGCTTGCCTTGACTGGATAACGACCTGGGCCGATTCCACCCTTGCGGTGTCCGACCATAGATGGTCCACTTCGCTTACGCTTCTTGTTACCAGAACCGAGGCGGAATGGTACTGCGACTGCCTTGCGACGGATGTCGGGGCGGTCACTGTCTATCTTGAGTACATTGTTTAGGTACTCGATTGCTTCACCAGCTGTGCGGTGTTTAACAGCACGAGATATCTCAAACAAATGCTTGACGTGTACATCTTGATCGTTAGTGCGAGCAGTTGCTAAGCGGCTGCCTTGCAATAACTGAGTATATCCCTTCTGAGGGAGTTCACGGCGCTTGGAGCGGCGGTCCATTTCTGATTTCTTCCAACCCATTTCCATTCACCTCACTTCAGTGCCACGTGTGCGGACGAGCGGGTCGCACCGACACCAGGTCCGCTGTGTGTAACACCGCGGCGTGTCGGAGCGAACTCTCCTAGGTAGTGACCTATCATTTCCGGCTTGACTTCGATTTCAACGAATTTCTGGCCGTCGTGGATTGCGATACGCTTGCCTACAAACTCAGGCAGGATTGGGACGTCACGGCGATGTGTGCGGACGGTCCTTCCAGTGGAGCGGCGGACACGAGCGATGAAATGCTCGTTCTCATTTGAGAGACCGCGAGCGATGGACCTACGTGCACGACTTGGTAATAGAGTGATGATCGAAGGTGCTGATGGGTCCTCTTCAGAGGGCCATAATGACATTGCCTTCAGTTCTTCGACTTCGTATCCACGGTAGGTAAATTGCTTCTTCTTGCGGCCTGTTACGGTGCTGCGCTTCTTGCGTGCCTTTCTTCGGCTCGCTTTGGGGGTCATGAATGACTTCTTCTTTTTCGCCATTGATATTCACCTCAGATTTTCTTACCGCGACCTCTGCCCGTGCGGCTTGGGGCGATATGTCCGACCTTAGCACCAGGAGAGGTACCTCGGGCGACGGAGTTGGGACCGTGGACCGCCTGGTGGTTTCCTCCACCGTGGGGGTGATCCACTGGGTTCATTGCGACACCGCTAACATGCGGGAACAGCTTTCCACGGGCCTTAGCCTTGTAGTGTGCTGCACCTGCAGTACGCAGAGGCATCTCGCCACGACCGTGGCCTGCGAGAACACCGATTGTCGCTCGGCAAGTTCCGATGAAGTCCTTGGACACACCAGATGGTAGACGAACTCTCACCCTGTTACCAAGGTGAGCCTCTATGACTGCTGAGTTTCCTGCAGTACGAGCGATCTTGCCGCCGTCTCCAGGACGAAGTTCTAGGTTGTTGATTGCAGTACCTTCAGGAATGTTTGCCAAAGTAGTGATGTTGCCGGGACGAAGGGCGACATTGTCGCCAATTGCTACGTTCGAACCAACCGAGAGTCCCTCGGTTGCAACTACTAGAGTGGTTTCGCCATCTGGCAACTTGACCCTTGCTAGTGGAGCGGTGTGGACCGGACTGTGAATTAGTTCGGTGACCTCTCCTACTACATCCTTTACGCGTGGCATGGTGTTAGCACCTGGGAATCTATGGCTCGCCACGCGGTAACGTGGGGAACTACCCTTTCTCTGTGCACGAATTCTCTTACCCATGATATCACCTCAAATCAGAACGCACCTAAGCGCATTGCAGCCTCATCTGCGTGGTAGCCTTCAGCAAGTCGCACCGAAGCGAGTTTGCCATGCTTTGTGTTTCGAACATTGACCTTAGCGACCTCTGCATCGAATAGAATCTCAACTGCTGCAGCGATGTCACCCTTAGTTGCGGACCTTCGGACTACGAACTCGAGACGGTTATCTCTGGAACGAGATTCCATCGACTTCTCAGTAATCCATGGCATCAGGATAATTTCATACGGATTTACCATTCATCACACCTCCTCAGTTTAGTGCCCCCACGGCTGCCTTAGTAAAGACGGTAAGACGACCCAAGTCGCCACCAGGTGCAAGGTCCTCTGCACAGAGGTCCTTTGCAGCAACTACGTCGACACCAGGTAGGTTGCGAGCGGCCTTAGCCAATCCATCCTTGTTAGCGACGACGAGCAAAATGCTCTTTGGAGTCTTGTGGACACGTCCACGCATGGTTGCCTTTCCAGCACGGATCTTGCGACCGTCCTTTGCACGGCGGAGGTCATCTCCAAGGCCAAGTGCCTCGAAGATCGCTCCTACCTTTCTGGTACCACCTGTGAGGTTAAATTCCTCAAAGTCCATCTTCTTACCATTCTCGGAGTAATCACCAAGAATGATTGGTAGAGCCTTGATTTCCTCAGCGAATCGGTGACCACGGTTTGACACCATCTCGATGTCTGCGGTTGCTGATAGTGCAGCATCGCGTGCGAGTCTACGCTCATTGCGGTTTAGTTTGCGAGACCAGTCTTTCTCGACCTTTGGTCCGTGAGCCCTACGACCACCTAGGGTGTGAGGGCTCTGTGCACCACGGCGCTGACCGGTACGTCGCATGATACGAGATACACCACGGCCCTTACCCCACCATTCGACGGAGTGCTTCATACCCGACATTGGCTTGCGCTTTCCGCCGTGTGCATTGGAACCGTATGCTTGGCGGCGGTTAGCACGAGCACTTGCTACTGCTAGCTTGACCAAATCAGTACGAATTGGAGCGGAGAAGGAATCCGGTAGGGATACCTTCTTTCCTAGTTCGACATCTATCTCATAGACCTCTTGTAGGCGACCTGCATCAAGTTCATCTTGCTCGATGTTGTTGAGGATATTGTGTACTGCTACCTTCATCTTCAGACCCCCTGCTTACTTGCTGTACTAACATATGTTATCTCGTAAGGATGTGCTGCCTTGTCCGAGCCACGGGTTGCGTCACGGAAGCGAACCAGACGCTTTGCTGGTCCTGGCAGACTACCCTTTACGAGGACATAGTCCGAGTTGACCTCGCCATAGTGTAGGAAACCACCTGCTGGGGTGATCGACTTATCCTCGGCAGAGGCGATTGAAAGAATGCGCTTGTTGTACTCTGTGCGCTGGTGGTATCCAGTCTGGCCACCCTGACGGATGGTCTTACGGACGTATCCAGTTCCGAAGTCACCCATGTTTCCGTGTTGACGACGCTTCTTGGAGTTCTTGTGAGACTGAAGTTTTCCACCGAATCTCTTGATGACACCTTGCCATCCATATCCTTTGGTAACTCCAACTGCATCGACGAAGATGCCTTCTTCAAAGACATCTCCAATGGAGAACTCTGTTCCAAGGTTTTCCTTTGCATATTCGAGTTGTGCAGCGAAGTCGCCGCCAGTCAATCCGAGTTCCATGACCTCTGGGGTCTTGGAAGGAGTTCCTGTAATTGTGTGAGGTTGAGTTGCAGCGATTAGGCGAACTTCGCAAAGGTCTGCTTCTTGGAGAGCTTCGAAGTGCTTGTCAGTATCGTGCTGCTTGTTGATATTTTTATGAAGTCGGCGCTTTAACTGTGGGAAGGACTCTTCGATTATCTCTGAATCAGTCCAAGCCTCGCCAGCAGCCTGCTTGCCGTATGGAGTTTGCTTGTATCCACGTACTCCGAGGATCCTCATTTTAGGTACCTCGACTACGGTAACAGGGATTCTAATTTCCTGTCCCGCACTGGTTGAGCGTGGGTTCATATCGCGAGCCATGACGTGGGTCATGCCAGCTTTCCAGCCGGCAAATCCCTGTACACGGACTTCGCTCGCATCGGTTTCTGGCCACGACTTTACATGTCCGAAATGGCGTGCTGACCGCTTGCGCGGGCTAAATGCCATACTACCACGTCGTGGGTGACTTCTCTTTGCCATTGTTTCGGCCTCCTTATGTTCAATTTACGACACATTGGCCCCCCGATAGGGGCGTGCGAAGGCTCGTCAGGGGGTGGAGAGGCCGTGACACCGGCTCCCAATCCACGAATGGGTTCGGGAGTAATGGGATGCTATGCATTGCCCACAATGTCTGGCCACTCACCTTCAGAGCATTCCGCCGACTTGCCACCCATATATGAGTGGTTCGGTACAAGAACGGGCAACAGGGGGCCCGAACCCCCTATTGTCACAGGGGGTCTTCAAGCATTTTGGTTGAGAGCGATTTCACAGGATGGGCGCACAATCCTCTTGAGCCATCGCCTAACAACATGATGCTATGCCGGCCACTCTATCGCATCCCAATCTCGGTGATGGGGTCGAGGCTAGGGCATATCAACTCCTTGCGGCCAAAGAGGCGCTTACCGGTTCTACTCTTCTGGTAATGCCCACTGGATTAGGTAAAACTGCCGTACAATGGATGGCTATGGCCGAAGCGATGAATGGTAAAGGGCGAATTGTTTTGGTCGCCCCTACAACTGGGCTGGTCGCTCAACAAACTCGAATGGCTAAAGATATGCTCAATATCGATGAAGACAAGGTTGTCATGTTAACAGGAGATGTTCGTCCAAAGAAACGCTGTGAACTTTGGAAAGATGCAAAACTGGTGATGGCTACGCCGCATGTGATTCGAAATGATGCGAGAAATGGATTGATCCTCCTTTCGGAAATCGATTTACTAATCTTCGACGAAGCGCATCATGCTACCGGTTCTGATTCTATGGCACAATTAGCAGACCTCTACCTAGAAGCATCGCCTTCTGCCATGGTATTAGCTGCAACAGCATCTCCTGGAGTCAAAGAAGCAAAGGTCCGTGAAGTCATAACCAGACTTGGAATTGAGCGACTATGCGTTTCACGTAGGGAAGATGACCTGCTTGTGCCATATGTTACTGCGATGGATATCGAAAAACATGAGATGTCCTTACCTGAAAGCTTACTTTCGATAATCCACCCATTGCGTATGCTTGAGACTGAAGAAGCCGAATTCTTACGCAGAGGTGGATACCTAATCCGGAAAGGGCGCATCACCACCGCTGCAATCGATGAAGCACAAAAACGGGCGAGTGCCTCGATTGGTAGAGGCGATCCTAGAGGATATGATGCGGCAAGAAGGATTGGTGACCTGCGTAGACTACATCGCCTACTCGACCTAATTGAGACTCAAGGTGTGCGCTGTGCGATTCAGTATCTCGATAGAGCACGAAATGACTCCGACCGCAAAACCAAACGCTTCCTAGGGCTTTCTGAAGTTGCAACATTCCATAGAACTTGCAAAGAAATGGATGAAATTCATCCCAAATCACAATTGATAATCGATTTGGTAACTAAGGGCTTGGAAGAAGATGGGAAGATTATCATCTTCACCGAATATCGTGATACTGTAGACCTACTTATCTCCACGCTCGAAAAGATGGATGGAGCAAGACCTGGACGCTTTGTAGGCCAAACTAGCAAGGCAGGAAATATTGGTATGAAACAGAAAGAACAGATCGCACAACTAGACCGCTTTAGAAACGATGAACTGAACGTACTAGTTGCAACCTCGGTCGGCGAGGAAGGTTTGGATGTCCCTGCTGCAGATAGTGTAATTCTGTACGAGCCGGTTCCAAGTGCAATCAGAGCGATTCAGAGGCGAGGACGTACTGCTAGGCAACGTGATGGTGACGTGCATATTCTGATAGCACGAAATACCCGAGACGATTATGTTCAACATGCTTCATTGAGGCGTGAGGAGTCGATGTATAGAACTTTGAGTCGATTACAAAGACAAAGGTTTCTGCCACGGAGAACACCTCCCTCTGATGATGTATTGACCAATTTCAAAGTAGATGGAATAGGTGCTGAAGAATTCATTAATTCCGAAACTGTTCGGCTGAAACGAGAGCCGGTTGTTACGGAGAAAGAAGAAGTGGTTGAAACAACGAAGGCTCCAAGTAAATTCCAATCGACAAATAGACCACGCTCTCAGAAAGGATTGTTTGATTTTAATGCTCAAACTGAAGCCAATGCTGAAGAATGGTGGCATCCGGTATTGGATGGCAGTGCACCATCCTCAAGAGTGGAAGAAGCGGCTGCGGCTGCGGCTGCCCAAACTGAGGCCGACGGTTTTGCTGAATCAAATGATGGACCGCTGATTAGCCTAGACCACAGAGAAGGGCAGTCAACCTTACCCGCCATGCTAAAACTCAACGGTCACGATATCAAAATCGAAGCATTACCTGTAGGTGATGTGCGAATCTCGGACCGGATAATCATCGAAAGAAAATCGGCAAGGGACCTTGTGGATTCACTAATAGATGGACGATTAATTCACCAGTCAAGAAGATTGCTTGGAGCAGCAGCAAGACCGCTATTGATAATTGAATCAACCGAAACTGACCGAGTTCATCCAAATGCTGTAATGGGTGCAATGGCTTGGATTACCCTTGACCTAGGATTACCAGTATTGATGACTGGAGGTTCGGAAGCTACTGCTCGATTCATCTCTATTGCAGCACGAAGAGAAGCGAGAATACTCGATCTACTGTCTGGAAATAGCCGCCCCAAATCCCTCGATACCGAGACCACAACAATTGAAGCAGCATCGAGGGAAATACGTGCGATAATGGAAGGTGAGGAAAGTGAAGGCCCCCTGGCAAAAAGGTGGTCTGAAGAAGTGATGGCAACAAGGTGTATATTGCTGTCAGAATTACCGGGAATCGGTATGAAAACCGCACGCTCCATAATGCAAGAAGTAGGGAATATATCGGCTCTATGTCAATTGAGTGAGCAATCACTTGCATCTATTGATGGCGTTTCGCCACAACAGGCGAAAGAATTGCACCGATTTTTGGTCGGATAATCAACTGCCAATGACCAAGGCGCGGGTGCGCAACTGGGCAAATCGGTCGGTATAATGTCCGAAAGCGAAAGCGATAATTTCAGTGAGATTTACCGCTGGAATTGCTGTATCTTTATTCGCCACTCTTCCGGCCTTGCCTTGATAAGAATCAAGATTGGAATGAGAAAGAGTGCAAGCACTGACAATGACATTCGCTCCTGCGCCTTTAGCATCTGAAAGTACCTTTGCAGTCATCTTCATCACGCTATCTCCAAGTGTTAGCAAAGATGGATTTCCTACAGAGCGTGTTTTCGAAGAATACTCGACAGGACGTCCACCGAGAGCGGTGATCAACTGCTCCATGTAAGTGGGATTCCATACATCATCTCCACCACATGCTCCTTCCTTCTGCATAGATGGGCCATAATAGCAAGCGATATCGAGGTCGAGAGGGTTGACTACAGCTGCCTCAACTTTGTCCAGGCCGATTTCATCGACCAGCACATGTAGAAGATGATGGGTCTGGACTTCACCAGCATCGAGTGACATTCCAGTAATCTTCTCCAGCACACGGTTTGCGCTTGCAAGAGCAATCGGGTCATTCTTGAAAGTAGAAAGTGCATCGTGCATTACTCCTTGAGAAGATGCACAACCAGTGATGATATCATGCCCATTTTTCTGAGCAAGGGCGAAATTACGAGCATTGAGTGCCAATTGCAACTCATGGTTTCCTTGCCTGATGACATCTCCTCCATCGCTATTGTAACCAACCAACTCAACCAAATCGATGCCGAGGCTTTTGCAGAGTGGTTGAATTGTGTCTTCTACCTCTTGGGAGCCTTGGCGTGCTACGTTGCCGGGGTAATAGGAATACTTGACCATCACAATCACCTCAGAATCTCCTATCCAATTCATTGAACATAGCTACCACTTCGTGGTGATTATGAACCTTTGAGTTGAACATATCTGGAATCTTACCTATTCCTGCAGGTGGCATAAGCATCCCTTGGAACCCTCGCATCATAGGACCACCATTTCTTGTGAATCCAAGCATCATCCTAAGTGAAACACCATTCATGATGTTCGAACCAAGTCCAAGTGGACCGAGAACTTGGCGGTAAAGTGTGGTCTCATTCACATTTCCAGATAGTTTGACCGAGCGAGCATACCACTTGACCATACGTCCACTCTTTCCGGAGAACTTGAATTCTGATAGTAGCCTTGCACGTGCAGCATAGAATCCGTTCGCTACCTTTTCTCCATTTGCTCCATGCCTTGATATTGCCCCAATATCTGCTTCTGACCATACGCCGCCATTTCCTTGGAGTAAGGAATAGATCTGGTTGGTCTGTGCTGTTCCACTGCGTGAATCTTGGGCACGTATCCAGCGTTGCAATGCGATTGCAGGACCGGAATAAGCATCATCGATACCAAATGTATCAGACATTGCATTGAGTAATGGGAAACTCGAAACATCTCCCATCTGGTGAAGCTTTGTTGCTTCAGATGAAGCCATCACACCAATTGGTGCTCCACTTGCAAGTCTCTCACCTTGACGTGGGTCGGCTTCCATCCAAGGCTTGGATGAAGCCCTTTCATTCTCCCATGAATCATTTGCCACAATCAAATCCTTCAGAACTTCATGCCCGGGTAGTGGCTCAACAGATAGTGTACCGCCATCGTCGATTAAATCGCAGATTCTTACCGTGTCAGCAAGTACGACTCGGCCATTTGCCAGTACTCCAGTTAGTGGATTTCCACCTGCGTGACTTGAACTTCGGAAAGAAAGAGAACCGTCTACCTCGCTTTGAACTGCAGAAAGCGCATCCTGAATTGTAGCATGGCCGGGTAGTACACACGCAATAGTATCGTGGCCAGTTTCCCCACGGGCAGGGTCGTAGCGGAATACCTTGAGGGTAAGGGATAACTCAGGCATTGATATCGCAGCCGGTGTGAAGTCGCCCTCGACTCTTCCGTCATCATCTTCGCCTGAACCATATGCAATCATGGCCTCGACCATGTCTTCCTGGAAAGTTCCAGAATCATCGACACAAGCAATTCGGGGAAGTGCTTGAGCGACCCACTGAGACCATGGCTCATCGAAATCTACATCGCAGAGTTGGATCTCTTGTACAATTGTTCCACCTAGTGCAGACAACTTGTCATTCCAATCTATTCCAGCCTTGCAATACTCGTCGTAAGAGGTGTCGCCGATTGCACAAACAGAGAAGTGCACTCCGCCAAGAGCGGGGTTTGCACCACAGGTTGCTTGCCACAATGCCTCTGCATTATCTGGCATTTCTCCCTCTCCCCAAGTTGAAGTGATAATCAACAAGCGCTTGAGTGAGGGCAGGTTTGCAAGGTCGAAATCATCCATGTCAACCACGCTGGCTTCAAGGCCATATGCTACAGACATCTTGGCAGTCTTTTCAGCCAATCCAGTGGCATTGCCAGTCTGTGAACCGAATAAGATGGTAAGTGCTCTATCTCCTGCAAGAACTCCTGCTAGTACGCCATCGTCTGCTGATGGTGCCGCTGCTGGTGCTGCGGCTGGAGCCGCCTCTACTGCAGCTGGTGCTTCAGCAGGCTCTTCACCTGCTTCAGCAGTCTCGTACTCGAACTTGATAATCTCAACAGGGCAAGCATCAGCAGCCTCTTCGATGATATCGGAATACTCGGCTCGGAACTCTTTCTTTATGGCGGAGCGGCCTGTATTTTGGTCGAAGTTTCCGTCTTCACGGACTTCGGCAGAGATGAAACTAGTATCGTCAGTAACTGTGAACACTTCGGGAAGAATATCTTGACATGCATCACATGTGATGCAATCTTCCTCTATCCAGACCTTTGCGATGGTTGGCATGGGGGGCACCTATGCTCATGCTGAGCATTCGACTCGACTCGGAAGGAGTCTTTGAAGGTTGCTCGCTCTCCCTTTAGGGAGAGCCGTTGCATTGGGATTAATTTCTCTTGCCAAGAATCACATATGGAAGTCATCCATGCCGCCCATCATATCTCCACCGGAGACACCCTTGGACGAGATGACATCGTCAATTCTTAGAATCATAATCGCAGTTTCAGTCGCAGACTGAATCGCTTGCTCGACCACACGCTGTGGCTCGATTACATTGGCTTTCTTCATGTCCATAACCCCGCCTTCCTCAACATTGATTCCAGCGTGAGCCTGTCCATCTGCGTGAGCCTTGCGCAACTCGATGATTGTTGTAACTGGGTCGAGTCCAGCATTCTCAGCAAGGGTTCGAGGAATAATTTCCAGAGCACTTGCAAATGCTTCGATTGCCATTTGTTCCCTTCCACCAATCGACTCAGCATATGCTCGCAAATCTCGTGAAAGTGCCGCTAGTACACTACCGCCACCGGTGAGTACCGCACCATCTTCCCAGGCAACTGAAACCACACCGACTGCATCATCGAATGCACGACGAATTTCATCGACTACATGCTCGGTACCTCCACGGAGAAGAACCGAAACCGACTTTGCCTCTGGGCAACCGGTGATGAAAGTCATATCAGACTCGCCAATCTTGCGCTCTTCTACCTTGGCAGCCTCGCCAAGATCAGAACCTGCAAGGTCATCTATATTTGTGACAATGCGGCCACCTGTAGCCTTCGAGAGTGCTTCCATATCGCTCTTCTTTGCACGGCGAATAGCAAAAATTCCACCTTTTGCCATATAGTGCTGAGCAAGGTCATCGATTCCTTTCTGACAGATGACGACATTTGCACCACTTGCCTGAATCTTCTCAACCAGTCCACGGATGTATCCCTCTTCCTCTTCGAGGAAAGAAGCGAGCATTGTAGGGTCGGTAATCTGAATCTTAGCATCAACCTCGGTCTTCTTGACTTCGATTGCACTATTGATAAGAGCTATTTTTGCACCGGAAGTAGAACGAGGCATTCCAGCGTGAACCCTCTCCTTATCGAGGATAATCCCATCGACAAGAGTACTATCTTTGATTGAGCCGCCTTGTCTCTTCTCGACCTTGATGTCAGAGAGGTCTAAGATACGCTCATCGCCTTCGATGTGTCCAACTGAGTTGACTGCCTTTACGCATATTTCTGCGAGGAAGGACTTGACTGCACCTGCGCTCTTGCCGGTTAATGCTGTCTTTGCGACCTCGAGAAGAACTGAATCATCATCTTGAGTGGAAATTCCATGAGAGTCCATGCTTTCAATTGCCTTTTCAGCAGCAAGACGGAATCCTTCACAGATTACAGTAGGATGGACATTTTGTTCGATTAAATCCTCGCTGCGCTTGAGTAACTCTCCAGATAGGACAACCGCTGTAGTAGTTCCATCATAGCAATGCTGCTCCTGAGTTTTTGCAACCTCGATGATCATCTTGGCTGCAGGATGTTCAATATCCATCTCCTTTAGGATAGTTGCACCATCGTTAGTGATGACTACATCGCCCATACTGTCTACTAGCATCTTGTCCATTCCCTTTGGACCAAGAGTAGAACGTACCGCATCAGCAACAGCTTTTGCAGCCGCGATGTTATTTGATTGGGCACTACGACCGCGTGTGCGTTGAGTACCCTCTTTTAGAATGAAGATTGGGGCTTGTCCGTTTCCGTACATATACAGTCCTCGTTTGATGGTGCGACGGTAAGTGTGTCTTCAACCCTCCGCCGGGGGGAATTACTGCCGGTTATCCAACCATTGCTGGCCGTAATGGGACCATTGGTCCATTGTCCAACCCTCAGGCAAGCCACCGTCTGGGAGAGGTGGTCCAGCCTCTACCACTGGTGCAGGTGCTGATTCTAGTTCTGGTGGTGATTGCATAGGTACTGGCGCTGGCCCAGCAGGAGGAGAGATGTCCGGAATTGGTTTAGGTGCTTCAATAACTCCTGCCGCACCTATTGTTGGCGCTGCTGCTACCGCACCATAGGTTGCAGAAATTGTGTCTTCATATCCTTCCTGTCCCCAAGCTGGCTCTTCTTCTTCCTCTGTACCGTTAATCACGATTAGAAGGAATCCGAGTAGTGATACGATAATCAGTGCGCCAACAATCCAAATTGCTATGCCTACATAATCGGTATCAGAACCGCTACCAACTGAATTTGCTCCGCCTTCACCTTCTACTTTGTAGAGGGAGATGTCCATATCTAATGATGCAGCATCAGTGACGGTATTTGAACGAGCCCAAAGGGTGACAAATGTGTCAACTTGAGTCTCTTCAAGATTAAGTAGAGTGGATTCCTGAACATTGAATACAACTGTGATTTCACGCTCTTCTTCTACATCTAGCCAGAAGTCACGATCGCTGGAAGCGATTGCACCACTAAACCATCGGTTGGATTCATGTTGTTCCATCGACATTGATACAGATTGGCCCTCAGTATACTGATTCCTAACACGAACTGATACGAGATATTCTCCACCCTCGGTGAAAATCGGCCTCTCGGTTGAGATGATTCTCAACCAATTTTGTGAACCGACGAAATAGGTGCAACTACCATGACTACTAATGTTAGCATCATTAATGCTGGTAGCGATCACCTTGAGAGATAATTGACCATCACTTCCCTCATCGAAACTGAATGTTACTGTGACATTGTGCGATGAGCCAGGCTCCAATAATGGGGTTCGATTGTCAACGATGTGTTCGAAGATTGCATTCATTCCATCTGGAATATCCATGTCCATCACGAATCGGTCAGGCATGTTTCCATCATTCCTAACTTCGAATCGCATCGACTGTGCTGAATCTCCCGGGATATAGGACTGTTCAGCAATCTCATCGGAAACATATACCGCAGCAGTATCGGTAATTTCGACACTGATTGTGATTTGCTTGATAATCGATGGGTCCTCTAGACTCGCTGCATCGATTCGTGCAGTATAGAGTCCTGGGTTAAGGCCTACTGGCATTGGTAGGTTGAGAATAATCGAAGTTTCGCCATCCCATGCATCGAGGACTGGAGTTTCAGCAGTGGATAGGTATGCTCCTAATTTCCAATTGGATTGTACCATTGACAAACTAAATTGTTCATCGGCATTTCCAAGATTGAATAAATCGATATAGACGCGCTGAGCAATTCCATTTGCTGGGCCACTAATCTCAAAGGTCTCTGCAACTAATTCGAAATCACGTAGAACCGGAACTAGAATCTTCTTTGAGATTACATCATTGCCGAATAATGCTGAACCACACGTTGGGCAAACCGCCCTCAATGTGAATGGAATTTCTCCTGGTGTCGAATCATCAGGTGCAGTTACATTGAGCATTAATTCAATGTCTTCGCCCTTTCCAAGTGGAATAGGCATCTGAACAATACTTCCGTTCAAGTCGGTGACAAATGCAACCCAGCCATCTTCTTGGAAATTAGAAGTGACTGTGAAACCTGCTGCCTTATTGCCCGAATTTTGCAATCTGAATGGTATTTCACTTGTTTCGCCTGGAACCAAACTATCTGCAATCAGAGGTGCTGAGGAGGATAGATGAACTCCATACTGCTCAGTAATCGCTACGTCTGAAGTAATACGGCCGAGTTCACCAAGATTGGTTCCTGCTACATCTTCCCACCAAACGCTCCATGATTGCTGTTGCACATCTGCACCAGCTGGAATGGATAGGTTGATCCAAATCTCAGTGGTATTTCCACCGGGAATTGCTGGAAGAATTACATTTACTCCGTGCTGGCTTGGGTGGTCAGAATCAATTCTAATCATTGGCAGGCTCGGATTCATCCATGAGTCATTAGTAACATTAGATACAATTCTTGACATTGCTGGCATGTATCCATTATTGGTAACCATGCAATGCATTACTACGATGGAGTTTGGAGCTGCGGTATATCCACCAACTGGGTTGTCGCAAGAAATGTTTAGTGTGTATTCAGGTACCTTCTTGATACCAAACATCACGAAATCATCGATATGCATTCCACCTGAAGCACCGGAACTATCTGAGTGGAATAACATTCCATATGACCACGAGTGGCCACCAAGAACATCGGTTGGGTCCCACGAAATATTGGTCCATGAGCCTGGAGCACTACCTGGGGCATGCTCTGTGAAATTATGAGCGACTGTGCTCGATGGTGCGCCATTTCCTCTCCACATCTCAAAGCCAACATGGTCTCCTGCTCCCATTACACCCCATGCCTGAGCATGCATCTGAACAGAAACATATGCTGCAGAGTTCAACTGTACTTTGCACATAAATTGCCAATATGCTTCGGATAATTTGCCATCTAATACTGCGTTTTGACCACACTGATTACTCGATTGGCCAAGTGAGTATGCATAGATTAGACGGCTGTGAGAACCTGACGGATAGTCGCCACCATTGGAATGCCTCCAGTGGGCTGCACCATTTACTGCTCCAGAGTTATCCTTCTGCCAGATACCGTATCCAGTAGCTTCGCCACCCTCGGCAGGATATTCACCGCCAAAGAAAGTAGGAACGCCCAACTGAGGGCTTGTGGAAGTGTCACGAGGGTCTCCCTCGGCTTCCATATCATCTTGGGAAACTGCAACTGGTAATTCTTTCTCCATGACATCGTTCTCATTACGATCGTCTTGTGCATTCATCACACTAGCACGGATAATTATGCCCCCGGATAACTCGTTGGTATCAATATCGAGTACTGAATGGGCAACAAGTGCTGTCCAAGTGAATGAATCGGTATAGGATTGCCCACCGATTAATGCGGTGGTATTCCATGTGGTTGAATTCATGATGAATCCAATTGGATGCACAAGTTCAACCTTGACTTCAGCTGCCAAACCAGAGAATGCATTGCCTCCTCTCTTTACTTCCACATCGATGTAAATTTCATCACCCTCGGCGATATAATCTACCACGCTACCATCGGGTTGTATCCATTGATTAATTGCTGATGCATTCGATACGGTAATTGTCCTAACAGAAAAGTCGTCATTTGCACCACTACGGCCCGAAACCGCTGCTTCCGCAGGTGTTGCAATGTAGACCATGGTCTGCATCAACATTAGGGCTACCAATAGTAGTGGAATCGACCTTCGCATGTGCATCAACGGAATTGCGAACCATGTTCTGCATATGAATGTCCCCTTCCCTTGTCCCCGTAGGGGACATGGGGCGCATTCGCAAAGAGGGTGTAGCAATGGCCTTCAGAACCGCTATTGCAAGGGCAACCTTTGAGAGAGGTGCGAGGCCGGACAAGAGCGTGAGTACTGTCGTGCACAAGGGGCCGTTGACGGCTCGAATCTGGCTAACCGGTGTGGTGTTCTGCCAAATTTTCCTTACACCAATGGCTGCATTCTCAATTACCTATCTTTTTGACTTCGAATTTGCCTCTGAAAATTTCACAATGTCATTCCAGACAGAAATGATACCATGGATTATTGCCGCGTCGCTAGCATATGGGATGTTAGCATTACTCCTAGCACTGATTAGTGGGGGGTTCACACCGATGTCTGTTATCGAACGCGGTGGGTGGAAAGCAACACTTGGCTTGACCAGAAATAAGAGGGATGCGAGCCTGTTACGTAAGGCGAGAGCAAATCATTCTCGAACCCCACATGCCCGAATGACAGTGATGGTTTCCGACCGTCTATTCAAGGGCCATTCGCTGATTTCTACCCATGGAGGATTAGTCCTACTTGCAATTCCATTCCAACTGCTACTCGTAATCATCCCTCTGGCTGTCATCATTTTCTTACCAGAATCGGTAATCAGGGAGAGTCGGCGCTTAGAAGTTGCATTGGTAGTCTATCTTGTTGTCCTCATCTTTGTCATGAGAATCTTCCCAAAAATTGCGAGGCGAAATATTACCGCAGCCGCATTTACTCGAAGGTGGTTGATTTCAATGACAAGGTTGTCATGGCTTGCACCGGTATTGGTACTATGGCTACTCGGAAGACTGGCAAGTGTGATAGTTCTGTCATGGATGGGGACTGATGTAACTGCAAATCTGCACCTTGAACAAACGTTCATGGAAGGTACACTAAATATTGGCCGAGTTCCTGAGACTTCATTCCTAGATCTGTTGACCGCTTTAGCTGTCATGCCACTTGCTGCGTTCACGACCCTTGCAGTACTAGGTGGAGGTTCAGGCAAACCACCAGAATGGATGCGAATCGGTGATGAATCCAAAATCAAGACCAAGGAGGAAGAGGGTGATGGTGGAGTATTATTCAAAGGTGGAAAAATCATTAGTGCAACCACAGGAGCTGCTATTGGAATCGGTGCGGGATTAGCGATGACTGCAGCAAGTGCTGCGGCAAGTAAAACTCAGATGGCAGCAAATACCGCTATTACTGCTGCACAAGCAACCCCTCAAGCATTGGATTCAACATCGAAATCAGTAGACGTAGGTTCAGAGGCATTTTCATTCGTCGATAATGCCGGTAGCGTAACGGATGTTACAGAAAATGTTGGTATCGAAGATACCGAACAGGAAGAAACATTCGAGGGCTTTGGCTCAATGTTCGATTGATTACTCCTCTTCTCCAAGAGGTGCAGCAACCGGTCTGCCATCGGTAATTAGCAATCGAATTGTTCCCTTAATCCAGCCATCGCTACGCGGGCGTCCTAAATCTGGTCTTGCCTCAGCTAGCAGTACTTTCCGACAAGTACTACATCTCACTGCAGTAACTTCCCAAACTGGTAGTGAATATTCACAACAAGAACTTTCGGATTGAGAATCATTTCTAACTTTTTGCAACCGCATTGCAAGTTGCTTCGTCCAAGGCGGTCCGTCATCACCAATTACACTCATTATTCTCGAAATTATAGTCCAACCTGATACAACCCAAAGTCCGAACCCCATTGCAGCACCACCATACTTCAGGCTAGCCCAGCCAAGGAAAAGTGGTAGAGTCGCAAAGAATAGGCCCGACCAGAAAAACATCCTCATGTGAAGTACACGTTGGATAAGATGCGGGTCAAGTGGTATTGGGGAGGGGTGTGTGCTGAATTGCTCATTCCATGAACGCATTCGCGGGAACATCAAGAATGGCATTCTTACGACAACATATGCGAAACTCGCACCGATGAAGAAATCGAATAGCTCATTCCACATTTTACTCGCCCCTCAGCCGTGCGAGCACGACCTCGGTCTTGTCCATTCCGCGTGAAATATCTTCTCGTGAAATGGTATATGCGAATCTAAGATGGCCTTCACCACTTGGCCCAAATGCCGAACCAGGGGAGCAGAGTACACCGCCTTTCAGTAATTCCATTGCCACATCTGCACTCGACATGCCGGGAACATCAACCTTAGGGAATACATAGAATGCACCTTCAGGAACATGGCACTGAACTCCAGGCATGGCATTCAAGCGAGTACAGATAATATCTCGACGTGCTTTGAATTCTTCACACATTAAATCAGGATAATCAGAGGCTTCATCAAAGGCTTTTAGCACAGCATATTGCATTGCATCATTTGAACAGGCTGTAATGTAATACTGCATTTTTGTCATCTGCCCCATCGCTTCTTTATTCGCACTCATGATGTATCCAATACGCCAACCTGTCATTGCAAAGGTTTTGGAAAAAGAGTTGATTAGTATTACACGCTCATCATCACAACCGACAAAACTCACATGCTTACCGTCGAAGACGATGCGGTCATAGACCTCATCGGTAATGATCCATAAGTCATGGCGCTGTGCAAAATCCAATAATTCATCCCTCTGTTCAGCGGTAATTGTTGCACCGGTTGGATTGGAAGGGAAGTTGTAGAGAATGGCAACTGTATCATCATCTACCAGACTCTCAAGATGTTCAATTGTTGGTACGAATTCATTGTCGAATAAGCATTCATAGAATCTTGCATCTCCACCCCATAGCCCGACATCGGGGCCATATAATGGGAAATATGGTTCTGGGAGGAGGACATTTTTACCCGGGTCGACCAATGTACCGAATATGTTCAGAAGAGCATTTGTCCCACTCATTGTCATGCATACATTTGACTCATCTAATCCCGGGCAAAGATGGGACCATGATTCAGCAATTCTCGAACGTAGAGCAGGTAGGCCTGCTGTAGTGGTATACTTGTTATGCCCATCTTTCATCGCCTGGTGCATTGCCTCAATAGCGATGGGCGGGGGTTGGAAATCGGGCTCGCCAAGGCCAAAGGAAATCACATCGTCACCGGCCATGTCAAACATCTTCCGAACACCAGTCGGTTGTATGTCCATGGCTCTTTGAGAGAAGCGACGCATGGCTAGGCCTATGCACGGACCGCTTTTCAATTCAGAGGTGAGAAATGCCCTCAATCGATGAGTTCTGCTTCGATAATAGTTCCATCAACGGGTGGAGGAATATCTGGAGCTGGGCCCAATTTGTAAGTCATGGCAAATGGCTCCTCAGTACTTTGACGGATGAAGACCCAAACTCCTACCGATGCAACAGCAATTCCAACTATTGAGATATACATGATGTATCCCCATGAAGTCGACATTGAACTGGCCGAATAACCTGAACCTTCAACCCAAATGATGTCGGGAACAGAAGACATCTCCTCAGCATCTACACCACGAATCATGACCTCGTTACCTCCTTCAGGAAGTTCACTGCTTTCGATAACTATTCTCCAGCCAAAGGTCTGGTACTGAGTGAGGTTTTCCTCGACTACTTCGTACTCTGCTTCAGTCCAAGTAATGCCATCGATGGACCATTCAATACGCTCCATAGAAACTCCACGTGTCCATGCAATACCTTCGATTGTTGTCGTCCACGAATTACCATTCATCGATACTGTTGCATTTTCATAATGGACTTGGAGATCAAGATTCATATTGGAATCATTCAATTGATACTCATTTAGTTGAGCAGCCAAATCAACTGCGTCATGTGCATCGACTAATCCCCAACCGAAGTCCTTGTTCCAATGGGGGTCGATGTCGGGTTGGCTTGCAGGACCCATGCGAGTTGCAGTTTGACGAAGGATTTCTCGTGCGAGAAGCGGGTCCATTTCGGGATTGACTTCAAGCATTAGAGCGATGACTCCGCTAACTGCTGGAGTAGCATATGAAGTGCCTGAACCTCGACCGGTGTAGCCATTGGTCGATGCATCTCCACCGATGAAATTATTGCAACCGCCAGTGGTAACACAGGCTTCTGCTTGAATGATATTTGTCCCTGGTGCCGTGACATCAGGCTTCATCTCATTGAGTGGGTCACTATCGCCATTATCTCTACGAGGGCCACGGCTTGAGTATGAAGCGATTCCATCATCACTGCGATTAACGGTATTCATGTCATCGGTTGCACCAACTGTAATGGAAAGTGAAGAAGAACCCATTCCCGAAAGCCCATCATTATCAGGACCGTCGTTTCCAGCTGCTACACTAACTGCAATTCCTGCAAGTGTAGCCTCGTTGAGAATACGAGAATGCATGTCCTCTCCATCGCTACCGCCATTCTCGTGACTGGTAATTCCCCATGAAAGGGAAATGATGTCAATTCCATACAGACTTTCATCAACTCCGGGCCATGCCGTATCCTTATTGTCAATAATCCACTGAAGTCCGTTCATTGCCGACTCATAGAATTCCTGACTCAATAGATAATTCTCGAAAGGACCTGCACCCGCATCTGTGCCAATACGTACATCGATTAGGCTAGCATTTGGAGCAGACCCCTCGAATCCAGTTTGCTCTCCATTGGAATCCAATCCAGTAGCACTTGCCATTCCCATACACGCGGTTCCGTGCTGGTTGCCGTCATCTGGATCGAATGAACCATCGGTTTGCCTACCACCTGCAAGAGCGCACTCGGGGTCAGTGTGCATGTAACAAACCGCATCATAGCCGGCGATAAATTTCTGATTAAGACCTGGGTGTTCATTGTCAACTCCAGTATCAACCATTGCGATATTTACGCCTGCACCCAGCATTGGGGTGTGATTCCATGCTGCATGAGGATAATCTGCTGATGGTTCTGAACGGATATTTGGAGTCTGGACATCTCCCCATAATACGACTTGACCATAGCGCTCTACCATTACCACACCATCGAGTTCACTCAATTCCCAAATCTTTGACGAATCGATGACTCCGAGAAGAACTGCATCAACTGCCTCGATGACATCTTTGACCTCATAGCCAAGTGATTCGAGAAGTTGAGTATCTTCAGTAGTAACATCTCTTGCATAGGAGATGCCTATTCCTACCGGCCCCTCAACTGTCTCAAGGGAATCAAAAATACCGTTTTGGTTTGCATCCATTGTAGTGTGGGTCCACCAATCGACATCACTGTGAATGACTTCGGCCATATCAGGAATTGTTGAGGTCCATTGTTTATCCTCTGTTGAATCGGCTATTGAACCGGTTAATGGGGCAAGGAATAGCAACAAGCACAGGAAGGTGAAGCCACGTTGCATATTAGTCCCCATACATTAGGGGGGGCCCGTCTATCATCAAGATGTTGGTGAGACGGGCTGACAATTCAACGCCAGAAATACGAAAATAGCGTATCAAGTACGTGGTGTATTACAGTACGGACAATGACTCCATTCTGCATTCAATTGTTGGCTACATGAAGCGCAGTTCATGGAAACTGCTGGAGCATCATTCATGACAACAGAGTCCTGAATCACCGAGTTGCCTACTTGTCCTATGTTGACTTGTACAGGTGAGTTGCCGCCTTTGCCCTGCGATTGTAACATTCCACGAATGCGGCCAGCTTCAGAGAACTCTTCCGCCGCCTCATATTCGCGAATCGCAGCATCATAGTCTCGGGCGAGTTCACGCTGACGAGCAGTCTTGAGGTGTTCCATCTTTTTCTGCTGCATAAATTGT
>CAZNXM010000026.1:0-25189 GCA_964577145.1 uncultured Candidatus Poseidoniales archaeon
GTCTACTGATGGTGTTGACCGGCTCGAGAAATGTTCGTGAAACCGTTCTCTTCCCAAGAGACCGTCAGAGAGTCACACCCTGAGTTGAATCAAATGCCGGTTGACCGCATGCAGTGGGGCGCTGAAGAATGGCAATTCGCCGACCTCTACATGCCTGACGAGCCATCGCCCTATCAGAAGGAAGTAGGCGTCCCCTGTGTGATGTTGATTCACGGTGGATTTTGGAAAGAAGAATACGGCCTTGAATTAATGGCTCCGATTGCGCAAGATTTGGCTGAACATGGTGTTGCGGCTTGGAATATCGAATACAAGCGCACCACTGCAGAGGAAGAAGGCGTCTGGATGGACACTCTTTCCGATGTAATGCGCGCATGGGGTCAACTCGCTTTGCTACCAGGTATCGACATCGTACGTTCGATGATTATGGGCCATTCGGCTGGAGGACAATTAGCACTCCTTCTCGCCTCTAAATCCGAGAGGAAACCTTGGCTCACAATTGCCCAATCTCCAGTTGCCGATTTGGTCGCTGCTGACCACGCCAAACTTTCCGATGAGGGGGATGCAGTGCGGCGTTGGATAGGATGCTCGCCAGAAGAAAATGAGGAACTTTGGCGCAAACTAAATCCTATCGATAACCCTCCCTCCTCTCCAGTATTGTTAATCCACGGCAAGTCAGATGAGGATGTGCCATGGACTCAATCCGAATCATACGCAAGAGCGATGACGGCAAAAGGCACAGATGTTCAGAAATTATGGCTCCCCGGTGACCATTTCAGTGTGATAGATGTTGCTTCAGATGATTGGATGAGTGAAAGAGATACAATCCTCGATTGGCTGTGAAGGTTCAATACCAACCGCCGCGTGGCCCAAGCATGGACTGGCTGGGTGACGACTATCCTTTCTCGACCACCGCGCTTGCTGGAAAGCACGCAATAGTATGCGGGGCTTCGAAAGGAATCGGAGCTGCAACTGCACAAATGTTGGCTCGAGCAGGGGCTAAAATTACTGCTGTTAGCCGAAATCCACAAGATCTTGTAGACTCGCTTCCAGGCGAAGGTCATAGGGCTGTAAGCCTTGATTTAGAAGATACAAATGCAATTGGTAATTTCATTTCTTCAATTGAAGAATGCCATATACTAATCAACAATGCTGCTGGTCCACCTGGCGGCCCACTTTTGCAAAATGAGGTCGCCGATTTTGAAGCACCTTTCAAACGACATCTCCACGCTGCTCACACCCTTGTACGTGGCTTGGCACCTAAGATGGAAGCTGCTGGAATGGGACGAATTGTCAATATCATCTCGACTTCGGTCAGAGAGCCTATTCCAAATATCGGACTTTCCAATACATTGCGTGGTGCAATGGCGTCGTGGGCAAAGTCACTATCCAGTGAATTACCCGCTTGTATTACCATCAATAACATCCTTCCTGGTTTCACCGATACTGGAAGGCTTGGCTCACTCGCCGCATCTATCAACGAAAGAACTGGCAAAAGCATAGAAGATGTTCACGCAGGGTGGATGTCACAAGTTCCAATCGGCCGTCTAATCGACCCATTGGAGACCGGAGCTGCAATCGCATACCTTTGCATGCCAATTGCAGGCGGTATACGTGGGGTTTCGCTAGCGGTCGATGGCGGCCGCATGCGCTCAATTTGAGGTGGCATCAATGGCTGAAATGAATCTTGAACAGGCAGAGGAACTTCTCGACATGTTTGCCGAGGGGAAATCACTCGATTCAATAAATACAAGCCTAGCATTACACCTTGTAGATCTCGCAAGAGAACTTGGGAGAGATGCATTGGTTGGTCGACTATTATCTCATGCTGCTCAAACTGCAGATAATGAGGAGGATAGTGGCTGGTGTCAATTCGAAGCACTCAAGCATGAAGGAGCAGACATTGAAGTCATAATTGGCCTAGGCGTTACTGCAGAAAACGATGGTTTACCAGGTCTTGCTGCCGGCATTTTCCATCATGTTGCTCTCACTAGTTTGGGAACTCCTGAAGCGGGCGTATTTGCCAATAAATCCATGCAACTGCGTGAAGAAAATAAAGACAAAGACGGAATGATTTACGGATATGCACTCCTTGCACATATTGCAAAATCAGAAGAGGATTGGGAAAAGGCGCAACTACATTTACGCAAGCGCATAGACCTGATCGACGAAAAGGACCGCGAAGGTCTAATGGAAGCATATGCAGACCTCGCTCATTCTCATGCTACTATTGGTGAACTCGACCAAGCACAAGCACTTCTAATCGATTCACTTGGAATTGCAACCGAACTTGCAGACCTTTCAGGAATTCTCGTAGCTCGCTGGGGGCTGGCTGACCTTGCTGAGATTAGTGAGCAACCAGATGAGGCTATGGTGCAACTCTCCGAAGTCATGACTGCTTTCATGGAGGCCGGTGTAGTTGTTCCCGAGCCGGTGCGAGAGCGCGTGAACAAGTTGACCGAATGAAGTCGGGGTGAGGTTGATACCGCAGAGCCCTCTCCCTGTGGGAGAGGGTCCACATGGAGTTCGACATATTCTTCTCGATTTCCCAGACTCCAGACCATAACGGATTCACCCCCTCAGAATCTGAGATGTTTGCTAATTACTATGCACAGTTAGAATCTGCTGATAGGTTGGGTTTCGGAGTAGCATGGCTGGCTCAAGCACACCTTTCCACTCAAACACAGCAGACAAATTCTCAACCGGTTGTTCCGCATTGGAAAGGTGAAGTTGGATTGTGCACCGATTTTTGCCAACTCGCACTTGAATCATTTCGCCGCACAAAAAATATCGATGTGGGTTCAGCAGTAGTTAGCATTCTTGCAAGTGGTGGGCCCATTGCACAAGCCGAAAGAATCGCAAATACTGTACAATTCCTTTCCCACATGTCATCCACTCGAAAATTGCATGTCGGATTCAGTGCTGGTCGATTTGAATTTATGGCTCGGCCGTATGGAATTACGCCTCGTAATGCAGTAGAAAGGGCTTCATGGCCGGCTTTACGTGGCCAAATTTTCATGGAAGCAAGCGAAATTTTCCTGCGTTTACTCCGTGGCGATACCATCCATTCAGATGATATTCGTTCGACGGTATTGACGAGAGCCAATTTCCGTTCTGATGAAGACTGGGCGGCTGTTCAAGATGCTGCAGGTAGCGCTCAGGACTCAATTGAAATAGACCGCCGGTACGAATTTGAAGAAATTTCAATCGTGCCTAAAGAATGGCCTCGCTCCCAACTTGAATTAGTAGCTGGAACTCATGACCCAAGGGCTCAAACATTCGTAAATTCCATCTTACCTGTCAAGGTGTTTAACCTCTCAATTACCTCACCTGTACTTATTGATCAAACCCATGATAGAATGCGAGAAGCATTCCATCCCGATGGTGGGGATTGGCAGCGCAGGGATATGCCTCGTACAACCTTCGTATTCCTGAATGCAGAAGATGACCTCACGCCTGAAGAACAGTCTGAGGCTGCGCACGAAGAAGCACGACTAGCCCTCGGAGAATATTGGAAGGCGCTTGAAGGGACACTTGACCCTTCCAAGGTTGAGAAGGCAGTAGACAATGCTCTAATTGGCAATCCGGCTGAAATTGCGGCCCAAATTTCCGAGAGATTTCATCCAGAAGACCGGCTAATGTGTTGGTTCGATTTCTTCAATCATGATAGCGACCGTGTTATTCGAAACATGGAAGCATGGTGGAGTGAAGTCGTACCACTTGTGGAGGCCTGAAGATGTCCCTTCGCCACGATGCAAACTCCGCTGTAGCACCGGGAAACCCCGGTTCAGCGATTTATCCGGATTCGCCATTAGGTGAAGATGTAGAGGGAATCCCTACCGGGCGAGATGTGGAATGGGAGCCGCTTGTCGATTACCGTCGCAATGGAGTTTCAGAGACTACAATTCATGGCGCTGTTGCTTGGTGCCATGGCGATGAAGTCATACACTCATTTGGTGGAAATGTCCTATGCTATGGCAGGTCTATGATGAAGCCATTTATGCTCAAGGCTTTCACAACAGAATTAGAAAATCACACCTGGGAACAAAAGGCGATTGCAGTAGCGAGTCATAATGGTGATACAGAGCATGTTGCTGCAGCACAGTCGCTACTATCCGAGGCGGAATGGCCACTGATGCTTACACCGATTGATGTCCCGCTTATTCAATTCGGGCGCCAAGTTAGGCGGCCCCGCCGATGGTATCACACATGTAGTGGAGAGCACGCTGCAATCCTTGCAGGTTGCCGTGCAAAAGGTTGGAACCGCGCCGGATATACCTTGCCAACTCACGAAGTATTCCAAGCATACATGAAGCAAATTCGTCAATATCTTGGCGATGAATGGATGCCTACCCGTATCGCAAAGGATGGTTGTGGACTGCCAACAGTATCCAATACCGTTTCAGAATTAGCACAAATCTATGCAGGGCTTGTCCGCGATAAAGAAGATGATTGGATCTGGGAGGCGATGTGTCGCCATCCCGATTTAGTAGGTGGATTCAACCGATTGGATTCTACTATACTCAAAGCCGGAGAAGGACGAGTAATTGCCAAAGAAGGTGCAGATGGATTACTCGGAATGGCGATTGAGCACCCCGATTACCCCCAGGGCCTCGGCATCGTCGTGAAAATCGCCCACGGTTGGAATTCTCAGGCGACTTGGTATGTAGCTAGAGCAATTCTTGGCACCCTCGGAATCGAGTTGCGAAATCCATATCCTCTTCACCGCCAAAAAGCATTCATCGTGCCAGGAATCGTTCCTGAATCTCTACATGAAATCCTTGCAACCATTCCTACATGGGATGAATGGGACCCGGACCAAGACAGGTGGCACTATGAGGTGGACCCATGATTCAAGTCGAGAACCTCATCGGCGGAAAATTCTCTACCACAGAAGAACTGATCGATGATGTTTCACCACTTGATGGAAAAGTGATTGCTTCGATTCCACGAACTCGAACGGTAGACGATGCTGTCGCAATTGCTAGTTCTGCCCAACCTGAATGGGGGGCACTCAGTATCACAGATAGAGCTGATTGGTTAGACAAGATTGCTGATGCACTCGAAGAGAGAATTGAGAAAATTGCTGAGTTGGAATCACTTGATACCGGCAAGCCTTACGATGTTGCTCGCAATATCGATGCTGCTCGTTCGGTCTCCAACTTTCGCTTCTTCGCAGCCTTTGGCCGTGAACAAAAACAAGAAATTTTTGAAATGAAAGATGCGACAAACTTTGTTTTGCGTAAGCCCATAGGAGTTGTTGGGCTCATTAGTCCATGGAACCTCCCCCTTTACCTAATGACGTGGAAAATCGCTCCTGCACTTCTAATGGGTAATGCAATTATTGCCAAGCCCAGTGAAATTACGCCTCTAACTGCACACTACCTCGGACAAATTTGTACTGAAATCGGACTTCCGGATGGTCTGCTAAATATTGTCCATGGTTATGGCCCTGAAGTGGGGCAAGCAATTGTTGAACACCCTGATATCAAGGCTATTTCTTTCACCGGCGGTACCGCTACAGGAAGAATCGTTGCTGCTACCGCTGCTCCAATGTTCAAGAAACTGAGTCTCGAACTCGGTGGAAAGAATGCAAGCATCGTACTAGCAGATGCGGACCTCGATAAAGCGGTCCCTGGTGTTCTTCGCGCCTCGTTCCTCAATAGCGGGCAAATCTGTCTTTGTGGGTCTAGAGTACTCGTACATTCTTCGATTCATGATAAATTCATGCAGCGTTATCTCAAGGAATTAGAGGCCTTCCAAATTGGTCCGGTAATTAGTGAAGAACATCGTGCAAAGGTGCTTTCGTACATCGAACTAGCACAGGAGGAAGGGGGGGAAATCCTTGCGGGTGGCAATGTTCCAAACAAGTCTGGTGCTTGGATTGAACCAACTGTAATAGGAGGATTATCCCATACTAGTAGAACTGCAACAGAGGAAATCTTTGGCCCTGTGGTCACCATTCATCAATTTGATACCGATGAAGAGGCAATCGAGATGGCTAATTGTACAGAATACGGATTATCAGGTAGCGTTTGGTCAGAAAACCGAGGTCGAGAAATCGCAGAGCAAATCGATAGCGGAATGGTTTGGGTAAACACTTGGCTCCACCGTGATCTTAGAGTTCCCTTTGGGGGCGTGAAGAATAGCGGCGTTGGGCGTGAAGGAGGAGCGTGGTCCCTTGGTTTCTTCAGTGAAGCAATCAATATCTGCGTTCACGAGGGTTGAAGTCGGATAGCCTGCACGATGGTTCGGAGTTGAGGAGATGTCGGTCCATAGTAAAGCCCGCAAGGTCACGACCAATACGCTTCAAGAAATGAAGCGGGCTGGAGAAAAAATCACTATGCTTACAGCATATGATTTCTCACTTGCTAAGTTAGTCGACCGCGGAGGAGTTGATGTAATTCTTGTTGGAGATTCTGCATCGAATGTCATGGCTGGAATGGATACTACTGTTCCTATGACTCTTGACCACATGATTTACCATGCACAATGTGTAGAGCGAGCAGTAGATCGTGCACTAATCGTTGTCGATATGCCATTCGGCAGTTACCAAGGCAATTCACGAATTGCATTAGAAAGTGCAATACGCATAATGAAAGAGTCAAATGGCCATGCTGTAAAACTCGAAGGTGGTTCTGAAATCGTCGAAAGTATCGAGAGAATCCTGACTGCTGGAATCCCAGTAATGGGACACTTGGGTCTAACTCCACAGTCGATTTACAAATTCGGAACCTATACTGTTCGCGCTAAGGAAGATGAGGAAGCTGCAAAATTAATTGACGATGCAAAATTACTCGAAGATGCGGGTTGCTTCGCAATCGTTCTGGAAAAAATTCCCGCTCATTTGGCAAAGCAAGTGAGTGAGGCCGTCTCGATTCCAACTATTGGAATCGGAGCCGGTTTAGATTGCGATGGCCAGGTATTGGTTTTGCACGACATGTTGGGGATTACCACCGATTTTAGCCCCCGTTTCCTTCGTAGATATCTCGATTTGGAATCCCAAATCTCTGGCGCAGTTGAACAATACTGTTCCGATGTACGCAGTGGCGACTTCCCCAATACGGAAGAGTCCTACTGAAGTAAACCAAATGCCAATAATCCACCTGCTAAGGTGGTGAAGCTCAAACCGAATCCGTGCCATACTCCAATACGGAATGGTGGCAATTCAAGTCGCCACCATGAAGAACACATCCATAACCAGACAATTAGAACCATTACCGTGTTGAAATAACTAATTCCACCAAACCATAAGCCGGCTTCAATTAAACAAATTATTGCCAAACCGAGACTGTGCTCCCAGCCAATAGGTGTCTTGGTGAGGTGAGCAATTGCAGGTGAGAGTAGTATTGCTAACAATAGTGCAACCTGCATGGGATTGGGGCCAATATCAATCAGAGTTGCAAGTACGCCAAGTGCAAATCCCAAGATTCCTGGAACCAAAACATGGTGGAATTTGAAATCGGTTTCGCCCTCCATAATGCAGGGGAAGCGCCGCCGATGCATAGAAGATGCGGAGGCCCTTGGTGCTAACATGGCCAAGGGAAGCATTGTCGCCGGTTGCCTTGCTCCGCATCCACCTCATCTTGTCTATGCAGATAATCCGCCACAGAATGAACCGGTATCTGAAGGCGGCTGGGAACAACTTCGATGGGGCTATGAGCGTCTACGTCAATCTCTTTCCAAAGTTGATTACGATGTAATCGTAATTTTGTCTCCACATTGGCAAACATATGTAGGAACTCACTTCATTGGATTACCACGTTGTACTTCGAAGAGTGTAGACCCTGTATTCCCTAATCTATTCCGCTTCGATTACGATATTGAAATCGATGTTGATCTCGCTCGTGCAATACACGACCAAGCGAAATCTGACGGTATGTCTGTGAAGATGATGGAAAACCCTGACTTCCGTGTTGATTACGGCACTATTGTTTCCTGTCATATGTTGAGGCCGGAATGGGATAAGCCAATTGTCTCTATTTCCAGCAATCGTGGGATGGACTATTACTCTCCTGAAGTGATGCAGGAAATGATGCTTGAATTGGGAAGAGCTACTTCCAAAGCGATTGAGGCAAGTGGAAAGCGCTGCTTATTAGTTGCATCAAACTCACTTTCACACCGTCATTTCACAACTGAAACAAACCCTCCTGAAGACATGAGCAAGGAGCATATTACCAGTCATGCAATGCATCTCTGGGATATGCGAATGATTGAATTAATGCGAGCAGGAAAAAGCCAACAAATTCTCGATGAAATGCCTGAGTTTTGTGAACAGGCAATCAGTGAGTCTGACGGTGGAGCATTCTCTTGGATACTTTCAGCAATGGGCATTCCAGAAGAGCCAGCAATTTTGCATGGATATGGAACGATAATTGGAACTGGAAATGCGATAATGGAATGGCCATGCCATGAATGGGGTGATGAATGATGACTGGAGAGATTGTCAAATCCCTAGTTGTTCCAGCCCATCCTCACCCAGTACTTTGTCCTGAGAAGAACGAGGGGTGGCAACGAATACGTGACGCATATGATGAGGCTCGGCGCCAAATCGAAGAAACCGATGCCGACTTACTGATTATCTACTCCACACTTTGGCCAAGTGTAATCGGTCATCAAATCCAAGCCGACCCTAATCCTGAATGGGTTATGGTTGATGCTGACTTCCACGACTTGGGTTCGATTCCATACTCTTTGAAAATTGATACGGAATTTGCTCATGCATGGAATGCTGCAAACAAGGCACGTGGCCTTGAAAGCCGCACTGTTGCTTACCATGGATTCCCAATCGATGTTGGTTCAGTTGTTGCTCTGGAATTACTGAACCCTGGAAACCGTATTCCCGCAGTTATTTGTTCAACTAATGTTTATTCGAATAGAGCAGAGACTACCGTGCTCGCAAAAGCATGCATGGATGTTGTAAAGGCTCAAGGAAAGAAAGCGGTTGCTGTATCGGTAATGTCACTATCCAATAGGATGTTTACAGAACCAATTGAGCCTCATGAAGATAGAATCCACTCACTGAAAGATGATGAATGGAATCGAAAAATTCTCGAGTTCCTATCTGAAGGTCGGCTCGAAGATATTGGTCAACTAAGTCGCACAATTCACGACCAAATTCGTGTGAAGAAAGTCGTGGCTTTCAAACCGATGTGGTGGCTTTCTGCAATGAATGATAATCGTAATGACCTAACTGGTGAAGTGCTTGCTTACGAAGCAATACACGGAGCTGGCGCCGCAGTAGTTGTTCTCGATCCTGAGTCTAATGGAACTGGCGATAAGGAATACGACGAGGATGATGTCGAATTCTATGGTGGCGATAGAAATGTGCTTGATATTGGAGAAGAAGGTGATGACCATGGAGTTGCACTCCATGAACCAACTACTGGAGAGTCTTCATTCAATACCGATAAGGCGCCCAAGCCAGTAGGTGCATATCCCCATGCTAGAAGAGAAGGAAATCTGCTCTATCTCTCCGGTGTTGGTCCTCGCCAACCCAGTGATAATTCCATTCCTGGAGGGCCGATTCGAGACTCGGAGGGAAATTCCCTCGAATATGATATCAAGGCTCAAACAAGAGCAGTCATTGAAAATGTATCACGTATTCTTGAGGAAGCGGGTTCATCACTTGACAAAGTGATTGATGTAACTTCATTTTTAGTCGACATGGACCGTGATTTCGCCGGATATAATGAAGTGTGGGCTGAAACACTTGGAAAGGTCGGGCCAACGAGGACCACGCTTGCGATTAGGGCACTTCCTACTCCTATTGCTGTCGAATTGAAAGTCATAGCAAAGGCATAATCTTCCGGATTTCGGAACATTGGCGCTGTAGTATGTAGCAATGAATAACTAGTTAGGGCTCTTGCTTAGGAATACAGGAAGTATACCTGTCTTAATCCGGAAGGTGAGATTATGGATTTGAAAGGCACTGCAGACAAGATTTTGCAAGGTGATGTCAAGGGTGTAGTGGACGATGTTAAAGTCCAGTTTGAGAGAACCCTAACCCTCCTTGGTGTAATTATTATTTCACTTTCAGCTATGCTCGGTTCAGGTCTATTCGTTTTGCCATCATTTGCCGGAGAAATGATGGGTGAAGGTATTTGGCTAGCATTCTTACTCTCTGCTTCTGTAGTTCTACCTGGGGCAATTTCAAAATCAGAATTGGCATCTGGCATGCCTTCTAGTGGAGGTTCATACGTATACCTAGAGAAAACATACGGTCCATTGATTGGGACTATTAGTGGCCTCGGATTATGGGCTTCATTCTTGCTGAAATCATCATTTGCCCTAATTGGTTTTTCAGCATATATGTATACTATTACAACTTACTTCGATATCGAGTTGAGCACATATGTTGTTTCATTAACAGCATTAATCCTGATTACAATTGTTAATCTTCTTGGGGTTAAGAAAGTTAAAGCAATTCAAACACCAATATTAGGGCTAACCTTGTTATTATTATTCGGAGTTTCAATAATGGCTCTGTTTGAACCAACTACCGATATGTCAAAACCGTGGAATTCAGCAATGAATGCTGATCCTTGGACAATTGCTGAAACCTCTGCATTTGTATTCGTAGCATATGCTGGAGTGACTAAGATTGCTGCGATTGGTGGCGAGGTGAAAAATCCTGGAAGGAATTTACCGTATGGTATCTTGCTATCATTATTGATTGCGACAATCCTCTATTGTTCGATTACTTACATGATGATGGCAGCCATTCCGGGCGAATGGTGGACCAATAGCGATGGCTCAACAATAGAGGACCCTATTTACAAATTCGTCGAGGCTGTTGCTGGTTCAACAGTTGGAGTAATTGCTGCGGTCCTAGCGGTATTAACTATGATTTCCATGGCTTTAGCAGGCCTTCTAGCATCGTCTAGATTCTTGTTTGCAATGGCTAGAGATAAATTGCTTCCGCAATCATTAGAGGAAGTCAATGCAAAGTATGAGACTCCGCATTGGCCCATCATTCTAACTGCTGCGGTTATGGGAATGGCCATTCTATCTTTGCCGGTAAAAGATGTTGCAAAATTAGCATCCGGATTCAAAATTATGATTTTCATTATGATAAATTCTTGTGTAATTATTCTACGTCAAACCAGTTACAAGCAGGAATGGAATCCAGAATACAAAGGCCCGTTATACCCATTGATCCACATTTGGGGAATTGTTGCAGGAATAATTTTGATACTAATAATGGGCCTGAAAGCGATTATTGGTGCAGCAGCAGCCATTGTGGTTGGATTGGTTGTTTACCAATTATATGGCAAAAAGCATCATACTCAACCAAGAATGACCCCATTCAAAGAATTTGGAATGAAATTACTAAATCGCACTAAAAATGTAGATAATGAAAGTGATTGAATCACTTCAGGATAAGCGCGTCCATCCGCCATCTTCACTAACCTGCCATGATGTTAGTTCACCACTTGTATCGATATACCATCCTGTTTCTCCTTGGACGGTACCTGGAGCGGCTTGCATGACACCGGTTTTCTTGGCCTCTTCTGCTAGTCGAATACGCATTTGCTCAGTAGTTTCTTCCTCCTCAGGCACCGATTCTACTACTGGTGAAGGCTCTGGTTCAGAAACAGGAGGGACTTCCTTCTCATCTACCTGTAAATCTGCGTCGATATCTGGCTCCATATCCTCTTCTTCGAATTCCTCGCTCCAAATATCTCCCCTGGAATCCTCAGCCTTCATTCTACGAATCAAAACCACCATAATCGCTAGGAATAGGAATACTATCACCATAACCATCGTCAATGCTGAATTGGTATCTCCCAATCCGCCTCCGAATAGAACTGCATCAACATCAAAAAAGCGCTGGGCAATTAATCCACTCCACAATACTTTGCAATCGTGTGATTTTCCAGCTTCGGAAACTTCAATCTCCCAAGAATCCGCACCAATATGGCTCGCTTTTCCTACTGTGCAATCAACTGTAGTATCAGAAGGTTCGACTTCGATTCGATTTCCATTCAAATCGATAGCATATACTCGAATTATCAGAGTAGTACCCTGCTCGGGAACCTCGTCTGGAATTTCAGCAATTAGTCGCTCGGGAGTACCTGGGACCACAGTGACTGCGACGTCGGCTGTAGCATCTCCGGCTGTGATTCGAAGGTTCCATTCACCAGCCATACCTCCAGATACCATCCAATGACCATCACCCTTGGGTGAAGGATTTACTTCCCCTGATGGATCATCAAAAATGAATTGGACACTTGCCGCCGGGGCCTGATTTCCATGAACATCTAGAGTGGAAATCGAAATTTCAGACTCTGTACCACTTGCAACAGTAAAACCGTCGTCTACATTTGTGACAACATGCCGTGGAGTACCTGGCGTAACCTCTACGTCGACGATAGCAAATACCCCTTGCGACATTGCACGAATTTCATGCATTCCAAGCGATGAAGGCGCCCATTTGCCACCAGCAATTTCGATTTCCATGGTTCGATCGATACCATCTATCATCCAAACTACATGCATGTCATCCAGAACATTTCCATATTCATCTTCGAAAATTGGTGAGAGTTCTAATACGCCATCCGAAGGGACCTTAGTTCCCGTTTCTGGAATAAGCATTCGTGCGAGTGAACCGGGTTCGACTTCGACACCGATATTGGATTCATGGACTGTCGCAGTCTCGTTATCAAACCATGTAGCAGAGATTGAATATGTTCCGACCGGACCGGGTTTCAATAGCATCCACGAAATGTGGTCTGAAGCATCGAGTTCTTCTGCAACATCCCATGCTCCGGTTACTGACCACTCATTTCCAACTGCATCATATGCCATCAATGAAGCGACAACTGAGCTTCCTGATCTAACCTCATCTGTATCGAGATTGATGTTAAGGCCCACTGATGGACCCATTTCAACATTAACAACTTGAGTTGTAGAATAACCTTGGTCATTCACTGCAATCGTCCAAGACCCAATTCTAGATGGTGTCCAAACTACTTGTTCACCATCCAGTTCAAGCGAACCAGAAGGTACTGTCCAATTTGAAAGTGGAAGAAGAACTTGAGCCTCATTTCCAAGCACATCTGTTCTGATTGAGGTCAAATTTACTGGAATACCTGCACGTATCTCTGTCGACTCCAATTCAATTGCCAAACCAGTTGCTGCTGCGGGTAGTACCCTGATATTTCCGCTACCATTTGCCCCAGAAGAACTTGTTACATTGATCACCCAAAGGCCAGGTTCAGTGCTCACAAATACGCCTTGAGGAGTAATTGTTCCTCTCTCAGCACTCCATGTTAGTTCGCCAGCCTTTGAAATTCCAATTTCATTTCCATAGCTATCAATGGCACTTGCATCTATCTGGAGATGAGCCCCACTTTGAATTACTAATCCATATGGAATTATTATCTCAACTGGTGCTCCTGGTACAATCAACATATTGACCTGAGTTTCCAATTCACTCCACACCATCCGCATAGTATGATTTCCAACTCCTGCTGGGGTCCAAGTTTTTGCTGAATGATTGATGACGCCATTATCGCATCTCCATCCTACATCACCGCTGATAACATTACCAGCTCTATCCTCAAGATGTGCTGTTAAATTCACTATTTCATCGACATTGAATTCCGTTCGATTAAAATCTGATACAATAGAAACCGGCCACCCTGGTGTAACGGTAATTTGGAGGGTTTGGTTCACTCCCCCGCTAGTAGCTGTGATATTCACGAGGCCTGACAACCCGGGGGTGAATAGTCCAGTAGAATCGATTAAGCCACTAGAACTTGACCAAGTAACCGGCTCGTCGATAATAGTTCCAGCACTATCCTTGACTACCGCACTGAGCCTCAATGCACCATCTGCAGTCAATTCTGTACTTGGACTATCGATCTCAATACTAGCAGGAACAGCTGCAGAAACTGTCGCAAATGTGGGTAGCAATAGCAAAACGATTAGGCTGCAGGTGAGTCGTCTATTCACGAGAGTCATCTCCCTGTACCAGTCTCATTTATGGATATCAAACAATCCCTTCAGTCAGTCCATTCAGCCCATTCTGCTGCGCCGGAATCACGATACCACCATGTTCCGTTTTCATCTTCGGCCCATTCTGTACCATCGTCGTCAAATCGATGCTCTACTATCCATGACGTATCCTCTTCAGGTTCGGGCTCACTTGGTGGCGGCCCAGCGGGTCCAGGCCCTTGCAGTCCTGTAGACGGTCCATCGTCGTAGTAGTCGCCATCATCGTCTTCGTCATCATAATCCTCATCATCATAATCAGAAGAGCCTGAGCGCAATACCATTACGATGACAACAAGCAATACAATGAATATCAACAAACCTAGACCTGCGCCTGCATAATATAGTGCACCTCCAGCCTCAAAGAATCCAAGGAATGTTCCATCAACCTGCACTTCACCAATTGCTTGGACATTACCTTGCTGAACCGTAATGGTTTGCTTACCTTCATCGAGTGAAGTTATTTGCCAATTACTCGCATTCAGTTGAATTATTGTCATTCGTCCAGTTGACTCGACACTAGTAGATGGTGGGACACTGATTTCGTTGCCCCATGCATCATAGGTTTGCACCCAAATCTCCAATGATTCAAGTTGCTCTACTCGATCATCAAGAATGTGCAGAATTATGACGTCAACCTTTGGATTAGGATTGACATTTACCGTCCAAGTATTAGTTGCAGAACCAACTGAATAGGTTAGAATATGCTCGCCCATCGTAGTTGCATCCCAATTATACTCGCCGGCCTCACCTGTTGAATTCACAACTTGTGACTTCTTGCCGTCCTCTCTCCAAATTACATCCTGAGGGAATTCATTGCCGTCTGAATCGGTACCTGTTACTTCAATACCGTAAGTATCCCCTGAAGTTGCAGTATCTGCAGGAACTTTTGCTTCTACAGAAACCGCTTCACCATGTCTCACAATAATATCGACGGTTTCTGAAATTTCATATCCTTCATCATTGATTGCCCATGCGGTAATACTCCATTCTCCAACCTCTGTGGCTGGCCAATTACCCGCAGATGCAAGAATTGCATCTGTGATATTCGTAGTGCTGCCATTTTCTGCATTTGTCAAGCGATAGGAGATTATCGATGAATCAATGATATTACCATCACTATCGGTCAACTGTGGTAAGAAATTGAGGCTCATGTCAGCATCAATATCTTGCGATAATGATAGTGGCTGAAGCAATTCTATTGTGACTAAATCTCCGTGTACAACCATAATACTCAGTGATACTTCAAGGAATGAAGAACCCCCGTCATAGGTTGCATAGAGAGTATATGGCGTCTGACTTGCATGAACTGGGACGAAGTAAGTACTGGAACCATAAATTTGCTCTTGTAGTACGTCTTGATCATTATACAATGCATGTTCAATCCTCCAATTCACATCTTCTGTCCATCTATTTCCATCTGAATCATGCGCCTTCACCTTAACAGTAAGGTCATCATCTGCTGTCAAATTTTGTAAGGAACTAGTTGAATCCACAGATTGGATAACTAGAATTAATCCAGTGATTGCACCTTCGCTAATCTGAATTGTGACTTCGGCTTCCATTCCTGCATATTGTGCCTTGATTAGTTTTGCACCACGGCTTTCAGCATGCCAAATCGCGGGCTGCCCCTCTTCCAATAATCCATCGAAGTAAGTCCAATTTCCAGATGGCACGAGGACTGAGAGCCGATTACCCATGATATCGACTCGAGTCGTATTGAACCAAACTCGGTCATCCGCAGTGATTTCTGTCACTGAGGCATTGAGTTCTAGATAGGACATTTCTCCATGGTCTACAGTGACATTAAGTGAATGGGAGATTCCTCCTGTAGAGAGCATTGTAATCTCGTGAACTCCAATTAATGTGGCGAAATATGTTCCATTTGCTTCAGTAAATACACCTTCAGCTGTATTCCAAGAGATGCCGCCTCCAACTGCTAAGTCAAGCAGATTACCAAATTGGTCATGTAAAGTCCAATCGAGAATACATGTGGTTCCTGCCTTGATGACATCTTCACAACCTGAGGTCATATAATGCGTTGGAACTCCTCCATTTACCACAACGAGTACATCGATAGTCTGGGTAGACCATCCTACTGTAATCGTATGAGCACCAGAAGCAAATGGCATGAATGTAGATCCTGTCATGCTTCCATTAGTCGGAGTGTAACTGATTACTTGCCCAGGGACTGTATTTCCATGCTGGTCCTGTATCTCGGCATTAATGGTGAATGACTCATCTGCGGTAATTATCTCACTTGTATCTGAAACTACGAGTGTAACAGGTACTCCTGGAGTAACTGTAATTGTCTCTGTGCTGCAAATAACTCCGAAACAAGCCTTGATTGTGTGCTGACCCATTAATTCTGGAGTATACAGTCCATTTGAATCAATATTATCATCGCTTGAAGACCATGTTACATCTTCATTAATCATCGTACCAAGAGCATCTTCTAAGAGATGCGAGTACTGAACTGAAGTATCGGCATCAGTAGTAGAGCCTGAAGGAGATATTGTTACAGAATCTACATCTGTATAATTCATAGTAATCAACGGGCGCTCTGAAAGTTGTCCTTCACTAGGATAGAATTCCATCCAAGCCGCACCAGAATCAGGTGTCGCAATTATTATCCACGCATGGTCACCATCCATCTGCATATTGTCATGACCCAATTCCAACCAAACCTCTGTCGTACCTGGCATTACAGACGTAATGGAGATTGGTGAGGTTTCGTAATCTATGCCAGCGGTCATTCCAGGAGTAGCCCAATTGACTCCCGACGAGGATGAATTCCAAGTCGAGCCCGCCTGACTCCAGGCACTTGTTAAGAGCCTGTGAACCGAGAAGTTCAGGAAATTGGCATTGTTGAACTGCTGGTCTGAAACTTGCAATAATACCGAGGCTGAATGAATATTAGCAGCCATCGGCAATGGAATCTGACTATTGTCGAGAGCAAAGATCATTCTACATTCTGTTAATGCGCCCTCACAATCGGTACCTGCAATCATAGGATTACTACCATGATTCTCATCAGGATTACCGTTTCCAATGTATGAATCTCGGATATTTGTATGGCCTATATCAGCGACTTCGTTACCGGTTTGGAATACGTATGTCCAAGTGTGGTCTCCGTTGTCAGTATTATCCTGAGGGTCACCAATTGCAAAGGTACTGCGTGAAGAAGATGGTCCCGGAATACTTCCGTTAATCGCTTGAACCCACCACTGATAAACCGACCCAGCAGCCAAGCTATTTGTGAATGTAAAGGTCGTACCATTAATTTCAGAATCCTCCCAAGATTTGTACTTCAGTTGTCCACTTGCTTGAGAAATTGTAACTACATATCCTGTTGCATTTGGAACTGCATTCCAACTTAATTGAGGTTGATCTTGACTAGAGAGAACCCAAGAACTGGTGTTGTAGAGTACCCCTCCGTCTGCAGGATAATTCAGCGTTGGCTGAGCTGGCGGTAAAACGCCATTTACGTTATCGACATAATCTAAAATCAAACGAGGCCTGTAGGTTTCATTCCAGAAATCTCCAGAATGGAAGCCATGTTTAGAACCCGGTGTTCCAACGGTTTTCAGCAATACTGTCAGTGTGTTATTTCCATTGGCTACATTCGATTGTGCGAGAGAAGTAATATCCCATTCAACCCAAGTATTTGGTGGAGCCACCAGTAGGGTAGACCTCGTAATCTCTGAGGCTAGACACGATGGTGAATTATTCCAAGTGACGCTATTCTCACTAAATGTGTCACAAGCGTGAGCACTTACTGTTAACGACGAAGTTCCCGATACATTGTGCCTATACATCGACAACAATGCACTAGTTGGCGTCATCGCTGCTGGGAATGGTAGTTCTCCCAAATCGAATGAAATCAACATCTGTGTTTCACCAGAACCACTTGGAGCGATTCCAAGGTTCAATACTGATGATGCTCCGAGCGCACTATTTCCTAAGGTCGAATCAATTGTTGAATCAGGGACTCCTGGTAATTCACCAGTTTCGTCAAAGACTGAATTTTGGTATAGGGTAATCGAATGATTTCCTGCACCATCATCCGAGCCATAAGTTCCAGGTACACGGTATGAATGAGTACTTGTCCAAGCACCTAAGCGATGGTCTTGTTCTGCTCTCACTCTCCAATAGAGCCAATAGTCTCCCCAAACGATGTCATCTGGTGTGACATATGACATAACTTCGCTTCCATTAATTGTCGAAGAACTGAAAGTTCCATTATATGTTGATGGGTCAGTGAAATCATAGAGCCAAGTATTTTCCACATCAGAGAAATATGGATCTAGGGAAACTTGTGCTACCCAACGTGTCTCATTATTAATTGTGGAATTCCAAGTTCCAGTAACATTGTCTGCACCACGTGGGCGAGAAGATGTCTGATTCCAAATCGTTGAGCCATCCAAAGGTAATACTCCTGTTGCAACAGGTGGTAACCATTGTTCACCAGTCCTCCACGTCAGTGATAATTCTGGCCTCATTGATTCGTCGGAATTGTAATTGCTACTAGCGAAATGCCACTCGTCTTGAGTGGTTGGAATTGTAATAATCAGTGAAATTGTATCGCTACCCGAAGCATGAGCATGTTGAACCGCATATGATACATCAAGGTCTACCGTGGAATCTTCATAAGTTACATTCACCATATCAATTGCCGGTGTTGAAGTAGAGCCCCAGGAATTATTATCTCCAGTTGGGCTTGCATATGTCGCACTTTCATTCCATGCAGTTGTGAGTTCACCTACTACCAAAGTAATTGTTTCTTGAGTTGCCTCTCCTCCGTTGAGTCGAGTTAATGTCAATGTTGCATCGACGAATTCATGTGAGTCCGGAATTGGAAGACTCGACCAGTTAATTTCTATCAATGCAAAAGAGTGATGCGAAGACGAGGAGGATGCATTTGAACGTCCTACAATCAGATGAGAACCACTCTCATACGAAGTCATTGTCGACCCTGAATCGATATTTGTATCAAGGAAAATACTTGGATAAGCGAGTGCCTCAACTAATTGGCCTTCCTGTAGACTCAAATTAGCATCTGTCGAATTTATTGTCGCTCCTGTAGCAGATGGTATATGGAAAATACTCGAACTTCCCCTACTTCCGAGAATATCATCAGAAATTGGTTGAACAAACCATCTGAAACTTGTACCAACTGTAAGGCTGGTTGGAGCGACTAACGAATAATTGCCAGTGGAATCCTCTCCCCATCCAGTAGTGAGTTCACGACTGTCATACATTGTCCATCCTGAACGAACATTAGAGTGGTCGTCGTAAATGAATAAGCGCCAATCATCAACACTTCCGGAGTTTGCATGGTACCATTCAAAGGTGGTATTTTGGTCTGGTAATAGAGCGTGTGTAGAAGTATCCCAAACAATCTGATTATTGGTTGGCAATACATTATTTCCAGCTGATGGCGCAGTAGAAGCGCTGCCATTTGCCCATGTCAAGTTCATCCACGGATGCTGTGAGGCAGTTCCATTAACAGATGTGAAAATAGTTTGACCCTGCCCTGGAGTTCCCTGCAACATTATTGAAAGATGTGATTCGCCATTAGCGTATGCTGCTTGAACTAATTCGGAAATATCAAGTGACATCCAATTGGCATTTGCACCATCCAATACATCGCTAAATCCACCGCTATCATTAGCACCAAGGCCTGCACCTCCATCCCATTCAAGTGTTCCATCATAATGTGAACCATTTGCATCTGTATTCCAATCGACAAGGACAGGGTGCACCGATACATGGTTTGTACTACTAGAACCAAATTCTGCGTAAATATTGAGAGTAGCTTCAGAAATGTGAGCGTTTTGCGGATTCGGTAACTCCGTCAATGGGATCTTTAGCAGCGAAGTTGCATTATTTCCATTACTATCAGTCCCTACCTTGAGGGAGGTAGAACTTGCATGAGTCTGGTTGAAATCAGCTCCTCCATCAACAACCCAAGTATCGATAAAGTTTGGAAGATTCAAATGTGGTAATGCATCTCTGTGACGTATCTCAACGGCTGCTGTATCAGCATCGATACTCCAAGTGGTAATATCGGGAAGTTGGAAGTGATACACATCAGACCAATTTCCAATTTGGTTAGTTGTAGATGTTGCTCTAACTCGCCAATGCCATGTATTACCAACAAATAGTTCGGTATTGATATCATATGTCATGTTAGTAATGTCGAATCCTGCATCATTCCAACTCGCAGCAGTAAGCAAATTACCCGAATCAAAAGTATCCGATGTATCGAGTTCTATCGACCAACCTCCTACGGTAACGTTGCCAGAAGTGAAATTCCATTCAAGCGTCGGCTGAGTAATTGGAGCCGGTTCTATTCCTTGCTCTACAGACCAACTTCCATTCAAAGGCATACTTGGCATTGGTTCTGCGGGAATTGCATTAGAGCCCGGAACATAAACAAAGGATAATTGAGGACGATTTGATGCAGTTGAATCTGAGTTTGGACTGAGCAAAATATCTCGGTTATTGCCAGTACCAATTCCAACTAATCCCACAATCAAATCTACTGCTCTTCCTTCGCGCATTGCATTTTGAACAGCTAATGTAACATCGAGTTCCATCCTATCTCCAGGAGAATAACTGCTTCCTATCGAGGTCGAATCAAGCAGACTTGCTCGCTCCCATCCCTTTGCACCTGAAGTACCCCAGCTATTCACGCCGTCATATGTTGCCCAAGTCGCTCCGGTTTCCGTCCAGTTGTGCTGTCTCGATTCCCATGCGGCAACGACTGGTGTTCCGGAAGGATAATCATCGAGCCGCATTGAAAGTTCTGCACTTTCAACTGCATAACCTGATGGTAATAGATGGCTGACTAAATCACATCCAATCAGTACACTTGTCTCTGCTGGATAAGTATTGTAACTAATCTGCATTACATCTTCGCCATTGTAGTTCGAACTTGTAGTTCCACTATCGATGTATGTGTCTCCACAATATGGTGCATCGCCAGCAGTTGTAGCATTTCCATGGCGTAACCTCATCTCGTATCTGTCATTTCCAAGATACTGAGATTCTAATGCTGAAACTATGAAATTATCCGCAGACCACCATCCTTGGTGGTCATTTGAATCCCTATGAGAAATTCTCCAATGATATCCAACACCAAGGTCTAGGGAATCTGCTCCAGTTAGTGACCAACTTCCATCTGCAGGTGCAAAGTCAGTGTCGACGGATGTATCGACAGTCTTTACGATTTCACGGAAATCTGCATCTGCTGAAAGTTCAAGAATCATGTCATTACCTGAAACACCAGCTGTACTCCAAACGAGATCAGGAGTGGTATTTCCGCTGAGGTTGTGCCCGGAGACATTCCAAACTCCAATTCCGTTAATTGGACTGGATAGTGAAGGAGAAGTCGGTGCTTGTCCAGTTCCATATCGGTATGTGATTTCCATTACTGGTTCTGTTCCATTGGTGGTTTCAGTAGAATCGAAAACTACATCGGAACTCCCCGATACTTCTCGGCCATATGTCGATGCAACGAACATCAAATCAAGTGTACCATCGCTTGACGAAGAAGGTGGAGAAGGTGGTGTTCCTGAATTTTGATCGATATACCTTTGGAGTGCGACTGTCAAATCAAAGTCAAAAGTTGAAGAGGTCTGGTTGCCCATCAGATTTGCAACCGACATTGATTGAGTTCTTCCACCATCATCCCACCAAGTAGAACTTGTGGATTTCTTCCAAGTTACCTCATCCTCAACCCACGCATCAGTATCCATTACGTGAGCTGAAACCAATGCTGAACTTGTTGAAGTATTTCTGTTCAAAGATAGTGTGGCGCTTACTATTGTCGAATTGGAATGCATTCCAATATCATCGAGATTTAATCGCATCAGCATATATTTCTGTTGAGAAGTTGAAGTGGCTCCAACAGTGATTACATCATCACTACCGTGATTGATATTTTTCGATTGCCCAGATGTGCTGTCAACAAATGTATCTTCGATAGTATCCTCTGATAATCCGAGATCATCAAATGTGAAAGAGAAGGTTGCGGTTCCATCGTTATTATCGGTAACTGAGTGTCCTGGGAGATGGAAATATCCTGTGACCCAATCTCCAATCTGACGTGTTGAATCTATGGCACGCATTCGGTAATACATAGTTGAAGAATTCGCTAATGCGTTGGTAGACATCCCCATCGAACCCGAAGTGCCATTAATGGTAAACAGGCTTGAGTTATCCTCAGTATTCCAATACCAACCAGCATCTAAATCTGAAACAAATTCCTCCTCTAGTGACAATTGGATTTGCACATCATCTCCACTGAGTGCTGACCAACTCAAATCAGGAGTAGTATCAGCTCTAATCACAAGTCCATCATCAGCCATCAATGCAGTTCCATCTTCGACAAAATCAGGAGTGAGGCTTCCGCCAGACCCCGGAGTGCCCATTGTGTAGGTGACCAATAGCGAAGGATGGTTTGAGGTAGTCATCGAATCGGAAGTATAGCAGGTATATCCGGTCCCTGTTGCCGCGAGAAGCAAATTTACCGTCGAACGATTATTTGCAGCTGCTTCCTGTACGATTGCAGTGACGTTGATATCGAAAGTGTTGTTGTTCTGTCCATCAAATGGTGGCTCCCACGAACCGTGATCGGCAGTAGAATCAGCGCCTGGCTGGCCCCAATTTGCAAACTGAGTTGGGCCATTCCATGTGACTGTGCCTTCATCCCAAGTCTTTTTCATTCTCGAAGAGAAAATATGGATAGTGCCAATGTTGGATTGGTTTACACCACATGTCACCTGAAGAAGGGCATTTGAGATAACATATGATGAATTGTATGAATTATTGAATGCGATTAGCATCCTCGCCTCCCCCATCTGAGTTGGGCCTAGTTCTACAGAAACGGCTGAACCGTAATTATTCATCGAATTCCCCGAATCGATTCCCGCATCCATATACACGCTTGAAGTAGTGGTAGTCCAAGAGATTCCCTGCTCCTCTTCAAGGTCAGATTGCCACGCAGGCAACGCTTCAGGCAACAATAAATCAGCGACTAAGAACATCAGAACTAGTGTCATTGATCCCATTAGACTTCGGGGGTTGATGGTGGGTTGCGACATGTGGCTCACCCCCCCACTGCCAGTAGAGGTATAGGTTCCTTTCGGCTGGCCACCCTACGGGTGGCCGGTGAAAAAACAATAATTGAGATTCCAAAGCGAATGTTCAAGGTGCATCGACCATGACCTCTGTAAGCCATGAGCGAACTATGGGTCGAACGACATCGCCCCCGCACGGTGGGTGACATCAAAGGACAGACAAGTGTTGTACAACGTTTGGCTTCCTATGCAACGATGAAGGACTTTCCTCATCTTCTCTTTGCTGGCCCTCCCGGTACTGGCAAGACCACAGCGGCGATGGCCCTGACTCGCGATGTATTCGGTGAGAATTTTCGCCAGAATCTCCTTGAGATGAATGCATCTGATGAGAGAAAACTCGAGAGTATTCGTTCAAAGGTAAAGCAATTCGCTCGAACCGCACCATTTGGCGGTGCGAGTTTCAAAATAATTTTCCTCGACGAAGCCGATGCATTGACCAATGATGCCCAAGGTGCTCTTCGCAGAATAATGGAGCAATATGCAGAAACATGTCGTTTCATTCTTTCTTGTAATTATTCATCCAAAATCATCGAGCCAATCCAAAGTAGATGCGCTGTTTTCAGATTCCGCCCTCTCGCTGAAGCCGAGGTAAGCGATCAGGTTCACAGTGTCGCAAAAAGTGAGGGTGTTGCTCTTGATGATGATGCGGCAGAAGCGCTAGTAAGAATCAGTCAGGGTGACCTTCGTAAAGCGATTACTGCTCTGCAGGTAGCTGCTGCACTTGAAAACAAAATCACCCGGAATTTGATTTATGAAACAAGTGCGACTGCACCTCCTGAATCCCTTCATCAATACCTAATGGCATGCCGCCAAGATGGATTTCATGCTGCGAGGAGGAGACTACGAGAGTTACTCGACCGTTATGGCCTAGCCGGAACTGATTTTGTTAACCAATTACATCGTGAATTATATGGTGCCGACTTCCTAACTGAAATCCAAAAATTGGATTTGACTGAATTGATGGCAGAAATTGATTTCCGTCTAGTTGAAGGTGGAGGCGAGTCGGTACAACTCGATGCTTTGACTGCCAGATTATGCCGGTTACTAGCCTAATCATTCGCTTGCTGGTTCCTCTACAACCGGCTCAACAATCTTGATTTTTAGTGTGACAGTTCTGGTATTCTCCCAAGGTGAACCTTGTTCTGTAACCTCTACGATAATTTCGTGTGTTCCAACTGATAGGTCATCGGGAAGAAGAACGGCAAATGGCTCATCGATGTCTGGATGCGGTCTAACCTTTTCAACAAAACTTTCATCCAAATTATCGTAAAATGAAGCATCGTTCGAATAATTCCCAGACAACAAATATGTTGAATCAGTTGGGTCGTTATTATCTGAGAATGAAAACAATATCCACGCATTTGAATAACCGGTTTCAAGGGTTACTGAGCCCTTTTTTGATGAGGAATAATCCCAACCTTCCTCGCCTTCCATTGCTACGCCCCACGAACCATCGACTTGTGGAGCAACTATGTCTCCAAATGGGGCATTGGATAGCAAAAATGTTACTGCGAGCCAACAAAAGATGTGCAGAAATGATGCTTTGAACCAGGTCCCTTTTGTATAATGTTCAACAAAACGTTCCGGCATAACAGCTCGATGAATAGAAGGGATTAGTACAATCAATGACATTGGGAGAAACCACAATAAATCAGCCTTCTCTTGAGAAGATGGCATTATGAGATATCGCATAATTACCGCCACAAGAACTGCAAACCCGATAACTAGCCACATGGACGCTGCGTCGGCCTTTTCTTTGGCCACATGTTTGACAGGGTCAAAGGATTCAATTCCGAGATCAGCACCGCTTCGGCTGCGCTTTTTCTCACCGCCTTTACCCTTTTTGCGTCGCTCAGCGGCGGCCGCAGCCATGGCGGTGTTAATGTCGACCATCAGTTATGCGGAATGACGACGGGAGATGAAGCCTTCGCACTGAAATTACCGTTGAATTATGCCGCATAATTCAAAGAGGGGGCCTCGGTGGGCGGACTAACTGCCGGGGTGGCGTAGTTGGTGGCGCGTCGGACTCATAGGGCAGCTCTCCGGAG
>CAZNXM010000027.1:0-22209 GCA_964577145.1 uncultured Candidatus Poseidoniales archaeon
AGTCATAGGCAGCATCACAACAAGCAGTAGAACAAATACACGATCTATCTTCATACTTCGAACTGGTGTATGGCGGCGAATTAACCATTCGCCTACAATAATTGTCACTAACTCAAGAAAACACGATATTTCCTAGGTCATAGAGAGCTACCAATGGCGGTTCAGCCATCCTCTCGGTCAATATTGGCCTTGATGTCACCTGAAATTGCACTATCTTGGATATTGTAGGTGATGTTTTGTACAACAGTGCCCGCCTTTGTTTCTTTTTCAAGCTCGGCCTCAAGCATTAATTTATCCATTTGCATATTGGCTAATTGAGCCTTAATTGAATCAATTTCTGCTGTTGAAACAGATTGCTCAGACAATTGCTCCTGGAGTTGAATAGATTGGTGTTGTTGTTGAGCTAATTGATACCTCAGTCGTTGTGCTTCATTTTGCTGATGTTGAGCCATATTTGGCTGATAGATTGTGCCTACTTTGCTGCGATTTCCCCTCAATGCTCGCCGGATCAAAATTGCTACTAGTACAAATATTACAATTCCTAAGGTTATCATTCCACAAATCCAAATGAGACCGCCGATTGAAATACCACTATCAACAGCACTTTCAGTAACTTCATTCGGTACAGGCTCAGGTTCTTCCTCTGCAGCATTTGCTTGATTATCGAAATCAGAAGGCGAGCCACTAGCATACGAAATGGGTAATAGGATAGCAATAACAAGAATCCAGAGGCAAAGTTTTGCTGAGGAACCACAGCCTTCCTCTCTGGTCATACTTGGCCCATATCGTCAAAATCTATCAACTAACCGTCTACTACGGCTACCCACTATCTATTTGCGAGCCATTGATGACGGACGAACCTCTCGCCTCCCCTATGGGGAGGTGTCAATCAGCAGTTATTTTGGGAGTCATCATGCTTTCATCCTCTCTTGCAGGGTGCTTTGGTGATGACATCCAACCTCCTGCATCTGAAGACTCTGAAACTTATCCTAGCATCTGGGACCGTCACCAATTAGAATGGAATATGACTCATTCATTTTCGCGAGTACTTGAGCCCGGCCCATACCACGCTCTCGATGTTCAGGAATCTTACATCACAGTCGATACTAGTTCGATTTGGGAAACAGGCCCTTCAGAATCAGAAGTCCATCTCTCCTACTGGTTACCGAGCAATACTGAGCAGGGCGAACAGGTCCCAGTAATCGCAGTTGTCAGCCCATACTTCTCATTTGGACAACCGGGTTCAGAGTCTGGGCATACAGGAATTGTCGGAGCAGGTCGTGGAGAATTTATCTTCGAGAATTTCATTCCTCATGGCTATGCTTTTGCCCAAGTATCAGTATTTGGCACTGAACTTTCCAGCGGTTGTTTCGATTATCGCGGTGCAGGAGAAGGGCTTGGAATACATCATGCAGTGGAGTGGCTCGGAACTCAGAATTGGAGTAATGGACACGTTGGCCTATATGGGAAATCATACGAAGGTGCAACTCAGTGGGAAGCAGCAGCCTTAGGCAGTGAATATCTGAAAACAATAGTCCCCATTTCAGGAACAACAGCTCTTCATCCATTACTATACAAAAATGGAAGTGCAGAAGCCAGATCTCAAGTCATGCACATGAACTATTTCTCCAGCACAGTCGATTATAATGAAGACGACCTCGACAATGTTTGCCCAGATATTGTTGAAGGCCTGTTCGCTGGCCCAGTCACTTATGGAATGGGAGAATTAGACCCATACATGGAGAATTATTACGAGGAAAGAAGTCTCATTGACAAGGCCTTTGAGAATTGGAATGGTTCAGTCTATTGGGTTCAAGGATTGCAGGATTGGAATGTTGACCCACACCAGGTGTTCAGCGGCCCCATTGGCTATAATTGGTATCAGGATTACATCGATGCAGGTTTCGAAGTTCGGGGGATTCTTGGTCAATGGGAGCACAATTATCCAGACCAATGGAGTAAACACAATGCTCAGGACAGTGGATATGGCGGTGAAGCCATCCACAATATGACCAGGTGGGACTGGGCTCAGGACTTGTTTGAGTGGTACGAATATTATCTCAAGGGCATTGGTCCACAACCAGAACTCAATGCTCAGATTCAACGAAATGATGGTCAGTGGAGAATAGAGGAAACTTGGCCGCCACAAGATATCGAATGGCAGGATATGGACCTCAATGATGACTGCCAATTCGATGGTCGCACAGTGGGAGGATTCTCGGTGATTGGAGGGGGAGTACAAACCGCTACAATCGAGTGCGGAGGGTTCTCCGAAGACATGCACATTTCGGGTCTTACAAGATTACATCTCAATGTCAGGGCATCGATGGACGGGGGTCAAATTTTTGCAGAAATGCAAGACGCTGAAACAGGAATGAGACTCGGTCATGCAACTATGGATATTCGCTATCATCAAGGGGGTAGTGAGCCGACAACAGTATTCTCAGGACAGACGCTGGTAATGCTGATGGAATTCCAAGGTATTGACGCATTACTCCCTGCAGGTCACGGGATTAGGATAGTACTGACAGAAACTGGTGAGGATTATCTCGCACCGGCTTGTGGTTCGAGTTGCCCAATCAATGTCAATGGCGGGATGATTTCATTGCCTTATCTTCCATACAGCGATGATAGCAATGTATTGATTACTCCACAATCACCTGATGCAGCTAACAATCAATAAAGCGCCGGTTTGCTCAATAAAATATTGGCAAACCTCGCCAACGAACTTGTTCGTTAAGCGCCGAGAGAGGGATTTGAACCGACGGCGAGAACGGTCATAATGCTGAGTAATGTTCAGTTCTCACCTGGTTAAATCACTCTATCGTCGCCTTCTTTGCAGACATAAGCTATGAGCGAAAGCGCCGAGAGAGGGATTTGAACCCTCGCGGGAACGGGCCCACGTGATTTCCAGTCACGCGCGATACCAGGCTATGCGATCTCGGCAGCAAGCCGCCTGACAAGCCTCCCCTGTTTAACCGAAACGGTTGACCGGCATGGAATGCCATTTCCGAATCGATTATATCGGGACGGTAGGTCGCCACGCTTGCGCCACCGTGGCTTAGAGGTATAGCACCTCATTGGTAATGAGGAGGTCGCGAGTTCAAATCTCGCCGGTGGCTCCATTCTCACGCAATTTCTTTTTTTTTCACAAATGAAAGGAGGGGGCAGTATTCATAGGCGTCTGCGGACCCGTAGGGTCCGAGTGGTAACCTTGAATTCTCGGAGTCGCGTTCTTCTTGCATCATTTCTCACATTGCTAATGCTGACCAATATTTCGAGCGCAGCCGTCACAAGTTGGACAGGGCCTTCCTCGCTAAGCGGTAGTTCGAAAACTGTTAGCGATGCCTTTCAAGTTCCCGGAAATGCGACAGTAATCGATGCATGGATCAATGTCGATGAGACCGGTGCGCTTTCCGATGGCACGGGTCAAACTTGGACCGGTGAAGACGTGCCAGGAAACTTCAGTGTTGGAATGTTCTCAGATTCGATGATGGGCAAATTCACCGATTCACTATCTCTCGCTCCTGATTCTGCCGTTTCCAATGTAGACTCATTCGCATCAGCAACTTTGCAACTTGCAGGGCATTGGACCACAAGCGGTTCGATGTGGGGTGTGGTCAATCCGTCTGGTATGGGTGGCTCAATAATGGGTGCTAACCAAGCAATGTCGTACGGGATTGTACCAGCGGCAGCGGTGGACGGTGGCGTAGTCGCCGCAACTCTACCCGGCTCCGCATTGCCTGCTAGTTCATCAGGAGTTCTTGAGACTCCAGCAGTACCCCTGCCTTCTCCAATATCTGATTTCAATCTAACTTTCTCGCATTGGTACCACTTTGCTTCCTCTACCAGTGGTGGCGGCGATGGTGGATGGGTTGAGTACAAGCTCGACAATGGTGCCTGGAATTGGATGGCACCAGCCGGGGGGTATCCTTCTACTGCTTCAGCAAATATCACAACTCCAAACGGTGCATCAGGTAGCGGATTTGGTGTGTTCGCAGATGCGAATTATAGTGGATGGATGACCTCAACATTCAATCTTGATAATTTGACAGGCCTAAGTAATGCATCTACAATCTCGTTTAGGTTCAAGGCAGCAACAGATATGGGTGGTAAGCCGGGTTGGTTCATCGATGATATCGATTTAACCAATGTTGGTTCACCCGCTGGGAATTGGCATCATGGATGTATCACACAAGCACCTTCAACTTGTGGTTATTCGAATAACGCAAATGCTGTACTCACTTCACCTACAATCGATTTATCTTCAGCAACGAGTACAGTCGCAATGAATTTTGAAGTAGAGTGGGATTTAGAGGGTTCAACATATGATAACTGGTGGGCTGAAGCATCTACTGATGGTACAAATTGGGACGATATCACAACTACTGCATTGACTTATAATTCAACTTGGGGAACTAGTGGAATTCCTGCGGGTGGATTTACCTACAACGGTAATGGATACGGTGATGATTCTGGCGGCTGGCTATCGATGTCCTTCGATCTCCCTGCGACTTACCAAGGAGATTCAACCACTTGGGTGCGATTTAGAGTAGAGACAGATTCGAGTGTCCAGTATGGGGGAAGTCCAGATGACAGAGAAGGTGCAACATTCGATAATCTGACCCTTACAGACTCATCTGGTACAACCTATTACAGCAATACATTCTCCAACGCAACATCAATGACTCCTGCAGCAAATGGTGGAGGAAATGACTGGCAATATCCCGGTGCAGGAACCCTATTCATTACTGATAGTTTCGAAGATTCATCTGCACTACCTCCTGGTGGTTGGGCGATTTCCAATGTAGCGGGACAGACAGGATGGCAATTTGGTTCTCTTTGTTCCAATTTTACTGGCGGACCTGCAGTGTTTAGGTCGCCAAATCTTGGATTTGGTACCAATCTCTGTGGTAATTATGATGCAAGTTCCGATAATCACCTTTACACTCCAACATACTCCGTTCCTCTAGGTGCATCAGCCCGATTCACTTGGGAACATTGGATGTGTGCGGAGGGCTCATGGGATGGTGGTGCTCTATTCATGAAGGTCAACAATGGTGCTTGGAATCAGGTAACATATTCCTATGCTAATGGAACCTCATGGTATGATGATACAATTACTTCTGGAGGCACTCAGTCGTTATTCGGTTCTGAAGTATGGAACGGAAACCAGTATACTGGCGGTTCGTTCAGTTGTACTGCATCTGCGGTCCCATGGCTAAAGATGGATTATGATGTATCAAATTGGTCAGGCTCAAACGTATCCTTTAGATTCACAATGTCTAGTGATACCGCTGTTCAAATGGGCGGGTGGTACATCGATGATGCAGGTTTAGAAGTCGATTGGTTCCATGATGAGGGCGCATGGAGAAGCCCGCTTACTTCAGTTCATGACCTTGGTTACGGATTCATAGATGCTGACATCATCCTTCCCAATGGAACATGGTATGGGGTAACTTTACTCGATTCATCAGGCAATCCCATAGAGGGACATGAAAACCGCAGTCTTCCTCTTTCACTTACAAGTCTTGACCGAGACCTCTATCCTTCGATTTACATCGATTTGTTAATGGGTACTACAGATTCCTATTATTCACCTATTATCAAGGAATTAACCGTCGGTGCAACTCGGTATTTCGGTGAGGGTAATGGATGGAATATTCCAAGCACTCTCCAGCGTAATGCCAATGGTACTTGGGAGTATAGCGGTGGAGTCACTACACAGTTATCCGCTGAGACGGGAATTACTTCCCGCCCCGTATCTTCTGCAGAAGTAACAGGTAATTTTACTCAAGCAACAGTAGGCCTCCTCAGCATCAATGGAAATTTTGCTACTACTCAGGCTACCGGGTCGATCCTCAACTTGGGCGGCATGCAAGGCAGAATTGCTCCTACAATCACACTATCACCAGGTGCAACAATTGAGTCGCTAGCATTTAGGGGCGAATTTGTCCAACCAGCTCACGATGCAGCAATCGATGTTGCAGATGATGGAACAGACGATTGGGAATTCGTTTCCGATGTCGCATATGGATCATATGGCTGGCAGACACGTATTTACAGTTCATCGATTATGCATTCAGATGCGCATACTGGCACTTCAACTATGCAGGCTCTAATCCCAGAGGATGCAATACCTCATACCTTTGTAATTGGGCTAAATTCAACAGCACCATCTGGCCATCTTTCAATACTTAACGACGGAAATGTTCTGTCATCAACTTCACAACAGAATTGGACAACTCATTCCGCTTGTATCCAACTGAATAGTTTAGTTGCATCTTCAACAATCAATGATGGCACAAGAAATTGGTCGGTAATCGAATTTGATTTCACGACAACCTCAGTTACGCAATATACCATGGGTTCCTTCGCAATTGGTTACACATTGACAGAGAATGTTAGCGGCTTGGAGTCTGTGGTCAAAGCTTACCATGAAGCCAATTCCAATAATGGCCTAGAGGTCACAGTCGATGTCCCAGTCACTTGGACTGCACAAGCAGGCGGTGTCGGTATTGGCGGTGGAGTCTATCATGAGAATATGATTACCAATCATCCCTTCGCGGTCCCAGAAACTTGGTATCCTAACGGCTTAATGCAGGGCTTCACTACTCAACATCATCACCTTTTGGATAATGATGACATTGCCGAGGTCCACTTGATTGGAACCGATTCAACCGGAGATAAGGTACAGGTTGTCCTTACCAACCTATCCACAGGTGGAATATTTGTTCAGACCAGTGGAGAAGCGATGCTCAAGTTGCTTAACACTACCACTCTTTCACAATCCAATGGGCGCTGGGTTATCGATTGGCAATTCGATGTCGATTGGGATTGGAATGATTCCACAGAGATGGTGTGGACCGCTCAAGCATTCGATGAAAATGGCGATGGATTATCTCCGGCTAGTGCACTGAGTGGTGGAATTGGAACTCAAGCATCGGAAAACGACTTGCAAGTCGATACTTGGAGAGTTGAAGACGATGCTAGCCATCTTCTTTCAGACATGTTCAATCCGGCATACCCATTCTGGGCTATGTCTGGTAGTGACGTCATTGTAAGTGGTACAGTGCGCTTCGAAAATACCCTTGATATGAGGCCACAGCAAGACGACTATGTAGTCGCAGTCGATGTTGAAGGTACCAGTCATATCTTGATGAATACTGGCAGTGGTTCTTGGTCAGGAATAGTGACATTACCACAAAATATGTCGAATGCTAATCTAACTCCATACATACTCCGCGTAGGGCCTATCGAAGGAGCAGACGGTGCGGATGATGTTACCTTACAATCCCCAGTATTGATTCGTCTAGATGATGAATCACCATGGGTTTCAGAACTTCAAGTAAATACAGGACAGCGTTTGCAAGAAGCTGATGGATATACATGGGATCCTACATCTCCTCTCGGACTGCAAGTAACCATCACCGATAATCAGGCTCTCGGAACTGAACTCACTATGCATTATTGGCGTGAGGGTGCAGATGATTCTAATGGCGATGGTATTGCTGACCCAATGGAATACCAGACGCGCAGTGAATCATTGCCAGAAGGCATTGCAGGTGAACGCACGAAATCATTCAGTGGAATCGATGTAACGGGATTGGAAATGAATGCACAATTCTCAGTTTGGTTCTCGTCGACAGATTTCTCAGGACATTCTCTGCAAATGGGTGGTGCACCGGGTGTTGATTCTGACATGGCGACTTTGATCATTGCAACAAATGAGCCTACTGAAATTGACCCAGTATCTCTACAACTAGATTCAGTAGCAGAACATTTGCTCGCTGGACAGATGCACACACTTTCTCTTGAAGTAAGCGATGATAATGGTGTGAATTCAATTGACCAAATAGATATCCAACTCTTGGGAACCGATGAGGAAACCATTGGCGTATTGGTATGGGAGCCAAGAAATGGCGCAATGTATACTCCAGAAGGTAGTCAGCTAACGCTTCATGATGTTAATGTCACAGAATTATCTGATTCATACAGAGTCGAATTCACATTCAGTCTCGACTGGACATTTGATGAAACATTGATTGAAAACTGGGCCATGCCAACTATTCGTGTTTGGGATGATGACCCATTTAACCCAGTTAAATTGATGACAAATCTTGGAGAGATTCGATGGAAATTGGATAATAATCTTGAGGCGGTAATTGAAGAAATGGTTGATAATACCCCTCCAATTTCATCCCCATCGGATTCCATAATCAATGTCAAATCAGGTGATGATTTGACTTTCTCTGGCTCTGTTAGATACAGCGTATCGCAAGCACCAGTGTCAATTCTACCCGAGAGCGGTCTTGGCGTTGAAGTCTCGACAATTTATGGTTCAGAATTGGTTACAGCACTTGCAAATATTTCTAGTGATGGAACATGGTCCACCGAAATGGTACTGCCAAGTCGCCCCTTATTAATTCCAGAATTAATTGTAGAATACTCGGTAGTGGGAGTTATTTCTCCAGGTGAAGATGCGACAACTGTCGTGACAGGTATCATTGTCGATGATATCGCACCGGCTGTGACTTTCACTGCAGTACCTCTGGTTATGACCGATGAAGATTTGGAAGTTCTTCCATTCACCATCGCAATCGATGACCAAGGTGGATTACCTGAAGGCGACCTTGTTGTACACTGGGCATTCATTCGAAATGGAGTCATACTAGATGGCGGGCAATCCAGTGGACTAATTCCTTACATTGCTACAAACGAAGGAATTCACTCATACAGCGGGACCGCAGATTTCACCCAAGGAGTAAACATCAGTCTCGAGGATGGCGATTCGCTAATCTGGTGGCTAGATGTAGTAGACCTAGCGGGTAATTCGGCCGCAGGTACTGGTACTAGCCAGATTGACCCTATGCGACCATCGTTCACCGTACTTTCTTTCGATATTACAATAACATCCATTGATATTACACTTGAAAACGGCACAATTCCACGAGGAAACCAAGTTGTCGAAGGCGACATCATCGCCGTAACAATAATTGTAAAGAGTCTTGGAACTAAGGCTGGTGTAGTACAGATATCTCTAATGGAAGATTTGCAGAGAGATCGTGAGTGGTTACATCATGACACCGTCGAGTTACCGATTGGGCCTGGACAAAGTCTCACTTCTCAGGCAATTACCTTCGAGACACATGGTTCTGGTTCGCAGCATCTTTACCTCAATATTTCCGGCCAAGACCGTTGGATAGACAATGTGATCGTACCACATTGTAGTGGTCATCTCGACAAGGCATCTTGTATTCTTGACATGGACCCAGATATGCCAAATGTCATCACTGCTGAAGAAGCAAATTCGGGAATGGGATTAATGACGTTAGTGATAGTGATATTGGCGCTATTATTGGTTGGAATGGCTGTTGCAATAGTTGTGATTATGAAACGCGGTTCAGACCAATCCTCGATATATTATGATGATGATTGGGATCATTTCGAGGAAGACGACGAAGTAGTCGCTGAAGACTTAGAAAATGCTGTTGTTGAGAAGGTCGCCCCAGTTCTTCCACCGATGGCGCCACCTCGTCCAGAAAACCTCGATTCAGCAAAAGCACCCGAGCCTGAAGTTTCTGAACCCGAAGTGGAAACTACTGTTGAACTTGCAGAGGTTGAGGAAACCCCCGAGGTTTCCGAGGACCCATGGGGTGATGTTGACTATTCTGATGCGGAATCATCTGAGGTTGATGAGCCTGAGGAAGCATTGCGACTGAGGGAACAGTTAGCCCATCAACAATACCAATCAATTCAACTCCAGAAGAAATTGTCCCAGCAGTCGATTTCAGCAGCAGAAATTGAATCAATTAAGGCCCAATTAGCCAATGTCCAAGAGGATAAAGTAATGCTTGAGGACGAGCTTGAAAAAGTAACAAAGACGGGCACTGTTGTACAAAACATCACCTACAATATCCATGATAGTGCAATTTCAGGTGATTTAAAGGCCAATATTGAGGTTGAAATAGAGGACTTTTCTTCATACAATGTGAAGACATTGAAGGAGAAGGCTAAAGCTGCTGGTGTAGCGAAATACTCTTCGATGAAAAAGGCTGAATTGGTTGCTGCTTTGAGTGAAATCAGTGATTCCAATTCGGAATGAAGGTGCCGAAACGCGCGCGCCACCCCCTAAGTTGACCGAAATCCATTAAAGCCTGTTTTTCAGATTATTAGTTGGAGAAAGTCACTTTCTCCAGATGGGATGCACGATGCAAGGAGTCAGCGAAAGCCGAGGAGATACTGCTCGAAGAGTGAAAGAACTGCAGAAGCAGGTAGATGACCTCAAAGAGTTGGTTAATACATTACTCGCAGTAATTTGCGAAGAACCAGATGGCGCATCTAGTGGCGCTGCACCAGGGTATCAAGGGCAGCCAAGTTCAAATTATTGCATGTGATTACCCTTTGATTACCAGCAAGGGTTTCATGCGTGCGATTGGCTTTGCCAAACCAGCACTGGTCGTTAGTCGAATTACTTCGTCAACATCCTTGTAAGCATCTGGTGCCTCTTCCGACAAAATGTTTGGAGTATTTGCATGGACGTGAATACCTCGATTCTTCAAATCGATACCGAGTTGTTTAGCATCGATATTTTTCTTTGCATCAGACCGTGACATCAATCTTCCAGCACCATGGCAGGAAGATGAGAATGCTCGATTACTCTCTACACCTTCAAGCAACCAAGACCCAGTTCCCATATCGCCCGGCACAAGTACTGGCTGGCCAGGCATTGCTCTTGTTGCGCCTTTACGATGGACGCAGCACGAGCAGGATTTACCATCGATTTTGTGATTTTCCATTTTGGCAATATTATGACTCACATCGTAAAGCAGGCGTGCCTCACCATCGCTTCCAAGTTCGACTTCCAGCGTTTTTCGCAATCGGTGAGTGAGAGCGCTTCGATTAGCAAATGCATAATTCGAAGCCGCATTCATCGCATCGAGGTAAGACATACCTTCTTCGGAATGAATTGGTGCGGCTGCTAATTGCCTATCGGGAATTGCGAAGCCCCATTCATCATCATGCCAAATACCGTCTCTTGCTCGATATCTACTTTCAAGCGCCCTCACATGGTCAGTGCAAATTTGATGCCCGAATCCTCGTGAACCTGAGTGAATCATTGCCAATACTTGGCCCTCGAATAAGTCATGAGGGTTGCTATCTTCGATTCTTTCAACAATTTGTAATTCTAGGAAATGATTTCCTGAGCCTAGTGTGCCAAGAGCTTTCATTCCCCTTTGTTTTGCCCGTGATGATACTTGACCATCTGTATCAAGACGGCCACCTGATTCGATATTGGCAAGGTCAGCATCATATGCTAATCCCAATTCATGGGCTGCATGTGCTCCGCCGTGAATAATTTCATCGAGACTTCGCTCGTCAAGTTCAACTCCGCCTTTACCCGAGCCGCCTGCGGGAATTCTACCACGCAATCGTCCTCCAAGTTTACCGATGTTGGGGATCTGATCTTCGGTGATGTCGAGGGCGAGGAGTCTAACTCCGCAATTGATGTCGAAACCAACTCCTCCGGGGGAAATAGCACCGCCTTGCTCTCCCCACTCGGTATCGGTTGCGAGTACACCACCTATTGGGAAACCATAGCCAAAGTGCCAGTCTGCCATAGCCCATGCCTCACCTACCACACCTGGCATCGATGCAATATTCACTAACTGCGAGAGAGAGCGGTCATCGCTACTAGATGCGAGATGCGATTTATCGGTTACAATCATTGCATCGACATTCATTGATGCGTGACGCCTAATTCTCATCAGGCCGTCTCCGGCCCGCTCGAGATGTTCGGTCCACGACGCCTCGGCCACATTGCTCCGATGGTCTCTAACTCATCACTTCTTCTCTATTACCATGCGAGGGTTTCAAGTCCCTAGGGTGACCCCGTAAACCTGCCCATAGGGCAGGTGAAGCGTATGGAACTCCCGCCCATCGACCTCGCTGTCTTCCACGAGAACGGTTATGTTCGTCGCCAGTGCCGTGTCACTAACTTGTGGTTCTGGACCACAGATGGAGAGCGAAATACCTGCGGAGATACCGAGGAAGACGAGTACACATTCATCGGCAGTCCAATCATTGCTGGATTCCCTGAACGTGGTCGCGCTTTGAAGGATAGGATGCGTGAGGCATTCCTTGGATTCCTTGAGGGTAGAGGCCATACACGTATCGCCCCTTATCCTGTATTGGCTCGATGGCGAGATGATATTCATCTCACGATAGCGAGTATTGCTGATTTCCAACCACATGTTACCTCAGGTGCTGTAGAGCCTCCTGCTAATCCTCTTGCGATTTCACAGCCCTGTATTCGTTTGACGGATGTGGACGCAGTGGGGCGTTCAGGGCGGCACCTCACCACATTCGAGATGATGGCACATCACGTATTCAACCGTCCTGATGAGGGAAAGATGTACTACTGGATGGAAGAGTGTGTCAAATATTGTCATGAGCTCCTTTGCGAAACTTTCGCCATCGATGCAAAGGAAATCACCTATGTCGAAAACCCCTGGTCTGGCGGTGGAAATGCTGGAGCAGCAGTTGAGGTTATCGTCGGAGGTCTTGAACTTGCAACACTTGTTTTCATGAATCTCGAGGAGAGAGATGATGGTGAATTTGAGATCAAAGGAACTCACTATGGCGAAATGCCTCTCCAAATTATCGATACGGGTTATGGGCTCGAGAGATTTTGCTGGGCTGCAGCAGGTACGCCTACCATTTACGAGGCCATATACCCCGATAGCGTAGAATGGCTCAAGAAACAAGCAGGATTTTCTGCTGACAAGTTTGGAATGAAAGAGGAAGAACTCGCATCACTTCTCGGTGAAATGAGCCGCCTATTTGGAATAATGAATATTGAAGCCGGAAGTGATGGTGACCGCATGCGTTCATTATTCATCTCCCGTCTCGCTGAGCGTGGACATGAGATAAGTGAAGAAATGTTCAATGCTATTACTGAGCCATTATCCAGTATTTACGCAATTCCAGACCACATGCATGCGCTTTCAAATATGCTCGGTGACGGGTTGGTACCTTCTAATGCAAAGGCAGGTTATCTCGCTAGGATGATGGCAAGAAGGGTATTGCGAATGCGAGATGAACTCGGGCTGAACATTACGCTGGTCGACTTGGTAAGCCATCATCTAGATGTCAATCACGACTCGACAAATATGAAGCAGACCCGTGACGGGCTAATCACCATACTCAAAGGCGAGGAAGCACGTTATGGTGAGATGCTGCGCAAGGGAAAACAAGTAGTCAAGACCGCACTCAAATCAATTTCACAAGATGCTACTGAATTGCCCGATGAGACCCTATTCAAAATCAATGATAGCCATGGTATTTCACCCGACCTTGTAATCCGTATCGCATCGGAAATGGGTTGGCAAGCACTTTCTCTACGAACTGGATTCTCGGCTGAAATGGCCGAAAGACATGCGGCGATTGCAAAGGCTGCAGCAAAGTCGGTAGAGGCATCACCACTTGTGGATGCAGTTCCAGAATTACCTGCTACAATGGCCCTATACTACGAGGATGTATCTCAAAGAGAATTTGAGGCTAGTGTATTGGCTAGTCTTAGTTTGACTGGGGAAGATTTGCCAGAAGGAGCTACACATGGAATTGTTCTTGACAGAACCTGTTTCTATCCTGAAGGCGGAGGACAAGAGGGAGACCACGGCTCCCTCAATTCCGATTCTGCAGCACATTCTGTTCTAGATACCAGAAAGGTTGGGTCGTTAGTCATTCATCTAACAAATGGAGGGTTCGAGGTTGGAGATATGGTACATGGAGAACTCGACTGGGACCGCCGTCGACAATTGATGGACCACCATACTGCAGTTCACATTGTTGGTGGTGCAGCACGTCGATTACTTGGCCCTCACATCTACCAAGCAGGTGCAAATAAGAGCGTGGAAAGTGCTAGGCTTGATATCACTCATCACCGCAGATTAAATCGTGCTGACCTCGACGAGATTGAGGCCTTAGCAAACGAAGTTATTCAGCAGGTACAACGTACTGAAAAGATTACTCTTGACCGTAAGGATGCAGATCGTAAATATGGGTTTGACCTCTATCAGGGCGGAGCCCCGAAAGGAAATGACATCCGAATCCTTAGAATCGCCGACCATGATATTCAGGCGTGTGGAGGAACTCATCACGATGAGCCAGGACGAATTGGTCAGATTCGAATTATTCGTTCCAATGCTGTACAGGATGGTGTCGAGCGCTTGCACATTGTTGCAGGTGCGGCAGCAATGTCCCATGCAAGAGGACAGGAAGACATCCTGCGCCGGGCCGCAGATTCATTCCAAGTCCCAACTGAAGATGTACCGGCTGCCGCTCAGCGTTTCTTCGGTGAGTGGAAGGACCAGCGGAAGAGAATTGAGGCCCTTGAGGCAGAAATCGTTCGTTTGAGAACTAGTGGTGGTGGCGATGATTCCTCAGAAATAGATGGAGTCAGGATTGTTATCATGGAAGTTGATGGTGATTTGAAGCAGATGACAAAGATGCTACGAGAATTGACTCTAGATGCAACAAGGCCAACCCTCTCAGTTCTTGGAAGCCGTGATGGTGGTGGTAAATTGATGGTTGCTACAACCGAAAATAGCCCGGCAAGTGAGCGTTATAATGCCGTAGATATTCTTCGTGGAATATCTGGACACATTGGCGGCGGTGGAGGCGGTAGGCCTACATTTGCCCAAGGCGGTGGAAGCAATCCCGATGGCTTACCAGATGCTCTTGCAGCAGCTCGTGAACTCATAGGTGTCTGAGTGCTGCAACATCGAAACCTGAAACGACAGATGCCAATGCTTCTGAAGGTTCAAACCAAGCATAGTCAGAGATTTCTCCGACCTTTGGTTTGATTTCTGAATCATCTCCTAACCAGGCTGCGGTATAGGTGAATGAAAGGAATGAAATTCCTTCAGTTGTGAATATTCTCTGGGTGATAATAGGTGCATTATCCTCGAGTTCGATCATAATTCCCATCTCCTCAAAAGTCTCTCTCACGCAACCGACTTCAGGGTGTTCATCATGGTCCATATATCCACCCGGTAGGGTCCAGTGTCCAACGAAATGACCACGTTCAACCTTGCCGAGCAGAACCTTTCCATCACCGTTGAGTACCATCACTTTGGATACTAGTCTGTGCAATGAGCGATATATCGATTCACGGGCAACCGGGTGTACAGCATCATCACTGATGCACTCATCTTTCCAAGCCCATTCCTTTGGCCATTCAATTTCAGGGTGGCCTTTCAGGACTTCAGTTCCTCGAATATCGAAACGATTTTTCAGAGTCCATCTTATCCCCATTGCATTGACCTCCTCTTCCGAAGGTAGGCGCAATGAAGTCTTTCCAGTCCTCATCATTACCGGGCGATGCGGTCCATTTCCATCGGAATCGACAAGGAGAATCTTGCCATCGTGCTCAAGATGGAGAACGGTAGCAGGGTGGTCCATGTGTGTGGCAGGGACCAGTTGTGTTTCAATCAATCTGAGGTTTCTCCGGCCATGTCATGATTGACTTGACCTTCTGACAAGAGTTGAGTGTTGATTTCCTTCTTGACTTTGGCACCTAGTAATTTCAGGTCATTAGTACGCTTGATTACATTGCCTGAACCTACTGATAATCGATTCATTGCTTCATCATATGCTACACTAGCCTGATCAATCTCATGTCCAAGTTGCTTGAACGATTCAAGGAAGAGTACAATTTTGTCATGCAATTTACCTGCTTCATCGATGAGTTTTACTTGGTTTCCGGACTGACGCTCTCTTTTCCAGATGTCTTGAATCAACATGAGAGCGATGACGATTGTTCCTCCAGTTACAATCTTTACACGATTGTTTTCAGCGAATTCCTGATACAAATCAGGGCGCATTCGCATAGCAGCACCAAATGCTGGTTCAAGTGGAACAAACATTAGAACAAAGTCAACTGTATTCACCTGCTCAATGTCTTGGTAGTTCTTATTAGCCAGAGTTTTCACATGATTATTCACACTTGTAACATGCTCTTTCATCGCTGCTTCAGACTCTTCATCATCTTCAGCATTAACGAATTTGTCCCATGCGGTTAGGCTGACTTTGGAATCAATGATTACCTGACGCTCATCTGGCAAGTTGATGATGAAGTCGGTCACCTTTCGGCTTCTATCTGCCTGAGTGAAAGACTCTTGCTTGTAATACTCTACACCTTCTTTGAAACCGAGTGATTGCAATAGATTCTCTAGAACCAGTTCCCCCCAAGCTCCTTGTGCCTGCGAATCGGACTTCAATGCCCTAGTGAGATTCTTCGTTTCCTCTGACAGGTTTAGTCCAAGATTTGCAACTTCGGAAATCCTTTGTTCAAGGCTTGCACTTCGGCTAACATGACCTAATTGTACTTCCTCCATTTTTGCAATATACCCTTTCAGTTGTTCAGATAGGTCACTTGTGGCTACTTTGAATGAGGACTCTTTGTTATCTTCAGCCTTTTTTACAATCTCGTCCAAGGTTTCCTGTGCAAGAACTTTGAATGCGTCTTTCATCCTAAACTCTGCATCGTTTGATGCATTGAGAAAAGCCTCTTCCTTGGCATCAAAACCCGCCTGGATAATCGAAACTTCTCGATGTGCTTCTGCAACTGCAGCATCTGCTCTATTGCGCATCAACATCCATACGATGAATCCAGTGGCGACTGCCGCTCCCACGATGTACAATAACTCCATGATAATCCCCTGTCGCCCGAAGTCTGGGCCAGAGGTTCTTGAACTCATGGTTTCATGTCAAGTGAATAATTGAAGTATCTTGGGTGTCACCATGGACCATGCGAGTCGAGCAACTCAATGAGGGCATGTGGGCAATGACTTGGCTTCTAGTCGATGAAAAGGAGTCCAATGTAGTTCTTATCGACCCGGTATGGGATGAAATATCCAGTTACATTTCGATACTTGAAGAGCAGGATCTGACTCTAACTCACTGTATAGCCACACATACTCATGCCGACCACATCACTGGCTGCTTTACGCTCCGTGAGATAACAGGTTGCGAGTATGTTATGTGGTCCGATACACCTTCACTTGGTTCCACTATTCTTGTGGACGAGGAGTCCCAGATTGAAGTCGGGGAACTGCAATTCAATTTCCACCACGCACCAGGTCATACTGCGGACTCAATGATAGTCGAATGTGGAGATTTCATCTTCACAGGTGATTTCTTGTTCACAGGTACAGGCGGTGTTGGCAGGGACGACTTGCCAAGTGGTCGAACCCATATTCATTGGCAAGCTCTAGATGTGCTAGAGCGCTTTGATGGTGAAGTGATGGTTTGCACAGGTCACGACCCACCTGGTACCGAAATGCAAAGCCTTGCATGGAATCGTGAAAACAATCCGGTTCTTACTTTCTCTACATTTGAAGAATATGCGAATTGGCAACAGGAGACTAGTGCTGGTCTTGGTTATGTTTCAAAAATCAAGGTAGCACTACCAGCAAATATCTTTGCAGAAATTCCTGACGAAGTCCCTTGGCTAGAGAACTGAATACTTACTCGAAGCATTAATCCAGAGGGTTTTCTGGTTGAGTTAGTACGCTTTCATGAGCAGAAGGCATCGCCTCGAGATCCTTGAAGTTGAGTTCCTTTTTCGGCCCGATAATGGAGTCAAGTCGTTCTGCCATCGAGCAGCGAACATTCAGTTGAATTCTGCCACGGCTCCGTGTCAAATCATATGATTGCGGGTCCAGTATCTCAATCGCTTGCTTTTCGAATACCGAGCGGATATTCTTACCACGCCACCATGCATAACCCCACTGGAATGAGACTCCAACACCTGTTGCGCAATAGAGTACACCGAGAACAACTAGGGCGAAGAGTACTGGATTGCCATCATCAAGTCTTGCTTCCAGCATCAAATCTCTGCCGAGAAGGAAAAGCAAACCTACTCCAACAATTGGTTTTAGCATACCTTCAACCCAATTTGAAATCGGAATAATTCTACCCCTTGAAGGGTCGACGAGAACAAGGTCTGCCTCCAAAGCAGTGGTGATGATTCCGATTAACCCCAAGAGGAGAAGGTAGACGGGTCCAGCGATTAGGAGCTCAATCCACCAGTCGTCTAATTGCATAGTCCAGTGGATAATTAGCCATGTGAAAAGGCCGAGGAATACAACTCGCGGGACTCGGTGGAAATGCACGACGATACTAGAGGTGTCGAATAGTCGTCCCTCTTCTGCACAGTGGCCATATCCAGGAGCAGGGATGTGAATCACTTGCTTCCCATAGTATTGCTCAAGTGATTTGATGAAAGTAATGAGTACCTTTTGCCGAATTAGCAGAATTTCCAATCCGTAAATAATCGGTATACCAATTAGGATAATTGGCAGTGAAAGAATTGCTACAAATGGTAGAATTAGAACCATCGGTGTGAGCAGGAAGTGTGTGATTGAGAGGGGATTTAGCATATCGGTCTCATTCAAACGAGCCCGTGATAATTTAATCCCCAGCCGTCTAGCTTCATCGTTCAATGCTTCACGAAAGTGCTCAACTTGGTTCCCTGCATCGAGTATTCTTTTCACTGTAGCACGGTATGACCTTTCAGCAGGTCCAATTCCGAGAATTAGTGTCTGATATAGTACTCTTGCAGGTATTGCAAGTAGTAGTGGAAGCGCCAATATTCCGAGCCCCCAGAGAAGATTCTCAAGGTCTATGGCGGCTACCATGTTTACTCCGAGCAGGCGAGCCATTCAAGAATGTTCATGGAGCATGGGGACTCGGAGTAGCAATCATGGGACGAATTGCTGTTACCGACGGGATGGCCCCCGGAGCAGTAGCAATGCTTGAGAAAGCAGGGCATGAGGTCGTTCTAGGATTTATCGAAATGGATGACTTACTTGCGGGTGCACTGCAAGATTTTGATGCAATAGTTGTGCGCAGTGCGACAAAATTACGAGCCGATGTAATCGCTGCAAGCGAGGGCCTCAAAGTGATCGGACGTGCAGGCGTAGGGGTTGATAATATCGATTTGGAAGCCGCTGGAACTGCAGGCATCATGGTAGTCAATGCTCCAAGGGCGAGTACTCAATCTGTTGTTGAACTTACAATTGGACATCTTCTGGCATCATTGCGCCATTTTGGTAAAGCAGACAGAGGAATGCGTGAAGGTAAGTGGGAGAAGAAGGAACTCAAGGGAACTGAACTCAGCGGCAAATCACTTGGCTTGATTGGATTTGGTCGAATTGCACAAGGAGTTGGTAGAGTGGCAAAGATGCTCGGTATGGACATTCACACTTACGACCCATACCTCCCACCAAAGGTTGCGAAATCCGAGGGAGCATTCCTTCACAAGAAGGTTGACAATTTGTTCAAATCCTGTACCCACATTTCCGTCCATTGTAACCTTACAGACGAGACTCACCACTTGGTTAACGCAGAGCGAATGGCATTGATGCCGGGTAAAGCAGGATTGATCAATTGTGGGAATCATATCGTAAATTGCGCCCGTGGCGGAATCATTGATGAAGACGCCTTGCTCGCTGCATTAGAGGATGGAACAATTTCTAGTGCGGCTCTCGATGTTTTTGAATTTGAACCAGTTACAATCGAACACGCTCTCATCCAACATGAAAATTTCCACGGCACTCCTCACATAGGGGCGGCAACCCTTGAAGCACAAGCAAGGGTAGGTAGCGATATTGTCGAAGCGGTAATGCTAGGACTCTCAGGAAAAACTCCTGAAACATTGGTAAATGGAAAGTTTCTGAAGTGATTATCTCATGTCGAGAGCAGTCACATAGAGGGCGCCGAGTTCTCCGATTAAGAGGATGAGAATTACTACCCATCCTCCACTCACATCGGCATCGACAGATATGTCAAATTCACCTGTGAATGATTGCTGGCTTACTTCTCCATCAAATGGCCACGGGTCACCGCCACCACCGTCTCCTCCACCGTCGTCTTCAACGGAACCTAATACAATGTGGAATGCTTCTCCATCGGGTTGCCATTCGAATGCTTGGCCACTGATACTGGGCCCACCTGCAATATATTCGATTTCAGTCGGGTCAGTGGTCACGATATTCGCTTCTTCATTTCCTGGGGCCTTACCGATTCTATCGTATTCTTCTACAGAAATAATTCCAATCCAGACCTGATCGCTATTCCAAGAGATCGCCACATCGATATCAACAATTGCTCCTGATGCTGGGACATCACTGAAGGACTCTTTTGTGACTCCAGTTACCCCTGCATCTGGTTGCGGAATTCCTTCCTTATCATATTCGACAGTATAGCCGAAAAGGGCAGCGATAAGCAGGATGCCGAGGATGGCACTGATGATTGGTTTTACCGCTGCCATAGTATAGTGTATGATACACTGCCAAATGAATCCTTGGCTGCCGCGTTCTTCAAGAGCCATCGGCAACGTAAGTGATTCATGGGGTCGAGGATAATCATTCACTGCGACCTCGATGCTTTCTTTGCTGCAGTTGAAACGCTATATCATGACCTCGACCCAGAGGTCCCTCTAATCCTTGGTTCAGACCCTAAAGGTGGAAAAGGGAGAGGGATAGTATCTACCTGTAATTATTCTGCACGCCGTTATGGAATCAGTTCAGCCATGCCGATTAGCGAGGCATGGCGACGTTGTCCAGGCCCGCCATATGGGCCGGGCCATTATCTCAAATCCACTCGTGGCCTTTATTCACGTGCAAGTCGTAAAGTAATGGCTATTCTAGCCAAGCATGCCGGTCGTTTTGAAAAGGCATCCATCGATGAGGCCTATCTTGATGTGACGGAATCATGCGATGGTAATTGGGACACAGCACTTGCACTTTGCCGTGAATTGCAATCAGAGATTATGGATAGTATTGGGCTTTCAGCTTCATTTGGTATTGGCCCGACAAGAATCCTTGCAAAAATGGGTAGCGAAGAGAATAAGCCAGCAGGAATTCATCGCACCATGCCCGATGAGATTGTGGACTTTTTTGACGGCCGTTCGGTCCGTGAGGTTCCAGGTATTGGTCCAAAAACTGCAACGAGATTGGCCGAATGGGGAATAGAAACTGTTAGTCAGGCGGTAGAGCATGGTGAAATTGCTCTTGCACGTTTCACATCCGATCGTTTCGCTTCTTGGATAATACGAATGACTGAAGGAGAAACTAGCGATGAAGTTAGTCAATTGAGGAGCCGTAAATCAGTAGGTAAAGAGCACACTTTTGAGCATGACCAGCATGATTCAGAAGTAGTATTAGAACGTCTGAGTGCATTGGTGAAAAAGGTGATGAAACGTGCTGGTGAAATGGGCGTAGCAGGTAGGCTTGGTGAGGTGAAAATCCGCTATCAAGGCTTTGAAACCCACACTCATGGCCGCTCAATTTCGGTAGCTATGGACGATGAAGAAGTATTCATGCGGCTTGCCCATTCACTATTCGCAACAAATGTAGATCTCGAACGTCCGATAAGATTAATCGGATTTAGACTGGGTAATCTGGAGATGCCAGATACAAAGCAAACTACTCTAGATTTCGAAGAGTGATTGCCCTACTCGAGTTTGTGCATGCGAGTTAGGATACTTGTGAATTCAGCGAGTTCATCAGGAATCACAATTCCTTCAACTGGAGCATTCAGAGAAATTCCTTGCTCTTTCTTTGAGCGCCATGTATTACCATTGAATTCCTCAATCGCCGAAGTAAGGCTTCGCAAATCATCATCGCTTGGAGTTCTTTCAGGGAATTCTCTGACATCTACTGCACTCGAATCATATAGAGTGCTTGAGATGTGATGGGTAAAGAACGGACATACCGGTGAAAGCGCTGCCATAAAGTCGCGAACGATTCGGTGAACCGTCCATGCCGCATCTTGGTCGCCATCATAGAGTCGGGATTTTGCCATCTCCAACCAGTGACTTGGCAGGATTCCAGTTCCGAATGTCTTCAGTGCTTGAGTAGCATTGTAGATATCGAGTCCTCTCCAAGCGCTTTCTGCCTTTTCCATTGTATTGGCGAATTCAGCGAGAATCCAGCGGTCTTCCACTGGCAAGTTGTCTGGAGTTGTATCGAGGTCTGTTGGTGCATCGAATTGAGATGCGAACCTTGCAACGTTGAATAATTTGGTTAGTACTCCGAAATATTTGGATTCAATTTCCTCTGGATTTATATGAAAATCGTCTCCGACCTGTGCATCACATGCTTTCCACAAACGGAAACATTCACTGCCGATTTTGTTAGC
>CAZNXM010000028.1:0-7340 GCA_964577145.1 uncultured Candidatus Poseidoniales archaeon
TGTATTTTCTTTATTGCTGAGTAATACTGCCTCAGCAGATGATGATGATGATGATGATAATGGCACTAAATTACTAGGGGTGGACGGAGAAGATTTGGGTGAGGTTGCTCAAGTTATGTTCATCTTTACATTGACAATCGTAGTGTGGAAGCCAGGTCATATTTGGTTGCAAAAGAATGCCAAGAATATGTTTGATGAACCGAAAGAAGTCAAAAAATCACTTAGAAAATTCAACAAGTTCTACATGCGCCTCCATTATTGGATTGGTCTTGGAGCGGTAGTGGTTGGTGGCGTTCATGGATTGGCTTCAATGAGCGAAGACAATGGCTGGATGTATTGGGCTGGATGGGCTGGAATGATCATCATGTCAGTGACAGGTGCGCTCTTATTGTGGAAATGGCCTCCAAAGAAGGTAAGGAAAGGTGCACGTCTAATTCATGCTCAACGCGCCATGCTCGTAATTACAATCGTTCTATTGGTAGTTGCTCACGATTGAACAATTACCTAAATCGGTGCTAAATCTAGCGCACCTGACCAGATGTCGAGTCCTCTGAGTCGGCATTCGAATTTCTGACCGAGATTGAGTAATACTTCGCCGCCTTCATTGAGAACGGATAGCCCGTGCTCATCGATCTGCAAACGTTCTCTGCCTCCGAGTTGCCGTAAGTGCATTCGGCCTTGGAAGGAGCCATTATCTTCGAGGTCGAGGAATATCCATGGTACCTTGAGCCCTACGACTCTTGAATTCCATGTCGCACTTTCCTCGCTGTTCATCAGGTGCATATTGCACACGCTTGAAACCAACTCCCACTCGAGCCGCTTGGCTTGCATGCCTCGCTCAGAACAATGTGCAGACATCTCTGCGACTTCTTCCTCGTTATGTGCCCAGTCTAGGCCAGCTAACATCGCCTTGAGTTGGCGATGAGCGATTAGGTCGGGATAGCGCCTAATCGGTGAGGTGAAGTGCGCATATGCGTCGAGATCGAGACCGAAATGGCCGAGGTTTTCCTCGCTGTAAATTGCGCGTTGCATCAGCTGGAACAGGCCCTGGTCGACGACTCTCCTTTTCGAATCAGATAGTTTGGATGCTTCGGATTGAGCATCTCTCAGGGCTTGAAGCATCTCTCCACGTGCCTCGGAATCGATGACGCTCGACATGAAGTCATCATCATCTTCCACCTGCTCGGTCTCTACATTGAGACCGGCCCATGCAGAGAGGAGGTCAAGGGTTTCGCTCGATGCGCTCTGTCCACTGGTCCTGTGTGATGGCATGGGTAGTTCGATATCGACTCCAAGAGCATCTAAGCGTGCATTGAGGGAATCTACCTCCGGGGCATCGGGTGGTGAGTGGCAGCGCCAAGGTACGGCGGCTCCAGCATCACCGAGTAGATGTCCAACCGCTTCATTGGTTGCGACCATGAAGGCTTCAATCATCTCGGTAGCATCACTTGGCCACTTGACTTCGAGGGAGATGCCATCCTCCCTGATACGTGGTCGTATCTCGGCTCCAGCGATATCCAACCCAATTCGGCGCTTTCTCATCTGCATCGAGAGTTCCATCATTTCTGGAAATAGGTCCTTTTCTAGAACCTCGTCATATGATAGGTTCTGTTTCACCCTAATGAGGGCCTGATGTGCTTTTGTCTCCACAACCTTAGCATCTTCAATTCGCATTTCGACTACCATGGCGAAACGGTCTGCATCATCGCGAAGTGAACACAAGTCATCAGCAAGCCTTGGTGGAAGCATAGGTAGGACACAATGGGGAAGATACACACTGGTTGCTCTATGGCGTGCGTGAAGGTCCAAGGCGGTATCTGGTCTAACATAGTGAGCAACATCGGCAATGGCGACCCATAAGGTGTGATCAATGAGGCAAACTGCATCATCGAAGTCCTTGGCATCAGGGGGGTCAATAGTGACGAATGGAATATGTCGTAAGTCGGCCCTATCTTCTGCCATCGAGGGGGATGGCAGAGTTTCAGCATGTTTGATCAAGTCCTCGCGATATTCTCTTGGGAATGGATTGTCGTTCTGCTTGCGGCGATAATCGAGACGAGCATCGAGCATTTGCTCAGGAGTGAAGTGGTCACGCATCAGCCATGCCATTGCGATCATTGGGTCGGGAAATCTCAGACCGCTTTTTTTCTGCGCATTCTTTTCGAGTTGTTTCACCAAGTTGAATCCGAGGTATGTTCGAAGAATCTCATTTTGGAGTAATGAAAAGTCATCGGGCAACGCCTCGCCTTTGAGAAGAGCGAGCATAGCGCCCTCATGCACAACTTCTCTGAATCTTCTAACCGATGCTTCAATAGCCTCTTTTTCATCCTTTGTTCGAAGTGAAAAACCATCAGCTCCACCGATGAATAACTCTCCTTTGCGGCAGGCATGGATGATGGTTTCCTGAATCTGACTGCGTAATTGTTTCTCGTTCTGCTTGAGATTAGGCTCTCTTGCTCTGATGGTATCACATACGATGTCGAGGGATAGTTCACCTTCGAGCCCATGCCCGAGTATACGCCGGTATAGCCGCTCCTCAGGTGGAGTTTCACGGCCCTTACGCTTCTTCACAGACCCACATCCTTCAGGGCTTCTAGAGCATCCTTCTGGAATTCGGTTAGCTCTTCCTTTTCAGAAAGTATGAATTCAATGTCGATGTCTTTTACTCGTTGTCGGTCTCCAACTTGTGATAGAGGGGGAATTGAGATAATTCCTTTGACCCCATTGGGGAGGGTTACGCTTACTTTACCCCCAAGCATCAATACAGAATATGTCACTTCGACTTCTTTGACAACACGGTCACCATCCCATCGGCAACCTTCTCCGGGGTCGACTCTTATGGTGACAATTAGGTCTCCATTTACCCCTTGGGGGTGGCCATGGCCTTGGTCCTTAACTCGCATTTCCTTACCATGTCGGGTTCCTGATTTGACATTGAGTCGAATCGTTTTGCTCTTCTGGTCAATACTTCCGTGACTTCCTGGAATCAATTGCTTGAATTTTATGTTAAAAGATCCACCAGTCTTCGCTTCTTCCTGCGTAAGGTCGAGCCATGCTGTGGCATTTTGTCCACGTTCAGTAGGTGGGCGAGGCCTTTGAGGGCTACCTCTTGGCATGCCCCCCATACCGCCTCTTCCTCCGCCGAACATTTGCGAAAGTATGTCTTCCATGCCCATGCCGCCAGGCATTCCTCCGCCGAAGGGATTTCCGCCGCCAAACATTTGAGATTGTTCGTGGGCGCGGCGGGCTTCGGCTGTGCCAATAGAATCGTATGCGGCTTGTACTTCCTTGAAACGCGCTTCTGCTTGTGGAGACCCATCATTTCTGTCAGGGTGAAATTGCCGAGCAAGTTTGCGAAACGCCTTCTTTATCTCAGCATCACTAGCCCCTCGTGACACACCGAGAACCTGATATGGGTCACGCTCCGCCATGGAGTCATCGAGGCACAGGAGTGCTTTGAACCAGTCGGGTGAGGGCCTACGGTCGCGCCGGTTGGGTTAAATGAGGGTCATAAGTCGCCTTGAATCCCCTGAGGTGAAACCATGTCGGATGACAATGACCATACCAGCTCTTTCGAGGATAAGGTACAGGCTAAGCAAGATGCCATTGAGGCGCAGTTCCGCAAGATTTCTCGCGGTTCCTGGGCTCGTATTCTTCGCATGGCCCGCAAACCAACTCCTCAAGAGTTTAAGCAGACCAGTATTATTTGTGGAATTGGCCTATTCGTCTTAGGCTTCATTGGATTTGCAATTCTAGTCCTTATGGACACATTCATCCCATGGCTTATTCACGACGTATTCGGAATTTGAGGTGGTTTTGATGACTGAAGCATTTATCGCATTTGTTAGACATGAGGAGGAACTTCTCCTTTTACGCCGCTCAAAGTCCGATGCAGATTCTCCTGCCCTTTGGGATGGAGTTTACGGCATTGGTGAAACGCCAGAGGAAATAATTGCCCGTGTTACAGAGTGCACCGGTATTCCTACAGAGGATTTGACCTATGTTCGCCCTGGACCTGCACTTGGTGTTATTAATTCGAGCAATGTAATGCAGGATATTACTCCAGTACTAATAGTCTCCAGTTCTAAGGAAGTAGTTCCTTCCGGCCGCTATATCGAGAGCGTTTGGGTAGACCCCGGAGATATACAGAATCACAACTGTGTTTTCGCAGATCTCGACCAAGAAGATAGTGAGAAAATCGTTCGACAGATGTATGGTTCGGTTTCAGCCTACCTTTTCATCGTCAAAACCGCAATCGGTTCAGAGAAGCGTGTTGCTGATGAAATGCAGGCCCGCCTAACGGGAAGTGGTTCACTTTCATCCATTCAGGATGAAATTTTTGGAATCCTTCACCCAACGGGAATGCGTGGATATGTAATGGTTGAGTCAAGTGCTCTTCACCACGTTGAGAAGTTGATAGGTCGTTCCGGTGGCCGCGACCCGAAAGCACGCCGTGGACTAAATCAAACTCCACTGAAGAACGCAAAGACCGTTCTTCCAGGTGAAGCACCTCTCAAGGATATTCTACCATATCTCGAGCCAAAGGCTGTTACCAGCGGAATCGAGGTCGGTTGTATTGTCGAAATCGTCACTGGTGCATTCAAGGGCGAGAAAGCACGTGTTACCAGCGTTGCAGAAACCAAGGAAGAGGTCAGTATGGAGCTGTACGAGCAGCCTATTCCAATGACCTTGAAGATGCGTGGAGATCACGTCCGAGTGATCGAGCGCGTCGAGTGATTCCAGAGAGGTACCCTGAATACCCCTATCGTTGCCACGCGGCGCGATTAAATAGGGGAGTTTAGTCGGCGACTTGCTCACGTCCGTGAGCGTCAGAGGTGTTCAATCATGCCAAAGCCCTGGACCAGCGAGCTCATCAAGAAGGCTCTAGGTGTCAAGAAGTGCAATGGATCGATGGATGCCGCAACCGAGGACTTGAGTCTCGAGAAGGCAATGGACGTCGCTCGTCAGAAGGCGAAAGACGGTCACTTGACTGGAAATGATTTGAAAGCGCAGACCCGTGAGGTCATCGGCACTTGTGTCGCAATGCGTGTAAAAATCGATGGACTCTGGGCTAAGGATGCACTGACTACAATCGAGAGAGGAGAATGGGACACACGTTTTGCTTGAACTGATTCACGGACCGCGGGAGGGGGCCTTGGCCTCCGCCGACCGAAGGGGTGAAGAAAAATGGAAGAAAAAATCTCAGAAGCAATCAGGAGCGCCATCGAAGGTGCACCAGAGCGCAAGTTTGTCGAATCTATGGACATCTCGTTCACAATCAAGGATGTCGACCTTAAGAACCCAAACAACCGTATTCAGGAGGAGATTCGTCTTCCTTCTGGCCGTGGCCGCAATATCAAGGTCGCAATGTTCGCAGGTTCCGATGCTGCAAAGAAAGCAAAGGAAGCAGGAATACACGTTATCGATCCATCAGAGATTGAAGAGTTGGGTAAGTCCAAGGGTCAAGCAAAGAAGTTGGCAAATTCCTTTGATTTCTTCCTTGCGGAAGTTCCACACATGGGTCTTATCGGACGCTACCTCGGTGTCGTCCTCGGTCCTCGTGGAAAGATGCCACGTCCTGTACCTCCAGTTGTTGACCCAGCGGTCATCGCATCTGGACTACAGTCAACCACCGTTGTGAAGTCACGTGACAAGGTCACCTTCCAGGCTTCATTCGGAACTCTATCCCAATCTCATGAAGAATTATTGAAGAACGCTATGGAAGTTTACAATCGTGTTACTTCCAAGTTGGAGCGTGGAATTGGAAACATTCGTTCACTTTACGTTAAGACCACAATGGGTCCAGCAACCAGAATTGAGGTGATTAATTGATTCCTAAGGTAGCATCCTGGAAGAAGGACACAGTGTCCAGTCTATCCGCAATGCTGGAGAGCGGCGGAACTATCGCTGTAATCGACATTCACGGTGTTCCTGCAGGAGCAATGATCGGAATGCGTAGCGGCCTATATGGCAAGATGAACATATTAGTTGCAAAGAAGCGTTTGATGAAGTTAGCTTGGGAAGCAAATGGTCGAGATTTCGCCGACCTTGAGGCTCTATATGACGGTGCAGTTCAGCCCGCATTAGTTCAGTCCGACATGGATTCCTTCCAAGTTTTCTCTGAGTTACAGAAGACCGAAGCCGGGCGTGCTGCAAAACCTGGTGACATCGCACCATACGACATTGTTGTTGAGAAGATGGACACCGGTATGCCCCCTGGTCCAATTGTTGGAGAGTTAAACTCAGTTGGAATTCCTGCTAAGATTATGGGCGGCTCCGTCCAGATTCAGAAGCAGACCACCGTTCTCAAAGAAGGCGATGTCTTCGAGGGAGACATGGGATTAATGCTCTCAAAGATTGGAATTAATCCAATCGTCACCGGTCTACGCTTGTGCGGCACCCTAGAGGATGGCGTCAGGTTTGAGCCAAAGACACTCGACATCGATTACAAGAAGTTCGAAAGCGACCTCATCAGTTATGCTGCAGGTTCTTTCAACCTTGCATGCAACATTCGCTGGTTCACCAGCGAGACCATACCAACACTCCTGTCCAAGGCCAGCGGCGAAGCTCTGGCATTGGCATTGGAGGCGGCGATTGTCACATCCGACACTCTGCCGCACTTCATCGGACAAGCACACCGTGGCGCTATGGGCGTTGCAGGGTCTTTGTCTGGTGACGCTCTCGATGAAGAGCTCACCCAACTCTTGGGTGCAGCCGCTTCCGCTGCAGAATCTGCAGCAGATGAAGCATCGAGCACCGACGAGGCCCCAGCCGAGGCCGAAGAGGAAGAAGAGGAAGAAGAGGAAGAAGGCAGTTTCGACGGCCTTGGGTCCTTATTCGGTTAATTTGAAATTTTGAGGTGAAAAAATATGGAGTACGTATACGCTGCAATGCTTTTGCATTCCGCTGAAACTGAGATCGACGACAAAGCTGTCACTGCAGTCCTAAAGGCTGCTGGTGTAAAGGCTGACTCCGCCCGTGTGAAGGCTCTTGTAGCCTCACTAAGCGGTGTTGACATAGCTGAAGCAATGGCTACCGCCGTTGCTGCCCCTGCTGCTGCAGCACCTGCTGCCGCTGCCGCTTCTGCATCCGAAGCACCCGCTGCTGAAGAAGCAGAAGAGGAAGAAGAGGAAGCTGGCGGCTTTGAGGGACTTGGATCTCTCTTTGGCTGAAGTCAGAGTTAGGTTGTTTGACGACCAAGATACATACTGGCCCAATAGGGCATCAGTGTGAGCAGGGTCCAGTCACGACTGACCATGAGCGGTTCACAGTCCGAGGTCTACCTCGCCCAATATTGGGCTGGGGATCCGGGTTCAGACCGAGATTGGACCATCCATGAG
>CAZNXM010000028.1:7440-21535 GCA_964577145.1 uncultured Candidatus Poseidoniales archaeon
CCCCCTTTCTTTCGATTCATTGATGCACAGGTGCTTGCTCGCCCCATTTGATGCTCAAGCGCCGTGAGTTCAACCTAGAGGTTTCAACCACACCTCCGGTCAATGTCAAGGCTTTCAGAGAAATCGCTGCAAAGAATGGATGGGAGATGAGTCGCCACGAAGGAAGTCGTCTTGTTGACAGATTTGCAATCATCATGCCAATGGCACAGAATACTCGAACATTGGGAATTGAACTTCTAGATGGACCACTTCAAGGCCTAGAAATGCACTCATGGGCTGAGACAAAGGGCTCAGCTGGAGCAATCAATGTTTCATCATGGATAATACCAGGTGGAGAGGGTAATGAAGAGGCGAAAGAACTGATTCGCGAATGGGCATTATCATTACCGCGTTGTCCGTGGAAATGGACTTTTGGTGAAAAAAGTAAAATTGGCTTCCTGTTGCCCGTTTGGAGGCGCTCAAAAAGAGCGTTTGCAAAGCTTGGATTGAAAGAATGGCCCGAGTCCACGGAACCGTAAGCCTTGGGTATGACGAGCGTCACCGGTTACATGAAGGAGGGCCAGAAATGTCATTACTCGACGATTTGCAAGAAGACCGCGATACACAAATTAAAGCAGTTTGTATTGCGTTTTTCCTAATCGCCTTCCCAGTATATTTCAGCATGGCATCTTCTTTGAAGGACGTCGGGTCTCTTGAAGCCTCAAGTGGACCAGTTGGAAACTACAGTGTTGAGGGAACATATTCCTACCACGCAATTGGTGACGACATTGTCTATGTCGAAGATGGTACCACAGTCAGTATTTCAGCAAATTCTGATGCTGGCGATGTCGATGATGATCTCAATATTGTAGGAGTTAGAGTAAGTATGACTTATGCAGAAGATGAGACTTCACAAAATTGCATAGGGCAGAATCAGCCAGATGACATTACAGGGACAGTTTCGCATGGTGAATTCACAAATACATCAACAGGGCAGAATCCAGGATCGCATGCTGTAGAAGCATTTTGGCATGACAATACAATTATTGGAACAAATGTTTCGAATATGAGTGAAAGCGACATTAGTGCGTTGCTTGAAGGTGGTGGAATTGGATTTGGGGAACATAATTTGGACATCATGGTTACGGCAAATGAAGGTCCAAACCAACCATTCCCTCTTTGCAACAGAGAGGATAATGGCGAGGAAGTCGAATACATCATCGAACTCGTTAGCCTTGAGTATACTATCACTCCAGTAGAGTGATCAAGCAAGCAACTTGCTAATGTCGATGAGGGGTGAAACCCTTTCATCTATCATCTCAATAATCGCATCAAGTGTTCCTTGGTCAACTGCTTCTACCCTCATTACAAGGATTGCTTCGGTGTTGGATTTACGAGCGAGGTACCACCCGACTTGTTCCCCATCCTTTTCGAAACGAACTCTTACTCCATCGATAGTCGAACATTCATAGTCCTCAAATGCAGAGGTAATTGCCGCAACTGTTGACAATTTATCTTCCTCAGCACATGGTACCTTCACTTCACCAGTAGTGGGAAGGTTTGGAGCGAGACGGTCTAATTCTGCTGCAAATGAGCCTTCGCGTCTAGACCACAATTCGATGATACGTGCGGCATTGTAAAGCGAGCAGTCGAAGCCGTACCAACCTCGGTCAGCCATGAAAATGTGTCCACTCATCTCAGCTGCCATCAAGGAATCTGAATGCTGTGCAAGGACTCGTTTCATGAATGAATGACCGGTCTTTGCCATCATTGGTCTGCCTCCAGCAGCCAAGATACTCTTCTCGACATTCATCGAGCACTTCACATCGTAAATCAGTAGGTCTTTTCCTTCTTCTTTGCCGACAACATCGTCAGCGATTAGAGAAATCAATCTGTCTGGATATACGAATTTCCCATTTTCATCAACCGCTCCTAAGCGGTCACCATCACCATCTGCACCAAGTCCGAATTCACAACCATGTTCGATTACGGCTGCTCCGAGGTCTACCATGTTGTATTCCCTCGTTGGGTCTGCTCCATGGTTTGGCTCACTGGAGTCCCAGTTGCAATAGAGGTCGATATGTTCTACTCCCATCATGTCTAGTAAGCGGGACATAGCGGGTCCGGGTACTGCATTCCCACAGTCGACTGCGACCTTTACTGGCCTTGCAGGCATTCCTGCTGAAGCGATGATTGCTTCGAGATAAGTTTCCTCGTGAGGGTGGTCGATAACTCCACCATTTCCTTCGGTGAATTCACCACTGAGGAAGACTTCTTTCAATTCTTGAATCTCTTCTCCAGCAAGTGGTAATGTGCCTCTGCACATCTTGAATCCATTGTGAGTTGGCATTGGTAAATGCGAGGCTGTAACCATAACACCTCCATCGACCGGTAAAGTCCAACAAGCGTGGTATAGGCAACCCGTAGAGACGATTCCGAGATCTAGAACCTCTACTCCGCCGGCTACTAATCCTGCAATTAGATTGGAAGTTAGACCAGGGCTTGAATCACGGATATCTCGGCCGACTGCGAAGCGTTTGCATCCGAGATATGTTGCCATAGCACGGCCTAGTCTAAGGGCAAAGTCCTCGGTTAATTCATCCCCCGAAAGCCCACGAATATCGTAGGCCTTGAAGCAGTGAGTCGGCCACTCCATGAGATGGCCGTGTCAGTTCCCTCGTATGAACATCATCTCCTCAGGATGAGGGCAGCTCCAAGTGCTAGAATCAATACAATTCCCCATTCCATGAGTAATTCTTGCCACCATGCGACTATGCTTATTGCACCAATCGTGGGTATACTGAATTTGAGAAGCCGTGGCCATGTCCACAGCCCCTCAGGCGGCTCCGCCAGATAGGGGGAGCCCGGCATGAAAATCACTCACAACACTTGGTGTCGATTGCTTGGGCTACGATTTCTATTCTTGCTCCACCGGGGAGTTTACTTGCTTCATAGGCGGCACGAGCGGGTTTGACTTCCATATTACCGAGCCAATCTGCGTAGATTTCATTCATGTCAGCGAAATCCTCGATATCAACAAGTAGGACTTGAACAAAGCATACAGCATCTTTTGTGACACCTGCAATTTCTAGCAAGGCGTCAATTTTTGCCAATGCCCCTGTTGTTTGGCTTGCAGTATCCTCGCCAGCCTCTGGTGCGATTTGCCCAGAGAGCCAAATCATACCGTTCGCCTTGACCCCTGGAGAGTATGGTCCGTACAACTTTGTCCCCGGGATTGTGATTACTTGCTTCCCCATATTGGGGTCGAAGAGGTGGTGGCACATCAAAATAGGCCCCGCAGGCTGGGTGCGGCATGGCGACTGGGTGGGTGATAGATCATCCCGCCCACGCGCGGCTATTTGCGCCCTTGATGCGTGAACTATCACGCGCAGACGATGTCATTATTGCTACCGAGCGAGATGAAGTAAGGGCGATGATTGAACATTCAGACGGCCATCTACCTCGGCGCAGAACAGTTTGGGTTCCACGCCCAATTGGTAAGGGAAAGTGGCGAAAGGCGTGGAGGCGAACTAAGATTGCAAATAAGGCGCTACGAGAAGTTGACAAGGTCATCTCGGTAGGTGCTCCACTTGAGTTACGTGCTGCTCCACGAAAGGCTCGCAGAATTTACATCACCGATACCGAGGTAAACCATCTTGCACACCGATTAGTTCGCGCTACAGACATCATAATCCCCACTCATTTTGATGAAGTATTAGCAGGGCCACTGATGTCAAAGAAAGCAACTTTCCATCGTATTGATGGCTTACATGGACACGTGCATCTACGGCCTCAGTTAAGGCCGAAAGAAGTAAGCAACCCGCCAAGAGTTCTAGTCCGAAAATTGGCTGGAGATGGAATCCATGATGCAGATGAATTATTGAAGATTCCAGAAGAATGGCTGAACGGTATTGAAATTACCAATGCTAATGAGAATGAGGTAGAAGGTGACCCTTGGCTCTTAGATAGCCGCATCGCTTCGATGGACGGCGTCATTACACAGAGTGTAACTTTGGCCAGTGAAGCGGTATTGCTTGGCGTTCCAACATTATTAGTGAGCCGAGCCAAACGTGGTTTCCTCAACCGTTTGGTAGCAGATGGTTATCCACTTTTCATCGCATCACAACACGATGATGATATCCATGCATCATGGCTTGCAGGCATCCACCTTACAGATGCTTTGGATCTACTTGAATGGCCCCCTGTAAGGGAGCATCTCATCAAAATTATTGGCTAAATCAATTGCCTAGTGATGCAAATGCTGCTCCAATGAAGACGAACATTGCAATTCCAGCTACCAAATATAGGTAGTTTAGGATGAGTCCTGTTATTGCCCAACCCTTGCCAACTCCTGAAGCATTTGAACTGGATAGGCCGATGTGGCTGAAGATAATTCCCAAAAGCATAGTAATCGGTGTTAAGCACATTGTGAATCCAATAACTAGGCCAAGTAGGAAGAATACCCATGTTAGTATTCCCATTACTCCACCGGTGACGGCCATGCCGTTTCCAGCGGCTTGCTGAATTATTACTGTCTGTCCCATTGGGGCCGCTTGTGGCTGGCCGTACATTTGTTGTTCAGGCATCGGTTGCATGGAATGTTCTAGTCCCATTCACTTAATCTACTTATTGCCAACAATATTGACCATTGAAACATGGTCACCTGCCAATTTTGTAATGGAATTCAAGTCATACCAGTTTGCTTCAACTGCATCATCACCACCTTGAGGATACCCAGTAGCTTTCACAAGATATGCAATTGAAACGACATGGCCCCTAGGGTCTCTTTTAGGGTCGCCACGTACGCACAGTAAGCGGTCTACCTCTCCATCTAGTCCCGTCTCTTCTTTGAGTTCACGCAATACTGCAATTTCAGGGTCCTCGCCTTTGTTAACGAATCCTCCTGGTAATGCTAACATGCCTTTCCACGGTTCTCTTCCCCGTGTAATGAGAAGTATTTCTCCATCGTTGATGACAACTGCATCTACTGCAAGGGCGGGTTGTGGCCATTGACCGCATTCATCGCAAGCAGGCATATTATTCACCGAATCTGCGCTTGCGTGCTTGATATGTTTGAATTGCTTTGAGAAGTTCCTTCTTCGAGAATGAAGGCCAGAATACATCGGTGAAGTATAATTCAGAATATGCCATTTGCCAAAGTAGGAAATTAGAGATTCTTTCTTCCCCTGATGTTCGAATTACTAGGTCAGGGTCAGGCATATCTGCGGTGTAGAGTCTGCGACTAACCTCTTTTTCATCAATATCATCGAGTTCTAATTCTCCAGAATGGTGATCCACTGCAATACTTTTTATCGCATCAAGCATCTCTTCACGGCTACCATATGCGAGACAAATCGTGAAGGTATAATCTCCATATCCCGCGGTCTTAGATTCAGCATAATCGATTGCTTGATTTACCTTTTCAGGAAGTAATTCCCGCATACCAATAACTTGGACCTTCACTTTGTTATCATGTATTCTAGGGTCCTCTGCAATATCTTTGAGGCCCTCACAATAGAGTTTGAATAAACCCTCTAATTCAGTGGTTTCTCTTGTAAGATTATCAGTTGATAGCGCATAAACAGTCAAGTATGGAATTTCAAGTTCAAGGACCCAGTCAAGCACTTGTTCGAGTTTTTGTTTGCCCATCCGATGGCCAAGGCCAGTTTCAAGTGCTTTTGACCAAGCGAAACGGCGATTGCCATCCATGATTATGGCTAAGTGATTCACAGTTGCTGGATGTTCTTTCACCGAACGCAATAGTTTGGCCTCGACCGCTTGACCGAGGACATCTCCCATGCGCTCACTGATGCCCATACGCTCCGCCCTCCCTCTTCCTACTCGCTTCAACCGTTTGAGTTAATCCCCATCAACCTCTGGCCCACATCATGGAGGACCGCCCGTGGTGGCCGAGAGGTATCGTGCAGAATCACGATGAATCAGAAATTATTACCTCTTGGGGCACAACTCCACTTTGGCTCGATGAGGGGATTCACGAAGCCTCTTGGTGGAACTCAAAAGAGACGACTTGGGGCGATTGGCCTGAAGTCGAGAGTGTGACTTTACACAGTGAAGATCATCATGGAATGTGGATTGATATCGGTGCGCACTTAGCTCTTGTAATACCGATACCAACCGGCAATCATTGCTCTAGGCTTGTTAGAAATGCTAAACTGAATAATGCTGTCAAAGATTTTCTTGATTTACCGATTGCTGGATTATCAGACCCCGAAGATAGAGTTTTGATTTATTCAAAGAGCGACGTTCCAGAAAAAACTGGTGAAAGAGTTGGTGAATTGCACGATTCACTAATCGCTGCGGGATTTAGTACTCCAAATGACCAGAAGGGTTGGAATGCGAGACTCAAAATTGTAGAAGACCGTTTGAAGACTAACACATTGTGGCGAGCAGCTCATAATTTAGGAACAATTGGAGTTCCGAGAATCCATCTGGGAGCAACAATGCGCCCATTACCCATCCCATTGTCTGAAAGCCTCCTCCTTGAAGATGTTCAATTACCAGCATTAAGGGACGCAGTAGGCTTATCTCTTGATGGATGGAGCCGTACAATAGGTCCAAGATATTCCAGTAGAAATGTGATGCGAACATCAACTGGTGGAATTGCACATATGCGATATGACGTAATGTTGATGGCAAAAGCAGAGTCTTTCGCATTCGCTGAAGACAGTTCAGTCATCGATGCATATTTGTCAAAGGTCGATAGATTACAAGCAAAACTTGGAACAATGCGACTTGTTAGAATGGGCATTCCCTTCTCTCTTGCATGTGGAGTAGTCGGGATAATGTTAGAGCGAATCGGTGAAATTTCTTCTGCAAATACTCCGTTATTGATATTCGTTGGAATAGCAATAGCATCCAAAATCGTTCACGATTTGGTTGAACCAGACTGGCGTCAAGAGTTTTGAAGCGTCCTCAAGTCGTAGAAGGAGATTTTATTCTTCTTTGCTAAACTCATCACACCAAGAAGGAAACTATCTCGCTCTTCACGCTCTTCTTTACCACTGGTAATATCCCAGTATACGTTGCAACCAATGTCTATTGCGGTTGGGCCTAATGATGAAACTCTTGCGAATGAACTATCTTCTTTCATCGTCTTTTCATTAGTTTCAATCATCGTTGCAACACCTTGACAGAAGGCCTCTACTGAATCAGGATCGGAGTTGATATCTAGTTTGAAAATAGGTTGCCAACGACGGAACCTTCGCTTCCCCCAATTTTCAACCGGTGTATTTGTTAGGTTGGCATTTGGCATTGTGATAACAGTATCAAGACTGGTGCGAATCAATGTAGTCCTCAACCCGATTTCCATTACTTCGCCTTCTACTGAACCAATCATGACCCAATCTCCGACCTTGAATGGGCGGTCTAATAGCACGGTTGTAGCTCCAAAAATATTGGAGATTGTATCTTGTGCTGCTAAGGCTAGTGCAAGGCCGGTAATGCCGAGTCCTGCTACTAGGGTCGCAAGGTCGAATCCAAGAGAATCTGCAATGAATACCGCACCGAAAACGACGGTCAAGAATTTCAACATACTTTCAGCCGCAGAAACAACGGTTTTCTGACTCCCATCTAGTACTCCATCATCATCTGTCCACATTACTACAGCATGGACTATTCCAACTGCTCTGAAAGCACAAACAACCAATGAAGCAACCATCACAAGTTGTACGAGTCCTGGAAGAAATGATTCTACCATTTCTGGCATGATTACTAATTCATGGTCGAGGTCTCCTAATTGGAAGTACAATAAGGCAGCACCAGCGGCGGTTCCAAGTGCGTTTCCTGAGCCTGAAAGAGCCTTCAATGCCCCATCACTCGATGATGAAATTGTGCTGAACACTTTAGGCAATAATGCTCCGACGATTGAACGGATAATCAATACAACAACAATCATCCAAATCAGTGTGACAGCTGTTCCAACACTGAATCCAAGAAACATGTTTTCGTGATTCGGAATTAACTCAATAAATTGCTTCATATTGTGGTGGGACCCACTAAGGGGGATGTTGTTTTCCCTTGCTTGAGGTGCTTTTAGCCCCCTTTGGGGGCTTGGTCTTGAGCGCGGCGTCTTCAAGTACCGATGCGGTTTGGGCTAATCGGTCAACATGCAAAGAAACACATCGTGGGGCGTATTATCCATCCTACTCTTGCCGTTTTTGCTTTCTCTTGTAGCACCTATGGCAAGTGCCGTTGTTGCCCAAGAAGAGTCTACAGGTTTGGCTCCAGAAGACATCTGGTCGGAAGATTACGCCAATTGGGTCTACCCTTGGGGCAATCCCAACAATGACCAGACACAATTCAAGGAATATCACGATTATTTCACAATGAAGGAACGCATGCAGCAATTGGCTGAACAGAATCCAGATATTATCGAGTTCCATGAAGGATTGAATGGTGGTGTAAATGCTCGAGGAGATGAGACTACAGCCGACTCATATGAGGGATGGTACTACGGTCACTCTTCCCCATGGGTCAAGATTACTGGTGATGTCCAAGGCGGAGGATATAATGCATTCAACGGCGACCATGGGAATTACGAAGACCGAGAGGACATTATGCTGGTTGGAAACCACCATGCACGAGAGTGGATGAGTTATGAGGTCCCAATGTTTTTCCTTGAGATTCTTGCCTTTTCCTACAATAATATCGGGTACGATAACGATGGTGATGGACTCGTAGATGAAGACCCATGGGATGGAATCGACAACGATGGAGATTGCCATGCTCTAGGCAATGCAACCGACCAAGATTCAAACGGTGATGGATTAGCCTGTGGCCCAGGTGATCTCGGTGTTGATGAAGATTATTCAGAACAATGGATTACCGACATGGTGAACAACCGTGAAATCTACCTTATTCCAATGCTCAATGTCGATGGAAACCGCTATGATAGAGAGGTTTTCAGTGGGCCAAATGCATGGGAGACCAACCCAACAGGGGGATGGAGAAAGAACCTACGTGACAATACCGTGACAGGTGTAACTCCAATTCCAGATGTCGACGAACAAGTTGATGAGGGCTGTGATGGTGTTGATTTGAATCGCAATTATCAGTTTGAATGGGGCGCTCCATTGGGTGCTACTGGGCCACTATTCCCGGGGATGTGTTATGCTTCTGGACCGAATAATGATGTCTATAATGGACCTGTTGACACAGTAGACCAAGATGGAGACCTCAGGTTGAATGAGGACCATGTCGATGGAAAGGATGACGATGCTGACGGCCTAACCGATGAGGATTGGTTGGGCGGAAATTCAGAGCCAGAAACCAAATTTATCCAAGATATGACCGAGATGAATGATGACAATGCAGACGGTGCATCAGAATTCAAGGCAACTCTGACCTGGCACTCCTTCTCTGAGTTAGTACTCTATCCATGGGGCCACTGTCAGAACTGTGACAATCCAGACCAAGAACAACTCAAGTACCACGGTGATTGGATGGCTCAGCTTACAACTTACGAGAACATGCAGTCTTCATCCCTGTACCCTACTACTGGTGATTTCTGTGATTGGCACTACGGAGTTCATGGCTCCTATTGTTATACTATGGAAATCGGAACTGCATTCCATCAGCATCCAGATGATATCGACCATATCGCTTCGCTCAATGTTGGTGTACCTTTCTACATGATTGAGATAGCAGATAATCCCCGCGAGCGTGCAGAATTCCAGATGGCTCGAAACCACATCTTGCAAACTCCAGATCAAATAATGGTACCAGAAACTGGAGATATCCCAATCGATATTTGTATTGGGTCTAATTTCCCAGTATCTCTCAATCACCATGACACCCACGTGATGTATAGGACAGTAAAACCGACCCGGACTCAATCGGATTACGGGCCAAAGGAATGGTCAACAACCCCTTGGCAGGGAAGTGCATTTGAAGAGACTAATACAAACTGTACCCTTATCGATAATGAATCCGGTAGAGTATTGCGCTCATGGATTCCAATAGATGATACCGTAACTGGACAACTGCATTACAAGGTAATGATGTCCACACTCGATGGATCCAACATGATAGAGTATCCACAATGGGGTGGTTACCTTACTTTGGATTTGCATTATCGAGCAGCATTTGGAAGCCTATTCGGCTCTCTATTCCTATTCACTACAGTGGCCTTCTTTGTTTGGGGAGGCTTAGCAGTATGCCTTCGCATGATGATTGAGGATAAGGAGGATGTAGCTGCCATCCTCATTGCAGAGTTAGATGAGGAGGGCTCTGCATGAGTCAATCAGACCAATTCAGTGGCAGGATGGGCCTCATCTTCGCCTCAATCGGTGCAGCAATCGGTACTGGTAACATTTGGCGATTCCCACGAATGGTTGGTGCTAATGAAGGAGGAACTTTCCTCATCCCATGGCTATTTTTCCTCTTTGTGTGGTCAATTCCATTAGTTATTGCAGAATTCGCTCTAGGTAAGAGAAGTAGAACTGGAACAATCGGTACTTTCCGTATATTTGCAGGAAAGAGATTTGCTTGGATGGGCCTTTGGACAGCATGGATTTCAACTGCTATAGGATTCTATTACGCGGTTGTAGCTGGATGGTGCCTGAAGTATTTCCAACTCGGAGTTACCAATGATTTAGTTGGCAAAAATGTAGACACACAGTTGGTGTGGAACGAATTCCTACAATCAAGTGGTCAAGTGATATTCTATCAATTCCTCGTGGTTGCAATCACTCTCTTTGCTATATGGAAGGGTGCAAAAGCAATCGAGAAGGTCAACGTCATCTTGATGTGCAGCCTTTTCGTTCTTCTTTTCATGTCGCTTGGACTATCTCTTTGGATGGATCTCGCAGATGGAAGCCTCGATGGATTCCTCTTCATGTTCACCGTTAACTGGAGCCAGTTAGGTGAGCCAAGTATCTGGATTAACGGCCTTTCACAATCTGCATGGTCATGTTCTGCTGGAATGGGAATGGCAATTACTTACTCGGTTTACATGCGAAAGGACGAGGATACTACTCTCAATGCTTTCACAATGGGACTAGCAAATAACTCGATTTCAATCATTGCAGGTCTTACAGTTCTCTCAGCAATATTTGCAGTAGAGACAGACCCTCTTGCTACCGTTACAGGTGGTTCAAGTGCAATCACCTTCCTCGCATTACCAGAGGTCTTCGCTCAGGCTCCTGGCGGTGGAATTGGGGCATGGGTAATGATGGCAGGTTTCTTCCTAGCACTTTCCTTTGCTGCTCTAACTAGTATGATTTCAACGGTGGAATTATGTGTTCGCAATTTCGTAGATCATGGGTATACGCGTAATAAGTCGGTATTGTTTACCTCGGTTGCGATTTTCATATTTGGAATACCTTCCGCAATTCTTTGGATTACCATTGCACCTGATGGTACTGCCTTCCCGCAATTCCTTGAGGTACAGGACCACATCTGGGGATATGGATTAATGTTCAGTGGCCTATTTATTGCATTCACTATCTGGAAGTATGGATACACAAAATGGCGTGCACAAGTTGAGGCTGGAGAAGCAAACCCCGGTCTCCAAGGCTACCTAAATATCGGAGTATCTGCCTTCCGTGATGATTTCATCAATACCGGTGATAATGACATATGGATAGGACGTTGGTGGGACCTCCTCATGTATCTCGCATTCCCGATATTATTCACTGTTCTAATCGTCTCGTACTTTGGTGATATGTTGATGAATACTCCTGATGTTTGGAATCCATCAAATCCTCATGGAATTTCGATTATCTTACTGTTCTGGGGAATTGTTGCAGGCGGTTTCATTGTATTCAACAAATATCTAGTCCAAAGGCCATTATTCCGAAATATTCCTGAAGGTGCCGATGTAGATATCAGTGGATTGCCTGGTGGCCAAGATGAATTGGTCTGTGCAGTTGGGGATTATCCAAAAGGCTGGGAACATCTTTCTGAAAACGCATAATATATTTCGTGAGGGATTGGATTGGCATTGACCTTGTTTGAGTATCTTGGCATAGGTTTAGCCGTTGCGATAGTGCTAATTCCGATTGTTAGATGGTTTTGGAAACGTTTTGATTTGCCTTCAAAGAGAGCACTCGCACTCATGGAACAGGAAGCGGAAGAAAGCCATGAAAAGGCAATGTGGGCTACGATTGAGGCTCAGGTCGAAGCAGAGAAGCAGGCTGCTCGTGAATATGAAATGAAACAGAAGGCGAAACAAGAGTCTGCGGGACGCACACTCGACGATGATGAATCAGCTGATGCATGGACCAAACTTGGAATCGATATTCCAATACAACCCGTAGCAAAAGTTGAGGCGCCACCGGTTGTGCTCAGCAACCCCGTCGAAGAAGTTCCTGAAGAGGAGGAGTCCGCATCTAAAGTCGAAGAACCAGATTGGGAACTTGTTGCTCGTATGGAGAATCTTTCTAATCCACTTGAGGGTGTTCCTGAGGCTCCAGATCTCATTATTCTTGATAATGAACAAATGGTTGAGGAAGTCGAAGATGAACCTGAGCCTGAAGTGGAAGAACCCGCTGTAATTGAAGAAGAGATTGAAGTTGAATCTAAGCCGGTATCCGATTACATACAATTAGGTTATTTGGACTGGGATGTTGAGTGGTGAAACCACTCTAATGACCCGTTTTGTATCCGGTGAGATGAAAGAGGGGTTGCTCGCCCCTTTGGGGCGATGGTGCAGCGACCACGCGGAACTCGGGACTTTACCCCGACTGTTATGAATCGTCGGCTTGCCTTCGAGAATCTACTTGAATCCAAGTCCCGAACCCATGGTTTCAAGCGTGTTCAAACTCCTATTTTTGAGAGTCTTGACCTGTTTACCGCCAAGAGTGGTCCCGGTGTTGTCAAGCAACTCTATGCCTTCCAAGACAAGTCGGAACGCGACCTAACCCTTCGTCCCGAACTAACCGCACCGGTCATGAGAATGATCAGTGAGGAAATGCGTTCTTCACCCAAACCTCTGCGTCTATCCTACTTCGGCCAATGTTTCCGATATGAAGAATCGAAGAAGGGCCGATATCGTGAATTCTTCCAATATGGAATCGAATTAATTGGTGCAAGCGGCCCACTTGCCGAGGCCGAAGTAATCGCTACTGCATTAGACATGCTTGATGCGTGCGGGCTTGAGGATTGGGAATTAGTAATCGGTCATGTAGGTGTTCTAAGGGATGCGTTGACCTCCATTGGATTGTCCACTGAAGGAGAAGGAGAACCACCAGTCGCCAGTGCAATGCGCTTGCTCGATAAGGGCGATTGGAATGGATTAGGTGAATTCCTTGATTCACAAGGAATCGCCACATCTGCTGGCGATGGTCTTCGAGCATTATCCGATCTCGACGGCGGTAGCGAGACGTTAACTCAAGCGAAAACTATCCTTGATGGGATGGGTGTATCCTCTTCATCATTAGATGAATTAGGGCAATTGCTCTCGACTTTGGAAATGCTAGCCCCAACTCCACCTTCTCTCAAAGTGAATCTATGTGTCGCAAGAGGCTTGGATTACTACACTGGAATGGTCTTCGAAGTGAATGTAGCCGAACTCGGTGGCGAAGGCCAAGTGCTTGGAGGAGGGTCTTACCGATTGCTCCACCTTTTCGGTCTAGACGATCTTGACCCTTCATGCGGATTTGGATTGGGATTCGACCGTGTTCTACTCGCTCTTGAAGCTCAAGGTGAAAGAGATGGACGAAGTGAGATTGTCCCTGGAGAATCCGCCGCACCATCGACCTTGGTTTTGCCATTCAGAATTGATGTAGGAAATGTTCTACCATTGGTCAAAGGCTTACGAGATTCTGGCCATTCTACCGAATTGGATTTGCGTGGAAAGAATATCGGAAAGAGTCTTGATTGGGCTGCGAAGAATGGGTTCACCAGTGTAGTGATAATCGGTCCACAGGATCTTGAAAACGGCGTTTGCAGTATCAAGAACTTAAACAGCGGAGAGCAACAATCAGTTGCTCTATCACTCGATGCCGTCCTCGCCGTCCTCTGAACGGTTACGGTAGACAGCAGCCATCATTACTGCTCCAACTGCAGTAACTAGCAAGAAACCAGGTTGCTCTTCACTTGCAGGCATTGTCTCATTTACTTGGAAATCTGTAGCCCATGAGGATTCATCAATTGG
>CAZNXM010000029.1:0-21321 GCA_964577145.1 uncultured Candidatus Poseidoniales archaeon
AGGGGACAGTGGATTTCGAATCCACCGCAATACCAGGCTATGCGATCTCGGCTTGTATCCCGCCCACCTGCAAGACCGTCATAAGAGTGATGTCACTCGCATGTATTGATGAAGGTCGCACTGAAGGGTCATGGGCACGATGTGGTGGTTGAACTTGAGGCTGGCTCAACGATTAAACAAGCCCTAGATAAGGCTGGAATTCATCCTTCAACTGTTCTTGTAAGTCACGAAGATAACATTCTTCCACATACTACTGTGCTAAATGGTGACATTGAGTTTGAACTGATTGTTGTCAGTTCAGGTGGCTAACTCACATATAGATGGAATTCTCACTTTCACTTAGTTCAGTGAGATGGTCTTGGGCTTTGTGCGGATGCATCTCTTTGAGTTTGTCTGCAAGTCTTGTTGTCGCATCTATTGGAACCGGTAGAGGCAGGCTCCACCATTTCCTTACGGTCTCGAGTAGGAGTTGTGCAGCGACTGGGTCAGCACTATTGCCAACTGTTGTTGCAATGGTACAGGAGGATGCGACATCCTTGACTGGACCCATGGCGGTAATCAGGGCTGCCATGCCGATTACACCAGACTTTGGCTCGTCTCTTCGCACGTCAACTCCACGGCCTTCAAGTTCTATACGATGCGATGCTGAACTGCATATTGTGAATACTTCCTTGCGCTCTGGAGCACTGCTATACCCAGCGAGAACGAGAACTTCTCCTCCTTTGAAAAGGTCGAGAATACATGCTGCCATCTCGTGTTGCCCCACAGGAGTCATCGGTTGGGCATCACCGGTTAAGGTGAAGACTTCTCTACCATCGATATCGATTCTTGATAGTAAGATGTGAGGTGGAGCAAGAAGCCCATTTTCATCGAGCTTGGCCAATGGTGGTAAGGCTGGATGAATAAGACGTGCAATCGGTTCGGCATCTAATTCGGTATTGACCGCATCTATGGCGAGTTTCCCGACATCTCCAATGCCTGGCATAGCGACCAATAGCAATCCTTGCTCGGTCTTTGCCTCGACCATCCAGTCGATTAACACGCTCATGAATTCCACAGCGTCTCGCGACGCGGTATAATGATTCGCCTTCGTAAGAGGTAGACGAGTGCGCTTGTTCACTCTTCTTCAGAAGACGAGAGGGTTGGCAGGCTCTCGGACCAACCTTGCTTTTCGACACCCTCGATTTGGCGGCGCAGATGAGCACGCTTGTCTTCAGGAGACCATTTCATTGGAGCGGCTGCAGTTGCAACGCCACCACACTTAGGGCACTTTAGAGATAGACAGTGAGTTCCACAGTCTCGGCATTTCTGCATCTGCTGGCGGGCCATGTCACTCCCTCTCAGCCTCGGCAGAACCGCCAGCGGCCAATACGGTATCGATGCAAGCCTTGGTCGCTTTCTCCCAGATATCTTCACCAGACTTGAAGTCAGGTGCTCTGAGTTCGATTCGGTAAGAAGGTGCACCGTCATAATAGCAGGCGACCTCGATTTCAGCTTCTTTGTCAGAGTGTTCTTCTGCAGCGATGAGGGCTGTCTTGATGGTCTCGATTCCCTCAGCGCCATTCACTGTAAGAGTGAACCTACCTCTAATTTCGACAAATGGTGGAATAATATTCTCTATTGCAATCTCAATGAATTCTTTGATCCAATCGCCTTCAAAGCCTGACTCGGAAATTGATTCAGGTGTTGTTGCTGCTTCCTCGAATGCACCGTATAGGGTGACGAATGTCGCTGCTAACTCCTCTTGGGTATCAACACGCTCTTCGTCAGACCAACCGACCTTTTCTCCTAGAACCTTGATGAGTTGTTTCGCACGTTCCTCATTCTTCCATTGCTGAAGGCGGTCACGCTTGCGCTCCTCACTTACACTCTTGAGTGAAAGTTCGAGTGTTCTCCCGTCACGACGGGTTCGCATGACCTTACAGATTAGACGCTGTCCTTCACGAACAAATCCACGAATATTCTTGACCCAGCCACTTGCGATTTCACCGATGAAAATGAATCCTTCAATGGATTCGTACTCATCGAGAATTACATACGCTCCATTCTGTTTGACCTCTTTGACTGAACAGACGACTAATTCGCCTTCAGAAGGTCCGCCTTCGATGAGATCTTTTGCCATGGAGGTCTAGGCCTCCATTCACTCAAGGGTCTCGACGACGTTGCATCCAACCAGGGCTGCCTTGCCACCAGCGGGGTTAGTCAGGGTTGCACCACAGACTCCACAGGAGATCATTGTGGTTGCACGGGAAAAAATGACACACTCATTAGAGCAGTCTCGACATGATACCTTTAGGAAATTGCTTGCCATATTGTTCACCTCAGTTGTCGACCAACTCGAATTTCTTAGCACGCTGGCAAGGAGCATAGTGTGCTTTGCCAGTCTCGGTGCAGCGGAATAGGATGTTGACTCTCTTGGTTGGCTTTTCACGACCATCGGGCTTAGGACGTGGGAAACCACGGTATCCTGCCATAACACGGCGGAAACGGCGCTGTCCCCACTTTAGCTCACTTGCTCGGCGCTTCTTTACGCGCTCCACAGTATGCATAGTGTGCTTACCAGCACTGGGACTGTATCGCTTGACCTGACGTGGCATTTTGACCATGGTCTCACCTTGAGCATTCGGCCCACTTGGGGCCTCTATTTAGTGGTGTCGGGTTACCCCCGTAGGGTAAATCGTACAACTGCGGGGCAATGTTGCGGTGGTATTGATAAATCATAGCGTTCGGATACATCAGCATGGATGAGATGTGGGCCGCCGCTTTCTGGTTCTGGATTCCGCTAATGCTCATACCCATTGGATTGTATGGCTACCTTAGAGACTCTAATCGAAAATCAGGTTTAACTCTCACAATTTTTGCTTTATTTTTGGTGATGGCTTCTCCCTGGACTGTCCCAAGTTCTGATTCAACCGCAGGAGGACATCTACTGCTCACTATCTTAGGACCATCAGCCCTCATGGCATATGGCCTCTATGGGATGGTCTTTGGAGGTAATGTACCAGTAGGTCGCCTCGATGCAAGTGCACGATGGTCAGGTGCCATCGCTACTGTAGTTGCAATTGTATTGATGGCAATGATGCACTGGGGTAACTTCACTCCAATTTGGAGAGGAGATGTCAACCCATATTGGATTGTATTTTGGCCGACCTTCCTATTGTTCTCAACTTCATTGTGCGCTCTAGCGTCTTTGGCACTTGTGGGATTTGGTTCAGAGCGTTTGAGAGAATCTTTGAATCTTGCAGGTATCTCAGTAGCAATGGCAGGAGTCGCACTAACTGCAATGCTATTCGATGGGTCAAATACCAGTGCAGAAGAATTCCGTGGACACTTGTGGTTAGCCGCCGCTGATATCTTGGGGACATTAGCAGGAGTTGGTGCTTCGATTGCAACCTTTGCAATAGTGATCTGGTCATATGAGAGCAACCTTCCTACTCCATCAACGACAAATCCTCCTACCGAGGATGAAGTCAAACATGTGGTGGCTATCGCTAAATCTCATATCGGAGGTGAGGAGGAATGAATGAAGGTAAAGCCTCCTGGAAACTATTGGTAATGGCTGCAATGCTACCAATTCTAGTTCTAGTTGCAATCGATGTTTCGATGGGTGGAGGATTTGTCGATGAGGATTTCAAGAGATTTGGGAATGCTCTTCTAACCAGTTATGTTGTAATGGGTTTGCTGCTGATGGGCAACTTATTCTTTTACGCAGATAGCCGGCACAGGCCTCTTGCACCATTCGTTGGGATGCTGCTTGCTATTGCTGTTGGTGTAACCATCACTTGGGCACTGGTTTCAAACGATGATTTGTTACTAGAAGCAAATAGCGGAATGAGGGCTCAAGTTTTGTCCAATATCGTGCACCTGCTAGTAAGTGGTACCGCCATGGCATTGGCGGCATTACTTGCTGTTGGAACAACATTTGCAGCTATTACAGGACGCTCAAGAATGGTCTTGTTTGAAGAAGAGGAGTGAAAGTACTCCGTCCGTTGAATTCATAAAGGGAGGGTCGGTGGCCCAGCCGTCAGGTGATATCATGTCCAAGGGAACTCCATCCATGGGTAAGCGTCAGAAGACGACGCACCTCCGTTGCCGCCGCTGTGGTCGCAGCGCATATCACAAGCAGAAGAGCGTCTGCGCATCTTGCGGATACGGCGCTACTGCACGGATTCGTTCCTTCGGTTGGGCTAAGAAGACCCACCGACCCTGAAGTTTTCATCATCGATTGATGAGAAAGGGCTGTAAAGCCCCAGCGAGTCGATTCAACCGGGCGAGACAAATGTGTGGCATTATCGGTCTCGTCGGGCGACGTGGTCAGCACATCAACCAATTGCTGTATGATGCTCTTACCGTCCTCCAACATCGTGGCCAAGATGCTGCTGGAATGATGACGGAACATAATGGCAAATATCACTTACGTAAGTCCAATGGATTGGTGAAAGATGTCTTTCACAAGCGCCACATGAGGAACTTGCTTGGTTCGGTAGGAATCGGTCATGTACGTTACCCAACTGCAGGGTCTTCTTCTGCAGCCGAAGCTCAGCCATTCTACGTCAATTACCCATTTGGAATCTCTTTGGCTCATAATGGAAATCTTACCAATGCTGAAGAGATTCGCCACTTACTTACTGCAAAGCACCGCCGTCATGTAAACACTACTTCAGATTCTGAGTTATTGCTCAATCTATTGGCGATGGAATTACACACACGTTCTCCCAATGTCCAAATCGATGGAGCGAGTCATGTTGACATCAACAGCATCTTTGATGCCGTAGGCGCTGTACATGAACAGATAACAGGAGGATATGCTTGCGTATCATTGATTTCAGGATATGGTGTACTAGCATTCCGAGATCCAAATGGAATAAGGCCACTGATTTTTGGTTCGAGAGTCGTCGATGGCGATAAGGAATGGATTGTGGCTAGTGAATCGGTAGCAATTCATGCATTGGGTTTCGAAGTGGAACGAGATGTTGCACCAGGAGAAGCAGTATTCATCACTTCATCTGGTCAACTCTTCACCCGGCAATGTGCTGATGAGGTTCTTCATTCTCCGTGTATCTTCGAACATGTTTACTTTGCACGTCCGGATTCTATTATCGATGGTATTTCGGTGTATCAGGCTCGTCTAAATCAAGGAGAGAGACTTGCACAACGCATACTTGAAGCGATGCCGGGCCACGATATTGATGCTGTTATTCCGGTACCAGATTCTGGCAGATATGCTGCACTGCAAATGGCCAATACACTGGGCGTGGAGTACCGAGAGGGATTCGTGAAGAACCGTTACATCGGCCGCACTTTTATCATGCCTGGGCAGACTATGCGTCGAGAGAGCGTACGCCGAAAACTCAACGCAATACCGCGTGAGTTTGCTGGTAAGAACGTTCTATTGGTCGACGATTCCATTGTACGGGGCACAACCTCTGCACAAATTGTAGAAATGGCTAGAGAGGTCGGTGCAAACAAGGTCTACTTTGCAAGTGCTGCCCCTCCAGTTCGCTACCCGAATGTGTATGGAATCGACATGCCTGCAGTCACCGAATTCATTGCAAATGACAAGACCATTGACGAGATTGGTGATGTTATTGGCGCAGACCGCTTATTCTACCAATCATTAGATGACCTCATCGAGGTGACTAGTCTGAATGGTGAGCAAGAATGGGATACTTCTTGTTTCAGCGGTGAATATGTGACTGGTGATGTCAGTCAATCCTACCTAGATGGACTAGAAGCTGCCCGAAATGATGCTGCAAAACTCGCTTCAAGTTCTCCTGAAGAGACAATTGAGTTGCATAACGATATCTGAGGTGAAGCGGTTGCAACGTGCCTGGATACTTCGCCATGGCGAACTCGGACTCAAGAGCCGAGTCGTCCGCCGCCAATTCCAACGGGCTCTTGACCGCAATCTAGAAACTCTCGCAATCGAGAATCAGATCCCCATTATTCGCGACCGCATAAAAACCATGGAAGTGGTAACCAGTAGTGCGGAGCCAAGTGAGGCTGAAGACCTATTATGCCATATTTTAGGAATAGTAGCCTTAGACCCCGCCGAGGTAATTTCCGATACTCTCGACCCTGAAGTAGTAGCTGCTGCAATTCTAGAAAGAGATGCTTCAGCAGGTGTTGACCGTACATTCGGCGTACGCGCTCGGAGGTTAGGAGCAAAGGGCAAGTGGTCAAGTCAAGAGTATTGCAGCGATATCGGAGCGGCAATGTGGCGCCAAGATGGACACCTCAGTGTCGACTTGACCAATCCAGATATGTGGGTACGACTGGTTATGGAACCCGATAGAGTCTGGTTAATGGGTGAAAGAATAACTGGAGCCGGGGGATTACCTCCCGGTGTACAAGGTGATGTTCTGTGCAGGATTACCGATGATGATTCATTAATTTCAGCATTTCTGATAATGCGTAGAGGTTCTAGATTGATTCCTGTTGATGGCTGTGATGAAGGAAAAATCGCTATACTCAAACGATGGGACCCATTCTTGGGCCGCCGTTCAAAGGAGAGAACTCCAACAGGCGGCAAGAGGAAAAGACACCCTTGGGGTGTAGTTGGGCTCTCCGTCGAAGAAGGTGAAGGATTGATTCATCGACGTGAAAGCGATGTGAAAACAGTGCCCCTTTCCTCATTGGAGCCACTTTGCGGGTGGACAGGAGCCGAGAAGTCATCCCTGATGTTGCACATCCTAGAGCCAGCAAATAATCCTCCAACACCAGACATCAAGGCATGGGTCTCTTGAACCAGAAGTTCACAGCAACGTGCATGGCGCTCACTGTACCGGTCCTTGCAAGGTACACACTTACCTCTACTGCAAGTGCGGTTAGTTCAGGAATGTCAATCGCTTTTGGTGAGAGAAATGGTACGCTTCACATCGATGGAGAAACACAGTCACTTTCACCAATTACCTCGATGTGTGAACTCTCAAATGGTGATCTTCTAGTCGGATGTAGCGAGGGATTGCATTGCTATCGAGGAGCAGAAGAAGTTTGGGGAATACCGCTTGAGACCGGCGTAGATGGAATTCATGACCGGGTGATTATCGATGGATTAGGTCGTGCACATGTAGTCAATACTGATGGCACAATACTGGCGCTTGATGCAGAAAGCGTTCTCCATGTAGCGGTATCAAAGACTATTGCGATATCGACAGAATCTGGTTCAGTAATCACCTACTCACTCGATGGGCAGCGGCTTTGGACTCGCCCAAATAGAGGTGAAGTCGGCGAGAGGATTACAGCGATTGGTTGGCACTCATCACACCTAGTTGTTGCAAGAGAAGGACATGGATTAGTCCCGGGTGAAGAAGAAGCACTTGAAGTCGAAATTTGGGATGGTGAAGTTCTCGAGAAGCGTTTTGATGTCAAACACAGAGTGATTGCAATCGATGGTCCTTGGATGGGCTTGGACATGGGTGGAGTAATGTTTGAGGGAGAAGTGGTAGCAGAATTATCTCATCCCACTCATACAGTAATTGACCGAGGTGAACATTGTCTTGCAGGAAGTTGGTTCCATCTTCACAGAATTTCTTCAACCGGTATCGAGTGGTCTGTAGAGACTCAAGGAATGGTTGAGCAGGTATCGTGCAATAGTGACGGCACTTCCGTTCTTATTGCAGGTAGCGACCAGAATGACTACACCGATGCCGAGCCTGTGGTTCAAATCGATTCGAATGCAACTCCGGTATCCATTATCGAAGAGGAGACTACTTTGGATGACTGGGGCGATGCACCAACAATTGAAATTGATGCTAGCGAATTGTATGGGGATACTCAATCCATTGAGGATATTGCAGGAATTGAAGCTGCACCTTCAATGGAAGGCAGCGATCTCTTATCGGCTCTAGAAGAAGAAGTTGAATCCATTGAACCAGAGGAGGACGAAGACGACCTCATGCTTTCTCTTTCCCTTGATGCAGAAGAAATTATTGCTCCATCATGCGATGCTGGTGGTGACCAACAAGTAACTGCTGATGAAGATGGTACTGCGGTGGTGTCATTGGATGGAAGTGGAACCGATGACCCACAAGAGAGGATTGTCCAATGGTCGTGGATAGATGGTACTGGTCGTGAAATCGGTACGGCTGAACGATTGAGAGTCAAGTTGATGCGGGGAAGCCATCGGTTCGAACTACGCATAAGGGATAGCGACGGCCGCTGGTCGTCGGATAGCCTCGATGTCAGGGTCGAATGAACATGGTCGCCTCACCTTGTATTGCACATTTCTTTGTCACTGCATTGCAGCAACGCTGCTCGATTGTGACCCATCCCGAAACGGGAGAAACTGTGGTAATCGATGGCGGTGGTGATAGTGACCGCATCATCTCTTGGCTTGATGAGGGAATTGGAAATCCCGATGCGATGATTGGCGATTTTGTTGGCCAGAGAAAGGTTGTAGCGCTAATCAATACCCATGCACACTTCGACCATAGTGGACATATTCCATATCTCAAAGAGCACTATGGCCTTGAATGGTGGATGCATGATGATGATTCATATTTGCAATCTCTAGCCAAAATCTCAGGCGAACGTTGGGGATTCAGTCTACCAGAGCCCGCAGTAGCCGAACATCATTGGGAACATGGTGATGTCCACACTTTTGCCGGTATGGATTTTGAGATAATCCACACTCCGGGTCATACACTTGGAGGGTGTTGTTTGCGTCTTAAGGTAGAGGATGGGCCCGACCATCTCTTTGCAGGAGACACTCTATTCCAAGGATCAATTGGCCGAACAGACCTTCCGCATTCTGGTGGTGATCTCGATTTACTATTGCGAATGATCCGTGAGAGATTATGGCCATTGGATGATGATACAATCGTCCATCCAGGTCATGGCCCTCTCACTACGATTGGAGAAGAGAAGGCCACTAATCCATTCCTAAATGATGGGTATCGAGGCAGAGGCGCCTGGATGTAATCAAGCCATCATTGCGCTCAATGCGGACTCTAGCACGGGTAGAGTTTCTTCCCATGTTGCTACGATTCCATAATCAGCGTATGCGAAAATAGGTGCATCTGCATCTTTGTTGATAGCGACGATATATTTGCTGGAACGCATACCTGCAAGGTGCTGAATCGCTCCAGAAATTCCTACTGCGATGTAGAGGTTGGGGTTGACCGTCTTACCAGTCTGTCCGACTTGCATGCTGTGAGGAATCTCATCCCAAGTATCGACAGCCGCACGGGATGCACCTACTGCAGCACCGAGAACATCAGCGATACGCTCGAGGTGGACAAAGTTGTCAGGGCTTGCCATTCCACGGCCACCACTGATGATGATATTGGCCTCAGCCACATCGAGGCGTGCACTTGCACGTGCTATGATTTCTTGAACTGCGGTTGCAACATCTCCCGATTGGTCGACTACGCTTACATCAGCTGATGATGCGCTTGCAGCGGAGAAGATATTTGCACGAACACTTACTGCAGCATCTCCAGAAAGAGCGACTGTTTGCATTGCTTTTCCAGAGTAGATTGGACTGGTTAAATTGGAGCCATCGATTGCAACTACATCTTGTACTACTGAAAGTCCACGGCGTGCTGCCACACGTGCAAGGAGATCCTTGGATTGTGGCGTTGCTGCTGCAAGTAGAGTTCCCGCTGGAGCAGCAGCATCAATCGCAGCAGCCCATGATGAAGCATCGTAGTTCTCGAAACATCCTCCTTTGACAGCGATGGTGCGTCCTGCGCCATCGTATCCAGCGCTATCAGCGATGGATGAGTCTGTGCATGGTACAATGATAGTAGGAGTAGTGCCCATGGCGATTGCAGCGCTAACTAATTCTGCGGTAACGGGTGCTACAGCACCCTTGCTTGTTTCTGCTATGATGATACTTTCACTCATTTTTCCACCTCAGATTACATTGGCTTCATCACGAAGCAAGCTTGCGACTTCTGTCGCGCTATCTCCACCCTCGTACTTCTTGCCGGCTGGTTTTGCTGGAGGTGGTGATTGTGATACGACGGTAACACTAGCAGAAGGTGCTGCTGCTGTGATGACATTTACCTGTGCTCTCTTTGCCATCATGATTCCCTTGACATTGGGTTTGCGAACCTTGATGCTTCCCTTGTCGCAAGTGATGACAGCATTTCCAGGGATTGCAACCTTGGCAGCACCACCTACTGCAGGGGCAGTAGCAATAATACCACTATCAAATGCAACATCGCTAACATTGGAAACCGATGCCCATCCTAAGCGTTCTGCAACACCAGGGCCAGTCGAGCCAGCGCCGGTATCTGCTGCGGTTTTACCACAATACACTACTTCGCCACCAATTTGGTTGATAGCATCTGCTAGTGCAGATTGAATTCCATTGGAATCTAGTTCACCCCACGAGTCATCCCAGACTCTTGTGATTTCGTCGACGCCGATTGCCTTTGCATCTTTGAGTACCTTATCTGCTGCAGCCGGACCAAGAGTTAGGGCAGTAACACTGCCACCAGCAGCCTCTTTGTGCTGTAGTGCGGTTTCGATTGCGAACTCATCGTATGGGCTAATTACCCACTTGACTGCAGATAGGTCTACTCTGTCTCCATTCACTACAATGCGTGCATTGGTGTCAGGAACTCGCTTGACAAGTACAACGATATTCGGCATATGATTCACTCCAACCCCAAGGGGGTTGAATTTGCCGACCTGAAGTCCGTTGATGAACCTTCTCACGCTTACTTGGTGAGTTCATTAACGCGGTCAAGGGTTTCTGGTGCTGCTTCAAAATGGTCTGCGACAGCGGCGAGTCCACGAGAAATCCCTGCGGCAACTCCCATTTTTGCATCGAATGGATGTAGAGTTCCATCAGCGACTGCAGCCTTGAATGAATCGAGGTCATTCCAAGTAGAAGGTTCTCCAAACTCGGGCTTTGGAGTAACGACAACCTCGCCGAATTCGGGGAGAATAATATGTTGAATTAATTCGTAAACCGGCGAAGCGGGCTGTTCAGGGTCAAGATATGCCTTCTTCATTTTCTTTGCCAATTTAGCATCATCATCATGGAGAAGGATGGCACCGTTTGGGTCGGACTTACTCATCTTGTGATCAAAGGACTCCATACGAGAACCACTCGATTTCAGACCCGATATTATCGGAGTGTGCAAACAGGTTGCTTTGTACCATCCCCATCGGTCTGCTACATCGCGCATATACATGTGCGCTTTTCGCTGGTCCATACCTCCAATTGCCACGTCTATATCCATTTCAAAAATGTCAGCAGCTTGTAGGGCAGGATAGAAGAATCGCGACAAATCCCCATCCGATGAGTCTTCATCACGTCCCATGATTGAGAATGTTCTGCGAACTCTTGCCAGGCTCATATTCTTAGAACAACGTAGAACTCGCGCCCAGTAGTCACCAGAATCCATGATACTAGATGCCCAAAGGAAACGTAATTGTCCAGGCCCATCACCTTCAGGCGGATTGCCTAGAAGTGCTCTAAATGTTTCTTCCATATAGCGAGCAGTGACTTGAATATCGTCCATTACTCCCTTGAATTTGTCATTTACCCATGCGTGCCAATCAGCAAGGAAGATCAAGACATTAGCATCAGCATCAAGCATTCGACGCATTTGCAAGGAAATTACCTTCCAACCGATGTGTGCCTTTCCAGAAGGCTCGAATCCAACATAGCAACGAATGACACCATCACCGCCCGCAGATGTTCCATCAGCAATACAGTTCACGATGTGGTCGATACCAACGGCTTCGTCGACATCATCTATCATCAGACGAAGCCGACGCAGTTGTTCATCATCGAGTTCGGCGACTCGGGCGCAGCGCGACACGAGGTCTTCCATTATGTTCACCTCAACCGAACAACTTGTTCAACTTCTCGGATAGTGAAAGCGCACGAGTGCCATTTCCTTCCTCGAGTTTCTCTTCGATTTGGCGAATCAGGTCCTCAGCATTTTCCTTCTTTTCGTCACTAACATTTGCACTGACTTCCATGAACTTGCGAGCCATAGAGATTGCAGACTTCGACTTGGAGATTTTCTTCGCACCCTCCTTTGCCTTGTCACCTCGTTGTTTGGAATTGTATCCTGTTGCCTCATCGAGGAATCCAGACCAGCGCTTGCGAGATTCCATAGCAGCTTCTCGGCCACCATCTCCCCCGAGGAATTCAGAAAGGTCATCGCCTTTCATCTGGGTTACGTCGACAACGAGTTTACCATCTTCTGAGAATTCTCCCTTGACATGGGTAAGTATTGCGAATGATGCTGTGAATACACCGTCACCATCTACTTCGACATTGTCAAAATATTGGGTTGCCAACTTAGCAAGTCCAGCATTGCCACCCAAAGCCTTTGTCAAACCTCTCTTTACCTCAAAACGCTCCATGTCTCTTGCCACCTCGATTACCTCAATAAGACCTAGGGTCAAAGCAGTTGGTCAGACCACGGCCTTTTTGGCTCACTTACCGTCGCCGGAACATGCGCCGAGTTGCCCTCGCTTTGGTTCTCATCATGCTATTACCATCTGTAATGGCAGAGCCTGATGCAACCGTTGACATCATGATTGAGCGCCATCTCGCCGATTATGATCTTGGAATCGATGGCGGTGCAGTATCTCCGGATGGCGAAGTTGTCATTCTTTTCGGAGCAGAAGGTTATGCACATCTAATCAAAGCTGTAGATGCTGACCAAGAACAATTCGATGTCCAACTCGAAACTGGGCAACAAGATGTGAATGATGCTGCTTGGCATCCTTCTGGAAATACTGCATTACTCGCTGGTGATGCAGGAGAGTTCCGTCGCTATGTAGCAGAATCCTATTCTATAGAATCTGTCAATGGGAGTTCTGCATTAGCAGGCGAGGACATTGAAGCAGTAACTTGGAGAGCCGGTGGAGATAAGGCATACCTCGCTAGTGGTAGTGGTAAGGTTTGGTCATATAGCAGCGGTGAAGGTTTCAATGAAATCTCCACTGGGCAAGAAGGAAGAATCACCGACATCGCTTGCCACCGAAGCCAAAATATCTGTGTTCTCGCAAGCGTCAATGATGGAGTTGGAGTAATTGGTGGAGATGATTCATTCAATTGGATAGGTAAGTCTCACTACTCGTGGATTGGAGTTTCTTGCGACGATGGTTCGATGAATGTCTGTACTGGATATGCAAGTGGGAAAAGCACAGTTGAAATTAATCTCAATATCATCAATCCAGGTGATTCTACTCTTGGATTAATGACTTCATTCAACGAGATTGCAGGTGATACTGTCAGAGATGATCGTGGAGCTGACGGCACAACACTAGTTCATCTCGCCCCTCTTGGATTAATTCGTGTAGCACAGGATAGCGGCGAGGCATTTTTGATGTTCAATAATTCAGACGCATTACAGCAAGACCCCATGCTTGCAGCAGACTCTGTAGCAGTTGCATGGGAGAATACCAAGGGATATGGTTTTGTTGTGACCAGCGACGGGAGGATTGTGTCTTTTGCTCCTGAAGTCGAAGTAGAAGAGGACGAATTGATTGTACTCGTAATTGGAATAATCGTAATTATTTGCGTACCGGGTGTATTCCTTGGTTTGATTTATTGGAACTCGCCATGGTTGCAGAGAAAGTATCTCCAATTACGTGGAAAGGCCCCTAAGGATTCCAAGTAAGACGTACCAACCTTCATGAGGCACTTTCGCACGGAGTAGTAACATGGAGCCCTTTGAAGGACTCGACTTCTACGATATCGAATCACTCCTTACAGAAGAGGAAGTAATGATTCGTGACATGGTGCGAGATTGGGTGGATGAAGAAGTCCTCCCAAAAATTGAGCACGCTTGTGCAGAGGGAGTATTCCCAGATGAATGGCGTGTTGCCCTTGGTGAAATGGGAGTATTGGGTGCCCCACTGAAAGGTTATGGCTGCCCTGGTCTATCCTATGTTGCATACGGATTGATTTGTCAAGAACTCGAACGCGGTGATTCGGGATTACGTTCCTTTGCCAGTGTTCAAGGCTCACTTGCAATGTACCCAATTTGGGATTTCGGTAGTGAGGAGCAGAAGGAGAAATACCTGCCTAAGATGGCCAGCGGTGAATGGGTAGGTTGCTTTGGACTGACTGAGCCTGATTATGGTTCCAATCCTGGTGACATGATTACTAAGGCTGAAGATAAGGGTGACCACTACCTCCTAAACGGTGCAAAGATGTGGATTACCAATGGAACAATCGCAGATGTTGCAGTTGTTTGGGCAAAACTGGATGGCGTAATCAAGGGATTCATCATCGAGAAAGGCGATGAAGGATTCAGTGCTCCAGAGATGAAGGGCAAGCATTCGCTCAAAGCGAGTGTAACCAGTGAACTCGTTTTCCAAGACTGCAAGATTCCTAAGGACAGAATGCTCCCCAATGTCAAGGGCTTGCGAGGTCCATTTTCGTGTTTAAACAACGCTCGCTTTGGAATTTGTTGGGGTGCACTTGGTGCAGCTATGGCATGTTTCCATTCCGCCAAGACCTATTCGCTCTCCCGCATCCAATTCGGGGAACCAATCGCAAGTTACCAATTGGTTCAGAACAAGTTAGCATGGATGCTTCGTGAGATTACCAAGGGACAACTCCTCGCATACCATCTAGGTAGAAAGAAAGATGATGGAACTTGGTTCAATGAGCAGATTAGTCTTGCCAAGATGAACAATGTTGACATCGCTTTACAGATCGCACGAGAAGCTCGTGATATCCACGGTGCAAATGGAATCCTAGACGAGTACCCAGTAATGCGTCATATGGCAAACTTGGAGTCGGTAAAGACCTACGAAGGAACTCACGATATTCACAACTTGATTATTGGACGATACATCACAGGCATCCAGGCTTTCACACGAAATTCGTGATCAGTCAGGCCCGCCAGTCCAATCTGCGCAGTAGTCGAATTCCTTGCTCGATAGAGCATCGTCCCATACTCGCAATTCTTTGACAGGAGTTCCATCGGACCATTCACCCATATAGCGGAACTCTTCAGAATCGAGTAATGTTAGTCTTGAGTTTTCACTTTGTGTAACCATCCACTCCGCTTGAGAAGCAACTCTGCGGTAAAATGCCCAATCCGCTAGAGTGTCGTGAGTCTCGCTTGCTTGGAGATAATGAGAAGAGACCAGTCGAGGAAACCCATGACGGTCACTTGGGGATTCGATAAAGAGTGCATTTTCCCCTAGCAATGCTTGGTGATGTACTCCAAAGCAATCACTGACACTCATATCATCTTCGCTGATGACAATATGAGCCATGAAATTCTCAGGAATTAGTGTAGTATCGATTTGCAGATGTTCTTGCACTGGCCGAGCATAAGGCGCCTCAAGGTCGAGGAATAGAGACTCATTACCCCATCCTCTCTCCAAACTCCAGTCCATGACCATCAATGCATAGCCTGCTCCTAGGCTGTGACCCCCGATTAGAAGATTAGAGGTATCGACATTAGCAGAGAGCATGTTCTCTGCGTGGTCTAGGCCTGCCTGTAGCGCGATTGCTCTTGGAACGTGGAATGGATGGTTCGCCATCCCATCCTCTTCATGCAGGATATAGGTATCATGTCCTTCGGGTAGAACATCTGATGGATATTGGATGAAAGCTACCGCCATTCCTCTTGAAGCGAGATGACCAACCCAATCTTCGTAGGTACTGAATTGCGGATTTGCGAATCCATGGAGAATGATTGCAAGTGGCATTTCTCCATCAATATCTGGAATGGTCAGATAAACCGAGAAAGTGATATCTTCTTCGTATTCACCACGAATCGCTTCAACTTCAGCCGGCATGGTATATGCTGAGATTTCGGTAGTATACTCATGTGGTCCAAGTCCACCATTCCATTCTGGTGGTGATGGAGATAGTCCAGCCATTGCAGAAAGTCCTGGTGCGATAAGCCATACTGCGAATAGAATTCCGATAATGTGAATGGAACGACCACCCTTTGAGTCCTCCCAATTTACGGGGTTAGAAGGCAGCCCCCAATTGAGTATTAACATATTCAGAAGCAAGATTCCATATGTGGTTGGAAGAAGGATGAATGCACCTCTCAAGTAGGCCATGTCCAATAATAAAAAGATCAGAGTGAGCCCCATTATCGCTCCAATTGAGATTGATACGATTCGCCTTTTCCAATCATTATTCCAATCGCGATTCAGTATAATTATTCCAGTAATGACTATGCTAATTGCAAATATCATCAGATGTAGTTCTCTCAGCATGAAACTCCACGATAATGCCCTAATCGCATGCGGCCATAGAGCACCGCCGATATCATCTCCTCCAAGTAGGAGAATAATTGGTTCTAGGAGTACTAGAAAAAATCCAGATATGGCTAGAATGAGATTCTCACGACACGGATGATTATCATCCATTACTCTCACCGTAAAGATCAGACATCAGGTAAGATTCCGATTTTGCTGAATCCAGTCCACAATGGGTTGAGGAATCCTGGAAGGAATCTGTGTCGCAGATAGACTGCTGCGGCAAGAGATAACTTTTGCAACTTGTTCAACTTCACTCTCTTGGTAAATACATCACCCTGTTGTCGCTCAATCTGTCGCAGGATTTTGTCGTAGAAAGCAATCATTGCAGCAGGTGAATAACGTGAACGTCGAGGCAGTAGTGGCAAGAGTTTCTTAGCCTCTTCGAGATATGTTCTCGCCCTCTTTGCGTAGTTGTGTACATATGGTTCCCAAGTAGTGTTCAGGACTACATTTCCACCGAGTTCAGATTCTCCTATTCCATTCGACTCAAGTTCATCAAGTGGGAGATATACTCGGTCTCTTTGGATATCTTCTCCAATATCTCTGAGGACATTGGTCAATTGCATGAAGATGCCCCATGACTCTGCAAATTTCTGGGCACGAGGGTCATCGTATCCGTAAATTTCGATGCACATTAATCCGACGACCGATGCTACACGGTAGCAGTATAGGTAGAGTTCGTCAAAGGTTCGATATCGATTGTTGTACAGGTCATCTTCCATGCCGGTAATCAGGTCATCGAAAACCGAACGAGGTATTCCATATCGCTTCACAGTATCCTTTAGAGCAAGGAATACAGGGTCGGTGCTGCTGACTTCAGAGTAGCAGGTGGAGAGTTTCTTACGGAAGAAGAAGAGTTGAGTAATCTTCTGTTGATACATATCCTCTTGGAGAATTGTATCCTTATTCTGAAGGCTTTCTAGTTTCTCGCGGTAAGCAACAGCCTCCGGATCCATTTCGCCTTGTGAACCAGGAAAACGGTCTTGCCAGTCACCATCAGCAATGTCATCAGCACGTCGGCAGAATGCATAGACTGCACACATTGCTTGTCTTTGCTCGTCTGGCAAATACTTGAATGAGTGGTAGAAGTTTCCAGCTTCTCGCATGGTTAACTCCTCACAGTAAGCATAGGCAAGGCGCATCAATTCAATCGGTGGGTCACGAGCCCAAATCGGCGCATCGAGATGATTGAATGGGTCGATGAGTTCGTTTTGTTCACCAACAATACCGATTAGGGCAGCACCTTCACGTAGTGCTTCCATTGCAGTTAGGCTAACCGCCTTTACCGCATCTTTAGTCAGGTTGACCGCAGCACGAAAACGGTCCAGAGCAGTCATTTGTGTGCTGGAATCCTCCTCTACCTGCCTCGATGCTCCACCCTCTAGGGGGAAGAGTAAGTCGAGTGGCTTTCGGCGTTCCAGCATGTCGCTCATACTATCTGGGCCGCTCCTCAGTTATGAGTATGAGGGTAATTTGGGCTTCACGCCCTACGGGCGTAACGACCTGCTTTGCGCCAAGCTCTTCTGGCCTTGAAAAACAGAAGTATTTGCTTGAGTTTGGATACCCTCGGGCGCTTAGTCCATGTATCGTAGTGTTGCTTTCTGATACTTTGTAAGATCGCTTCACCACCTTTGGTGAACATCATCAAATCAACTGCGAGATGGGGGTCTACCAGTTCCCATAACGCCTTGCCTTCATCGAAAAGTTTCTGCGCTCTATCAACCTCAAAATTCAACATAGTTCGCCATGAGTCAGTGGCTACACACTTAGCATACTGCTCCCATGAAATACCGTATTTATCGAGAGTAGTTTGGGGGATATATGAACGGTCTTGTTCCCAATCTCTGGAAATATCTTGCCAATGGTTAGCAAGTTGTAGTGCCGTACATGTGGCGTCCGAGATTTTCCGCATATTATCGTCATCATACCCATAAACATAGAGGAAGAGATGGCCGACAGGGTCTGCCGAGTGGATACAGTAGTTCTTGAGTTCAGTCCAATCGGAATATCGCTTCTTTGTTTGGTCCATTTTGAATGCCTGAATCAATCTCCAATAGGGCTCATGCGGGATTGAAAATTCCCTACTTGTGATTTGGATTGCCCGTAATATTGGGTGCCTTGGATTTCCAGACCAGTCGTTTTTCGCAGCTTCTGCAAGGTCTGACTCCCAAGCCTCTAGCAGTGCCAATCTCCCCTCCGCGGGGAAAGGTGCCTCATCGCCAAGGTCATCCCCATATCGACAAAATGCGTAAACATTCTCTATGTGCTGTCTTATTTCAGATGGCGTGAACTTATTTGAAATGATGAAATTCTCGTAATGAGAACGTGCGATTAGCGAGCAGTATTCCTGTGCAGCCTCATTATCAGGTTTGGTATCCCAGCCTGCGAGGAAAATAGGCTCGAGTGAATGCTCGCCCCAATCAAATTTCTCAGCCATCACCAAACCCTCCAGCCTTCATCGCCTCTTTTCGGGCGACTTGGCCAACCCTCCCAAGGCTGGTCATGGGAATAATCGCGTCCAAGAATATGTGCGGCTGCGGTTAATCCCGAACGTACTGCACCCTCCATAGTAGATGGCCATCCGGTCATTGTATGCGAGCCGGCAAGGGCGATCTTATCTCCAAGTGCATCGACTTTAGGCCTGTGTGCTGCACTTCCTGGAGTAGGAGCGAAGGTTGCTTTTGGAGTTTTTACAATCAAGTGGTCGATACGCTCTACATCTTTTGTATCTGGCCAAAGGGAATCTAGTACTCTATCCAATTCTGCTAACATCTCCTCGTCGCTTAATTTGAGATGTGGGTCGGCAGCGGAGACCGGGACAGAAATCCATTGTACACCTTCCTCAACTTGGTTGTCAATCTCGTTATCGCGGTTGAATACCATTTGGATTAGTGGTTCATCTACCATTGTGGCAAAAGTGAAATTTTCCGGTAGCCTATTTCCTCTATAGAATGCATGAATGCCAATTAGTGCACGATAGTCAAGTTCGTTTTTCATCCCGGTTATTTTTGCTGCTAAATGGGCCGGGAGTGCTACGATAACCGCATCGAATTCTGAAACTTCATCAAGCGACTTTACCGAGTGGCTGAGTTTTACCTCTACCCCCGCACTATCAAGTGTGTCAGAGAATGCTCCCTCCATTGTTGCACCGAGGTGGTTGGTAAATGCTGCAACATCAAAAGCATCTGCAGCGCCGAATAATCCATGGCGCAATAACATGATTCCTTGTGCTGCACTGGCCTCATCAATATCGATATTGAGTGCAGCCATCGTAAAGAAACCAAAAAAACGGTCGATAGCCCGTTTCGTTTGACCCTTGGACTCAAGCCATGTCCTGAAATTAATATCATCGAGATCCCATTGACTTTCATCATCGAGTTTGGCCAAGGCCTTCACTACAGCACGCATTTTGAGTTTGTCCACGAGGCTTAGAAACGGGAATTTCAGCATCGACCTCACCATATGGTTAGGAGGAGCCATCTTTCCAGTTGCAAGGGTGGCGAAGTTCTTTTTCTGAGGTGATGCAAACATGAGACTAGTTTTGGGTTGAATCTTCACAATATTTTGTGCACCAGCTCGTCCAACTAATTGGAAAAAACGGTCATAGACTCGGAATGCAGCATGTTGGCAGTTATCCACTTCAATCCCAAGTCGTGGGTGTTTGACGCTACCAACTCTTCCCCCAAGGTGGCCTCTTGCTTCAAACAAGGTGACTTTACACTCAGCATCTGCTAATGCGATGGCAGAGGTAATTCCTGCGAGACCTCCACCGATGACCGCAATGGTGCGCTCTCGCATGGGCAATGGTCTGGCTTGGTGTGGATGAACCTTCTCCCGAAGTGGACAGATATAGCCCTCTCACCGTCACAAGGCTTTATTGGGAATCAACCCAGCCCCTCTATGAGGGGATGGGTATGCAGTGCGGCTCTTGTATTGAAGAGATTCCAGATGACAGCATCTTCTGTCCTGAATGTGGTTCACGTCAAGAACTGAGCCGAGCAGGTAATTTACCCGGAGTCGCAAATGTAGGTCTATCCGGTCAACAGGTCGCTGGTGGACGTAATTTTGGTGTAGTTTCTGGTGAGGCTGTAATTCAACAAAATGCTCAAAATATGGATGGTATGGGAATGCCTCCAGGTATGATGCCAGACCTGATGGGTCAGATCGCTCAAGGTATGCAACCGGGCCAAATACCTCCAAATCCAGAACTTCAGCAGGGTATGCCACCTTTACAAGGTGTAGACCCGTTTACACCTGGTGGTATTTCTGTTTCCCAGAATCCATCATTATCTCCAACAGATGCAATGGTTAACCGAATTGCTGAAGCAGAACGCCAGGTGAAGAATGAGCGTCGTAGCCAATGGTTACAGATGAATCAGGAATCAGCCGCAAATGTACTCACCTCAATTGGCGGAGAATTACCATCTCATCTACAGAATGATCTTGGAGACAATAGTGCCGCAGATTTCCTTCAGAATACCATTGGTGGCGGCAAAGATAATGCCGGAAATGAAGCACTTTACCGAAGGATGTCAGAAGTTGCTGTTCGTCGTGTTGCTCGTAAGCGTGGTGTTGCAGTCGAAACACCTCAAATCAAATCTGAGGGTGGACTTCTCAATGTCAATGTCACATATGTTGATGACGGTCGGGTTCTCGATACTCCTGAGGACTTATCCTCTGCTTTTGAGCATGCAATTTCTACAGAGATAGCACTCAAAGGAATGGACGCCGTAGTTGAAATCAGCCTTTTCCGTTCAAAGGACGGTTCTATTGAGAAGGTAATAGGACCAGATATTGCTACTGCTAAGGCTGAACCTGAATCCGATGAGGAGATGTTTGCTTGCGAGGTCTGTGAAGGACTTGTCAAGGAATCTGACAATACTTGTTCTCATTGCGGTGCGATGTTTGAGGACGATGATGAACCAGGTCCCTCTGGTGGCGGCCCACCTCGTAGAGGCGGCCCACCTGGACCAAGTCGAGGCGGTCCACCCGGCCCAAGTCGTGGCGGTCCACCCGGTCCTAGCGGTGGCGGTCCTCCAAAGCGTGGTGGTCCACCCGGTCCTAGCGGTGGCGGTCCTCCAAAGCGTGGTGGTCCACCCGGTC
>CAZNXM010000030.1:0-19961 GCA_964577145.1 uncultured Candidatus Poseidoniales archaeon
CGGTCATAGCGGTGGTGTTTACCCGGTCCCATCCCGAACCCGGAAGTCAAGCCCATCTGCGTCAGTCCCGGTACTGTGGTGCGAGAGCCCACGGGAATGGCTGTCACTGTGCCCCTCTCTTTTCCTCGGAGAACCCCCGCATGTTCGCCTTCGGGCGAACAATTCGGCCGCATCCTGCCAATACGGCAGTGGTGCGGCCTTTTCTCGTTGGGAGTCCTTGACTCTCACAGAAGCATTTTACCCCCCCCACCAAGGATAACGAGGGATACAGATGGGAATAACCACAAGCGACATGCTCGGATCAGACCAGGTAGGCATCTACCTAGCAGTCTGTGGCAATGTTGTTTTTCATCCTGCTGAACTCGGTGAGGAAGCTTGTTCTCGTATTGATGAGTACATTGGTCTTGAACGTCATGCCATGAGTATCGGTGGTTCAAACCTCGTTGGTGCGTTGATCGCTGGAACTACCAAAGGATTGGCAGTTGCTGACATTGCTACCGAGAGAGATATCGATGCATTGACCTCTTTTGGCGATGTTGTCGTAATGGAAGGCGGAGTAAATACTGCTGGTAACCTACTATTATGCAATGAAAATGGCGCAATTGCATCCCCTGCAATTCCCGAAGATGGAGTTGAAATTATTTCTGAAGTTATTGGGGTACCTGTTGGCGTCACCAGTATCGCTGGAGAAGATGTAGTGGGTTCACTTGCAGCTGCAAATGACCACGGTGTTGTTCTCCACCCTGATGTACATCCTGAAGAAGTACTGATGATTGAAGATTTACTACAGGTTCCGCCAATGGTTGGAACTGTGGCCTTTGGCTCACCGTACGTGGGTGCAGGAATTGCTTGTTCAAACAATGGTGCAATAGCAGGGCGTGAAACAACAGGTCCTGAATTAAATCGAATTGAGGACGCCTTAGGACTCATCTAAATCGCTCCATTTTCAGATATTTGCCTTTGGCAATGTTGAAAGACGGTATGCACGGGCTACTGTTCATGGGCGAATGTCTCTATGCCGGTAAGGTCAAGCAAGTTTGGTCAACCGATGACCCTGATATCCTCGAGTTCAGATACACTAACCAAATTTCGGTTTTTGACCAAATTATCCCCTCTTTGATACCGAGGAAAGGCGAATCTTTGAATCGAACAACCTGTCATTGGTTCGACCTAGTGGAAAAGGAAGGAATTTGTCGTACTCATATCGTTGAACGCAATGCTACTGACCGCTGTCTTGTTCGCCGGGTAGATATTTACCGTGAGCCAGGGACTGTTCCGCGAGATGGAGAATGGGTATTCGTCCCATTGGAACTGGTTTGCCGTCACCATCTAGCAGGTTCTGGCTGGCGCAGATATACTAGAGGTGAATTGAGTGCTGAGGAACTTGGATTCGCTGCAGGTACAGAACTGGAACAAGGTGTAAAATTGCCAATGCCATACATTGAAATCACCACTAAATTCGAATCATATGATAGATTAATTGACAGAGAAGAAGCTCTTGAAATTTCTAATATCACCGGTGAGGAATTGGATAGTTTACTCGATGTAGTAATCAAGGTAGATGCACTAATTGAGCGTGAGGCTGCTCTTCGCGGATTAATCCATGTTGACGGCAAGAAGGAATTTGCTCTAGGGCCAGGTCGTGTCCCTGTATTGGTGGATTCATTTGGTACTCTTGATGAGGACCGGTGGTGGGATGCAGCAGAATACGCCAAGGGCAATATTGTCCAACTTTCCAAAGAATTTGTGCGCCAGCATTACATTGGCACAGGTCACCAAGAAGAACTCAGGATTGCTCGTGAAACTGGTGCTGAGGACCCACCGATTCCGGCACTACCACAGCAAGTTATCGATGATACTGCTGAACTTTATGCATCGATGTATGAACGCTTGACTGGAATCGAATTCTAATCAGATATGCGCACGGAGTAAGACTCCGGAATCACGCTTTTCTGCTGATCTTAGCAATGCTACAAGATGCTTAGCGGCATCATGTGCGCCGCCGTCTAATGGCTCATCTGAGGATGGATTCCAGCATCTAGAAACAATGCTTTTGCGCAATGTGGTGACTTCAGTATTACTGAGCCATCCGTGTGATTCCATTCTTCCAACTCCACTTTGCAAACTCGTGTTTAACAGACGTGTTCCAAGTAATTCGAGAAGCGTTTCCATCCTTTCCCACCCCTCCTGATTTCTGCCCGAGGGGCGGACCCACATTTTCAGATAGGTAAGGGGGGAGCCATCACCGTATGGAAATCTACCAAATCTTTCTCTCGAGATTCCAGCTTCAAGAGGTGCTGGGCGATTTTGTCTATCAAGTTCAATACATGACAAAAAGAATAGATTTGCATCGTCCCAAGGAATCGCTTTACGACTCGATGCATCTGCAATACCTTGACTTGCTAGACGAATTAGTAAGTCATCATCATTTGAAATCAAATCTGGCCAAGTATCATTCAGCAAAGCCTGTTCCACTGCAGCGGTTCTCGGTAGAATCGCATCGAGAGTGAAGAACGGCGTAGTACCGGCCAATGCGTCTTCCATATTCTTCGCCCAGCACCGGTCATTGATGAATTCAACGGTCCTTCAGGAAGGAATCCATTCTACCGGCAAGGTCCTCTTTTGATGATGCTGCAGGCGCATTTCCATCGGTTGAAATCTCTCTCCTTAGAGCAGATAACCTACCACTAGCAGTTTCATCGTCGATATCGATGACCTCTTCTTCTGGTTCTTGTGGAGGTGGAGAAATTTCTTCTGGTTCAGGTGTGATTGAAATATCGTCAAGACTCATGTCATCAACTTCGGGTTCAATCGTCATCTCCACAACCTTTTCTTCTTTCTTCGGAGAGGTTTTCTTTGAGGTTTTATCTCTTGGTGTACGGACATGTTTTGGCCTGATCACTCCTAATAGCCAAGCTATTGCAACCATGATTACCGCTATTGAAAGCGTCCACAAGAGGTCTGTCGATTCATATGTAATCGCTGGAACCTTTCCTGCATTAACAGCCTTTGAATCATCAGTCAAATCATCATCTACATCCCATGGGGAAGTGCATGAGATAGAAGCGGTGAGTGTATCACCGGATGCCAATTCAGATGGTCTCTTAATCTGAAGAATAGGTGCATGTGAACTACCAGCAATGTCAACGAATAGGTCTCTTGACCAGTCGGCAGATGTTAGGCTGAGAATACAAGGAGTTCCCTCCAATTTTTCGTAACCTTGACGATTGATGGATATTGTAATCCAATTACTGTCAACCTCAAGGCCGGCGATTCCAATATTCCAGCCGGATTCACGTGCGATGTGGGAACTGCTTTCCTTGAATAAAATAGCACCTGAGGAGTCGATAATCACAATTTCAATTCCAATTAGTCCGGGCTCTGGGTTCCATGAGCTCAGGCTTAGGTTGGTGGACATATTTTCTCCAGGATTGAGCCTAATTACTGCGCTATCAAGCATTTCTCCACGATCGCTTCGCAACCAAGCATTTGCAACCAATTCGTAATTAGGGTCAGCAGTAATGGTACAATTTGACCAAGTCCTACTCATAGATTCAATTCCAAGACTACTGAGATTACCATACATCGAAGTACACCCAACTTCATGATTGGGCATCTCCATACCTACGAGGTGTAGGCTTACTCCTTGGTGAGTAATATTTTTCCTAGTTTCTGGAATTGTAATTAGAGAGGATGATGCTCCTTCAGAAATAGAGTCAATATCGATGCTAACTTTTTGACCACTTCTTCCAGTATGCACCGTTTTGCTAGTAGCGATTACATCAGAATCTTGAATTGAAATTGGTAGTTCCAATTGACCAAGGACAGGGTGTACTACGACTAACCTCACTTGAATTCCAGTCCCATCCCAATCATTTGGCATCAAAGTTACCGGTAGTGCAAGGACTTCACCTGGTGCAACAACCACTATGCCTTCACCTTCTGCAGTCCATCCAGAAGGAAGGTCAGCGATGCTGAGGTCCATTATTGCAACATCATTACCGGTATTTTCTATCCATGCTGTTGCATGTGAGAACATTCCATCTCTGGCAAACCATGCACCTTTAGCACCCAATTCGATTCCAGGGGCGGAACCAACTCGTACAGGGACTTCTTCTACGACTTGTCCAGAACCATCGCCATCTGAAATTCGAATTCTGATTACACCAACTTCTCCTGCGACTGCATCTAGTGGTGGCGTGACATTTACTGTGATTAGCGAAGTACTGCCTGGGTCCATTTCTTCGGAGTTGAGAGGCAATTCTACGCTCCAACCCTCTCCTGCCTTCGAAAACCATGGTGCTTGTGGGTCGTTACCTAATTGTTCGACCATCAATTCGATACTACCTCCTTCTGGTGGCACTTCCAAACTCGTGTTGGATAAGTCAAAGCGCCAGCCTGATACTGCTACGACATTCAGACTAATATCCACACTCTCCATCATATCAAATCCATCAGAGGTCATTGCAAGTGATAATTCTGCAGTCGTTCCTGCCCAGCAATCATCGGGAACTTGCAGTGATAGTGCGACCGTTTGATTAGCATAAATTGCCAATTGAGAAACACCGATCCCAGTTGCATCCCAACTCGATGTATCTCCTCCAATATGTGTGATGTTGAAAGTAGGAGATAGATCGAGACTATCGATGGTATTTCCAACATTTGTCATCGTTAAGTTGAGAGATAAATCTTCACCCGGTACCACATTGATTGTATTGCCTTGTTCAACACTAACATTCCATCGATGGTCAGGCCTTGCTTGTACAGTGATAGAGGCTGAATCAGAAACCGTTTCATCACCCATACTCGTCCAGTCGAAAATTATCTGGAAATCCTCTCGGGCAGGGATATCGTTCGGTAGCGTTACCCATACCGGTGCCATTGTTAGCGAGCCAGGACCAAGGGTTCTCTGCGCATTTGGAATTTCAAATGTGATTATTGGAGGTGCCGAAAGGTTACCTGCTGCAGTATGGCCCGCTAGTGTGAAAGTATCCTCTCCATTACCTGGATTTTCAAGACGCAGTATGATTTTTGTTCGTTCACTGACATTGAATACTGAACCTTCATCTGGAGATACAACTTGAGCATCGGTTCTGAAAACTTGCAGAATATGTAAGGAAAGTGAAAGGTTGCTAGATGGAGCAACTTCGGCACTTTGGTTGAAGAAGTGCCTGTACGGTTGTGCATCAACTGGCAAGTCTAGAATCAATGAACCACTTGCTAGACCACTTCCAGATAATTCCAGAATATTCCCATTGATGGCCAGTGAACCACTTGTACTCCATGTCCAATCCTCTTTGATCATTCCAGCCTCAGCCATATTCCAACGAATTATTCCATTTGCAGGCATATTTGCTTCCACTGACCACGTGAGTCCAGTAGTGGGAACCGTGCGCACATGAGGCATTTCAGATGCAGTTTCGGAAGCTTCGACTACGATATCGAAATCTTCACAAATCATATCTTGGCCTTCTCCAATACACATTGTAAGAGTTGTACTTGTCGTTTGGCCAATGCCTTCACCACTGGGCACTTCTATTTCGACACGAAATTCCTCTTCTGAAGAGGGGTCCATTTCCACACTGAAAATTTCCTGACCAGATGAATCGATTAATTTCGGAGTAACTCCCCATGATGTCGATGTCCAGCGAAGGTCAGTAGTTGTCTCTTGGGCATTTCCAAGGTTCTCAACCAAAAGCCACACATTGGCGCTATCACCAGGACGACCTTGTCCACTCGCTTCAGAAAGTCCACTTGGGCCCTGAAGTGATAGTCCTCGAGTTCTCTGTACCTCCAAAGGTAGAACCACATTTGTTGAAATGGACGAATCTTGGTCGAGTGTTAGAGTCAGTGGAATTTGTGCGTCATCTGAGCCGAGAGCGTCAGAGGGGACTGAAAACGAGAATTCTACCGTAGTAGTCACATCTCGTTGCAGGTTCTGGGTAAGTTCAGAAGCATCAACCGGAGAAAAGGACCATCCGTCAGGCAAACTCGAATCATCATACGATAGTGTCCAGTCTGCATTCCTACTTCCCAAATTCAACAGGTCTATCTCAATTGTCGATGTAGTACCCGGAAGTGTTCGAGAAACTAAACTCGGGATTTGGATCTGCGCCACATATGGCTCCAATACAACTAGAGTTGTGTTGAATACGTCATTATCAGTACGAGTTTGTGTGACATTGGAATTAGGGTCGAGAATCAACTCGACTGTATGTATGCCCAAGGTCGCTTCAACATCTACACTGAATGTAATCGGGCCACCCTCTCCAGATGGCGCAACAGCTTCAGCAATATTCACTCGATGACTCTTGATAATTTGCCCATCGAGTAGAATGCGTGCATCTACTGGGTCAGGAGTGTCAATTACTCCGATATTGGAGAATTGTCCCGTGATGGTAACCATTTCCCCGGGGTCCGGGTCAGTTGGGGTAAAACCGAGACCTCTCCCATCTGCAAGAGGTGCTAAATCGGCCTTGGCCTCTGAGATTAGGGCATCACCAACCAATATGTCCAGATGTCCATCTCCATCCATATCTGCAATTGCAGGTGCTGCCCATGTTCTGTGTGGAACATCAATTGGTGCACTCCATCCACTAGAGATGTCTGCAGCAGCACCAGTATCACCGTCCCAAGCAAATATTCTGCGGCCGAATGGAACGAGCAATTCAGGGTCACCTTCGCCATCGAGATCGATCCAAATTGGAGCTGCTACCGCGATTTCGTCGTTGTCGACCCCACTACCTCTTTGCATGGTTCTAGCCCATTCTTTGAATGGTGGGTCGATTGAAATGTCATGGCATCCTGCCAGTCCTTCTCTATCGGCGTTCCAGTTAGAATCAGAGTACCAAGTAGCCCAACAGACTCTGTCGCTAATGCCATTTCCAGTAGTATCTATCGCAATAGGCTCAGAATCGGCATAGCCATTTTGCGCTCTAAATCTCCAGATTTCAGTAGTGCTTGTCAATTCCATCCCGACATATTGTGCACCCATTCCTCCTGTTGCGCCATTTTCATCTACAGGTAGAGTTAGAATCATTTCTGGTGCGGCATCGGAATCAAGCTGAGTGATAACAGGTCCAGGTAGACGTAAACGCGGTGTGTCTGAATCCGTATCTGTATTTTGAATCCCCACTCTTTCCCAGTCCAATGATCCGGTGGGGCCATCCAATCTCCAAATCCACATATTCCCGCTATTGGCATCAACTGTGGTCAATACAACTGCTCCACTATCGTCATCGAGAGCAGCGAACGCAGGGTCAGAGGGATGAGTTCCTCTATCAAGGGAAACTTGCCAATCAGGGTCTGAGGATTGCAAACCCAGCGGCATTGAAATCACAGTGGGTTCATCAGTTGTCACATCGACTACTGCAAGTACCATTTCGGGTGTTCCATCTAAGGAAAGGTCGGCTAGAAGGGGTTGAGTGACTGCCTTATGATTGGACTGACTTGTGAATACGTGTGGGCTTGTGATGCCTAATCGCAAATCTCCATCTGACCAAGACCATACTCGCTCGTTCGAATGTCCATTTGAGGACCACCCGGATTCATCACATGTGAGATCTGGTGCCCAAAGGTCAACCTTGAGAGCGGAGCTGGTATCGTATGCTAATGCGATTTCCATTTTACCATCACCATCGACATCGACGATTAGTGGCGTGGAGCGAATATAATCGGCTTCACCGAGGTTGACATCCCAAGCAATCTTTGCACTTCCACCTTCAATTATTGTGAGATGGCGCTCATCATTCCCAGAGTCAGTTCGAGTCATTACGGCAAAGAGGTTACCATCCCCGCATCGCTCAAGTGCACCAGGTGGTGAGGTAATAGAAGCGGTCAAATTTGCGATTGCAACACCGTATCCATCAGCGCCTAATCCTGAATCAAATGCGACCCAGTTAATTGTAGGGTTAGTCATAGTTATCATTCCTGAATCACCATGTGCTGGCAGAATTCTAGAATGTCCAGGGTCGCGTCCATATTGTGCCCAAGGTTGAGATAGCGGGTCCCATGTTCCAGACTCTTCGTCTGCGATTGTTGGTGGGACGATTACAATAGTCGACAAGAGGAGTACTGAAAGCATCAGATAGGCTCTACTTCGACTATGCATACGCTACCTCCCTACTCCTATCTGCCACTTAGGGGTTGTTGATGCTTTGGGCCCGTAGGGCCCATGGGAAAGGCGTTTGAACAGGAGAAAATTCCCACCGAAATGGGATAATTTTGCCCAACCAGAACAGTAGCCTCCGGCGCTTCCATTAAATACCGGTCACCGGTCGCCGACTTGACTTCGGTTACTCTTCTCTCCCGAGGCGCTCGCCGGTGAAGGACGGATGAGGCAGAAAAGCCTCCTTCGTCTTCCGATGAGCAACTCTCTGAGAAGTGCTCCGAGGAGGTGCAAAATATGTACAAAATAGTGACCAAAGAGGACACCATCCGTATTCCGGCGGAGTACATTCGAAAGGACAAGTCATTGGACCAACACATCGACCGTCTTGCTGCTACAGCATTCGAAGGACGATTCGATGATGATAACAGGTTCATTCTGGTTACAAGTAACCACCAACCCCTAGGCCGTGGCCGCATTATTCACGGCGATGGAGCAATCTATCAGCAGGTAAGGTTCGATGCAGTCCTATTCTGCATGGAAGATTACGAAGTTGTCGAGGGTGCGGTTTCTGAAGTCAATGACTTTGGTGCGTTCGTACGTATTGGTCCAATGGAGGCTTTGTTACACAAGTCTCAGATTATGGAAGATCACGTTGACATTAACGCTGGAATGGGCGTTGTTGAAGGTCGCCAAAGTGGACGACGTCTTGGTGTTGGCAGCTCAGTTAGAGCACGCATCGTTTCCCTTTCGCCTGATACTAGCGACCCTCGTCGTTCGAAGATTGGACTAACATGCAAGCAATCTGGACTGGGAAGCCACGAATGGATTACTGACGACCAGAACTGAATAGGAGTTGTGAAACATGCCAAAGAAACCTTTCGCCTGCGGTGAGTGCAATAGGATATTGCCCGACCCTGAGAAGAAGAATGATATTCCCAAGTGCGCTTTACATGAATCTGCTCCAGTCTCATCGGACTGGGCTGGATATGTAGTAGTCATGAATCCCGAACGCTCGGAGATTGCAAACCGCCTCAATATCGAGGTGCCTGGAAGTTATGCCCTAAAGGTGAACATCCGCTGATGGAGTCGATTAAAATGGAGATCATCAACCGTAAAGAAAACCCACTACTCAACCGTATCGAAATCGAGTTCCGCTGGGACCACGATGGCATTCCTACACCTTCCCGTTCCGATATGCTAAACACATTGGCATCTATTGAGCCGGGCTCAAGCCGTGATTTAATCGTAATCAAGGACGTAGTGACTCGTTTTGGAATGGCTTCAACCACCGGCTTTGGACTCATCTATGAGAGTGCAGATGCTATGGCTGTTGAGCCAGAATATATTCACAAGAGATTCAACGGCCTTCGCTCAGGATCTGCAGCACCTGCTGAGGAAGCACCTGCAGAGGAAGCGCCTGCTGAGGAAGCACCTGCAGAAGAAGCACCTGCAGAAGAAGCACCTGCTGAAGACGGAGGTGAGGCTTGATGTCTGACGGCCCAAAGTCTGGTTCTAAGACCACTCACTACGCAGTCGAAGATGGCGCTCTAGTTCGCAAATCAGAATTCTGCCCTGAATGTGGACCGGGAGTCTTCCTAGCATCTCACGCAGACCGCAAGTCCTGTGGTCGTTGCGGACACACAGTGAGTAACGAGTGATTCGAGTTAAGCCATGTGGGGAGTCATTTCCCCTTGGTTATCGATGACCATCCAACCGTCATCACCGCTGATTATTTGGACTCCAAGTTCATCTTTTTTCTTGCCAGGTTGTCCGAGAATAATATCCTCACACCAACTAATCATTCGCCAGTTTTCACCATCATGGATTGCATCTTGAACAGTACCTCTCAACTTCTGAGCGATAATGAGAACCTTACCATCCGAAGACCAAACCCACCCGTTTTTCGATGAAATTAGGAAGCCGTTTTCAGATGCAAATACCTGCTCGATATTTGCCTCAACTGGAAGACGATGCCTTGTGATTTCCTTTCCATCATTTCTGTCGAGAATAATGTGCAGACCACTACGAGTCCACACATGCACTTCCTTCCTCACATGAATTGCAATAACTTCATTGGCACGAGGTAATTTTTCAGTTTCTGAATCATTAATCATATGGATTCGCCACACTTCTGTAGCATCGGGTTTAATCGCATAGATTCCCTTCTCCCAAAGTGCAAATACGATTATTTCATCATCGCCATCCATTGCAAGAGGTTCCGCATCAATACTATGGCACCACTCTGCTCCTGCGACCATTTTGGAAGCAGGAGTTTGCCTTAATTCACCTTTTGAGCATCCAGTGGATAGCGGGGTATCAAGTGGTAGTCGAGCCATTCTTGCAAGTCGGAGGTCGTAATCGACCCAGGTTGCAATAAGGCCATTCGAGCTAATTACAGCATCTGATATTTCAACTGGAAATGGGGTTGTGGTGACACCATCAATGGTGATTCCACCATCAACATCTATGCTAATCACTCCATCTTCGTATGGAATGAGACGCCAGGGTGCACCTGCCATACCAGTGCGAAGAAGGATTACAACATCATCATATCGTCGAGCATACTCCCCTAATCATGGTCTCTCTGATACTGGTCTCTGGCGGAGATATCGCATCGGTCAATCAGGCCGATGTATTGCTCACGATGGATGAGTGGTCAGAATTGGAACCAGTAGAGGGTCATCGCTCCTTTTCTTTCAAACATGCTAGAATGTGGTGGTTACCCGATGGTTGCCTTTGGGAAGACGATCTTGACAAGAGATGGGAGGCGGCTACAGGAGAGTCACCAACCGAGGTAATATTTCCATCTCGTCACTCGGCAGCTAGTGGAAATGCATCACTTACAATTCATCCGATTGGAACAATGCAAGTGCCGTTTGGAGAAGTTCCTGAGTATGGTGGAAGGGCCGGAGATTGCCCACCTCCCAATCCACGCATTGCCGCTTGGTGGCGCGAATTGAATAGAGTAGGAAGCGATATGGACGATTTCGATTTATCACTTGAGACCACGCACCATGGTCCTTGGATTGAAACCCCTTCACTTTTCATTGAAATTGGTTCGACAGCAGCAACATGGGGGCACGAAGATGCTGCCAAACTTTTGGCTGGAATTATTCACCGTGGCTTAGGCTTGGATGATGGTCCGGGAATCGGTGCTTGGAAAGGACATGGCAAAGTGGTTGTGACACTTGGGGGAGGGCATTATGCACCGCGTGCTAATATGTTGGGCCTCGATGAAAATATTTGGATTGGACATATGTTAGCAACCTATGCTTTGCCATTTACCAGAACCGAAGACGATGTCATCGGCGGAATGTGGGAGAATAGCATTCGTGCCGCAATTCGTGCTACCAAGAGTGCCTTCCCTGGTGGTGAAATAATCTGCAGCATGGATAAGAAGGCATTCAAGGGTTGGCAACGTCAAGCCATTCGAGATTTGCTGATTGAACTAGAGGTTCCACTCCTCAAGAGTTCTCAGATAATTGGATGATAAGTGTCAAGTGTTGCCGTCTATGAGAGGGTTGCATGGTCGGACTGTTTTCCCGTATGATTGTCGGGATGACAATTCGTATGCCGAGATGGTTCGTCGGTTGGGTATCGAGAAGATATGTTGCCGGTCCAAGTTTGGACGATGCAATTCGAGTAATGAAGCGCCTAGAATCAGAAGGTGCTTGTTTTACAATCGATGTTCTTGGCGAGGAAATCTCTACGATGGCCGAGGCCACATATTTCCTTGAGGAATACAAGCGAGTCATCGCTGCGATTACTGAGAATTCACTCGATGCAAACCTTTCGATAAAGCCGACAGCATTCGGATTACTTCTCGACAAAGAGAAAGGAATGTCGAATATCGAATCATTGGTTAGGATGGCAGCAGACCACAATATGTTCGTTCGACTTGATATGGAGGACCATCGGGTCACCAGTGACACCATACAAGTCATGTTAGACATGCATGAATCGGGCTTGACTAACGTTGGCGTTGTTCTCCAAGGACGTTTATTCCGCACACTCGATGATATTGAGCAGATCAAAAATAAATTGGGCACTTCTGCTGATTATCGAATCTGCAAGGGGATTTACCTTGAGCCTGAAGAAATTGCACATACGAGTCGCCAAGATATCATAGATGCCACCAATGCTTGCATAGATTCAATGCTTGATGCCGGCGCATATGTTGGAATCGCCAGTCATGACCATCCCATTATCGCCCATGCTCTAAACAGCTTAGAAGAAAGGAGCATGGGTTCAGAATGTATCGACCCACGCCCTGGAGTTCCTGATGAACGGCCTCACAAAGGACCCGGGTATGAATTCCAGATGTTATTGGGTGTGAGAGGTCCACTTCGTCGCCGCTTGCGCAATAAGGGTCATCGAACCAGAGTTTACATCCCATATGGTGACAAGTGGTACGAATATTCCATTCGAAGACTGCAGGAGAACCCTACTATTGGTACACAGATTGCCAAGGCATTCATCATGCCATGGACAAACCGTCCATAATCAATTTCGCTTCTTTTTCTGACGTCGTCCAGGCTTGTGTTTTTGCTTGGGTTTACCCGTCTTTTCGGCAAATGGTACTTCGGGATTTGGATTGTGACCAAGCCTACCTTCTTTCCATGCCTGTCGCCTTTCCCTTGGCGTTTTGGGAACATTATCTTCAGGTTTAGGAGGCTCGTGCAAGTAAATGCGTTTGATATCGAATGCATCAACCCGTCCAGTCATTGTACGACCCGCACCGGTGTGAATTGCTCTAATTCGCCACTTTTGCCCCCAATGTTCCATAATCGAACCAGCTTTGAAAACGGTATCACGTTCAACTGTAATGGAATCTGAACTGGATACTTCTCCACGTGTAAGTGTTAATCTGACTAGTACCATATCGGAGCGAACTGCATTTGCTCTTGCTACGATATCAACAGTTGAATGCGCCATTGTTTGACCTTTGGAATTTTCAATTCGGTTAATCTCCCAATGAGCATCACCATGCTCGAAGACATCTCCAATAGTGAGTACTTCATCCTCATCGAGATCTATGTGGGCGATGATAGTATCTGCACCCTCGCTTAACATGAAGGGAATTGTAATGGATTTAGGCTCACGAATAGTGATTGTATGAACGCCACCACACTCATCGCATTTTACCAAGAAATCCGACCCACTGCCCGCCTTTTTCTCACGAAGAACTTCGTGGCCGGTAACCATGTCACAAGTGGGGCATTCAGCAGCATTTTCTATGACGAATTCATCGTCAAACTCCTCGGTGTCATCTGACATAGTGCGTGCCTCCTATTCTTGGTCTGCCCGGCCATCTCTCTTTGAGGCTACCGGCGATGCCAAGGGTTGAAGACAGGCTCACTTTAGCCCAAGGCATGCGTGACGAGGTATTGTCTGCTCTTTTGGCCCCCGCAAAGGAATTGTCGCGCGATGAACCCGAGGTCGCTGCAAATATTGGCATACAAATCGAACATATGGGTCTTGAAACATGGTCGATTTCCGTAAGGCGTCGCATACGGGACGCTGTTGCAAAATTGGAGCCAAAGCGCATCATTGAGGCCGGTGCGGGCATCGGTCACCTCACCGCTTGGCTCTTAGACCACTTTTCTGGTGGAAATGGACCAGACTCATTCCAAATTGTGGAAGAGGGTAATCGATTCGCAGTTATACTTGCCAGATTATGCGAGCGGTATTCCGATTCACCCTCTCGGATAATCGTAGGGAGGCCTTCAACATTGGTAGCTGAGGCGAGAGCATGGAACCTTGCTGGTGCGGAAATCGGCGATGCACCAATAGGCCCCAAAGCGGACTGTATAATCGTTCACGCACAATTAGCAACACTTTCTGTGGAAATCAGTGCACTACTGACTATGCTTTCTCCAAATGGAGTTCTCTTTACGGTTGAGCCAACCCCTCCAGTTGGTGAAAGAGATGATAGTGACCCCGAAGTCGTTGGATTCAATTCTTGGATGGAACTAATACGCACGACTAATGATACTCACCATCTCGCTTTTTCTCCGCTATTTGGTGGGACCATTGTAGCATGGTTACCTCGTCAGGATTGACTTCCATTGACAAGTTCGAAGGATTGTAGTAGACCATATCCGTAGTAATCATCGTGTTCGGTTTGGTCCTCTTTCATTCTTGAAGAATCGATCATTCTGTACTTTAGATCTTCAACCGATTGAGCATCATTGCCCTTTAGGGATGAATCCGCTTCAAATAGAATTGCGAAGGCTGCGGTAACATAGACAGTCGAAGCACTCGTACCCGATGCTAAGCCCCAACCACCTCCAGAAATAATCACAGGCACATCAGCCCCTGGCGCTACGATTTCTGGCTTTTCATCAGGACTATTACGAGGTAGAAGAATTGGCCAAACTCTACCGTTATTATCACCGACTGAACTACCTTCCCACATATTGCCACTAGCATCTACTCCGCCTACGCAAATAACCGATGCAACACTACCAGGGGATGCAACATCTCCATCATCATCCCCGCCATCATTACCTGCTGCAGCGATTACTACTATCCCTGCATCAGTGGCGTCATTTGCTGCGCCTTCTGCAGCATCCCCTCCAAAGAATTGGGGAATAACCCCGGGAGCTCCCCCAAGAGATAATGAAATAATATCGACATTTTTTGTTCGGCACCAATCAATTGCATCAGCAACCACCTGGTCGCTACCATTCCCTTCACCAGAAAGTGCCTTTGCTACATGGAGGTCTACCCCTCTTGCTAGACCGGTTAGGCCACCATCTGCAACTAGAATACCTGCCATCATCGTACCATGCCCATTGTCGTCATAAGGCAGAGATTTGCCTCCGACAAAGTCGGTCCAAGATGCAAGTTCGAGGTTCGCAAGGTCGGGGTGAGTCATGTCTATGCCTGAGTCGACAATACAAACTGAAACACCTGAGCCATCATATTGGGATAAATCATCAAATTGAGTAAGGGAATCAAAGTTTGCCTCTTTGCTTCTTACAATAGAGGCGGGTCCATCAGTCAGTAATTCATCTCTGAATACATCGAATACAAACCAAAATATGCTAATCATAAAAATTCCAACAAAGACAACGGCTGCTTTCTTGATAAAATCGAATTCATCCTCGGATTCCCTCGGATCAAAAAAAGTTTCAGAGGCTCCCTGAAGGTCAATCTCTGCATCAGGAATGGGAGAAACCTCATCCATGTTAATCACCCAAGTGCCTGAACTGCCTCAACAAGAGTATCAGCAAAGAGTCTAACTTCTTCTTCAGTATTGTATAGGTATGCACTTGCTCGTAGTGATCCGGTATCGATTCCTCGGTCATTAAACCACGAGTGAACACAATGCATTCCGCTCCTAACCATGACCCCCACTGCTTCATCGAGGAGGATTGCAACATCGTGGGCATCTATTCCATCTAGAAGAACTGAACATATTCCTCCACGCTTTGCGGCATCAGTTGGCCCAATGATGTTGATTCCATCTACATCTTTGATCACAGAAGTCATGATTCTGTTTAGTTGAACTTCATGTTCATGTACAGCGTTGAGGTCGAGCGTTGAAATGTAATCTACAGCCGCCTCAGTTCCAAGAATTCCAGCGTAATTACCCAATCCTCCTTCAAAGCGGTCAGGTGGTTTTGCCCAGACTAGAGAGTCATAGCTCGAGGATGCAACAGTTGAGCCACCGGCATGAATAGAACGCATATTTTCCAGCAAATCCATACGACCCCATAGGCCTCCCATTCCTGAAGGCCCCATCATTTTGTGAATAGAGAAAGCCATGAAGTCTATGCCTAAATCCTGAACATCTACTTTCATGTGGGGAGTGGATTGTGCACCGTCGATGCATACCAATGCCCCGTGATCCTTTGCTACTTTGGCAACCTCCTTCACCGGAGTAGCTATGCCATCGAGATTGCCTACGTGGGAGAGTGAGACCATTTTGAGTTTGGACCCAGCATTTGCACATGCTAATTCAAATGCTTCCATATCGAATGTATTATCGGAATTTGAGCGGATTACTCGGTGGTCAATACCTTGTTCTTCTTCGAGTTGAAGCCATGGTACTAAATTGGAATTATGTTCTCTATCTGTGGTTAGAACAACATCACCCTTCGACCACCTCAAACCTTTTGCCACTTGATTGAGCGAATGAGTTGCATTTTTGGTAAAAATCATCTCACCGGTTTGTGGTGCGTTGAATAATTCTGCAAGTTTCCTTCTCGTTGCAGCCATACGTCGTGAAACGGTGGTTGCATAGCGGTGAACGGACCTTCCTCCACAACCTGGCGAGACCTCATAATAGGACTGAATTGCATCGACTACGCTTTGCGGACGCAACGTCATACAAGCATTATCGAGATATGCAGGGGGAGTCTCTTCTCGCAAAGTCGGGAAATCGTTTCTGCGTTCTCTAAACATCACCAGACCTCCGAATCGGGGAGATAATCGCTGACGGGACTATTGACTCCACAATCAGAGCATGCGAGACGTGTAGGATAATTCTCATCACATCCTTCGCATACACTTCCGGGAATACCTCGTCTATTGCAATTTTCAGTAGGACAATCCACGAGAAGTTCTCCAGTATCATTTACACTAACAGGTGCAGGAGCGCCGCACGAGGAACATTCGCCTTCAGAAGAAATGTGAATACTGCTATCGATTAATTCGGCTTCAGCACTTGTGGCAGCCTTTGTGCGTACTCTTGTTCCAGTTCCTAGCATACGTTGGGGGAACCAGAGAAGTTGCATTAGCAAGAATATTGCTAACAGACCACTAATGATGTGCAATACTAATGCATAAGTCCTTTCAACATCACGATCTGCTACGAAATGAGCACCAGCCCATCCATTGAATATTACCAACATCATCCAAGATACAACCATGAAAGTCCATGCGTAAAGACTGTGCTCACCCATCGCTCTTTCCATCACTCTAACATCGGTATGGACATGATGTTCTTGAACATGTAAATCTCGAGTTTCTATGACTGCCTTCCAAAAGAAATATCCGAAGAAACCAGCAATTATCGTTAGAATAATCCCCCCGAGCATTTCACCAATATCGAATCCAATTGGGAAATTAGGCATCTTCGAATGAATGAATAACATTCCTCCCATTGCCGTTGCCCACACTATCATCACATTGACGACATGGCCGCGCATGATGGGAAAAATCACTGATAATTGAACGATAAACCAAACCCACAAAATACCTGAAGTGATTATCTGGAAGAAGTCAAATCCACCGACCATCATCAGTCCATCTTTACCGGTAACGGCTGCATCACCACCCGAAAAAACCTCTCCTGAAAGGCTACCGAGAAGGAATGCAGCAAATCCCGTAGCTAGTGCGATATAATGGCTCGAGTTCCATTCATGGCGCAGGAGTCTGAATTGAAACTTCCACTCTTTTCGCAAACGGTCGATGCTAGTAAATACGGAGTGAATGTCTGCAAATGATTTCTGAAGTTCGATATCTCTAAGTCGAAACGGCATCTCATCATGCTCGTCTTCAACGAGGGTTGCTTCCGCAATTTCATCCCCCGCCATGGATGACGGTGCACATCTCTCCCTTTGAGTCATTTCGGTTGTTCGCACCTCCTATGGAGGTGCTATGTCACAAAGCGAGATAATCAGCAACTCTGATTTGTTCATTCCTCTATTCCAGAGGTGGCCGTTGTTGAGTATGTTGCTTGAATAGTACGCTCAATATTCTGTGGTAAAGGAGCCTCAGGTTCGGAATATAATTCAGCTAAAACAATCCCGTCATAGAGGCTTGGTCCACTGCCGAGGTAGTATACCGAACCACGTCGAGTTCGAGAATCCTCAGGCATTGGCTTCTCTAGTTCTGCACATTCTGCGGTACATCCATCTGCAAATGCGATGTATGCACGACCTTCACGGTCGATATGAAGGTCATTGAAATCCAATAGATTGCGATTGGAGCCACCGATGTCGCGGCAATCACCGCTGTTTAGGCAAATCGCGCCAACTTGAACTGGGTCATCAGTGACTCGAACAGTGTGGAAAATAGGTTCAGCATCGAGTGCATTGATACTGTATGTGATATAGAGATGATAACTGACATTTGAGTTTGCATAATGCGGATTACCATCCCATTCTGCACCATCCAAATCCAACTCTCCAAGTTCCTCAGCATTCTCGCTTCCAAGATAGGTAATTGCAATTCTACCCGGGTCACCTGAATCGATTTGCGGGAAGGTCGTGGAAATCACTTCAATTGGACTTACACGAATGCTATCTTGCTCCCAAGTAATACCGGAGTCGATACTGCGCGACATGTAGACGCCTTGGTCGTACCCAGTCCAAATGTGATATGCATTAGAATCGGTATCGGTTGCAACTTCAGAATTCTTGCGAGGATTAGGTGTGCCAACATCATCACCCATGGTTCGTGTTTGCCAGGAAAAGCCATTATCCTTGGAGAAAATAATGCTCGGAGTTTCTACACGTGGAGTGACATAAACAGTTCCATCTGGGGCGGTAGTAATTGCTCCATGTAATCCACCATTAGTAGTTGCAAGACCAATAATTTGACCGCCTACTTCGAAGGACGCGCCTCCATCATAACTTGTAAAACAGAAAATCCCTGCGAGTTTATTGTAGCAGAAATATACAGCTTCTTCGTATGTAATTGAACCAGTTATCGACCCTAGAAGGCCGTATCCACTATCGGTCCATGGACCAGTTGCTAATTTGATGTGATCATTCAGGGGTGTTGGTCCAGAGTCGTGAGGATTGCCCATCCAAGATTGTCCGTCATTATCCGACCAACCAATCCAAGTTGATTCAAGGCCCATCATGTGGATGTTGAACACACGATCAGTAACAGGGTCGACCCACCCATATGGGTCGCTGGTGAATGGTGCTTGAGTAATGTCAGCTACATTTTCCCAACTCTGCCCATAATCACATGAGCGCATTGGCTTCTCCATTGCAATGAAGAACATACAGCCGCTTGATGTGATGCCAATACTCGGTTCAGGTCCATCTTCACCAACGTCACTGAAAACGAATTCCAATGGCATTGGAGGGGCATTGATGGCCATTCCATCGGTGCCGGTAACGAAGGTGCGACCATCGTCTACAGGCTCTTCTGGTGGTGCAGGTGGTGCGGCATCATCTTGGAAACAGCCAGACATTGGAAGAGTCACCATTAGGACTCCAAGCAGCAACGCCATCGCACGCATATTTACTGCGACTATGCTATTACGCAATTATGTTGCGTCGCGCAAAGCCATCTCAGTTGACCCAGAGAGGGAGATTAGAACTCGCATTATTGGGCTAACCTTACTCAATAACAATTACTCAATAGGGGGTTGGTCTAGACGTGTCCTATACCCTGGACCCATTTGGTACATTCATATGTACCATCATTATTGTCGTCCCCATAAAAACTGGAAATACCAATTGGTTGGTACTGTACTCCACCATCATCATCAATAGCAATTAATTGAATCAATTCCAAACATTGCCCAGAATTTTCAGGATCAGTAGAATTTTCAGGATTGTATAATGATGGGTTAAACCAAGTATCTGTGTAATTCAATTGGAGACGGTTGTAAGGGAAGGGATTGATTTGCATGTTTATAGTGCCATCTAAATTAAAATCCAATCCAAACTCTATGATGCTCCCATCATAATCTTGAGCCATTACCTCGAAGAAAATATCGAATTGACCACTTCGATGCATTTGACTGTATATCACTGGGAGTTGGTTGGTTTGATTGGATTCCTCATCAGTGGCATCGGCATCACCAACAGCATCATCAAAACATCCAGTCATAGGCAGCATCACAACAAGCAGTAGAACAAATACACGATCTATCTTCATA
>CAZNXM010000031.1:0-18505 GCA_964577145.1 uncultured Candidatus Poseidoniales archaeon
AGGTCAGCAGTCCGGCCAGCAAGGTCAGCAAGGTCAATCAGGCCAGCAAGGCCAAGGCCAGCAAGGACAGCAAGGTCAGCAGGGACAGCAGCAGGACAACGGTCAGGGACAGCAACAGCAAGGCGGCCAGCAAGGCGGCCAGCAGGGCGACCAGACCAGTCAAGACCAGGGAGGTCAAAACTCCCAGAACGGTCAGAACCAGCAGCAGCAAGGACAGACACAGAACGGCCAACAAGGCCAGCAAGGTCAGCAGTCCGAGCAGCAGCAGGGTCAGCAGCTGGACAACCAGGAGCAGAACGGCGAGAACGACAATGATGGTGATGGAATCCCAGATAACCTCGACAACGATGACGACAATGACGGCATCGCTGACGATCTGGATGCTAACCCAGAAGACCACGACAACGACGGCATCAACGACGCAGAAGACAGCGACGATGATGGTGACGGAATCGATGACACTGAGGAGACCCAGGATGGCGATCCAAACACCAACATCTACGACCATGACAATGACGGAATCAGCGACAATGTGGACCTCGACATCGATAACGATGGAATCGACAACCGCAACGACGTTGGTCCAAATGGTGAGGACTATAGCCGAGACCACGACAATGATGGAATGGATGACGGCGTGGATACCGATGATGACAATGACAACATCCTCGACGTGGACGAAATTGGTGGCGCTACTGGCGCATACCGCTACGACCACGACAACGATGGAATCTGGGACAGCACCGATACCGACGACGACAACGATGGCCTCTCCGACTGGTTCGAGACCAACGATGGCAACGACCTCACAGGTCAGTTTGACCACGACAATGACGGAATTCATGACATGGATGACGACGATGACGACAATGACGGCATCATCGATATCCTTGAATCTTGAACCTAATTGGTGGAATCGTAAAATCGTAGAATGCGTTCAAACACCTGTGCTTCTGAAGTACGGGAAATCTGATTTCATCGGGGGTTCGCCCCCGGTGGAATCTCCCCCTCTTTCATTTATTCAAAATTCTTCGAATAGTGATACGCAAATTCCCACGTGATACGCGTACGCACACGCGGGTGGCGCGCTTGATATAGTCGGCGTCAGTCACGGGATAATTCCGGAGAGGTCTATATGTTGTCAAACAGACTATTCAATCAAAAAATTGAGAACCGCCGTAAAACGACAGTATCAGTGGGAATTGTATTCCTGATGATTACGAGTACGTGGCTTGCTATGATTGCAGAAACTAGTGGAAATAACACTGTTGAAACTGTCCTATCAGACGGTACACCACTTGCAATGAGCGATGCCCAATCCACTGACCAAGGTGGTCAAGGTGGCTGGGATGGCGGTCGAGCTAGCCAGATTGGCTTAGACATGCACGATGCCCTATGGGACCTTGCATGGGCAGATCCGGGTGCAATGTACGGTCATATCGATGACCTTTCAGTTCTCGAACTCAATGCAGGTTACGGAACAATGCTTGAGGAATCCCACAGGGAAGACCACGACAACGATGGCATTGACGACCTAAATGACCTCGATGATGACAACGACGGAATTTACGATCTCTTAGAGCGATTCGATGGCTGCGTAGAAACAGATCCATTCGACCATGACAATGATGGAATTCAAGACCATCTAGACCACGACGATGATAACGATGGAATTCTCGAAGGCCCAATCGACTACACAGCACTTGAAGCCCTTGGGTTGGACCCACGAAATGTAAGCATGCACCGCTATGTCGAAGCCACAACCATTCACCCACTTTCCGGACAGATGGTTGGCCAATTCTACCGTGCAGACCAACTACCATTCGACCACGACAACGATGGCGTTCCAGACGAGGACTCTGATGGTTCAGGAGCTGGCCGCTATGACGAAGACGATGACAACGATGGCCGTATTGACCAATTCAAGTGGCCTTGCGACTTTGATGACGACGGCGCCCAGGACTATTTTGATAATGACGACGACAACGACGGCATCCTCGACTGGGTTGACGCTGCACCATATGACTCTAGTAACACTGGAACAATGGCATCTTCCGGAAACATGTACGATACTTACCGTACTTGGAGTTTCAATGAATATAGGGCCTACTCCGCAGGTGTTGACTTTATTACACTTGAAGCAAACAAAGTAGATGCTAATGACGCCTACGACTATGCAGGAGGCACCACAGGTGATGGCGCTGCAGGAACACCCGCTTTCACAACCATTGTTGATGGCGACCTTGACGGAGACGGAATACCGAATTTCATCGACCCAGACAATGATGACGACAATACCCCAGATAGTGCAGATACCGATGATGACAACGATGGGCTACTGGATATGTCTGACCCTGATGATGACAACGACGGAATTCCTGACACTTGCTGGAATATCGATATGAATGGGGACGGACTCAATGATTACACAGGCCTGAATCAAACTCCTTACCAAACACCTGGGGCAGATACGGACAATATCCCTGGAATCGATTGCGAGATGGATTATGATGCAGATATTGACGATGATAGATTCCGACCATTCGACCAAAATTACAACGCTATTTGGGATTGGCTAGATACTGACATGGGCGGCACACCAACTCCAGATGACCCTATTACCACACAATTCGACGCTCTTGATTTCGCATATGATATCGATGACGATCAAATTGAGAATGAGAATGACTCCTTCCCTGCAGATAAAAATAGCGAGGCATGGATGGCTACCTGCTCATCAATGGTGAACCCTAACCCAACTAATCCTGACCCACGATGTATGACACGTCGTGCTTCCTTTGGTCAATTCAATGATTGGGATGGCGATGGAATTTCCAATTGGGACGATGTTGATGACGACGGAGACGGAATCATCGACATGCTCGATATTGACTGGGATTGTGATTTCGATAACGACGCAGACCTCCATAATATCAACGGAAGCCGCTACCGGGACGATGGTCCAAACGATGTCGATGCAGATATCGACGGTGATGGAATGACCAACGATATTGACTGGGATGATGACAATGATGGGTTGACTGACTTGTATGACCCAGATGACGGAAATTGTGGAATCGTAGACTATGATGCTACAGACCAATTCGCAACTCCGTACTACCCTGTTGGCGACGGTGCTCCACTTGACGGAAGTGCTGACGACCAAGCATATTCCGATAACACTGACGATTACTGGGCATTGGTCTTCAATGCTAATCCTTTCACAGATGTTATTCTAAATTACAATGGATACGATTCTACTACCAACCCACCAACCGGTGGTACTGTACCTGAATTCTACTGGTTCATGTACACCCGTTGGTCCTCCTATAATGGTGGAAACGAATGGGATATCGATGCAGATGGTGACTCATTGATCAACGGAATTGATACAGATCAAGATGGTGACGGCCTACCCGATTGGTGGGACCAAGACGAAGGTAACGATGGTCTTCTCGATGTAAACGACCTCAAGATGGGCGGTTCAATCGATATGACCCAGTGTGGCTGGACAGTCGGTTCACTAGGTTCTGGATTTACATGCGGATATGAATATGCTCTGGCATACCATATGCCACTAACAGGAACCAATGCTCAATTTGGCTCCCCATATTCAACTCGACCAGATGCAGTTGTTGACCAAGGAAACTTCGCTCAAGGAAACTTCACCTGTACTGCAGGAGCTCAAGGGGGATGTTGGCACTATGATTTCGGTGGAGACCAATCTACCGATTCAGCAATTACATTCGCTGAAATTTCTGACAACCGTGATGCATATCTCACTTGGATAGGCTTACTCACAGGCATATGGCAGTGGAACTTTGACGCCCCTGGGCCGATGAATGGTTTCCCTGATGAACTGGGAGCCGACCTCCTCAAGAATTGGGAAGATGGTGATGTCGATGGTGACTTTACTAACAATACAGTTGATTTGGATGAAGATTACGATTCCATATATGATTGGAATGATGTCGATGACGACAATGATGGCGTATGGGATTTCTTTGAAGTAGACCAAAATGACGATCTCGATGATGATGATGGCCAAGATAATGGTAATTTCTTTGGTGGAACAAATTGTAATGACAACGATGATGATGGGAACGATCAGGACGTTGACGGAGATGGTTGGTTCCAATCGGTCTGGGACCGTGGAGAAATGAGCCAAGGTCTCCGTAGCCCGAAGTATTACGACGTTGACAATGATAATGATGGCGTACCTGATTCAGAAGACTTCGATGATGATAACAACGGAATTTCAGACGAACAACAAGAAATGATGGCTGGTTGTTTCACTGGTGAAGAGCAATCTCCATTTGACCATGATAATGATGGTATTGTAGATTGGGCCGATGATGACTTTGACGGTGATGGGCTATCCAATACTGTAGAACTTGCAGTTTCATTAACCGCTGTATTCGACCACGATAATGATGGTACTCGAGACGATATGGACCTAGATGATGACGAAGACGGTATGCAAGATATCGACGAAGTCCTCCTCTGGCCAACACGCTTCGATAGCCCATCCACAAATCCATGGGATCACGATGATTATGGAAATGGAGAAGGCCTTGCAAATCCTTCTGATTCTAGCACAGGGCCTGATGCAATCGATGATGACGATGACAACGATACGCGTGTAGATGCCGATTTCGACCATTTGGAAGAGTCTTGGACTGCTGACCCGTGTTATGCTGGCTCTCAATCAAGCGATTGGGACCACGATAATGATTGTAAATTAGATGCCGATGATAAGGCGCCGACATTCATTACGATGCAAATTCCAGATACGCTATGGATGGATGCTCGAAGTCCATCCATTTTCAGCGGCCACGTGGATTGGATAAATCCAGTCAGCCAAACTCTTGAGCCTGCAGTTGGATTACCAGTTCAAGTACAAATCGAGTGGACAGGAAACAATACCACAGCTATCGAGACAATCGATGTTCTCACCAATCAGTGGGGTAATTTCACAGTCGGGCAGTTCATCTACCCAGAGGACATGACAGTAGGAGATAACACAACTTACCGCGTATATGCGGAGGTTACCGAAATGTTTGCCTTCAACGGAAACACTAGCCAGTCTTACCTAGTTGGGTGCGAGGCTAATCTAACAGTAGACTATTCGGCATGGACCTACTTCCGTAGCGATGAACAACCGTTCTGGCTCGATTTCAAGGCGCATTACGAAGCAGATTGGACTCGTGGATACTACGATTTCCCTGTGAAGAATGCTCCAATTACATTCTCAATTACCGGAGGAATGTTCGGAAACCGAACAGCTCCATCCAACTTCTCTGGATTCGATGGCAATGGATACAGAACCGATGAAGGCGGTTGGGCATCACTCACATTCGTACAGAGCCTAGGAGCAAATGGAACATGGAAACAGGTTCGATGGAATTCTACAATGGATAACGGAGTAGGGTCTGTTCCAGGTGGCTATGAAGAAATTGTATGGAATGACCTAACCAAGGAACACGATGTGTTAGTAGATGGTTTGGGAGTGCCAGTCAGGTATGATTACACCAATACTAGCCTGCCAGCAGGCGATATCGAAATTATTGCATTCGTTGACCCAACTCTCGCAAGCGAATGGCCGTTCCCGTACTTACATGGCGATGAGACCGATCCATTCTCTGTTCGGGTTATGCACAGAATGAACATCGAAGGAGAGATGATTGTTGGTGGATTATCACCAGTGTATTATTGGGATGCAACCATCAATAATGGCGATGGTAGCTTCGGTAATTGGGCAACTCTCTTCCACCAGCAAGCACTCAATGCTGCTGGCGTGAGTTTCACTGAGGCAAAGGCACTGCGGCCATACCCAACACTTTGGGACGGCAACCCAGCAAACCTAACTGGCGAAGCAGTCAACTTACGTGATTTCCTAAATGTCAACACAACTCATTGGTTCATCCAGTTGGTAAATGGCGGCGATTCTGATTTGCCACCATGTGGTCAAGTCGACCCAACCGACCCTAACAGCCCAGTCCGTTGTGAAATCGTACCTGAGATGAATACAGGAGAGACACTATTCGTCACTGGTAAGGTGACCAACCGTACCAATGATGCATGGGACCAAGACCCGATTGCATTACAGGTTGACGTTGACCATAACGGACAGTTCTTAGGAAGTCAAGAGACTGCATATACACAACGCCCGGTAATGAAAAACGGCGATGCAACATTCGAGTATAACTGGACATGGTTCAGTCAGTATGCAGCAGGAACTTACGGTCTTCGTGTTGACTTTACCAACAATGCATACTACTTTACTGGAAATTCTTCCACATTAGCAGCAACTGGAGCATACATCAATGTCACAGTAATTGGAACAACTCAATTCCAGATGACTAGTGTACCTCGCCTGTATCGCAATTCGACTACTAATATCGAAGCTCGACTATTGGACAACTCATTGCAACCTGTACGACAGGTTCCGGTAACTTGGACATGGAGTTTCGACGGTAGATCTGGTGTAAATTACACAGATGATATTGGAACCTTCTCAATTCCGTTCGACATCAATCCTGATGATTCGCTTGGTAATTATTCCTTACAGTTTGAGTACGATGGTACACGATTGATGAAAGGTAATATCGCAAGTCAGAGCGTTTGGGTTGTTTCACGAACATATGTCAATGTTGTACAGGCTGATCCAAACATTCGTCAATCTGGCGACCGTTGGGATTTCACAGCTCAAGTCACTGATGACAATAAAACAGTCACAATCCGAGATCCAGGCGGGCAAGCACTTTCCGGTGCGAACTCTCCGAATGGAGGTTTAGTCGATGTCATTTACGAAGGAACGGATTTCGATGGAGTAATGCATCGCCAAGTAGTTGCAACACTCGCTCCAAACGCAGGATTAATTTCTCTGCCTGAACCAGAAAACGATGGTAGCCATCTCTGTTTCTACGATGGAAATGGCGATAACATACCTGACCGTGATAGTGATGGAGATGGGCAATTATCCGATTCCGAATCGATAGGTTGTTTGAAGGCGAATATTTCACCTTTGAATCCACAATTGCTCAGAGAAGACCCAGACAGTTTCCTACCAGATGGATTTGGACCTGTTAGCGTTTATCTGCGCTTCCGTGAGACATTACCTAACGAAGGATGCCAAGAAATTGAAGCATCCTTCCTCTCCCTACAAGGTAAGTGGGACCCATGCGTTGATCAAATCGGAAATGACCACTTCCGCGTTCAGATGTCATATAATGCAAATGGATTCTCTCTAATTGGAAGAACATCGCTTGACATTGATGACCAAATTGTATACACAAGTGAGATTGACCCACTATCTGGATTGGTAGTATCAAAGCCGATGGTAGTCACAGGTATGCTTTCTGATGAGTTAGACACCAACCTAACCTTCCGTTCAATCCGTGTCAATTATGAGATGGTAAACAGCCCTGCTGGCCCAGTTGCTTGTGAAAATGGGATGACAGATATCGATGGGCGCTTTGCAATCACATGCCCACTTTCTGACGTAATGGCAGGAACAGCACGTGTATCAGTAATTTACTCTGCATGGGATAATAATGATGCATTCCGCTATCAGAACAAGACCGTTCAAACCGAGTTCGCTGTATTCAGTAACTCCACTCTACAAATTACAGAAGTTGGCCCATTCAAGTCCAGTGTCGAAACATTCGTCGCTGCAAATGGCTCATCATATCCTGTATTGTATCTAAAGGAAAGCTTCCACATCGATGCAATATTGACCCAATCAAACGGGCAGTCTGTCGGTGGTAAGTGTTTGAACATCTATCTTGATCCACAAAAGAACGTACGTCCGCTTGCAAGTATCAACACTCGCGAGTCTGATGGAATAGTTGAGTGGTTTAGTGGCGATCCAAGTCAAAACCCGAGTTTGAAAGGTGTGGAAACTACCGGTGGAGAACTCGAAGGCTACCGTCTATTACGAGTAGCATTCGAACCGGAAGTCAATGTACCCGGAGGATGTGACAAAGATTCATCCAATGTATTGAATGGTTCAAGCATGGATATCGTCGTATTAGTGCGCAGCAGAGTCGACCTTCAAGTCAAGACCACCTGGTCCCATACCGGGGCAAATGGCCTTGACACCGATGGCATGGTCCATGGTGAAATCGCTCTATTGCGAGACCGTCTTGACCTTGCAGTTGAGAACGAAGAAATATGGTTCGTACGCCAGTACTGGGATTCAAACAACCTCGAGTGGGTAACAGAGGGACGAAATGAATCATACACCAACGAACAGGGTGTAGCATCGTTCCATTGGGCTTACTCAGGTAGGACCTGTGAAGGAGAGCCTTGCGGTGGAGATTGGCGAATTATCGCTTACTACCCAGGTTCTACATTCTATGCGGAATCAACCGATAACATCACTCATGAAGTACATTACAGAGAGAAGGTAATCACCGAATCAGCATCTTGGTGTATTGGTCCAGTTTGTATCGATAATCCCTCATGGGTAATGGCGATTGTCATCATCCTACTTGCTGGAGCAATTGCTGGTGTAATGTATTACCAGCGCGTCATTGCACGTCGCCAGGTGGAGGCACTTCGTGGAATCCTTACGGATACTATGTTGCAACTTCAAGCCGCAAACGAGTATATCGCAATTATCTTCGATTGCTACAAGCAATTGGTGAAGCACTTCAGGCGTCATGGATTCATGAAGAAGGTCTACGAAACCACTCGTGAATTCGAAAGCGCAGTACGTAATGCATTCCACATGGTGCCAGCAGACCAACTCGATGGATTCCTTGGAATCTTCGAAGAGGCTCGCTACTCCGACCACGACATTGGACCAAGTCACCGTGACCGTGCAATTCAGACATTGAATGCTATCGCTCAGAGTCTATCGATGGCTCTAGGCGATGGAGGAATGATCACCCGTGGCGAGCAGCACGATGCGAAATTGTATGGCAATCTGACCAAGGCTGGCGAATTCATTGCAGCAGATGGAACAGTCAAGCAGGCTGGACTTTCTGACGATGAAGAGCAATCCAACTTCAAGATTTGAAGAGGAGATTGAGGCGGTTTGGCCGGGGGATTTGCCCCCGGCCTTATGCCCTCAGCAGGCGCAGGGTTGATGTGGCGTGCCTTATGTGGCACAACTATGAGCGATTGGAAGACGTTAATCGACCAAGCGATGATGCAAGAGGGTTCTGATGTAATTGGAGCTCACCATACCTACGGAAAAGCAGTGAAGGCAGCACTCGCAAGTGCCCAATCATTGTTGTCAGATCTTGAGGCTGCACAGATTATGGAATCAATCTACGGCGCCTTGGTAGCATACTCTCAGCAAGTGATGCTGAGAATGAAGGCTGAGGACCCAGAAATCGGAGGAGTTGACCATGCATTCCGTGCTGGGCAAGCGTACGGCGTAAGTTGTGTACTCAACCACTTGATAGACCAATTAACAGATGCAGCAGCGATTACTTCACTAAAGGCTCTAGATGATTTCTCAGATACCCTTCACGATGAAATTGTTGTTCAGGCTCGCGGTGCAGGTTTAACAGTCGAACTCCTCGATGCAAAGGGCGAGATTCTTTTCGAGTGAGAGAACTGCTCTGAATGATGCACTACGGCGCGATGCACCGTAGGTGCGCGTCGGTGCCTTCATAACAGGGTGTCCGGTCGGCGAGATGCTTCTAAAGCATCGAGTGAGTCATATGAGTAACCCAACAAGCAAGACAAACCTTCACCTCGTCGACCTAATCGGCGATTTGAAGACGCAGTCTCGCGAGACTGGCGCAGCTCTGTGGCGAGATGTCGCTCAGCGCCTCTCTAAGAGTCGCAGCAACTGGGCACAGCCCAACCTCAGCCGTCTAAGCAGGCATGCCCCCGAGGGCTCAACCGTCCTCGTACCAGGTAAGCTTCTTGGCGCAGGTGAGGTTTCTGCAAAGCACGACGTCGCCGCCTACAGTATCAGCGCTGGAGCACGTGAGAAAATCGAAGCCGCTGGAGGACGTGTATTGTCCCTCAACGAGCTGATGAACGAAAACCCATCTGGATCGGGGGTGTACATCCTTGGCTGAAGGTACAACATTCGTCTACGATGCTGACGGCCTCGTCCTAGGACGTCTGGCCAGCACCGTTGCTGACCTGCTCCTGAAGAGCACCCGTGGTGGCGGTGGTGACAGAGTTGTCATCATTAATGCCGAGAAGGCGGTTGTGTCTGGCAAGTCAACATCTGTCTTTGCAACATATCACGACAAGTATGCTCTCAATCATGCCCGAAAGGGTCCATACTTCCCACGTATGCCCGACATGATCCTCAAGAGGACTGTTCGTGGAATGCTGCCCTATCAGGCGAAGAGCAGTGGTCGTCGTGCCCTGCGCAACCTACGCGTCGAAATCGGCTGCCCAAGCCATCTGTCCGGAGACCTTCCAGAAGGTCACGAGCAAGGTGATGACAGCAAGATTCGCCGTGCTCTTCCACAGCGCTTCGTGCGTCTTGGAGAGATTAGCGCCAACCTTGGCGCACCAGCACACCGTTGGAACGGAGGTGAGCAGTGATGGCTCGCAAGAAACTGAAAGTCGTCCACTCATCCGGAAAGCGCAAGACCGCAGTCGCTAGAGCCACCGTCAAGGCAGGCAAGGGACGAGTCCGCGTTAATAGCGAGCCAATCGAAATTCTTCAACCAGCTCTATCCCGCCGCAAGGCAATGGAGCCTCTGGTCATTGCAGATGCAATGAACCGCCTTGGAAAGGTAGACATCAATATCCTCACACAAGGTGGCGGAATAATGGGTCAAACCGACGCTATTCGTACTGCTATTGCGCGTGGATTAGTCCACTACAATGGAGGCGCTGAGGGCCTTGATGACGAACTCCGTGACGAGTATCTACGCTTCGACCGTAGCCTACTTGTTAACGACCCTCGTCGTAAGGAACCAAAGCATCAACTCGGCCGTGGTGCTCGCCGCAAGAAGCAGAAATCTTACAGGTGATTTGAATGATTATTCCAGTACGTTGTTTCAGTTGCGGAGGACTAGTAGCCCACAAGTGGGAAGAGTTCAACGAGAAGACGAATGCAGGCATAGAAATCGCAGATGCTCTCGACGAAGTCGGCATCATCCGCTATTGCTGCCGCCGAATGTTCGTATCCCATGTGGATCTAATCACTGAGGTCGCACCATTCAGTGCACCTCGTCAGTGAGAACATAGCATTCCAACTCCCAGGTTTACGGGCCTGTAGGTTAGCTTGGCCTATACTTGGCGGCTGGGGGCCGTCAGACTCCAGTTCAAATCTGGACAGGCCCACCTGCCTGGGAAATAGTAATCATCGAGTCTAGAGCCTCCGTAGGAGGCTCGAAGAGCCTACATTCATGGTGTAGAAGCGTAAGGACACAGTATGCGCAGCCGTGCAATTCTACTCAGTTTCTTGATGCTAGCCTCAGTTTTGAGCCCTGTATTAGCCAGTGATACAGTCACTACTACAGATGTCGAGATATCTGGAAATCACACCATGACTGGTAATTATACCGTTAGCCATGGCACTACTTTGACCATCAAACCAGGTGCAATTGTCGACATGGGTGAATATTGGATGGAGGTCGAAGGTGACCTCGTAGCCAATGATGCAACCATCATGTCAAGTGTTCAATCTACTTCACCCGGTGGTCATAATGCAGGGGTATGGGACGATATCACAATCACAGCAATCGGTTCTGCGACTCTAACTAATGTCACTATTTCGAATGCGAAATCCTGTTTGATTGTTGATGGTTCATTGATTGCGACAGATTTGGTCCTAGAGGATTGTTTAATCGGAATGGAAGTTGCAGGCAGCGCAGATGTAACTGACCTTGTTGCTAGAGATATCGATCACGATGGAGTGCGTCTATCAGGGACAGCCACACTTTCCAATCCTGAATTCACCGACATGTCTCAAGGTGTTTCTTCTAGTGGTGACTTAACGATGACAAGCGCATCATTGACTTCTACTGGATTGTATTTCTCAGGAGGCACAGTTGATGCAGTAGACGTGACTCTAAGTAATGCTCAAACCGGCGTGACAATCCTGTCTGGGACTAGTGGACTAATCGATGGTTTAACCGGCACAGCAGCTAATGCCATCACTTCGATGGACTCAACAGGTTTCACAATCAAGAATGTCAATATGCAAGGTCAAAGGCTAGTCAACTCTTGGTCAGCAGGTGATTTGACTGTAGAGAATGTAGATTTCACTTCGACTAGTGGTGAAACCGTAGTTGATGTAAGGACCTCCGGAATTTTCACTCTTTCCGATGCAATAATCGATGGTTCATTCAATTCTCAACAGGGCTCTTTCTCATCACCATGGATAGCAATGTCACTTTCTGGTTCTGGGGATTATGTATTGTCCAATATCGATGTAGAAGCGACTAACACAGCGATTACTTCGTCTGGAACAGGCACCCTTGACCTATCTAACTCAATGATTACGAGTGAAGGAACAGGAATTACACTTTCAGGACTTTCATCTTCTATGATGACCGATGTAACAGTCAATATTAGCAATGGAGGCTCAATTGGACTGGATATTCTTCAGGGGCAACATACAATGGATAATCTCAGCATTGAGATGCCATACAATCCTAACGAGGCAGGTTCTACCGGACTCGAAGCGTGGTGGGCAAATATTGCAGTTGACCATCTTGATATCAGTGGATTTGAAACAGGAGTCGAATTACACGACACATTCTTCGAAGTAGAAGAAGCCGTATTGATGGATTCGAATGCTCAAAATTTGGTTTTGTATTCATCACAAATGGATATTGCAACATCATTGGAAACAAGAATTGCAGACTATGGTGTTCAACTTGAAAACTCAACACTTACAATGCGTAATTGGGATGCGAGTTTGCACGAGTCATCACTTCTAGTATCATCTGGAAGTACTGCTACTGTATGGGGATGGACTTCGACAAATAGCATGAATGATGATGCAATCGGTGCCGGTCATCTGATTTACTCTTCAGTTAGTTTCCCAACGATTAGCACGGATTCATCTGAAAGGCTATGGGGCAATACTGTGACATTTGAGGACCTCGCTGGAAACCCGATAGATGCAGATTGGGCCGCTCTTGGGTTCTATGGAACTGCAACATCAGGAGCAGATATCCTCCCGCTATCTGAAGATGGCACGATTGTTACCGCAGCATTCGAAGGTATTGGAGTTGCATCAGAACTCATCGGTTCAGAGGGAGCTAATCACAACATCCAGGTACCAATTATTCCTTCAGGGGATTGGATTATTCCAACTGGTTCAGATGTAGTGCTAGGGGCCACTCCAGATGGGTCTTCTCACATAGCTCAAGGCAATATTACAATCCAGAATGGAGGCAGTTTAACAGTAATGGATAGTACATTGAGCCTCCCTTCTGGAAGCAAAGTCACAATCAATTCCGGTGGCGTTCTTAAAGGTACAAACGGCATTCTAGATGGCGATGTATATTCTCAATATTCCGATAACCTCAATCCTAATTCAGGAGATGAATTGGTAATAATTGGAAATACTGCATTGGATTGTCCAGGGGCAACTGAGAGCAACAATCTCTTCATCGAAGGCGACCTTTCTCTTGGACCGGGCTGTGATTTCACAATTAACTCGGGAGCAGTTTTAGGCACAGTCACTGTCTTTACCGCGGCTGACCTCATTGTGAAAAACACACTAGAAGTCACAGTTCTCGATAAAGGCGAACCGGTTCAAGGCGCTTCGGTCAAAGTAGGTGGCCAAGTAACTACAACCGATTCATTAGGACAAGCTTCACGCACGGTCACTGCAAGGTCAACAAATTCTGGAGGCACAACATGGGCAGGGCTAATCACAGTGGAGATGCAAAGTGGAAGCCTTCTTGATCTATATGCGTGGGATTCCAATTCAACATATTCGCACACTTTCATGGCCTCGACAATCTCTGGAGGTTCCCTAAATGAGTGGGCGGTTCTCGAGAAGATTTGGAGCCCATACCATTTGTCATCAGACCTGGTTATTCCTCTGGGACAAACTCTCACAATTCACGATGGGGTCTCTCTCAGAGTTGCGGATAGTACAACGATTACTGTTGAAGGAACATTGGATGCAGGAAGTTCAACTATCTCTTCAGTAGGAAGTGGCGCAAGGTGGGGCGGATTAATTATTGGAGGCAATGCCGAGACTTCGACAAATCTTCTTGGAACACAAATTGTCGAGGCAACACCATTGATCACAATGGATGGTCCAGCTTCGGTCAATATCGTTGATGCAATCCTATCACGTTCGGCAGCAGGTGAACCATTAATTCGAGTATCACTTTCTTCGTCGGGTGAACTTTCAATCGCAAATACGATGTTTTCAGATGGTGGCTCATTTTGTATTGAAGCACAAGGATCAACTCAAATCAGCATCACTGATTCTAGTATGTCGACTTGCGGGGGAGATTCGCTTTGGTTACGCTCAACCCCTCTTTCGATTTCGTCTTTGGAAGTTGAAGACGGAATTGATTTGGCTGGAGTCACTGGGACAATTTCTGATTTGATTGGAACCAATCTTACACTTTTCAATATCGATGGACTTGAAATGGAAAATCTCGAACTTGCAGGCTCCATTACCGGAATTGATAATCGTAATCTGATAATCAATGGAGCATCCATTAATTCTGCCCCAGGTATTGATTTTGATTCGACTGCAGGAGAGTTATCAGGACTCGATATCGACTGTGAAGGAAGCGGTACAGGTCTTGTACTCCATCATTCAAGGTCATCTAGACAGATGGTAGTAAGTGATTCCAACATTATTGGATGCAGCAAGGGAATTGATATGCACGCCGATGCAGATGAATCTCCAATGAACATCATCTTCCGAGAGGTTACTTCAGAAGCCGCAACCGCTCTCGCAAGCGACGGGCACGGGTTCATCTTCGAAGGTGGTGCTCTAATTGGAAACCTCGAATTATCCAATGCTCGCGCCGATATCTACGACGTTACCCCCCTCGCATCTATTGTGACAAATGGTGACTTGTGGATGTGGACAAACCACATCTTCGATAGCCAGATGGATGGCAGCCCGTATGCTTCTGAAATGACGATGAGTATCGGCGCATTGGATTGGTCAAATAGCGCAACTGGAACTGCGATTCAAATGGCAGTTCCACATACTCATGAAGATGAAACAGGTCAAGTGACCGCTTCTCAAGCGCTGGTTAGCGCAATTGCTGAAGGGTTACCACAGGTCGACACAACAGTTTCTATTGGGCCAAATGCTCAAACTGTAATTACAATCTCCTTGAGAGATAATGAGGCCCCAAGTGTCGAGATAATCATTCCTGATGATGGCCATAGAGTGATGGAAACATTACCTATGGAAGTGAGGGCTGTTGTTAGTGATGATATTACTGCAAATGAAGACCTAATCATCATGTGGAGCGTAATACATTCTCAAACGGTCGTCATGCAACTTTCGGGCGATTGGGCTAATGTAACTGATTTGAATGCCGGTAATTACATCTTGAAATTGGAAGTTACCGATGAACAAGGATTGACTTCTGATGATTCATTATCTTTCGAGATAACCCTTCTTGATAGTGATGGCGATTGGCTCAATACCTGCGACTCAGATGAATGGTACGATTCTACACATTCTCGTAAATGTGGTCCTGATATCTACGATGACGACAAGGATGGTGACGGTGTTCTGAATGGTAGGGATTCTTTCGAAATGGATATTTGTGCAAGTTTGGATAGTGATGGTGACGGCCAGCCTGATAACTTACACTGTCCCCCAGGCCTCTCTACTTGGCTGACCGTTGACGATGACGACGATGGTGACGGTATTCCCGATATTATGGAAGAGGAAGAATCTGCTGAGGACAAGGGAATGAACCCTGCTTTATTGGTAGTATTCTTTGTCTTGATTGGAGCCCTCGCATTTGTTGCAATGAGAATGCGAAGGGAAGTGGATTGATGACCAGCCCTGCTGACGCATTACCGGATCCAGCCTTTGTTGGAGCGTTATGTGTTGGTATTCTAGCAATAATTGTGGCTTGGGATGCGTGGTGGCTTACCCGCCAGAGACTTGATATTCCCGAATTAGGCGAATTGGCTAACTTGGGTTTTGCATGGAGCAGTGACCAAGCGACTGAAGCTCAGCGCCAGTGGGCTAACATAATCACAATGGCTGCAATGATGGTATTACCTTGGGGGCTGAAGGACGTTTCAGATACTCCAACTAGTTACATCTTAGTATGGGATATTCTCCTTGCTATGCACATGATTTCTTTATTAATTCCAAAGAGGTATGCTGTAACTAAGACTCATCTATTTGCAGATGGACAGAGGTATGAATGGAGCCGGTTGAAATTGCAGAAGCGTCAACCAAAGAAACGAATCATGCTTCTAAGGATAAATTGGGGCCCTTTTGGGCCATTACCATTAGGTGGAAACCGCTCAGATCTTGATATTGCTCTTAGTAGAATTAGAGGTTTTTTTGAAGAAGAAGAATGAGAAGGCTAATCTGCTCATTTCTCTGCCAAGGAAACATGGAGTGGACTAGAAGCGGCGATGACCTATTCGTAAGACTTGACCCTGGGGAAGAAATTCATACATCTCTTAGGGCGTTAGCAGATGAAGTAGGATTCAATGCTGCGGCAATAACTAGTGGAATTGGCCGCACTAGAGACAACTTCTATGGCTACATGTCTGACGACCATATTTACACCCGTCGAAGTTTCGCACCTGGCGCAGAATTAGTCACTCTTCAAGGAAACCTAGCGCGTCTTGAAGATGGGACTGCATTCACTCATATCCATGTTACATGGTGTAGTGATGACAATGTTGTAATGGCAGGCCACCTATTTGAGTCTACAATCCACGTTGTTGGTGAAATCCACATGAGAATACTTTCTGAAGCGATTATGACGCGCTGTCCATTAGAGAATAGCGAGTTCGTTGCACTACGCTTTTCGTGATGTTCATAGCCTGTGGCTGCGGTGGTAATTCATGGCCGGGGCGGACCGCATAAGCGAACTCGCCGAAGCCGTGCGATACCATCGCGAACTTTACTACAATCAGGCCGCCCCGGAGATAACAGATGTCGAATTTGATGCTCTCTGGGATGAATTATTACTCCTTGACCCAAGTAACTCCGTCCTCCATGAAGTAGGGCCAGAACCGGCACCGGGAACTGTGAAAGTCAACCACCTTTTCCCAATGAGGTCTCTCGATAAAGGAATCAATGCCGAAGACATAATCCATTTTGTTACCCAATCGACCTTTAGCGGCACAAGATACATCGCTCAGCCCAAATTAGATGGTTCTGCGCTCTCATTGGAATATGTCTCTGGAAATCTGGTTAGAGCTGCGACGAGAGGTAGTGGTGAGCGTGGCGAAGATGTCACTCTTAACGCACGCTTGGTTGGAAATGTACCATTGCGTCTGAACATAGCTGCTGATTGCCATGTCCGCGGTGAAGTTGTCATGCCATTGGCGAAGTTTGAAGAAAAATACCGTGAAATTTCACCAAACCCACGTAATCTTGCGGCCGGCGCACTTAGACAAAAACACGGCGATGGTAAGGCAGATGCAAGAGATTTGATATTCCAAGCATACGATGTAAAATTCCCAAAGACTTCACCTGATACCAATCGTGATAGCGATTTACTATCTTGGCTTAGTAAAGCGGGCATTGCACCTGCTCCTTGGACAATTTTTGATCAAGAGCAACCACAAAATGCAATGATTGAGCACACTGTTGAGTGGACAGAAAAACGTACTGAATACGAATATGAAATCGATGGGATTGTTTTCAAGTTAGACGACCTTGCACAGCGCGAACGACTTGGAATGACGGCTCATCACCCACGATGGGCTCTGGCGTGGAAGTTCCCTTCCCAGGAAGCAGAGAGTGTATTGCTCGGAGTGGATTGGCAGACTGGACGCACCGGCGCAATAACTCCAGTTGCTCGAATTGCTCCACAAATGGTTGGTGGAGTGACTGTGGAAAACATCACTCTTCACAATGTAGGAGAAGTCGAACGATTAGCAATTACATTGGGAGATAAAGTCAGGATTACACGTCGCGGCGATGTCATTCCAAAAATTATCGAGAACTTAGGACAAGCCTCAGTCGCAGATTTGGAAAATCGCTTCCATGCAAATGGCGAAGCATTTGCTGGAGAATTGCCAACAGGGGAAATTACAATTCCATCGAATTGTCCAGCTTGTGACAGAATTCTAGTAATGGAAGGGGCATTTTTGCGCTGTACTTCTTTGGATTGTGATGCAAGAACTGCACGCTCTCTAACCTATTGGTGCAGGTCTCTGGAAATGGATGGCGTTGGTGAGAAATTGATCGATGCATTACTTGAGAGAGGATTGGTCGAATCTATTGCTGACCTGTATCGACTCCAACACGCTCAAATTGCAGATCTTGAAAGAATGGGCGATAAGAGTGCGTACAATGTTTTGGATGAACTCGCAAAAACTCGAAACCTCACATTATCACGATTCCTTCATGCCCTCGGCATGGAACGAATCG
>CAZNXM010000032.1:0-17185 GCA_964577145.1 uncultured Candidatus Poseidoniales archaeon
AGTTCAAGCCTTTCGATGATTACGCCACGCAGGGCTCTGAGCATCAATCTCCAAGGTGAGGACCAATCGGATACCTCGGTTAGTATTCGATTGAATGTTCTAGAATTTTTCCGAGTAAATCCATACTTTAATGCCCATGCTCTTGGACATTGTTCCATCAATGTTCTTCGGCTTACCGACCAGGCTTTCGGTTTGTTGACCCATGCAGTCCTCTTGTCTTCCATAGAAAGTTCTGCATCACTTCAATCAATGTCAATCCTTTCCTTACACCTGAGTAAAAGTAAAACTCGAAATTAACCTATTTTCATTCAAGTGAATAGATCTCTAGAGTTTCTCCATGATGCCCGAAACTCAAAACTCCGGGCTCTTTAATCATGTAATACTTAGTTCCCCACTCTTTTCCAAAATGAGGGTGTTCATCATCAAATACAATTATTATTTTTTCACTATGCCACCCATTGCTCCAGATAAAACATCGGCCTTTGTGGCCGTCGAACAAGACAGCCATTGACTTGTCTTCTATCTCTTCATCTGTACCTACAATTGGTATATCTGGCTCGTTAAGTGGCACTTTGTTTTGTGTCATAAGTTGAAGATATACTTGTTACTTATCAACCTTAGCAATTACACAAAATCGAGATGAGGAACCATTCCAAGTTCAGAAGACGCCCATTGCCATAGCATCGAGCACAGCATCGATTAGCAACCAGATAGAGATGGGTACCAAAGCCCAACCAAGAGCTTCAGAGAATGGCTGGCTTCCAAAGGAGCCGAAGGCACGGGAGATAGGTCCACCCCAGGTTGCGATGATTCGGATGATTAGGGTAAGGGTTCCAACGATCAAACAAATCAGAATTAGGTTGAGAGGCCCCATGAGCCAATTCATCCCTCCAGTGAGCGTCATTGCTGCAACCCCTTGGGCCAATAAGGCTGGATGAGCCATGAATACGAACCATCCCATCCAGAATCCAATCAGAAGGTCTCTTTCAACATCTTGATGCTCCCTCCAGTCTCTGTATCCTTTTGAATATAGATAATACAACCCCCTTGAAACTAAGTTAACTTCCCATGGTGTACCGCTAAATGCAGCCCTAATTGCCGCAGTGATGAACCAAATTACTAATCCTAATTCGAACCAGACTTTCATGTCGTTATCAAATGGCGAGAATGCTAGAATCAAAGGAATGAGATTGACCATCAGGAATCCAACTCCACCTGCAGCGATGATGCTTGCCCAGAGTGTACCTGGCGGCATTGCTTCCTCGGGTTTGACATATCCTTTACGAGGTAATGCTACCAATAGCAGTGCAAGGCCCGGTCCCCATAGTAATGAGAAGGTATCGAAAGCGGATTGCTGTCCACCATTTCCAACCGCATCGACCGCATCGATTAATTCGTCTGAAGATGCGCTACCTTCGATAGAGTAGGTTATGTGTCCTGCGGCATCGATAATCACAATCGAATCCGATACTCCAAGTGGCATTCGCTTTGCAAAGCGACTATCGCCATCATCAATCATCAGTGGCCAAGATACATTCATCTGTTCCTCAAATGCATCGAGGTCCGACATTCGCACATCTTCGCCGGTGAAGATTTGGGCTACAGAAACCCTGTCTCCAAGAACTGCCTTAGCATTGTCAAGTTGTGCAGCTTGGTCTAATGCATTGGTAGAAGCAGGTAAACTAATTGCGATAATTACAGCCTCTCTGCCATCGAGTAAATCATCGAGTGAAATTGAGCCGTTATCGTTGGTATGGAGAATAAATGACGGTGCCCTAGCATCATCATCGATGATGGCTTCACCGCCCATGTCAGGGATATCACTTGCTAAAGGAATCATCAGTACAGCCATGAATATCATGGCGATCATCAAAGGACCAGGTAGCATCATTCCCTGATTTATCATGTAGAAAAGGTACGCAATCACTGCAACAAATCCAGAAATACTAATCCAAAGTGATGCACTCATCAACGGTTCAGCGTCGGCCTTCACCTCGAATCTAACCAAACCTTCGATATCACATTCGTTGAAATTTTGACTGTCGGTAGTCTTCATGCAAATGGTCAGAACATTGTCCCCAGAAGGAAGAGTTGCCTTTCCAGTGAACACCTTAGCAGTTCTACCCATTTCATCTGCTCTCTCGAGGTATGTGCTACTTGCAAGGAATGATTCAGACCTCAAATCTTCATCCCATGCGCGTTTCTCATCCCTTGGCACTGGTCCGAAAATTTCCATCGAAGTAAATTGGGCATCGATATCCTCCCATCCCCACGGGAGTGTTGCTGAGAGTTGAATGTGGGCCTTACGAGCATTGTCCACTGTGACCACCATCTCTGGTGAGTACATTTGGCCCTGGATAGTGATTCCACCATCGACAGGGTCTTGGCCTCCCCACAGGACATTGATTCTATTCTGGCAGGTATTCTGAACTGTGAATTGATAGGTGATGATATCACCCGGTACAGCAGAAATATTCGCTTGAATAACAGGGGTAACCATTGCAAGAGGATCTCCACTTCCTTCCTCAATGATTTCGGAAACCTGTCCTTGATAGACCATGCTACCGATGTTGACCTCAGCCGAATAGACCAATGGTTGGCTGAAAGTTCTACACCATTGTGGATGAGAAGATGCAGGGGCAAGATATGCTGCAATATGGGTTGATACATTGAACGTTCCATTAAATCCCATTTCAAGTGGCGGCATTGAGAATGGGCCGTACGAATTTGTTTGGTATGGTTCAATAATTTCCGAACCCTGAGCCTTGCCTTGATAGTCTCTGGTTAGATTGGCATCTTCAGGTGAACCAGAGAGGTAGATTCGATTGACATCGTTTATTTTCCACTCGGTGAATCCCGGTTCATATGTCTCTTCCGCAGCATCTACCAGTGGAATAAGTTGCGGAATCGTTAGACAAAGCAGGGCAATGACGAGAATCCATCCCCTGCGCATGACCTAAGCCAAGCGGGATGAGTTGATGAAGACCACGCCGGGCCACATCATAGATGTGGCATCCCAAGATGATACCACATTGCTAAGATTCCGAAAGTGATTGCAGCAGCATTTACACTACCCTTGGTCATCAGCCCTCTATTCTCTAGAACAGCCCCTAACAGGCTGTCAATCTGGCAACCTAGCCAACCGATCAAAGCAACTAATCCTGCAAGGAGAATGTCTTGTGATGCAACGAATGCGAGAATTGCGATCAATACTGAACCTGCAGCAGCAGCGAGTTGCCCATTTGGTGAAAAACCACCATTGGTTCCTGCATCACATTCCTTCATTGTCGTAATCATGCGAACCCGCTTATCCAAGCATCCGATTTCACTTGCGAATGTATCAGCAGTAGCAACAGAGACAGCACTAGCAAATACCCACAAGCCATTTTCGTGGTCGTCGAGTAAGAAAGCGATGATTGCGACCAATCCAGGCAATCCTCCATTAGCAACGACATTGCCCCAACTTCGATGTCCATCAATTGACTCACAAAGGCCTAATTCTGCCTTTTCATCGAATCTCCATTTTGTTGCCTTATGGGCAGACCCAAGGAATCCAAGTAAGATGACTAACCAAGTCCAATGCCCTAATGCTCCAACTACGAGTCCAAGAGCAGCAGCAGCTAGAACACCAACTCTATCGAGGACTTTGTAGTGCTCGCTCAGCACTATCAAAATGGTCACCACCCCTGCGGTAACAGCAAGATTACCGGTCTGAAGACCGGGAGTCATGAGTTCAACCATGCCTTCTCCCTTTCCCTCGGGCGCGCTCGTCCCCGTCTATAACTTGCCCTTGCAATATTCTTGAGGAGGGCATTGTGGAAAACTATCTATCTGGCCGGGAGATGCATTACCGATGCAAGAATTTGTCTTGCGATGAACCACAGCCCAGAGACAAGTATAACCATCCAAACCAAACTAACAAATGTTTGTACAACGATATCAAAGTCCTCAGTTAATTTCATGACAACCCAGAATGAACCATTCCAAAATGCGTGTCCTGATATTGCTAATGCGATTCCAACCAGAGGGTTCATCGGTAGTTTCCACACACTATCGAATGGTTTGTTCAACCAGTTTCTAACTTTCATTTGCATCTGACTAACCTTTTCGTGTTGGCGCAAAACCTGTCCACTCGATGAATCGAAAATCATCCAATTCGAGACCTCAGTCCTTACTTCATTCATGCTATATCCTCGCTTTTTGGATAGGTGCCAACCGATTGCAGTTCCCGATAAAGCGGTCCAGAACGCGTGACCGGGTATTGAACCAATTCCTCGAACTATGGTTGTGAGACCATATGAGAACGCCATCGCCTCTCCCGCAAAAAGGCTAACGAGAATGTACTGAAGGTTCTCAAGGAGTGCAAAGCCAAGGCCTACGGAGAATCCGACTTGGAAACCACGACGCGGAGAATCGATTATTCGATGCAATGCCAAGACTAGTGCTGCTTTGGATAATTCCTCACCAACTGGAGCGCTGACTGCTAGAATTAGCAACTCACCAATAGAACCGGGATCAATCGCCTCTAGAGCATCACCGAGAACTAGTTCAGGGAAAATCAAGGAATTGATAATGATTGCAGGAATTGTCGAAAGCATTCCAGCAATGAGCATCATCTCTCCCTCTCTACGAGTTGTCATCAATTGCAGATGGCGCGTAGAGAATGCCCACCATGCGTGTACAGGTAATGAGAAACCGAATAGCCATGCTGGGACTGCAACCAATAGTGCCAGTAATATTGCAAATTCTGAATCACTGAATAAGAGCGTCAGGAAACACAATACTGAAACCGTAACGGTGAGGAAAAACACTCCCCAAAGAGTCATAGTTCGTGGCATTTCGAGGGGGGGTGAATCTCTAACTAAGTGGTGATGAAAACTGGTAGGTTGTGGTGTAGTAAGAATACGATTCCCACTTATTTGGTGCTGCCTTTGCCCTTGCGGATTGGGCGTAGCAACCAGAACATGCGTCAATTTGGGCCTACGAGAGAACATGTAGACGAGGAGTAAGGGTGCTAAGCAGATAGACGAAAACATTGCCAGTTCCCCAGAACCTAACCATATTCCAAAGAATATTGCAGTTACAAATTGAGAAATTATGTAGAGGAGTATGACAATTCCCAACATGCTCCAAATTGTCTTCCATGGTGAGGATGCACTCGCTAATGCAAGGCCCGGTGGCGGAGGAGTCAGTGGAATCTGCTGGCCCTGCATGTGTATGCCACCTTAAGTCAAGACGAACAAGGTTGCCCCGACGGATATGGTCCCCGCTCAGTTCGCCCATCACTCGTCACTGAAACAGCAGTCCGCTCTAGTGCGTTCATCATCGCAGGGATTTGAGCGAGGGGCAGCCTGTCCTTGAATCACTCGGATAGGAATCCGTATCCCCAATCATGTGGAGGGGCGAAGGTTTCCTTAATCGAGCGAGGACTGACCCAACGCAGTAGGTTGAGTGGGCTGCCTGCCTTATCGTTGGTTCCACTTCCACGGGCACCACCGAATGGTTGCTGGCCAACAACAGCGCCGGTTGGCTTGTCATTAATGTAGAAATTACCAGAACTATAGCGTAAAGCCTTCATTGCGGTTTCGATATGAGTTCTGTCGGTTGCGAAAATAGAACCTGTTAGAGCATACTCTGAGGTATTATCACAGACATCGAGGATTCTCTCGAATTCATTGTCGGGATAGACATGGACTGAAAGAACTGGTCCGAAGATCTCCTCTTCCATACTCTCGTAGCGAGAATCTTGGCAGACGATAGTAGTAGGTTCGATGAAGAAACCAACAGAGTCATCAGAGCCACCTCCAGTGATAATCTCACATCCAGGGTCTTCTTTTGCCCGTGCGATGTATCCAGTGATATTATCGAATGATTTGCGGTCAATAACAGCTGACATGAAGTTGGTAAAGTCACGAGGGTCACCCATGGTAATCTTCGCTACTTCAGCGCAATAGTCGTCCTTAATCGCTTCCCAGACGCTTTCAGGAACATATGCACGGCTTGCTGCACTGCACTTCTGTCCTTGATATTCGAAAGCACCACGAAGCATTGCTACCAGTAGTGCTTGACGGTCACAGTCTGGGTGAGCTACAATGAAATCCTTACCACCTGTTTCTCCAACAATACGTGGATAGGAACGCAAGTTTTCGAGGTTATTTGCTATGTCTTTCCATATGTTACGGAAGACTCGAGTTGAGCCGGTGAAGTGAACTCCAGCCAGTTCTGGATGGGAGATGCAAATATCTCCAACCATCGATGCCTTTCCAGGAATGAAATTGATTACACCTGCCGGAAGTCCAGCGTCCATCATCAATTTCATTAATCTATAATTCGAGACATAGGAGTTCCTTGAGGGCTTCCATACCCCTGTGTTACCCATGATTGCAGCACTTGAAGGAAGGTTAGCTGCAATACTGCTGAAGTTGAAAGGAGTGACACTGAAAACGAATCCCTCAAGTGGGCGGACTTCGCTCGAATTCCACATACTAGAAGGCGAGACAGGGGGTTGTAAATCCTCGTAGATTTGGCGGCAGTAATCGCTGTTAAATCTCCAGAAGTCGATCAGTTCACAGGCTGCGTCAATCTCTGCCTGGTGACAAGTCTTGGACTGGTTGAGCATTGTTGAAGCATTGATTTCGGCACGACGAGGCCCAGCGAGTAGTTCACTTGCCTTGAGGAAAATCGCACAACGTGCTTCCCATGGCATCATCGACCACATCTTGTGGGCGTCAAGCGCAGCATCGATTGCAGCGTTGACTTCATCCTCACCAGCCATGTGAACTCTTGCAATTACATGGCTGTGGTCATGCGGCATCACTTGTTCAACCACATCTCCAGTGAATATTTCCTCACCATTGATGATACATGGTATCTCGATAACTTCGCTTTCCTGACGCGCAAGTTCAGCTTTCAGCGATTCACGCTCAGCGCTACCAGGTAGGTATCCAAGTACGGGCTCATTGACCGGAGTCGGAGGCGTCACTACATTGTTGACCATGTCCACCCCGAAGGGGTGCCCTTCAAAGAATTGACTATATCGAGTACAGCAACGATAAAGCAGGGAAATCGGCTAAGGAGAAGCATGGGAAGAGCGATACTGGGCGCTGGTTGCTTCTGGTGCGCCGAAGGTGCGTTCAAGCGGATGCGCGGCATTGAATCCGCTTTGCCAGCCTACACTGGTGGTTCAGACCCAAATCCGAGTTACAATGCGGTTTGTAGTGGAAATACAGGACATGCAGAAACAGTCGAAGTTGTATTCGATGACGCCATAATCTCCTTTGAGACAATCCTTGAGGTATTCTTCACGCTTCATGACCCAACTCAACTCAACCGGCAGGGCAATGATATCGGTACGCAGTATCGCTCGGCGATATTCTATTGTGATGAAGGCCAACGAATGGTTGCGGAATTGGTAAAGGATAGATTTTCAGAATATTTTGACAATGAAATTGTTACGGAGATTACCCCCCTTAATAATCACCATATTGCTGAAGAATATCATCACGATTATTTCGAGAATAACCCCGATAATCGCTACTGCCAAATGGTAGTCGCACCAAAACTTGCAGCAATTCGCCAAAAGCACGCTGCGCTCTATTGATCGGATTTACCCATTCGATATGCTTCAATCGCAGCTCTAGCGATTGCTTGAGGGTCATTGACAATTTGCTTGTCGATTTTCATTCCACCCATTATTGCATCGCCAACCATTACTGAATCGGTCAAGGTCAATGATTTCGAAGAGTCATCTTTCTCTTCCAATAATTCGCTGAAGTCACTTTTTGTTTCAGTGATTTTTCTAATTTCAAGGTCTTTTTCACTAACCTCTACTTCAAGTCCAACAACACGATTTTTGGTTTCATCAAGTTCGGTACGCAACTCTGCTGCTTCCCTTGTAGCCTTCTTCAGTTCTAAATCCATGGCGGCTAATACCTCTTCCATTGTAGCGGGAGCATCGGACTTCGGTTGAGGAGCAGTTGTCTCTTCAACAGTTGAATCCGTAGCACCTCTAAGTAATAGATTTGCGAAAATTTCATTCTTTTCATTAGCAATGAGTCTCCCAATTTGTATCTCTGTTTTGACTGCATATAATGTTGCACCCAGAAGCATGAATTCTCCAATTAGATAGGTTGGGTAATTGCCTGTATTTACTTGGGCAAAGAAAATGGTCTCCATCATGAATTCAGGCCTAGTAGATGCTCTTTCGATGATGAAATAAGCATCTAGACCCAGCATAAATGTTGAAATTAACATCAGCCCCGCCAACATTGCATTGCCTCTGTGGTCCATTGTTACAATTTTCACTTTATCGAGAGATCTGATGTTCTTATTTCGAGACCATGTCACAATGGTTAGCAATACTGCAACTATAGTGAAAACAGATGTGTGCAGGAGGTAGTTGCTTTCCATTGAATCGCCCTTACTATGATTAAGTTCTAACTCATATATCTCATTTTGCTGAATTATTGCGAGGTAGAATCATCAGGTAGCGCCGCTACGGCAAATCGTGCGCGCCCAACTACTAGTCGCCATCCTTCTCCTCGCCTTGGTGCCGGTTGCATCAGGTGTAGACGGTCGCGCAATGACCGCTGAAGTTGTGATGAATGAACATCTGTGGACTTCTGCAGATGCGGTCACTGCAGAGGTATTTGTTTCCGGTGCTCCTTACAATAGAGACATCACTTTAACCTGGGAATTGAGTGACGAAAATGGCACGCTACTAACTGGTAGTGAGATTTTTCAAATGGGTGGATCAACTCATATTGTTCAATTGAGTTTAAGCGCATTCTATGCTGGTGGAATGTTTCACGATCTCGAAATAGAGGTGAGTTTGGATTCCACAATAATTACCGACCACGTTGCATTCACCGTACTTAGAAACTCACTACTTCCAGCCGCATCAAATTTGATTGTTTTCGGTGATTCTTTATCCGATATGGGTAATGCTAAGGATTCTATAGTTAACGTGCCTGATGTACCGCCATACTGGGCTGGTCGTTTTTCCAATGGCCCGGTTTGGATTGAACATGTATCTGCTGCATATGGCCTTAACACCACTCGAGGTTCAGGAACTGACCAAGGTGATAACAGGGCATTTGGAGGATCGCAAACCGGGCAATTTTATTCCTATATTTTCTTGCCAAATGCAGGTACTCAAATCAATAATTATCTAGCAAATGTTCAATCTAATCTAACTTCTTCAGATGTTGTATTCCTATGGGCAGGCGGCAATGATTTCCTTTATGGCACAGCGAATCCAGATACCATTAGTCAAAACATGGCATCACACATACGCACTCTTGCACTTGCTGGAGGCAGTCGTTTCGTAGTTGCCAATTTACCCCCGCTAGAGGTAACCCCAGAAGGAGCATCCCGTAGCGCACAGCAGCGAGCAACATTGGCGAGCGATGTAATAACTTACAATGTAAAACTCGAGCAGGAGATGACCAACCTTTCAAATTCTATGAGCATAGATATCACGTTAATTGATGCCTGGACGGTGTTCAATGACATTGTGAATAATGCAGATCATGTTGGAATAATCAATACTCAAGACCAAGCTTGTATCACCTCCGGAACATTACTTCCTTTACCGATATGTAATTCTGGAGACACAGTTGTTTCAAATCCAAATGAGTACTTATTCTTCGATAAGGCCCATCCTACTGCTACAATGCACAAAGTAATCGGCGCTTATGCTGTGATGAATATTGGTCATGCCGATACTGATGGTGATGGTATAATTGATGACTTTGACCAATGCGAATGGACAACGGACCTTTCTACAGTGAATGTCGATGGTTGTGATTGGTACCAGCAAGATGCCGATTCTGATGGAGTTACCAATGGTGATGATGATTGTCCAGATACCGAAATAGGCTCTGTAGTTGATGAGTCAGGATGTGCTGACTATCAGAGAGATACCGATGGCGATGGTCTTACCGATGATGTGGATCCATGTCCAGAAGACGTAGTTGGAGAAGACCATGATTCAGATGGGTGCATCGACCTTGTAGATGCAGATGATGATAATGATGGCATCCTAGATGAGAATGATTTGTGCCCGCGTGGTGAATTAGGGATTCACGAATTTGACTTTGATTCAGATGGTTGTTCAGATAACGAGGACTCTGATGACGACCAAGATGGCTTAAGCGATGCAGATGAAGCCGAAGTAGGAAGCAATCCCTTCGATAACGATACCGATGATGACGGCGTATGGGATGGCCAGGACGCATTCCCAACCGACCCCACAGAATACCAAGATAGCGATGGTGACGGAGTTGGAGATAATAGCGATGATTTCCCTTACGACTCTAGTGAATGGCAAGATAGCGATAATGACGAGGTTGGCGATAATGCCGATGTATTCCCTGATGATGTAAGTGAATGGGAGGATTCAGATAACGACGGAGTTGGTGATAATTCCGATGAATGCCCCTTTGAATCAGGTACATCGTGGTATCCAGCTGGTTGTCCAGATGCTGACGGAGATTACTGGGGAGACGATGTTGATGCTTTCCCACATAATAACGAGGAGTGGCTTGATTCAGACGGAGATGGAGTTGGTGATAATTCCGATGTTTTCCCAATGGATAGTGAAGATTGGGCCGATAGCGACGGGGATAATTGGGGTGATAACCGCGACGCCTTCCCTTCTGACCAAACCGAATGGAATGACACTGATGGTGATGGTTGCGGGGACAATAGCGATGCCTTCCCTCTTGACGGAACCGAATGTTTTGATTCGGATTTAGATGGCGTTGGTGATAATGCTGACCCATGGCCTCAAGACCCTAATGAATGGGCTGACAGCGATTTCGATGGTGTTGGAGATAACAGTGATTTTGCACCACATGACAGTAGCGAGACAATCGATAGCGACTCGGATGGTGTCGGCGACAATAGTGATCCATGGCCTCTTGATGGTTCGAGAAAGGCTGACAGAGACGGTGATGGTGTTGCTGACTCTGCCGATTCATTCCCCGATGACCCCAACCGTGACTCTTGGACTTCTACCGTGATTAGCATGATGGTTATCATCGCCATTGTGCTGGTTGGCCTTGTAGTTCTAAAACGGAGTAAAGAACCACCTGAGCCCAAGGAATTGGATTGGGGGGAAAATACGCCGATGGAAGCGCCATCATTCGACTCCTTTGAGTGACTTTACTGCATTCGTACTGTGTACTCTAAATAGGGCCGGCTGGCGGCCTCGGTGTGGAGGTATTCTCAATGGCGGTTCGATTCGCAGACCTGGGTGTGAGCCCAGCCTTAACTCACGAGTTACGTAGAGCCGGTTTCGAAGAGCCATTTGAGGTTCAGCGAGAGACCATTCCTGACATGATGTTAGGAAGGGATGTATGTTGCCGTGCTCCAACTGGTTCGGGAAAGACTCTGGCTTTCGGTATTCCAATGATTGAGAAGCTCACTCGAAGTGAACCATATGAGCCCAAGGGTTTGATTCTCACTCCGACAAGGGAACTCGCTGAACAGATTACCAAAGTGCTTGACCCACTTGCATGGGGAGTGGACTTGAGGGTAATGTCGATTTATGGTGGAGTCTCTTACAATAAGCAGATCAACCGTCTGAAGAAAGGTGTTGACATCGTTGTTGCTTGCCCAGGTCGTCTGCTCGACCTCCTTGACCGTGAGGCATTATACCTCGACAAGGTGGAGATGGTAATTCTCGATGAAGCCGACCGAATGGCCGACATGGGATTCACCGAGCCGGTTTCACAGATTCTCGATGAGTGTGCTACTGAGAGGCACACTGTCATGTTCAGCGCTACTCTTGATGATGAAGTTGCAGAAATTCGTGACAATTACCAGAAAGACCCAGTAATTATTGAGGTCGGTCCTAAGGAGATTTCAGTCGACCAGATGGACCACTTTTTCTGGCTAATGAAAAATACAATGAAATCACGAATCGCTTCAGAAGCAATTCGTAAGAGCGGACGCGGTTTCATTTTCTGCCGAACTCGTGCCGGCGTTGAGCGCGTCACATTGGAAGTAGAAGATGAAGGTCTTCGAGTAACTTCGATTCATGGTGGCATGCAGCAAAAAAAGCGTGAGCGTGCGATTCAAGAATTTGCAGATGGCAAGACTCATGCAATCGTTGCAACTGATGTGGCAGCACGAGGCCTCGACATTCGTGGCGTTTCATGTGTTATTCACTATGACCCTCCAGAGAATGGAAAGGCGTTCAAGCATCGTAGTGGACGAACAGCTCGTGCTGGAGATTCTGGCACAGTAATTTCATTCGTTCAGAATCCACATAAGGGCAAATGGTCAAAGATTCAGAAAGAAGTTGGACTCGATGTCAAATTTGAAACACCTGATTTCAGAGAGTTAACCCAACATGAGGAGATTTCTCACATTCCTCCTCCCTCAAGGCGTCGCCAGTCTAACAATACCAGAGACCGCAAGAATCGCTCTGGCCGTCCACAACGCAATGACCGTGGTAAGAAGCACTACGGGCGCAGTAATTGGAATGGTGGACGAGATAATCGTGGTGGCAATAGCCGAGGCGGCAATAGCCGAGGCGGCGATAACCGAGGAGGGGACCGTCGTGGCGGTTCAAGAGGCGGCGATAGACGCGGTGGCCGAAGCAACCGTGACGGCGGAGGTCGCCCCCAACAGAGGGGACGTGGCGGTCGTCGTCAGTCTAGAAACTGATCAAGCGATATTAACGGTTCAAACTTGTAAACAAGTGTTGTGTTAGTAACACAGATGTTTCATTTTAACGATTATTAGACCTGCGAGATTGACTTCTACCTCGGTATCCTCGATTATTGGGTCTCTCTTTCTGTGAATCACTACGCTTAGAGCGATGGTGGTGTCGCTTCGGTTCAGAATTTGGACTTCTTTGAGGCCTCTTTTGGCCATGTTGTTTCTTCTTTGGTGGCCTTTTTTCCTTTATTTTCCCAGGTCTTTGACCGGGCTTTGGTATTGCTCCTACGAAGTGGAAATCATGTTTATCATCGACTGGAATATCATAGCCAACCAATCGTTGAATACCGACTAAATAGCCAGATTCAGAATTATCACAGAATCCGTATGCTATACCTGAGCGCCCCGCTCTTGCTGTTCTTCCAATACGGTGTACGTAAACCTCAGGCTCATTGGGTAAATCGTAATTGAACACATGGGTAATTCCATCAACATCGATTCCACGACTTGCAATATCAGTTGCAACTAAAATTGGGATATTGCCGTTCTTGAATCCGGCCAATGCCTTAGTTCGCGCCCCTTGGCTTTTGTTTCCGTGAATCGCTGCAGCACTGATTCCGCTTTGGTCCAGTTGTTTGACCAATCGATTCGCACCGTGCTTTGTTCTTGTAAAAATTATTCCACACTTCACTTTTTCTTGTTTGATAATTTGGACCAATAATCTGCGTTTGTCCACTTTACGAACGAACATTACCTTCTGCTCGATTCGCTCAACTGTGAGTTCTTTTGGACTGACATCAATCATGATTGCATCATTAAGAAAAGAACCTGCTAAATCGGCAATTGATTTTGGCATAGTTGCACTAAAAAGAAGATTTTGTCGCTTTTTTGGTAGCAATTTCAGGACCTTCTCAATATCTCTAATGAAACCCATGTCCAGCATTCTATCAGCTTCATCTAGAACGAAGAACTCAACTCTTCCGAGATCGATATATCCTTGATTAATTAGGTCGAGCAAACGACCAGGCGTGGCAACTAGAATATCGAGACCTCTTTCCAGAGCCCTAACTTGTGGGTTCTGCTTGACACCACCAAAGATGACTTTGTGTTTAATGTCGAGATGTTCGCTATATGCTGAAAATCGTTCTTCGATTTGTGCTGCTAATTCACGGGTAGGTGAAAGAATAAGCGCTCTAATGTGCCGTCTTCCCTGTGGTTTTGAGCGACTCATTATCTGCAGGACTGGTAATGCAAAGGCTGCTGTTTTTCCAGTTCCCGTTTGCGCTACACCTAATACATCTCTTCCAGCAAGCAATGGAGGAATAGATTGTACCTGAACTGGAGTAGGAGTTGTGTATCCTTGATATTCTACTGCGCGTAGAAGTTCCTTGGAAAGCCCAAGTGAGTCAAAATTAGTCATTAGATAATCTCCGATTGGATTGGGAAAGAGAGGATGTTTTCTTTCCCGAACGTAAGACTGTCCCCATTCTTACCTTAAACAGGATGGGTGAGTTCAACTATTGGCAATAGCGTTCATGCTCTATTATGATTGAGCGGGCGGAGGGATTCATTCTGCAGGAGATTCAGCCTCAGCTGCAGCCTCTTGCTTCATAGCGCGATTCTTCCGGCTCTTCTTTTTCCTGTACCACGGATAGATAGGCCATTTCCAGAAGCCAGTAATGATTACACCAAAGAAACCAATGGTTCCAACAATTTCTACCCAAGTTACACTTTCATCAAAAAATAGCCCAGTTCCTACCATCATCATTGCAAATATGATGTGGAATGTACGTAATGTCGAATTCATTTTCGCCATACCCTCTGCTTCTCGAGAATGCCTATCATATTTCTGCCGTCATTCCCAAGGATTCCTATTTGATTATAGAGTGCCTATTCATATCACTGCTCGATAGCCTTGCAGATGTCACCCTTTGAGTTCGTCACCGTTTTTTGTTCATTGATTGTGGGATTGTCTCTCTCTCACATTTTACGTGCAGTGTCTGATTTGTATGAAATTCGTGAGCGAGTCAAGATGTACTGGCTCAACTCGCTGTGGGTGATTACTGTAACCATGTGGCCTATTTTCACATGGTGGGGCCTCTGGAACCTTTCTCTGAACGAAGAGTGGCATTATTTACAATACTGGTTCCTTGTAACGAATCTCGCTTCGATTTATTTCTTCACAACTCTTGTTTTGCCAAAGGCAACCGACGAGGGTACTATCGATTTAGAGCATCATTATTTTTCTGTTCATAAGGCGTTTTTCTCGATAGTTGCGTTCTCTCTCTTCAGTTCGGCGGCAGTAAATCATTCATTATTCGGAGAAGCATTGATTTCTGACATGACAATAATGCCATTCATTGTAGGCTGTGCTGCTGTAGCTGCTGTATTTACCGATTCTAAGTTGTATCACAAGATAATTGGAGTATTCATGTTCTTAATGTTCGTCGCATTCCAACTACTCGATAATACAGTGATTATTTACACATTGTGAAAACAATGGTTGTCCAATCCCTCCTGTATGGTAAAGACAAATTACGAGAGACAAGACCCATCTACATGGCTCATGTTTGGGTGGTAGATTCCAATTGCTTCATTCACATTGGTTCTATGGCACCTGAAGGATTCATTGATGATCTGAAAAAGATACTAGACAATGATTCAACAAGTTTGCACGTAACTCCAGGTGTACATGATGAGGTGCGTAATGTTCGATTCCAGAGATGGAATGGAAAACCAAATCTTCTTGAGAAAATGCGCGAAATTCTAATGACAATAAATGTTGAACAAGATGAAATCCGTGCACTTGCAGAAAAAATCGGCACGAAAGCATCCCCGCAAGATGTCGATTTATCACTAATGGTTCTAGCCGCAAAGATCTCTCAAGAAGGCCGTAAAGTGACCCTAGTTTCTGATGATTTCAAAATGACTACAGCAGGTGACAAAGTGAATTTGGCCTTTGATACATGCCCCCCTTCGACATTTTTACAACGACTAGCAGATTCTGGTTCGAGAGGACAAAGAACCCGCTTGCGTAGTCTTTCACGTCGTGTACGCGCGGCAGAAATGAGATATGCAATTAGTCGTGCTGGACAGTATGATATCCAAGCCAAACTTACTTGGATGATTGATACATTGTTGTCGTCAAAAGTAGTATTAGAAGAAGATGCTGAGGACATATCAACTTCTGATGAGCGAAAGATGGTTGCAGCCCTTATTCGCTCAATTCGTGGTGAAAAAGTCAAGAAATCAACCCTTACTAAACTAGGAAATCTACCAGAGATTTGTGCATCCGTTTCCAAATTGGACGAGCATCTCAAAACATTATCATCGGAAGGGAGTTCAGATGACATTGGCCAAGAGTATGAGAATACTGCCACAATTTTAGCTGAAGTTTTGGAAATCACAGGATTTGCACTGGCTCCTTTGGATGAAGAAATGGCTGAACTTGCACACCGTGCCATGGCTGGATATCTTTACCGAATAGAATCAGCCCTCGGTGTTATGGCAAAAATGTCAGGAAATCTTGGTTTAGCCCGCTTGCATCTTTCACGGGCTTTGCATTCAGCAACTCTCATCGACGATGTCGGAGCTGAAATGCGAGCAATGCACCAATTGGGACTACTGTCAATCGCAACAGATGACTGGAAGCGAGCAGCAACATTGTTTGAGACCTCAGATCGCCAGTGTCAATTAATTGGCGGTAATAGAATTCCACATCTAGTACTGTCCGGAATTTCACGTCAACTGAATGGTGATGAAGAACTTGCAGAATCTCACATGAAATCTGCAGCGATATTGGTTCAATCAAACAAGACCGAAGCGGCTGAAATCCTCACAGGCGTTGGAAATGTATTGTTGACTGTAGATTGCCCAGGTTTAGCAATTGAGGTACTTGATGAGGCCATGGAATGTGCAATTGAAACAGGACAGAGTGACCATCTCGAAATGTTAGCAGAACTTCTTCTGTTGGCAAATACTGCTATCAGCAATCTTGAGCAGGGCAGCTACGATGGTTTGCGCCAACTGCTTGATGGATTGAATGAAATCGATGATGCATCAAGTGACGAATTTTTAGCGCGGATTGCCGACATAGACCAGAAGGCAATAGAGTTGTCAAAACCCTTGGACGAAACTTGGAGTGAGTGGCAACCAGCAACCCGTCTATTACCCGATGATTCACCTCTTACTGTACTTCGAATTGATGTCGATGATGCGGGACGTAATTTGGTTATTTCACACCACGCTGAATTGGGCGCCATTGGGTTGTGGCTACCAGAAGGGGGGATTCAAGCCTCACCTGGAAATCAAATTCAGATTCAGAATAGTCGTGTCAAGGTAGCTCCACCAACCGATATTCTTCGAGATATTCACAATATTCGCGGTGTTGTTGCCATTGAAGATGCTGATGCGTTGTCATTTATTGTTCGGACAGATGAAATTATGGATGACGACTAATTTAGTGGGTAGCGTCTGTATCGACCCACTGAATCCCCTTTGTATCGGAAAATAAAAT
>CAZNXM010000033.1:0-11805 GCA_964577145.1 uncultured Candidatus Poseidoniales archaeon
CTGCCAAGAAAGTAGCACCTAAGAAAAAGGCCGCTGCCAAGAAGAAGGCACCAGCGAAAAAGAAAGCCGCTGCCAAGAAAGTAGCACCTAAGAAAAAGGCCGCTGCCAAGAAGAAGGCACCAGCAAAGAAGAAAGTTGCTGCCAAGAAAAAAGCACCGGCAAAACCCTCCAATTCAAAATCTGATAGGCGTGGTTCCGATTTGAAAGCGCCAAGTCTAGCAGAGATGCTAAAACGGATCAAATCGAATAAGTGAAACCGCTATCATTGAAGACCGTATGGAGTACAGGGTCCTTCATGCCAAGGCGTAAGTACGGTAAATTACGCAAGACTGTTGAACCACCACCAAAGGGCAACTGCTCGCGATGCCGTAGTGGCAAGTATTGCCCAATCGAAGGCCATGTGGGCAATATCGTTACATCTCACCGGGAATGGTCAGGCCCAGAAAAAATGGAGAAACGCAAGAAGGCTCGTTCATGAGTCATCTTCTTGAATTGTCGAATGCGACTGTGCTCTACGGTATACTTCTCTTAGAGTTTGGTCGCTTATCTCAAGGTAAACTCTGGTAGTTGCGATGCTTGCATGGCCGAGCAATCTTTGGATACTGACTAAATCAGCCCCTCTTTCAAGAAGTCCAGTTGCGAAATTATGCCTCAAAACGTGAGGTGTGACCCTCCCTCTAGGAATACTCGCTTGGTCTGCAATCCTATCCATTTGCCTCTGGATAGTTCTGGCTTGAAATTTCCCTCCTGATAGCGTAATCAATAGTTGGTCACAATTGGGATCCCTACTCTCTCTAATTGGAAGCCATGCAGTGATACGACCGACTGTTTCCTCTGTGAATAGAACGAGCCTATCCTTGTCGCCTTTTCCAGCAACGACTCTTGCTGAGCGATCAGACATGTCAATATCCTCGAGTTTCAAATCACATAATTCACTAACTCTTAGGCCAGTTTCTAGCAAAATAGTCACGATTAGGTGTGCAACAGGGTCTTCTGACCACCGTGCTGCTTCTCTTACTTGTGAGAGTTCACGGCGCGTTAGAGTTCTTGGCAAACGCTTTCCGCCTCGGGGGCGAACAAGATGTTCCGGCCACTTTTGACCAAGCCAATTGATCAAATGGTTTGCAGCCGCTAAACGCGCCTTCACCGTTGAAGCTGCCCTATCAGAAATAGACTGAACCCAGAGGTCGAGACGTCCATTGAATGGTTCCAAATGATGTAGTAACTCTTCTACAGTCATCCCGTCGCGTTCATCGATGCTCAAAATATTCTCTCCTGGGAGAGGCGTTTCAATCAAATGACGGATTGCAAGTTTGTATGCTTTCTGAGTATTCACCGATTTTCCTTCAGAATTGAGTTGAGTTTGATAACATCCTAACCACGGAAGATGAGAGCGGTGAACGAGGCGCGGCGGCAGCTCTGGACCGTCTGAATACAGACGTCGCTGCACCGCTTGGTGCTTCGCTACATATGGCCCTGTTCTCATTGGCGTCACCGCCTACTCGCCGAGGCGAGCGTGCATCCCATGTCCCGAAGGACATGGTCGAATCAAGGCCCTTCGTAAATGAAGATGCCGCGCGAAATCCCGCTTTCAAGGCTCAGCCGGACCCTTTTCGCTTTCATTGAGAGAGGGTAATGTGAAAAGAGTCTGCTTGAGTTTTTCTCTGAGTTCGGCAAGATCACCATAGCAAATCAAACTATCACGGAAACGCAATTGAAGGTCAGGTTCAGGGTTCCATATCAAATCACCAACTCTTGAGAGCGCGAAAACTGGAATATCTCCTTTGAATAAATCTGAAATGGGGCGCCCAATCAAATGCGGATGGTTTCGCATGTGTACACTAATTACTCCTCTACCGGGAATGGTTCGAAGTAATTGGTCGACATTCACATCTGAGAAATCGGATTCTGAAACCACGTAATCGATAATTGCGCCTGCAACATTTACGCCGCTAGCCTTCTCAATCCCTTCAAGTCCAGGTGAGGAATTTACTTCTAGAACAAGGGGGCCATTATCTCCTTCAAGCAAATCAACTCCTGCAACATTTAGTCCGAGGACTCTTGCTGCACGACATGCTGCTTCCGCATACTCTTCGGGTAAGTCTACCCCTTCTACGGTTCCGTTGAGGTGATAATTAGAACGGAATTCACGACCTCGTGCTTTACGTCGCATACTAGCAACAACTCGGTCTCCTACTACGAGTGCACGAATGTCCTTACCATGACTTTCAGCGATGTATTGCTGAATTAATACTGCTTTTCCGGTCATTAGAAGACCTTGAACCAAGTTACGAGTTTCATGAATTGTATGTCGAAGGAATACGCCTTGGCCTTGAGTTCCTTGTGTCACTTTAACAACGACAGGTAATCCTCCAACATTCTCTATTGCGCGTTCGATATCTTTCATATCTCGTACATAGGATGTGCTCGGAGTAGGGATACGGTTTCGTGCCAAAATTTGCCCAGAATGCAATTTATCTCTGCTCTGAAGAATTCCAGTACTTGAGTTTGCACACCAAACATCCAATTGCTCAAGATGTCTTAGCACTGAAACACCATGTCTGGTGATGGAGTGGCCGATTCGTGGTATGACTGCATCGAATTCGAAACGGTTTCCACCGTGTAGAATGCCGATGTCTTGGTCGGCTACGAATAATGAAAACTGCATAGGGTCAAGCACAGCGACATCAATATCCCGTAACCGTGCCTCTTCAACAAGCCTACGAGTAGAGTATAGCCTAGGCCCACGCGAAAGCACTGCTATGCGGGCTGCCATAATTGTCTGCGGACACGACCCCCTTTTGACACCTTTGCAGGTTATTCCCTATCGTTTAGTTCAAGTCATGGTCAGTTATGGCAAAGCCATGACCGAGGGAGAGGAGCAGGAATCTGTTGAAGAAGAAGTCCCGAATATTCAGGAACCGGTTGTTGAAGAATCGGCGCCAGTCAAAACCATTGAAGAGCATAAAGAAGCCCTCAAAAAGACTCGCTGGAATGTCTTCATGTATCTTGGAATTGCTGCTTTGCTCTTTGCTTTTGCACTATTTCCCTTCAGCCATTCAATAGAAATGACAACAGGGGCAGAAGGAGACAATACAGGCTATGTATGGGGCCTTCCATTAGATGGTGAAGACTTTACTGATGTACCAGTGACTGTGACATTAATGATAAATTCAATTCCTGCAGATACCGAACGCCTCGAAGTATTCTTTGTTGAACTTCCAGCGGAAGCAAATAGTTGCGCAGATTTTCAAATTGCTGAACAACAGCAGTTAGCACGTACTGGTGAAGCAGATCATACGCGGCAATACTGGGTTGAAAATGCAGTTGCACCTGGAGCGGAATATGAAATTGATTTTGCAATAGACCCCGGGATATATTGCTGGGAAGTCCAGTTGCAAACCGATTCAGGAAATGGTGGCGATGTAGATCTTGAAGTGGAGGTAACTACCTATCCAAATCAAATTCTTGCTGGCATTCCTGGAGTACTCTGCCTCTTCCTTTCATTATTCGCTTTCATCGGAGCACAGAAGCACGGTAGAGCGGTTAAGTCGATGACTGAGCCTAAGGCTGAGCCTACAATTGAAGAACGAGTATTAGCGGAAACAAGTTCTGCAATTATTTCAGCAGGCCCAAGTGGCCCGCCAACCGCAGGCCCAAGTGGCCCGCCAACCGCAGGCCCAAGTGGTCCGGCACCTGAAGCGGCGCCCGAACCAGAAGCGGTACCTGAACCTGAAACAACACCAGAACCAGCATCTGAACCAGAAGCTGTTGGCGATGTGTATGAGGATCAAGGAGATGGCTGGTTCTTCAGGAAATTACCTGATGGAACCTATGACCAGACGGTATATGTTGTTGAAAACGGAGAATATGTTCCGTACCAAGAACCTGATGCTTGAACGGCCCTGTAAGGGCCGCATATCGCCCCATCCTTGAAAGAGGGTGGGTGGCCCGTATCTATGAAAGGTGTGCGCATGCCAGTCGACTTGTCCTCTCTGACCGTAGTCACTCTCAAGGCTATGTGTAAGGAAGCAGGGCTACCAATTACTGGGCGAAAAGCGGAACTTATCGCTCGCCTAGAAGAGCCTGAGGTTGAAGAATCACTATCACTCGATGAAGATATTGAGGAAGAGACAATTTCTCTGGAAGAAGACCTGCCAGAACCTGAAATCGAAGTTGAGGATTCAATAATAATTGAGGCTGAGAGCGTACCGCTTCCCAGTGATGTATTGATTGCTGAAGTAATCGAGGCTGAAATTCTTGAAGACAAGCCTGCCCACAAAGCCATCAGTTCACCGAGAACACTTCGTGACCAGATTAGCAATCCCAAAGTTGCAGCGGTTTTGATTACCATCTTGCTTGCATCAGGTGGTTGGTATTGGTACGTAAATAGCCAACTTGAACCATTTACTGCAGATGATTTGCGTTATGGCGATACGATGTCGTACACAATTTCAAATGGCGATTTAGATGTCACAGATGGATTCATTGAAATGTTCCAAGATTATGTTGATACCGAGGAAGAATACTGTCGATTACAATTGGAGTTTGAAGGTACAGGAACTGCCAATGTCATTGAAGGGGGTCTTAGTGAGTTAAGTCGTGAACCGGATAATGAAATGAAAGGTGCGGTTAGCGCAAAGGGTGCGTTAGGTCTCGATTGGCTTGCCGTTGAAAAGTCCCATTCTCAAACACTTGGCCATTCTCAAGACGTTGGAGAGGAGGATGATATATTCAGGATATCTATATCCAATTCTGTGCCAATTGTGGGATGCGTTGAAAATGGCTCAAAATCCGGTGTACTCCAATTAACCACAACCAGTTGGACTGAATTATCAGAACAAGTGGTCCTTGCAACCGATGCAGACTGGACTCTCAATCTTGGTACTGAATCCCACAAAGGCAAGACCGTATCATACGGAGTCGGTGGAGTACTTGGAACACTTGAGAGTATTGCACCAGGCGTTGCGATGGTCTTCTCACCTATCGAAGTCCACGAATTAATGGGCTCCACCCTTATTCAGGAGGGAGCAAGCGGCACACACCTTGGATGGCGCTGGAACGTAATTGGTGCCGAAGATATGGGTTGGCGCGTTTCCTTAACCCATTCAGAGATTGAAGATTACTGCTTAGGGCATGCTAGAATTACAATGTGGGTTACTGAAGAATCGCCATGGGCAGTTCAACAAAAAGTCGATGTACATATTTCAGGTAAGGAAGGAGACCGCTCCCAATGTGGAGCAGCACTCAATGCCATTGGAGATATGATCTTACCAGAGGGTACACTTGATTTGAAATTGGATATGAGCATGATCTCATTGAATCGAGGCAAGAAACTCGTTACATCAGATATGGGGCGCTCTTACTTTTCATTACCAAATTCAGGAGCATATGCTCCTTCATCATCTCAACTAAGTGATTGGGGTGAGAACGAATTACACCTACCTGACAGAAGTAGTCTACGTGCTCATCCACTAGAGGACGCAGTAGCATGTGTGCCTTTCTTAGCAAATGCGACTGCTGCGGATCGAGCCTTGGATGAAGACGGATATATCTGGCGTGCTCAAGACGACCGTAGTGGCTCAGCAACACGATGGAATCTATCGTGGGTATCTACAGACCCGAATTCAGGCTGGGTCGTTTTGGATGTTAGCGGTGCCCCTTCTTCGGATACCTGCACGTATATTGACCACGGTTCCCACAACGATAGTCCTGCCCATAATAGGCAAGACATCCCTCCCGCTCTAAACAATTCAATGCTTGAGGAAGATTTGACGAATACTGTAAGGTTCGGACATTTTCACGGTGCTGATAGCTTCTTTGATTCTACTGGACAATACCATCCCGAGACGAGAGTTGGTCATATCGTAGTCACTCCTGATGGTGATTATACCGATTGGATTAACCAATTCAATAGTGGTGATAAGGGTGCGACAAGTCTTGATTTAAGTCGCGAATGGGAAAGTGGTGGCTGGGATAATCGCCTAACAATGGCGATGGATGCAACTACCGGACAGGTTCTTGGATGGAACCTTTATCAGAAACCAGCATGAGGTGGAGATGTGACTGGAAGAGGTCTTGACCACTTGATGGAACAAAATGAGGCGGACCTCGGTTTTCTTTCAGCCTATGGTGGCGGAGAGAGTGCAGAGGAATTACTAGCCTTGGTTAAGCAAATGATTTGCAAGGAGATGTCGGTGCAATTAGTGGAGCAGGGTGTGGAATTAACCATGAAGGGTGCAAATCTTCCTTTGGTTAAATCAGATCTCGACAGACGTGGTTTCATCAGTGGAACATTCGACGCAAAAGGCGTCAAAGTAATCATTACTGATTTCGGTCCAGAACAACGTCGCTTTATCGAGCGCTTAGTCGAATTTACTGGCGGCGAGTAATCGCAGCTGTAGTAATTGCGATAATCCCTAGAGCCGCAGAAATTGCAGGTAAACTAGATTCTTCTTCGGATAATTTATTGCAGCCATCGCCGCCCCACTCACCTTCGTAATGCCAACAATCAGACCAAGATTTGTAGAATCCTTCAGATGGCAATTTCTCAATTTCTTCTGAATCTGGATATGTTACTCTTAACCTCCAGTTAACATAGGAATGGTCATCTTTTGTTACAACTGAACTGGAGAAGGTCCCAGCTTCTTCACCATCAACTAGTTCTCTACTTTCAGGAGGGTCACATACGCCATCATTCGTGCACTGTTGTGTGGTTAATGTGAAAGTAGTACCATTGTCTGTAGCGCCGGAATTCAATGCGAAATCAATCGACCAACTATCGCCATCATGGGCATTAACCGAGTGGGTAATAGATGTGAAAACAGTGTCCTCGAGGTCCGGGTCTTTGTCAACACCACCTGCGGTAGTTGCAGATGTCAAAGAACTCGCAAGCAGCACGGCCATGAAAATTGCGACAACTCTTCGCATGGTGCTGTTTCGACCTGTTCCTTTTTGAATATGTTCAGTTGTTAATTCAATCATAATTCCATCTCCCACAATTCATCGCCAACCCAATGGATATTCTTGAGCCCCTTGCCTTTGGCTTCATTTTTGAGAGAAGCACCATTCATTACAGCCCAACCGATTGCCAAGGGTCGTTTGTGGGTTTGGTCTCGCACCCAAACTAGGTCACCTTCTGTGATTTCATCATCGGCATCATGGATGCCTGCGACCATACAATCTGCCCCTTTCATCAAAAATGGAATCGCTCCATGGTCAACTTCAACATAGCGTTTTTCGCAAGGATATGATAGAAAACCCCTCAAGGTTAGGAAGACCACTCTTTCTCCTTCTGGGTTTTGCAATTCAACAGCGAGTGGCACTCGGTCGACTAAAACCATCTTCCATGGACCATAGTCAGCCATTTCCAAAAATGCCCCATCAACAGCTAAGTCAATTCCCAAAGCGGCTTCTAGATCCTTGAGCAGAGGCGCAATATGCTTGCGTCGTACTGGCCTCCGCTTCTTAATCTGCCAATCCTTGGCCATGGCTACCCCTATGGCATGACGCTCATGACCCTTCGTATTGATGAATAGATGCGGCGTCGGGATATTCATGGATATATGGTGTGCCATCAGGACATACCCCAAACATGCTGCTGAATTAGGTAATCAAATGCCTAAGGAACCAGCGTTTTTCCTCAAAGCCTCATCTTGTCTATCTTCACCTAATTCCATCGATACTTGTGGTGGAGATGTCCATCACGAAGTAGAATTGGTTTTGAAATTCGGAGAAGACCTCTCACCAGTAGAGATGGCAGTGGGATTGGACCTCACAAAGAGGAGCGTCCAAGACCGGCTCAAATCCGGTAGTTTGCCATGGGCTGAGGCCAAGGCGTTTCGGGCGAGTGCCATTGTTAGTGAATGGGTCGCCTATGATTCATCAGCTTCATTTTCCTTGATGAAAAATGGTGAATTTGTACAGCAAGGCTCTCTTCAGGAGATGCATTGGTCCCCTGAAGAATTGATTGACAAACTTTCTGCTTGGGCTCCAATAAAGTCCGGTGATATTCTGTTTACAGGCACACCCGCAGGCGTAGGACCACTTCAGAATGGAGACCGGTTAACCGCTACTCTAAATCGAAATGAAGAGCAAGTCGCGTCTTTTTCCATCGATTGCGTCTGACCCATACCTTTCAAATATGAACGGCTGGTCGCCGTGGCGCTAGAGGCAGTAGACATGGCACAATGGCACGGAATATCTCGTCGTAAGCCCACAGGCGGTCGTCGCGTTCAAGCACGTGGCAAGCGCAGCACTGAAATCTCCTCTGAGAAGCAATTCGCTCTCATCGGCGAGCCGAAGAGAAAGATCTACCGCAATACCGGTGGAAACACTCTCGTTCGTGTTCTTGCAGAGAACAAAGTTTCTGTTAACGATGCAAAAACCGGCAAGACAACTCTTGCAACTATTACAAATGTCGTTGAGAACGACAGCAACCCCAACTACATTCGTCGTAACATCCTAACTAAGGGTGCAGTCGTAGAATCCGACCTCGGTCGTGTACGAATTACCAGTCGCCCAGGTCACGATGGCGTGATTAACGGCGTTCTGCTTTGAGAAAGGGTTCATTGGAGACCACCTTGTGAGGTGATTCCATGGAACACAATCCTGACCGTATTGCTCTGTGGCCGGGATACTTCAATGCGAAGGTATCACGCCGTAGTGGTCGCAGGGTTCCAAGAGACTCTTCAGTGCTGAAACCAGACCTCGAAGGCCTCTATATCGCCGCTCGAGCAACTGGCCTAAAGAAAGTCAAGCGCGAAGAGAAAATCAGTCACCCAAATCGCCCTCATGCTAAGGAAGGTCGCTTGTGGGTTAGCCGCCGAGGCGCAAAGGAAAGCATTGGCGCAACTAGCAAAGAAGAGATTCTTCAATTGGTCGGCGGCCAATGGCGTTCAATGCAAAAGCAACAGCGCGAAGATGAGAAAGAAGCGGTAAAGCGCGGTCCTGCTACAGGTGATAAGCGCGCTCGTGCTCAACGCAAAGGCGCAAACAAAGCGAGAGCAGCCCAGGCGCGCGCTCAGCGAAGTCAAAAGCAACGCAAGCGCCGTTGAAATTTCTCAACTACCGGGGAAACCACCAAGACACTCGGCTTGATGTCAGTGTATGGCCTACGACTTGGTTGACATCAAGGCACCAATCCTCAAAGGGAGAATGTTGCGCTTAGTCGCAAGGCTATCCGAGACTCCTTTAATTGGAAGAATAGTTGTTGCTGAGATGTTACGAAACACCGGCATCAAAAGGATGCGTAAAGAGAATATCGAAGTTGTAGAAGAACCGATTACGCACTGGGATATGGATATTGAAACGCCTTGGAATATAGGTGAACAGGTAATTGGCGATGTCCCAATGGGTCTGATTGCTAAAGCCTATCATAGGGGAGATGCAGACCCTACTGAAGTCGTAAGTGATGCCTTGTTACAGTTGAAAGCCGATGAAGATGATGCAATGGGCATTCATCCGATGGTCTACATTTTTCAAGAATCTGCAATGGCTGAAGCCGCTGCAAGTTCGCAGAGATACCAGGATGGAAAGCCACTGGGACCATTAGATGGTGTTCCAATGGTGATTAAGGACGTAATGAATACCGCTGGAGTGCCAACTTGTTCTGGAACCGGATTCGTAGGAGACATCCAAGGTTCTGCCGAAAGCGATGGTGCGGTGGTTGCAAAACTGAGAGCTGCAGGCGCAGTAATTCTCGGCAAATCGATTTCACATGAATTGGGCATGGGGGTCTTTGGAATCAATCCTAACCATGGAACGGTTCGCAATCCAGTGAATCAATCCCGAATGAGCGGTGGTTCGAGTAGCGGTAGTGCTGCTGCAGTTGGAGCAGGATTTGTTCCTCTAGCCTATGGAACAGATGGAGGTGGCTCGATTCGAATTCCTTCTTCCCTATGTGGAGTTCTCGGATTGAAAACAACCCATGGTAGAATTAGCGGAGATGGAGGTTCAGGATTATGCCCATCGGTAGGGCAAAGCGGACCGATTGCATCTGAATTAGAAGATTTGATCTGCGGCTTGGCAATGATGAGCGGGCCACACTCTGAAAGCGATAGAACTCAACCCCGTCTTGATTTATCCAATGTGGGGGATTTGGACCTGTCACAGATTAAGATTGGAATCTACCGTCCATGGTTTGAGCATGCAGACGATGAGGTGGTGAAGGCTTGCAAAGAGGGATTAGATGCCTTGTTGAAAGCCGGTGCAGAATTAGTAGAAATCGAAATCCCCGACCTCGACAAGGTTAGGCTCGCACATTTGACAACTATCTCAAGAGAGATGCTGTCCAGCCAATCCTCATGGTTTGACTCTAAGCGAAGACAGTATGGCGGCGACATCCGAGTTTCACTTGCAATGGCTAAGGGTCTGAATGATTCTGATGACGTTATTGCTCGCTCATTCAGACATAATATCGTCAATCACACCATGGGACTTTTCGATAACGTGGACCTCATTATCACCCCGACGACCGGTTGTACTGCTCCACCGATTCCCAAGGGTGCTGAAGTCAATGGATTATCCGATCTCGCTACACTCTCCGCCTTGATGCGTTTCATGCATATCCCAAATCTAACCGGACAGCCTGCAATTACCATTCCAGTTGGCTCTGATAACGCAGGCTTACCGATTGGTCTGCACCTAATGGCTCGTCCATGGGAAGAGGTTCTGCTATTGCGATGTGCAGGCGTTCTTCAAGACTAAATTATCCTTCGAGTTCTATTGAAGAATAGAGATGCGATAATTGCCAGTAGAGTTATCCAAACTTCAAAACCAGGGAGCCAACCATCATCAGGGTCTGAAGAATCATCTCCAATCAATGAAACTTCGATTTCATATGATCCATAATTAAATCCATCCGTCCAGTAATATGTAATTGTCTTTGAAATTGACATACCGTCTTGTACTGGAACTGAAATTGCCCCTGTTGAGAGTGGAGAACCAGCGAATGTCATTGCCGAACCTCCGTCTAATGTAACGGTCATAGACAACATATCTGACTCAGGGTCTGTGCATTCTACTATGAATTGGTAAGTGCCTGTAGGCAGACTGAGTGAACTCGATGAACTTCCAGTTCCCATTGATAATTCTGATTCCAAACTAACAATATTTCCAGCTCCATCATCGTACGAAACATTACACGTAGGCGAATAATTGCATCCATCAGCTCCAACATTAACTCCACTTGGAGTATTAGGGCATTGGTCGGATTGGTCAGGCACACCATCGCCATCACCATCATATTGAGATGGCGCGCAACCTACAGCATCCACTGTTTCACCAGGAGGAGTGTTAGGACATTGGTCTACACTATTCATCACGCCATCACTATCATCATCGAGTTGTGAACCACTACAACCGTTGGCATCTACAGATTCACCAGCAGGAGTGTTAGGGCATTGGTCAGCGTTATTCATCACGCTATCACCATCGTCATCAAGTTGTGAATCACTGCAACCGTTGACGTCTACAGTTTCACCTACTGGAGTATTGGAGCACTGGTCAGCGTTATTCATTACGCCATCACCATCGTCATCCAGTTGTGAATTACTACAACCGTAGATATCTACGGTTTCACCAGCAGGAGTATTTGGGCAAGCATCGAGTAGGTCTGAAACTCCATCGCCATCAGCATCAAGTTGCGATATTGAACATCCATCGGAGTTTACAGAAGCGCCCGCGGCTGTTCCGGGACATTGGTCAGCATCATTCATCACGCCATCTTCATCGTCATCCAGTTGAGAATCACTACAACCGTAGATATCTACGGTTTCACCTGCAGGAGTGTTTGCACAATCATCG
>CAZNXM010000033.1:11905-17137 GCA_964577145.1 uncultured Candidatus Poseidoniales archaeon
ACTACAACCGTAGATATCTACGGTTTCACCTGCAGGAGTGTTTGCACAATCATCGATTAAATCTGAGACTCCATCACCATCAGCATCACCCTGACCCAAAGCGCATCCATCGGCATCCACAGAAGCACCAGGAGAAGTGTTCGGACATTGATCGGCATCATTCATGACACCATCACCATCATCGTCCAGTTGTGAATCACTACAACCGTCAAGGTCTACAGTTTCACCTGCAGGAGTATTAGGGCACAAATCAGCTGAATTATCAACGCCGTCACTATCATCATCAAGTTGTGTTCCAGTTGAAGGGGCATTTGTTGCATACTTAACTGCGCTACTTGAGTAGTTGACGTAAGAGATGTGAATGTAGTCATTGGAGTCGATGGCAATTGAATTCGCATAACCAAGGGTTCCGTTACTATCAACAGTATATATCTCCCAATTGTCTCCCGCAACATGTCTATCTAGTGTCGCATATTTCAATGATGTATTGGAGCCATCTCTATAAGAAACGTGAATATTATCAGTTGAATCTATTGCGATATCCGAAGCCTTTGAGAACACGTAATCAATGGTATCTATGGTCCAAGTGCCGCTTGCATCAGTGGCAATCTTGAGTTCATCTTCTTCCCAGTCATCATAAGAAATCCAAACATCATTATTGGAATCAACAGCAATAGAAATATCATACCCTGGACCAGAGTAATTGAATGTATCAATCGTTGTAGAATGCCAATTTCCTCCGGTTTGCCTCCATGTATATATCACTGCTGAATTGGTCTCATCAAAATGTGCAATGTGTATGGTTCCTGCTGAATCAACAAAAATATCCGAATATTTCCCCACATCGCCGCAACTGCCGGTATTCGTCATCCAGACTGTACCACTGCTTACATTAGATGTTGCATAATACAAGCATCCATCATTTTGAGCACTGGGTATAACATAATATGACATATGTGCAACACCTTGAGAATCAACAAATAATGAAATGTGATCAATATTACCAGTCGACGAAGATGCAACATTTTGCGAACCATTGTAAGGGCCTGAAACCTTTCTATGCCACAAAACAGACGAATCGAATAGTGCGAAATGAATATCATCATTTGAATCAATATCCATCGAATAGGATGGCGCTGGCGAATCACCTGTGACTTGAGACGGAGACCATATTCCGCCTGTGTTGTTTGCATAAATGACATCACTTGTATTCCAATCCCAGAACGAAATATGCGGATTATCATTAGAGTCAACGACTATTTCCGAAGTGAAATCCGCATCGTAGGTACCATCTGTAGAAGTGATGTGAGTGGTAGTCCAAGAGAGTGATGTTGTACTACAGCCATCTTGGTCAACAGTACTTCCAACAGGTGTATCTAGACATTTGTCGAAAATATTGAGCACACCATCGCTATCGCGGTCTCTATCATCAGCAGCGAAAGGTGCAATGGCTGAATCCCAATACCAGTAATTGTGATTCAATGAGGCAACGACAAGAGTGGTAGGCTCTAATTCATCGCAATTGCAGTTAGGTTCACCATTAGCATCTCCTAGCAATCCCTTCTCGTTACTACCCCAACATTTGATTTCTGTATTGCTTAGTAATGCGCAGGCAGTAACGTTGTCCCATGTTGACATATCAACTGCCAAAACATCAAGGTTAGAACTAATATTTACTGGTATGGGATTCGACATAGAAACCATGCCGGAAGCACTCTGATTTCCGACTGAATTAGCATGTCCCCAGCAAGATAAGCTCTGATCTGATAAAAGAACACAACCATATTGGTTATTCCAAATACTTACAGAGATAGCAGTCTTATCCGCCGGCAATCCAACCCAATTGTTGAGAGATAAAGATCCGCATGCTACTGAGCCGTTGCGAAGTAGTGCACAGTTGTAATACTCACCGACTGAAATACCAACTACATCATGCCCCTGCCAAATCGTTGCATTAACTGGAGTTGGTTCGTAATTACCAGTGCCAGTGCCAAGTTCTCCTGCCGTGTTATCACCCCAACACATCACGCCTCCATCTTCAAGAACTGCGCAACCGCTTGAAGGTCCTACACCGATTCCTACTGCTTTTCGATTTTGAAGGTCTACCACATATGGTTCATTGGCATACGTATTTGACGGATCTGCGTACATACCCCAGCATGCAACATCTCCATTATCAAGAAGTGCACAGGAGGTGTCCAATTTTGCGGCTTCAATTGCTACTGCAGTTCTCCCTGGGCCAAAATCAACATATTGAATCGTTTCTCTCTCAATCCATGTTGTTCCATCCCCTTCACCATTACCCAATTGACCATATGTTCCATTTCCAAGGCAATAGGTGGAGGCATTTGTCAAAATAGCGCACGTAATATGATATCCTGCCGAAACGGAGGCTACTTCATTTGCAGGCCATGCCGTGGCGAAATGTGGATCCAAATTGTAGCCATCATGACCCAATCCGGATGACCCATCTCTTCCAGACCCCCAGCACGTCATAGTGTTATTTTCGAGAATAGCGCAAGCATGAGAATATCCTACTGACATTGTGACATTTTGGTTTGCGTGACCAACTTGGAAACCGGATGGGGGTTGGACCGTCTGTATCACATTATATGCAATAGCACGCTTGGCAGAATAGTTTGAATCATCAATATACGAGATGTGAACAGAGTCGCTAGAGTCGATGGCAATTGATGAATGTATACCAGCCTCTCCGGAGTCATCTACAATTGTAGTGCTCCAAGAACCACCATTGTCTATGGTAGCATGCATGAGAGCACCTGAGTAAGCACCATCGTAATATGAAATATGTGGAATTCCGGATGAGTTAATTGCAATTGAGGTTTCAGAATTAATTTCAGCATTAACATTAATCGAATATCCATCAATAGTGGAATTCACCCAGGCACCGCCAATGTTTGTGAAATACTCCAGTGTCTCATGATAATCATCAGAATATGAGATGTGAACATCATCATTGGAATCAATTGCTATATCACTCCATAAGCCTCCATAATTCGGAGTGGTTAGTGAAGTATTAGTCCAACCTTGAGGTCCATCATGAATGTACTTTAGGGAATTATAAGAAGCACTATTATTCGAATAAGAAATGTGGACATAATCATTTGAATCAATGGCTATAGAAGTCGAATCCATCTCAAACCTTTCACCAAATAAGGAGGTGTCCAAAGTAGTATTTTGCCATACACTGCCATCATAACTGGCATATTTTAGGTCATTATTTGTTGAATCAATATAGGAGATATGTGGTTGGTCGTTGGAGTCGAGAACAATGGCGTTAGAGTCGCCAACATCGCCAATTCCTGAGCCATCAACTGTAGTGATTAGCCATTGATTTGTAATCGGATCCTTAGTGGCATATTTTAACTCTCCATAGTATATGTCATAATAGGAGACATGGGGCCATCCCGACGAATTAACAGCAAGAGATGATTTTTCAGGGTCTAAGTCACTATCAATTTCTTCTGCCACTTGAGGATTATTTCCTTGTGCTAAATACAGAGCATCAAGCTCATCAAATGTGACCCATACTCCATCATAGGAATCAATGGCGATGGACGGATTCATTGGACTCCAGTATGGCTCAGCCCCAAGTGGTTCGGTATCGAAGACAAATTGCCACGTATATTGGCCCTGTGATTCATACTGTATTGGACTCTCAGCAATTTCGGTCGAAGTCGGCTCTTCGATAAATGCCCCATTTATCCAGATGGATAAAATGCTGGCAAGAAATAAGACGGTCACTGAAAAGGCTCTCGTTCGCATGAATAAGGATACGTTCTTTGCGCTAATAATATTGCCCCGACAATTATTTTGGCTTTCGGTACTTTCTTTCTTTGAGGTCATTCTGGTATCTCTTACCAAATTTATTCCCATGTTCTGCAATCCACTCAGAGAATTTCAACTCCCCAAGCGGCTCTTGTTCTGAAGCCATCAATCCGCGTTTTAATCCACGAATCTCCGCTCTTGTAATTACTAGATCTTGCAAGAATAGCCCTAGGAATTTACCAAACATCCATCCTGCTAGCGAAGGCATTGGGAGAATAATTCGCCTGAGCCCCATCGATTTGGCCATTAGCCCAATGTATTCTTTGTAGCGAAATGTTTCAGGTCCAGTCACATCAATCGTGACATTTTCGCGTGATTGCCCTTGCTCGACTGCAATTCTTGCCACATCCTTGACATGAACAGGTTGTATTGGATAATTACCTAAACCAAATACGCCGAAGACAGGGAATTTTCTCAGCATCCAGGCGATGTTGTTAATCAGAACATTTCTTTCTCCGCCAAATAATACTGTAGGTCTTAGAATAGCGAATGAATAATCTGAATCATTGAGAATTTTCTCTACGGCGACCTTACCTCTGAAGTAGGTCCAGTCAGGTGCTTTTTCAGGATGTGCTACCGAGAAGTGTACGATTCTTTCCACACCAGCTTCTGCAGCAGCAGCAAATAGAATTCTGCTATTTTCTACTGCGATTCCATGGTCGAAATTACGCCGAGGATGATTGTAGCGAACCCAATAGGTATTGTAGAGAACAACCGCACCTCTAAGGGACTCCACTAGTGAGTCAAAATCTTCAAAATCCAGTGTATGCACTTCGACTCTGCCATCGAAGGGATCGTCTCTTCCCATTGCATTTGTCAGTGTTCGCACGCGGTGGCCCTTTTCGAGAAGTTGATGGGCAATCCACCTTCCAGAATAACCGAAAGCGCCGGTGACAACATGCAATTCTTCGCCCACAACTTGGCTATGTGAAGGTATGAGATAAACCATGAGTGTGTAATCATCTATCGTGTTTATGAATTTCTAAATTTCTGAACCGATGAATATTTGTTAAAGTCAGTTATCGGAGAAACGTGCTTCCCTCATTCAATGTCCTTGGAACCAAACTAACCACTTGTTCAACTGAACCAATGACTGGATGGATGAGAGATGGCTGTTGCAATACTGATCGCAACGACAGAGGTTTGCATACTGTTTGCTGTATTCTTACACAAGAATTTCTTGAATTTGCTCGTTCAAAAGGTAACGATTTAATCACACCAGCTCCTCAATTCAATTTCCCTGGATTGAAACCCGGAGACCAATGGTGTGTATGTGCTCAAACTTGGCAAGATGCCTATGAAGAAGGAGTTGCATGTAAAGTAGTCTTAGAAGCAACCCATGAAGAAACATTACAGATAGTGTCTCTCAGTAGTCTCGAAGAG
>CAZNXM010000034.1:0-14611 GCA_964577145.1 uncultured Candidatus Poseidoniales archaeon
AAAGATTGATTCCTTGAGACTCAATATTTCGGGGACTGCTTCAATGACCAAATCTGCATCGGAACAAAATTTTCGGTCTATTGCCGTGGAAATTCGTGCCCTTGCAGCATCTGAATCTGCTTGAGACATTCGTTCCTTTACAACGAGTTTTGCTAAAGATTTCTCGATAGTGGTAATTCCATTAGCAACAAATTCCTCCTTGATATCAATCATTACCACATCATAGCCAGAGCACGCGGCAACTTGAGCAATCCCATTGCCCATCTGTCCAGCGCCGATAACTGCGATTCTCTGAATCGTCATGGCAGTGCCACTGTGAAGCACCCCTTCAACTCATTGCCACTTGTCTTTCTTCCAACTCTTGAATAATAGCGTGCCCATCAAGATTACAATCAGAGCACCAAGGCCGATGTTAACTAAATTTGGAGCAGAAAATAATGTATCTGCAAATGTGGGGTCCGGCTCGATTACCATTGTTGAGTTAGACCACTCAGTGTTGCCTACATCATCCTGCATTGCCATATTTACCGTCCAATTACCTGGACTAGATGCACCGACTTCGAATTGCTGAGTAAAGAGAGTACTTGCATCGACCTCCCCTTCAATCGACTTCATGGTGATATTATCCTGTTTGATAATGATTAGATAATCAACAGGGTCTGTTTGGAATTCAATTGTATAGTGGACAAATATTCTGCCTGATTGCTCGATTAGAAGGACCTCGCCGCTCGGACCCAAACTATCTAGGGTTACATTATACCAAGCACTTGCAGTATTTCCAGCAGCATCTGTTGCTGTGCAACGTATTGCGGCTTTCATTCCATCGAGGAGGGCTTTATCCATTCCAGCCCAAGGGTCCAATGCTAAATCAAAGGAAAGTTCTGAAACAGTAATATTGGCTTGTGCCGGAGATAGATGGTCAATACACTCGACTAGCAATCCCAATTCTGAAACCTCAACAGACACTGTGAGTGAAGAAATTCCCTCAACCTGATCTGGTCTGAACTCTCCGCTATCATCGAGAATAATTGATGGAGGAATTCCATCGTATTCCACCTCGAGTTCAAATGATTCTGATACACCACGGCCGTTGACTATCACTGTGAATCGGTTCATGCCTTGGACTAATTCGAAATCTAGGTTTATCTCACCACCCATGCCCGTACCATAATCATCGACAAAGGATGCCCCCTCCTCGTGATGGTCTAGTCTCCATGTCTGGCCTGGTCCAACATACAGCGTAGCATCCAGTGAACTAACATTGACCAAACTTGCATTCCATGGAGCGTAGAGGACTGGTGTATAGATTTCCACATCCAAATTTACTGTTCGGCATTCGGCAACTTCATTGCGGCCATCATCCCACATTCTAATGCAGATTTCATGCTCGCCAACTTCACCCAATTCGAAGATCCAGCGACCAATGACAGAAGTCATTTCTGGTAATGAAATCCAACCACTTGAGTCTAATTTGTATTGCATGTGAGGACTTTCCCCGGGGTTCTCCCAAGTCATATCTACCAGATGATGTTCCAAAAGTTCACCATCGACCGGTGAAGTCCAATTCAATATTGGATAGATTGAATCTATATGTATTATTGCTGAATCATTTGCCCAATTACCAGCTGCATCTTGAGCAATTACAGAAACAATATTCTCACCCTCATCCAATTCCACGAGGTGGAACTGAGAAGAATTGGGGCCGTATGGAGTCATTGATTGATTTTGCAACCACCACTGTGCATAGTTTTCAACCACGACTTTGAACACGCCAATAGTTTCGTTATGAATTCCTGAATAAGTATGGGTGATTTCGATATCAGGTGGAATCGTATCTCTGGTAATATCGATTGAAAGATTAGACGACCTACCTGCCCGGTCAGTAGATGAAATGCTGAAGGTATTCATGCCTTCAGTCACAATTTCAATGCTTGAATTGAACCACTGTGGTGCACCGGTTGAATTAGTTGAATTCCAACCTGTCCCATTACCTGTAGATGCCAGTGGTGTGGCAAATAGGCGAGTAGATGAATATTCTTCAGCAAGGATATGAAGAGTGGCAGTGCTAGAATTCGTTAACTCTCCAACCGAACTACTAACGGAGAGATAGGGCAACTCATCATCATGCACAATCCAATGACTCGCAGAACCGGTGCGTCCTGAAACATCGGTGACCTGCAAAGAGAACTCATGTTTCAAGCCATCCTCACTAAGATTAGTTGCGACCCATATCTGATGAAGTGTTTGATTGAAGGAACTAAGGTTTGAGATATTCACCAGAGTGCCATTTAGTGTCTCCCCAACGATTGTAGTATTACCTGAAGTTGTGGCATTCCAGACTATGCCTGAAGCATCGAAACCACCGCCGAGGTCAATTGCATGCGCAAAGACTCCTACATCTGAATAATGGTGAGAGGATATTGGTGGATTTGAGAATGAAACCAATGGTGGAGTTTCAAGAAGATTGTAATTTAGTGGCACATGTACGGAACCACCTACATCCAAATCCATTTCAATCAATCCCTGCCACTCTCCGGTATTACTTGGCATATCTCCAGTGAAATTTACCAGCCATGCTCGGGCGGGGATTATTCCCCCAAGACGCGATGAGCCATTTGGATACATTAGTTGGATTTGTGACTCATTCAACGCGGTCCAATCTGTTAGATTGACATCATCGCCACCTACCCGATCTACTTTCAACCAAAATGTGGTATTGGTCGTAGGCACATCATAACCATGAACCACTACCCACCACTGTCCATCATCGGGATTATCGATTACTATTTTCTCTGCAGAATTCCAATTCCAACTTCGCCCTTCTTCTTCATTCGACCAGTCAATCACACCATCGGAGTTAGAATCATGAAATACATAGAGGTCCAAATCATCTCGAGCTCCATTAGAATCGATTTCTACTTCAAGGCGTGTGAGATCTGATGTGTTAAATGGATGGATGTATGAGGACGTTGAGACTGAACCCACCGTATCCTGGCTAGCAGTTTGATTCAGTAAATGTGTAGCTCTTGACCAACCATATCCGCGTACATCATCAACGTCTACATCGAGCGTTGAGCCAATAACAATTGATTCGTTAATGGCACCTTGCGACCAGTTGGAAATTATCCAACTATCATTTCCAGCAAGCGAAGTAACATGGCCTACAGTGATATTTACCGGGTTGTCATTTGTCAGTACTCCATGCATTGTGGAATGTAGTAGAACCTGTTTGATGCCTGCAGTAGCCTCACCAACTAAGATTTCTCTGTCCCCACCAGTATTGGTTTCACGCGCCCAAATTCCCGAGCCCTGATGTTTGTTGGTTGAGGATTCTTCCACATGTAAGACCCAATCAGGATAATCGGGTGAAGTTCCAGCATACGGATGCGGTGTACGTGAAAGAATGTGTGCATCAATGTCGGTATAGCCATTGTCCGGCCAATCAATATCAACTATCATCGAGCCATGAGCTAATGATACCGGCCAATCGATTGCAACCGCTTTCCAATCTCCCGACTCTGCTCTCCATCCCCAGCGCTGAGCACCTTGAAGCCAAGTTTCACGATACAAACTCTGGTTTGAGACATTCCCATCGATTTCAGGTGGTGTCCAAGTGTATGTGCCATTGGAGGCAACTGTTGTCAATACAGGAAGTTTCCATGAATGATTTGCGGCAATGAGGCTTACCTGAGTCATATGTAAACCAGGAATCGCATCTGCTGGTGGTGAAATTGTGATGTTTACACCTTGTGTTGAGTGCGCCGGGATTGTGATATTTGTTGAACTCAAGGAAATCCACGGGTCGATATCATGGGTGAATCCTGTAATGTCTATCTCAATTGGAACGGGGTCGATTAGGGAGGTCCTAACATTCTGCATCCAGCCGACTAAAATGATGCCATCACAATCAATATCCCAAGGGTTTCCAACCCTGACCTCTACTTGTGGAGAGGCGTATGCATGTGTAGTTAATTCAACGAACTGGTCGCCTGAATCCCATTCATCAACAGCCACATATGTGTCATTATTTAGGTCATCGAAAAATATTCCATCTCCATCTGTATCATTCCACCGATAGAATCGAAGATGCGGTCTATTCTCGCTCTGAAGATTCTGATCTCCATCGAATCCGCCCGGAGCCATCGTGGCTCTTGCCCTAAGCATGGTTTCATTCCCAACACCCCATGTGCTGTTATTTCCATGGATTATCACGGGGAATGCAAAATCGGGTGTCGACGATTGGTAGCCATCCCAGCCATTACTAGTATTCACATCGAAATTGTGTACGACATGGCTTACTGGGACCATAGTTCGTGGACTTGCTTCTATTTGGATCGAAGAGTTTGATGGGTTGATAATTTCGATTCTATGAGTCGAAGAATCACCTGGTAGCATCCAATTGATTCCGGCTGAGCGGTGTGTTCCTTCATTATCCCCAGCCATCAGTGCTGCAGGCTGAACTAGCCATGTGTCATTTGCACCTTGGATTGTTTGTACTGCCCTACCGGCATCAAACCAACCTGCGCCTTGGGTATTGGGGTCATAGCCCAAATCCATTGAGGTTGACATCACAAGGTCTCGCACTACTTGAGAATCGGGCATTCCGCCATATTCCTCAAGATATGCTTGGTGAACTAAGGCCATTAGTCCAGCTGCAACAGGAGTTGCAAGTGAAGTTCCAGACCATGAGGTGGTTGCAGAATTTGCATCGGTCACTTCATTCAGTGTGCGGTCACCTGTAGCCGACCAGCCAACAGCCACGATATCAGGGTCCATTCTACCCTGTGAATTCGGCCCCCTGTCCGTCCACGATGCAATTTCACCCCACGAATGTGCACTACCAGAACCTCGTGAAGAGGCGGCTCCAACTGATACGATTCCTGGTGAACCGCCCGGACTAGCGACAGTACCGTATCCATGTCCACCATTTCCAAGGGCTACCAAGTATGTGGTATTGGTAGAATATACACGTGTTAGCCAGTCGAGGTAGAGGGAGGATGCATCGGTGCCGGCATCAACAACACCAGAATATCCGAATGAGAAAGAACCGATACTTGCTTCATCACCAGTATCAGGAATTCCATCATATCCCTCAGCAACGAATCTCCAGGCTTCAAAGGATGAACCACCCGCATAATAATTAGCGACAGCAACGAGTTTTGCATCTGGTGCCATTCCCTTCACTGCACCATTATTGACAATACCTTGTGCGGCGATAGAAGATGCGCAAAGCGTACCGTGGCCACCACCAGCCCCGCTCGCTTCGTTGAGCATGAAAGCAACCAAGTCGCCATTTCCAGGAATCCTATCTGCTAAACCACTGCGTGTGGCATAAGTCGGTGCGAATGGGACCGAGGTATTTCCATCACCAATGAAGTAAATCATACCTCCAGAGCGGTCCCATAATCCGTCTCCAGTAGTATCGATACCACTAGTTTCGCTACCTTTGCGCATGGGTTGCTCATCATCGAATCTACCATCCCTATCGAGGTCTGAGTACACTGTTGTATAGATTCCAGATACAAGGTCATCAACAACGATTACTCTGACCTCTCCTCCGGCTCTACTCACCAAATTAGTATCTGGATGCAAACCGTAGTGATAAATGCCAGAAAGTGAAACAATATTCGTAACATCGATACCTTCTACATCGGTTAGATTGTCACTATCATTATCAATATCAGTTGAAGAAGTATCTGCGTACCATGAATTTCCTGAACCTGTAAATGCACTACCTGAGGAAAGCCAATCCGACATCGACAATCCATCAAATGCGATTGGCCAACCATCCCAGGAGGAATTTGGGTCCTCAACCCGAGCTTGTGTTCCATTGAGGTCTGGATGAGCGAAGTCGATTCCTGAATCGACTACTGCTACTTTGATGCCCTCTCCAGTGAGATTCAGTGAATGAGCAATGTCTGCTTCATGAATATCGATACTTTGTACAGTATTGGGCTCGGCTTCTATTTGGAAACTAGCACGTTCAGGAATCCCGGGATCTTCATGTATCGCAATCACACCATAAACTGCTGGCAATTTTGCAACCAATTGCCCAGGAAGGCTAACTGCTCTGTGTTGTAGTATGCCATCCATCGTCTCTGGATTAGTGGAAACAAGGTTGCCATCTGCTTGTTCAGGGAGCAAACCATGCAATTCTTGGAATGAATGGAGTTCTGATAATACGGTTGTCAAAACAATGACTTCAGCCTGTTCTTGACTTGTAAAGTGCTCAAGTGAAGGCAGAATTGCAGCACCAGGGGAATCGGTGAATATCAGCGGTTTTGTCTGCGTTGAGGAATAATCCTCAACAGTGTCGGAAGGGAATAGGACAACTTGGGACCATGAGGATAGTAGGAGTATTCCCACAAGCATCACGGCGCGCATGGCTCCTACGGAGCCACCGATACAAATAGCCTGTTCGCATTAAAGTAGCTCTGCTCGGATTCGAACCGAAGTCCCCGGGACCAAAACCCGAGATGATGGACCACTACACCACAGAACTCTGGTTGGGCCCAACCACACTCAGACCAAGTCTGTTTCGCCTATCACTTCTCTTGCAGAGGCGATAAATTCACCTAAATCAAGACCTTGGTTTTCTTCATATAATCGTGCCATTAAGGCCATGTCTAACTTGTCAAGATGTTTGACAAATTGCGCTTCAGGCGTGTTTCCGGCTTCATACTCATCTAACAGCCCAATCCACTGCGGTGCGAGTTCCAACATTGCGGCCCTTTCATCAGAGGTTTTTGTGGATTGGTCGTCCTCAGGAGTGAGATCCCCGATCTCTACTTCAGGTAAATCATGAATAAGACACATTTCGATAACACGCATTCTGTCAAGTTCTTCTGGACATAGGTGCATGGCTAGAAGTGCCATCCCCCAAGAATGTGCAGCAACGCTCTCAGGAGCATTTACACCAGCACGAACCCAACCGGTTCGAAGCACATGTTTCAACTCAAGCCAGCGGCGCATGATGGTGTCACAAGCGGTTCACATTAGAACCAATCTGATGAGGAATTCACTCAGTGATAACTTCTGGAGTCTTTCCAAGGTCACGTGTGATGTTCTTTTGGTGCGATTCCAAAGTTCCGCCGCCTATTTCGAGCAATTTTGCATCTCTCCATAAGCGCTCAACAACATATTCGGCAACATATCCGTATCCACCCATTACTTGCATTGCATTATCTGCAATCTCTTTGGCTGCTGTTGTTGCGAATAATTTCACACCGTCACTATCGAGACGGTGGCCAGATTCTCCGAGTCCCATATTGGATGCTGTGTCGTAGATGTAGGCTCGCATTGCACGGTACTTCGCCCACGATTCTCCAATGTGTCTTTGCATTTGTCCGAAGTCTCTAATCCTCTTTCCAAAAGCCTCGCGGTCGGTTGCATAACGATTCATCTCTTCGAGAGAACGGCGAGATATTCCAAGAGCCATTGCGGCTAAGGTAAGTCTCTCCAATTCGAGATTACGCATCATATGAATCATAGATTCACCTACATTACCTACCAGATTCTCTGCAGGAACGATACAATCTTCAAAGACGAGTTCTGCTGTATTAGACGCCCTCATTCCAGTCTTATCCATTATCTTCTGACCTACTGAATATCCGGGCATTCCTTTTTCGACAAGGAATGTGGAGAGTTCTGCACGGCCATTACCATTGGTCCCGGTTTTCGCATAAACCCAAACGACATCTGCAGGAGTACCTTCATCGTCGATGCATCCATTTGTTATCCACATCTTTCGACCATTGAGTACCCAAGACCCATCGTCTCGCTTTACTGCTGTTGTTGAGAGACCAAGAACATCGGTTCCAACATCTGGCTCGCTCATAGCCATTGCACCAATCCATTCGCCTGAGGAAACTAGCGGAATTATTCGTGACTTCTGTGAATCATTTCCATTTTGCTCCAAGTTGTTGACAAATAGCATTGAATGGGCAAGATATGCTAGAGCAAAACCCGGGTCACTTGCAGATAACTCCTCATGCACGATAACTGCTGCAATTGAATCAAGACCTGCGCCACCAAATTCTTCGCTTGCAGTCAAACCAAGTAATCCCATCTCTCCCATCGAACGTAATAAGTCAAGATTGAAAATTTCATCACGGTCGTGAACAAGGGCTTGCGGCTCGACGTGCTCCTTGACGAAGTCTCGTACCATCTCACGCAACATTGCATGCTCTTCGCTGGGATTGGCGATATCCATGATACTGACCCATCTTGCGGGTGACGGATTTGCTTTTCAGTCTTCACACTCAGCGAGCGACCTTTCTTGCACGACGTCTAGGAGTATTCTCACTACCTACGGCAGGTCGTGATCTTGCACTGGTTTTCGCACGACGGACCTTTACTTGACGCTCGGAGCGAGCAACTTTTCGTGCACGCTTTCCTACATGCTTTAGGTGACCTGAATTGACTTGGGGTTCTGCTGGAAGATGATTTGTAATTCCTGCCCTAGCTAGGACGTCTTCTGCCATTCCACGAGGAGTTACAGCAGTAGCTTCCTCAACTATCCTAGAAGCCATATGACGCAATGTTTCACTATCATGAACAATGGGCTGATTCGTAATTTCAACTGCAACATGCTGTTGTATTTCCAATTGTTCTTCCATCAATGAAACAAGGAAATTCCTTGTTAAGTCTACCTGCTCACGCTCAACCATATGCATCCCATCCAGACCTCAGGGACTCTGGCGCAGTTATGAACATTCGGTGTCACAACATGTGAAAGAAGCCTGTTTCTCGGTGTTTTTTTCAGCGCGAAATCGCTATCACTGGAACAAAAAAAGTGGGGCCGTGACCGGGAATTGAACCCGGGCTGGCAGGACCACAACCTACCGTGCTAACCGCTACACCATCACAGCCATCGGTGTAATATGCGCCACCGGCAATCCGTATTTAGCCCATTCCATCTCTACATATGACTCCTGACACCGTTCCATTGAAGGCCCTCCGTGACAGAGCCCTGTTCATGCGCAGAGCAATGCTCATCCTAATGCTCCTCCTGGCTGCACCCTTAGCCAATGTAGATGCACGAAGTGTGCATGCTACACATGTAATAGATATGTTTCCACAAGGAGACATGATTGATGATACAGATTGGGAAATAAAAAGACACCTTACCTTCACTTCTGAAGACCTCCCTGAAGATGCTGTTCATTCTTCTGGAATGATTGCTGATGAACACATGTCCCTCAGTATAAATTTGCCTCAGCACCTCGATACTCAGAAGATATGGTCTAGTTCCACTAGTACAGACTCAAACGCAACTATGGGCTCTCCCGATGGAGCATATACCTGGTCAACCGGGCCTGATATCACGATGGGTGGATTCCAGGTTTCAGGATATTCAGGGAATGAGATCCAAAGTGTAGAACTGGTCGTTCATTTTGATGTCCCCTATGCATTACAACAAGACAATGTCCGATTTTCAATAATTAATGGAGAGATTCACCAATTGGTCAAAACTTGGTCTAATACTCAAAATGGCCTTTTCTACATGAATAACGGCTGGACTATTGAGATTACTGATGAAGACGGTTGGACATGGAGTGAACTTGAGAATCTCGAAGTCAATTTAGACTACGTTTCGATTGGCGGAACCGATGACTCAGAATTACAGGCTGATGCTGTTGGGCTCAAGATTACTATGGAAACACCATGGTATGGGGGTGAGCGAGTAGTAGCAATGTCCAGCCAACCCGTCGAGTCTTGGCCCATAATTGACCTTGACCTCTCAAATGGGCAAATGGATTCTGTTTCAATCGCACCATGTGGCTTGGAGTCTACAGGGGGCACTTGGACTCCTGATGCGATTGAGAAACCCGCAGGTCAGTCTTGGGGTAGAGTTCATGTCGACAATGAAAATGGAAGTGTCGAAATTGAATATCTCGACAACCAGGGTGCATGGGTTGCAATGGATGAAGGTATGATTCCTAGTGTTAGTGGAGATCTTGAACTGAGATTCACCATACTAAGCTCGTGCTTGGTACGAGCGTGGGTCGATGTCAATGACCCGACGATACGTATTCAAGGCAATGTACAAGGTGATGTGGATGCCATGACTGCCAATATTACTAGATGGACATTGATGGTAAATGGTGTAACTATTTCCAACCAACCACTCGCAGAATTAGGCGCCTTTGATTTACAAATACCAATAGGGGCACAATTAGACCCAAGTTCTACTAGCCTTGATATCGCAATCAAGGCGTGGTTTAGTTGGGATTCTAGTGGTATTCCAGCAGCGGTAGACCTAATTGTGAATAGTGTTGTAGTTACTGGTGCTTACTCAATAGAATATGACGAGGACCCTCACTGTGACTTGATTGGTAACCAGTATCTCTCCGAAGACGGAGGTGGACTAATCCTACCCCTTCTTACACGGTGTAATGATGATAGAACAAGTACTGATGAACTCAATGTTGTATTCCAAAACTCAGACTCCTCCGTGATTGAGGTAGATTTGACGCAAGGACAAATCAGGCTAAAACTAATCCCAGAATCAAGTGGAACCTCTCAAATTACCGTAATTGTGAGCGATGCTGCAGGAAATAGTTGGAGCGAGACTTTCACTGTCGATGTAGCCCAAGTCGATGATAAACCCGTCCTTGCAGAATTTCCTTCGGTGGTGCCTGTGGATTTGAGTTCGACCACTAGCGTTCCATTTACCGTGAGCGATATTGATTCAGATGAGGCGGAATTATCAATCACAACCAATCGTTCTTGGGCTGTTCCAAATCTATCTGAGAGATTTATTCTGATTGACGCCCCCACGCCTGGATTCACTTCAGTTCTAGTTACTGCATGCGATTCTAGCGGCTGTGTCGAGCGAATACTCGACTTGGAAGTAAGAGCTCTCCCCGACCTTTCCATCGAGGAGTTACGTCTCAATAAAGAAAATGTCAGGGCTGATGATATTGTTGAAATTAAGGTGATGGTGCGAAATTCGGGTCAAGTTTCAGCGACGATGATCGGAGTTCGCTGCCTAGTGGATGGCTCTACTATTGGAACAGGAACAATACCTGTTCTTCAACCAGGTGAGTTGGGTACAATTACTTGTGATTGGCAAGTTCCACAAGACGATACTTCTGCCTTAGTGGAAGTTGTTGTGGACCGTGGAACTGAGATTGATGAATCAAATGAAGAGAATAATGCTGCCGAATTGGTTATCGGAATTGCTCCATCGGAAGATGAGGGACCAGTTGATGATACAGGGAGTTCACAAGATGGAGATGGACTCTCGCAAACTACCATCTGGTTAGGTACTGCAGGAGTACTATTACTCATGCTTACAATATTCGGATTACTGGCTCCATCCAAGATTCGTAAAATCGAGTGAATCAGACCCCTACAAGGGGACCGATTGACGGATAATCACAAAAAGTGCCTCAACATTCATATGCACTCCGTGAGAGAAAAATATACTTCGCGAGGCTGTGGGGGCCTTTCACCAATGGTGACGGAGTAATGTTGTGGAACACATGAGCGAATTGAAAATACGCATAGAAACAGAAGAATGGGTCTTTGAAGAATACTTTGAGGCATGAGCCTCCAAGTGTGATTTGAAAATCACTTTTTCCAACTTCTAGGATAGGTATCCTGTTTCATCAGGACGGTATGAGGCTTGGCTACTTCGCCTTGCTTCATTTCTTGAATAGTACTACCAGTTACTGTAAGTTGTGCTAGCGCTACCACTTCGCCCTTCTGAGTTACGATTTGGACTTCCTGTTTTGCAGTGAGGCCCTCTGCGATACTGACCAGACCTGGCCTCAATAGTGGTGCGCCATGGCTTAATGCAGCAGCAGCTCCATCTTTGACTACAATTTTTGGAATGTCCTTCAACATGGTTTCAACTGGATGCAGAATTCTACGCATAGCAGTTTCATCACCTCTTTCTTTCCACAGCCAATATGCATCTGCGATTTGTTGCATGGTAACAGATTGCGCCAATGAATAATCACCCGATGATGGCCTCCTCAACTCCTTTAGCTCAACTACAGTATCCAAAAGCAGACCGAGATCTCTTGCCATTGTGCGAACATATGTACCTGCTTCACACTTTATAGAAACAAGAACCAATTCTCCTTCGACATCTAATATCTTGAATTCGGAGATAGTTCGAGTACGCACTTGCACTCTAACTGCACTAATCTCAGGTGGTACATTGTACACCTTACCTGTGAGGTTAGACATTGCAGCATCAAGCGCACTGCGGTCTATTCCACCGTTGACCTTCAAAATTGCTAGGTATGTTTTGTCATGGGTTAGAATCGTTCCAGTAAGTCGCATAGCCTTACCTGCAAGTAGAGGGAGAACACCTGTAGCAAATGGGTCAAGTGTTCCACCATGTCCCAATTTCTCAAGTCCAAACATATCACGTGCCCATGCACTAACCTGATGAGATGAAGGTCCAGGGGCTTTGTCAAGAAGAATAAATCCACCCTCTAATAATTGGTCGATGGTTCTAGCATCAGGCGCACTGCCATGCTCCGCAGAAGTTTCAGTATCGCTTTCGAGAATAATCATTCAACTTCCTCCAATATAGCCACCGCCTCAGCGACGACCTCCTCTTTTCCGAGGCTCGTTGCCTCAATGACATGAGTGTATGGGGTCTTATCTTGTGGATCTAGTCCATACATTTCCTCATATCTAGCTCGATCTATTGCCGAGCGTTTTTGATTTGCTTCTATGGCCTGTGATAGGTCGCCGCCTTCACGGATAACAACGCGTGATGCTCGCTCTTCATCGCTAACATTTATCCAAAGACGGACGCAGTCTATTTCGAGATTATATGCCCACCAACCGCACAATCTGCTCTCCATTACTTCGGGACCGTTTTCTTCAAGCATATTCTGTTTGAGGACATCGTCAAGATGACGGTCAACACTGTCATCTTCAGCACATAGTGCACCAAAGTCTGCAAGACTTAGCCCTCTGTTAATTGCTTCATCTCTGAATAATTGTCCACCATTGAGCGATGACCATCCGAAATGGTTGCACAATCCTTCAACTAGAGTACTAGTTCCGCTTCCAGGGTGTCCCGAAACTGTGACCTTGACCAAAATATTCACCTCCACTCGTGGCGGCATATCTGGCAAATCATCTGATTTGGACCATCTCTTTCAACCATGTCACTGCCACATTCTGGGCAATCTCCAGTTGGCTTAGATTTCTCATTCTTCACTTCCGGTTCTTTTGATGCAGACTTACGAGGAGTGTTTCTTCGGCCTCTGGACTTGCGCTGACGATTGCTTGCTTCTCTCGATGATGTTGACTTGTTAGATGCAACTAAATGGAGCAATGGCTCCTTGATATGCTCTCCTGAATCGACCAATGGGTGTGATTTGTAACGGAATAATTTGATGTGTCGGTCTACGACTCTTCCCAAAGGCGCTGACATGCAAATATATGCGGCAATCCATGCTGGGAAGAAGAGGAACTTACCCGTTAGAAGATTCCATTCAGGTGCCCATGGAAGAGATACATAATCGACTCTAAAACCGGCAACCATAGTTCCAATCCATGCGAAGATTGCGATGATAAAGAACATGGTGAACATCATTGGTTTCATAGCACCCATCTGAATTTTCATCTGTTCAGGCATCATGTGTTGCTGTAAAGTCTGAGCCTTCTCCATCAGTATGGGGTCACGACCTACTCGTGCCTCATTCATCATCTTACGAACCTGTCCTTGTCGGTGTCCAATGTGAGCTTGACTTACCGGGTCCATGAAGACGTTTCTCAAGGCAGTATTGACAAACATAGAAATCGATCCGAGTACCCAAACTGTGAGAATGAATGAAGTTTCTTCGGGTAACCACGGAGAAAGAATCGGATCTGCGTACTCCCCTAATGCCCCTCTAATATCACCTGACATTAACATGAATGTCATCAGTACCATGAACAAGAGCATCATCATCATCCCGCCCCCTGGAGGGGTTGGTGCGGGCGCTTGTGCTCCACTCATGCCCCTACGGGGCAATCTACGCCGCTTGAAGGTTGTCGTGGATTATACCGGAGGGCGAAGGCCTCAAACACGCGAGACCCTCACGATGCCATATGACCGACGCTGAATCGACATGGCAGCACTCACAACCAATGCCTATGCGGGGGTCACCATGTGTGACTACAGAGCATAGGGCCTGTGAATACATGGAAAGGATAGGTCTAACTTCCAAAGTATTCCTATTTTCTGATTCCAATAGAGCGATTCCAGGAGGGTGGGGTTACGTAGCAAGTGTTCGCCCGGGCGTACCTCCTGAAGGAATCGTTGCCGAACTCGATGCTTGGCTTCGACAATATCCTGATGCATGGCTTGCAGTTGACATGCGAGATGGAGTAATTCCGCCAGCACTTGCTGATATCGAAGAAACATTCAGAGGTTTTCCACGTACTGTGATAATCCTAGTGTCTGACGACACCAAAGACCATGCATGGCCACGCTGGGAATTAGTTCTCTAACTGTTTTCAGAAAGTGAACCCACAAGCTCCACAAGCACCTGCAGCTGCATCACTACTTGCAGCGCAAATAGGACAAGTCTTGTCGCTTGCTTCTTCTTCAGCAGGTGCTTCTTCTTCAGCAGGTGCTTCTTCTTCAGCAGGT
>CAZNXM010000034.1:14711-17123 GCA_964577145.1 uncultured Candidatus Poseidoniales archaeon
CTTCAGCAGGTGCTTCTTCTTCAGCAGGTGCTTCTTCTTCAGCAGGTGCTTCTTCCTCACTTCCGGAGTTTTCAACCCATGCTTCAGCAGCAGCAACAATCTCTGCCTTCTTGAGATATCCATTAGAATCGCTATCGTATCCAACAGCATGACGAACGAAATCATCGCGTAGAGATGCATCTATTCCATGTTCATCCATTACACGGAGAAGAACATCTTCTCTCCACTTGAATCCGGCTCCAGGCTCATCACCTGCATCGTCGTCATCGGTTGATTCTTCAGCTACTGGGGGTGCAGGATCATCGTCCTCAACCTCATCACCGAAAGTTGCGCCATGGAATTGGTTGAGTACTTCAGCATCAACCTCTCCTTCGCCCTTTATCTCGAATGAAACCTCTAGGCGCTCGTCCTTTTCGACGGCAGGAACATACCATGAGATGTTAGTTGCACCATCTGCACCTTCGCTGGTTTCCATGGTAACATCATCTCTCTTGGCTCGTCCAATACCTCTGACGGACCAATCCTTGATTTCGAAGTTAGATGGCAATATGTCGTTGATTCCGACGTCCTGTAATGCGGTGTCTCCATTGTTTTCGAATAGAATCAGGACCTCATATCGTCCCTTTCCGCCCATAGGCATTACGGATTTACCAGCCGAGAAATTACGGCGGTGGTGGCGTACCTTCAATACAGGCGTTTCCTCAAGTTCACGACCACAAACTGGACCGAAGCGTTCTGCACTAAACTCGCAGCGTGCAGGTCCTGCAACGGCTTCGTTTCCTGGACTCGGGTCAGGAGCAACTAGAGGGTACGATATCGTGAGACTCTTACCAGACTCTAGGCCAACAGGTCCACGTGTACCGATTGTCATAGTCAAAGTGTGACCAGCACTGTCAGGACTACGCATCTCCTTCTCGATACTGACGCCAGCACTAATCTCGCACTTGAATTGGTCAGCGGATAAATCAGATGAGCCAACCTTTACTGCAATATCTTCAGTTGCAGGTGCATCGAAAAGACCGGGTATATCATCGGTCAAACGCAATAGATTGATTGTCGATGAACCATTGTTTGTAATTTTAATTGTTGCAGATAAGTTCTGCATTCTATAGGACGGTAGAACCAACTTACTGTAGTTCTTTATCATAGTAGCATCAAGGACATCAAAGGTAGAAGGTTGTAGTTCAAGTGAACCCTCTGTGCTATGAGTCGCTCTTGGAAGTACTGTGTATCCCAATTCATATGTGAAGTCAGGTTTCCCATTGCTTTCAACAACACGTACATCTGATTCCCAACGGGAGTCGGGAAGTACATCGTCTGGCACATCTTGGATATCGAATAATAGGTCATCAGATCCCTTCATTCGAACCTGTAGTTTGACGAGATCGACTGCAAAGGAAGACCTATTCTCAAAGATTGTCTTGCACTGCCAATTATCAGGTCTTTCTGATTCAACGGCATTCATGTATGCAAATCCACGACAGAATGCATCCAATTCTCTGAATGATAGTGTCGATAGTGTTGCGTCTGAAGTGTATGTAGCACGTGCAACTCCGGCCTTAATTGGCTTAATTCCATCCACGGAAATAGTTCCAGACAAAGCAAGTATTTGTTTCTCACCAGCAGCTAGGTGGCCGATGTCCCATGTGAGGCTTCCATCTTCAATTACGGAACCACCAGTGGCAACCATCTCGATTGAAGAGGGTATGTCTCGAGTGACGATGACATCATTCAGAGTAACGCCTGATACGTTTTCTACTTCGAGTTCCATTTCAAGTGGGCCACCGTCTCCACCGAGGGAGATTGAAAGTGAGCGCTCTTGGTCACGGTCAGGATTAGTGTCTAAGCGTTCTCTCAGTACTAGCATTCGGCTATTCTTCACCTTGTACTTAGTACTGAATTCCTTACGGCTTTCCAGTTCATCGACTTGGATGTGGTCGCCAGCAAGGTCAGTATTATCTGTACTTGTCATAATCACATCAATATCATAGATTCTGTCGGATTCTGAAGGGTTTCTAACAGTAAGAACTCCTTTGACATCCTGTTTGACAATTTCACCGTCTGCTGTCAGAGTGGATTTTTCCTTCTCGTGAAGGTTTCCTTCTAACTTATCTCCAGGTACATCATCGATTTCGCTTGTTCTACGAATCTTTGCACCAGCAGCAACGAAGTCTTCACTGACTGGTTCGACAGGTGCAAGTGGGTCGATTACTGAAATATCTGTTTCCTCAACTTCAGGTGCGGGGGGCGCAAGTAAGTCTGCAGGTGCTGGCGGGGCAAGTAAATCAGCAGGAGGTGCTGGCGGAGGCGCAAGCAAATCAGCAGGAGGTGTTGGTGGTGCGAGTAGCGGGTCCATTGCTGCAACTTCATCTGGTGGAGCTTCTTCAGCAGCCTCTTCCTCAGCATCTTCTT
>CAZNXM010000035.1:0-12589 GCA_964577145.1 uncultured Candidatus Poseidoniales archaeon
ACCTGTTCCCACTACTTCAGACGGAACGCCTGACTGGTCATCGATTGCATCCGCCGACGAGATAATTGATTCCGGTGAAAATTGGGGTGGTATTACTGCTCCTGATGGAGGGATCCTCAACCTGACAATATTGCGAGAAATCGATGCAAAGCACGCTGTGGTTCTCGCGCATCCTCTTGGACAACGCATGAAACCATTTGTCAATGATGTGACTGGGCTTCAAACCACTGGAGTAATGAGTCTGGCTGACATTTTTAGAGGCTTTATGGCCAACGAATCAATCCTTACCGCTCCAAGACAAACAATGGCAGGGGCCGAAGATCCACTAGCTGATTGGAGTGATTGCGGAGAACTTGAATGCCTTACTTTCGATGATGAAAATCTAACTCAAGCCCACATCGATTTAGCATCTGCTAGAATGGCCAGTGTCGATGGTTCAAACTTCCTACGCTGGCTATCTCTCGACCGAGGATTTGTTGCTGATGGCAATTCCAATGTCACTGGGCCCATAGGCGGCAAACTATTGGAAAATGGTTCATGGGAAGGCGCAATTTGGGGGCCCGGCCGGTGGTCTGCTTCCACTTCTTGGCTCCTTGTGCAACTCGATAGAGCCGCTCTAATTGATTCGGGATGGACAATGGTGTGGAAGGATTCTCATCAGGAGACTACGATTCGATCCACTGAAGATGGAGTAATTATGGGTGGGTACAGAATCGATGGTTCTCAATTAGTGCTATTTCCTCCAAATTATACTGAAGATACCTGTCCAATCGAAGGTGATCCGTGTTCGGTAGAATGGACAATGATGCATCTTGAAGGGGCGATTAGAAGTCATGATGACCAATCGGTAACCCTCCTTGTTGGTCAAGGTGTAAATGTTGAAGTTAACCGAGAATTGCAATCGTCTGGCACATTGATTTTGATGATGGGGTTTGCCATTCTAATTCTGCTATACTTGTCTCTTAAACGCTGGACTGATGTAATGATTGTTTCAATGGCACTAGGAGGTGCCATGCTTTGGATGCAAGGATTAATCGGTCATGCTTCCAGTCTATTCGGATGGATAGGGTTCGATATTATTTCACGTTCTCAATTCTCCAATCTTCTACCGATTCTCGTACTAGCTCTCGGTATAGATGATTCACTACATGCCTTGCATCGTTACAAGGAAGAGCGAAGCCTAGGTAGGTCCCCAGGATCTGCAGGAGAAGTCACAATCAAGCGAGTTGGAAGAGCGATAATGCTCACCACAATCACAACTATGTCAGCATTTGCCGCTAACTTGTTCAGCGATGTTGCAGCCCTGAGGTCATTTGGTGTAGAGGCTGCACTAGGAATATTTGCAGCCTTCATTTTGACTGGAATTTGGGCTCCATTGATTCGAGTGTCTTTCGATGTGTGGATGGAAAAAAGAGGAAAGAATACTACGCCGGTCATCAAACGTACACTGATTCGAGAAGACCGCCTGAAATACATTGCAGAAAAGGCAGGAACCGGCTATCGTCCAATCATTATTGCATTTATTTGTCTACTATTGACTATACCTGCGGCATGGGGGATGATGCAATTAGAAGGTGATTTTGCTGTCGAAGATTTCCTTGATGAAGAAAGCGATTTCGCCTTTGGAGTGAAAGTAGTTACTGAGAGATTCTCCGATGAAGGAGAACCCTCTATGATGTTGGTTGAGGGAGATATTACCGACCCTACTGTATATGCTGCAATCGATGCCTTTCGCCAAAATGCCAATCAGCGTACAGAGGGATTGCCGGACAAATATACACGTCAACCAGACGGTAAAGTAGACATCTTAGCCATCGATGAGATGGTAGAACTAGCCCGGCTTTCGATGCTGGAAAACCGGCAACTATTCTGGGACCACGGCCTAAATGCCAGTGGATGTAATACGCCCGGTGCATTGGATTTACCCGATACCAATGACAGGGATTGTTTGGTATTCCTATATGGTGTTCTCACATTAAACGGAGTCCCTGGAACACCAGCAATTCCCGCTATCCCAAAGAGCATTGTAGACCTATACATCTCTCCTTCTTCCACTCCTGACCCAACACAAGTTTGGCTCGATATGGATGGTGAGCCGATTACCTATGACCGCATGCTGATTCGTTTCGGAATCACCAGCCCAGAGGATTTCCCTTCGATGAATAAGTGGTTTGAGGAATTGAGAAGTGACCTGAAACCTCTCACCGACCTTTCTAGCGGAACATGGGAAGAGCAAGGTGAGGAGGTAGAGGATAAGCCACTAACTTGGGTGATGCCAACCGGCAAGCCCGTCATCCGTTTCGTCGCTAGTGACAAGATGCAAAATGAAATGCAGTCAAGCCTAATTCTTGGTTCATTATTCGTCCTTGGTACACTGGTTATTGGATTTAGATCATTAAGACAATCACTTGTTACTCTGGTTCCAATTCTTCTGGTAGTTCTCTGGCTTTATGGCTTGATTTACGCATTTGGTTATTCTTTGAATATCGTAACTGTAACTATTGCAACGATATCTCTTGGAGTAGGTATTGACTACTGTATCCACGTTACTGAAAGATATCGTGAAGGGAGAGAGACCGGTGAAAACCACCGCCAAGCTTTGTACGGGGTCGGCGGTGCTTGTGCACTAGCATTAGTTGGTTCTGCGCTTTCCGACATTGCAGGATTCGCAATTATTGCAACATCGCCCATGGGATTGTTCAATGCATTCGGACTCTTCAGTGCAATGATGATTTTGTTATCTCTAATCGCATCAATGGTCCTAACAACTGCTGCTTTGGGACTGATTGAACCACCGCCTGCATCAAGTGCAGAAGAATGAGCAGGTTTCATGAGGGGGAGACCGCCCGGGTGGTTTGTTCCACAATGGGGTTGACCCCGGTGGTATGGTGTTTTTTATGCCCGACAAGGAGGTTCCAAAGGATGATTCCGATGGTGAAGATGAGTGGATGTCCTATGCTAATGCAGGCTTTGGGGCAACCGACTATTCTCTTTGGGACGAAGATGAAAAACCAGCAGAACTAATCGATGAGGAAGATTTCGATGACTTGCAACTCGACACTGGTGAAGAAGAAATTCCAGCAGCCCCAAGACCTGCTGGGCTGAAACACCTAGTGCGATTGGGAACCTGTAACCATTGTCTTGGTAGAATCGGTGGTAAGAAGCGCTTCGGGCAAAACTTCCTAGAAAGTGGTATTGAAATTAGAACAGGTGTCATTGAATCAGATTCAACAATGTCATTGGCAAGAGAAAATGAGCCATTGTGTCCATTCTGTGAAAACCTCTTCGAAGAAGCCCCACTTCTCGCTCAGATTATCCATGAGGAAATCGGCGAACATGAGTGCGATAGATTGCAATTAGGTGCTCGGTTCCCCAAGGACCAGACCGAAGTTGAAGACCATCTTCGTAAGCGCTTTGGCGCAGGTGGTTCGGCCGCTTTGAAAACCAGTCTTGTCGAAGAGGTTGCAGCTCAGTTACGTGCAATTGATTCCAATGTTCGTCTTGTAATTGACAAGCCGCAAATTCTTGCACTAATCGATGTACTCACTCTAACAGTCGACCTAGATATTCGTTCTCATTACATCTATGGCCGCTACCGCAAATTGGCAAGGGGAATTCCGCAGACTAAGTGGCCATGTAGGGCTTGCAAAGGACGAGGTTGCAGAAAGTGTGATGGCACTGGCATGCAATATGATTCAAGTGTCCAAGGTCTGGTGGGCGATCCACTTCTCGAAGTGTTTGGCTCCAGAGAACATGCATTCCATGGAATGGGAAGAGAAGATATCGATGTGCGTTGCCTTGGAAGGGGCCGGCCATTCGTTATCGAAATGAAGAAGCCGGTAAAGCGAAACATCGAACCAAGTGTGATGATGGCTGCAATCAATGAGGCTGCAGAAGGCCAAATCGAAGTTAGCGACATGAGGCATTCCAACCGAAGCGAAGTTGTCCGAGTAAAGGATACACCTGCCGAAAAATCCTACACAATTCGATTCAAGATCGAAGCTGCTACTCAGGACCAAATGAACGAGTTGACCAAAGTTCTTGAAATTCCAAAGGAGGACAAGAGAGGGGGAAACCGTCGTAGGCAACGCCGCCCTCACCCCAATTCTCGCAAAGAAGCAGCAAAGGTAGAAGTCGATTTATCTACGCTTTCGAAGGCCGAACTCGTTGCAACTTGCGAAGAAAAAGGACTCCCAAAGTCGGGAACAAAAGATGTCCTAATCGAAAGAATTCAAAATTATTCAGAAGAAACTCTGCCGCTACCTGACCAAGAACACGTCCTTGAGATTATGCAAAAACTCCAGGGTTGTACTCTAGCCCAACGAACTCCAGAGCGTGTGGCTCACCGCCGTGCAGACAAGATTCGAAAACGCAAAGTCATGCAAACTAGCGATGCAAAAGTTGGTGTCGGCAAAGACGGAAGTATGTTTGGAGAATTCAGTCTTCGCTGTGAATCTGGAACCTATGTCAAAGAGACCATTCATGGTGATGGAGGAAGGACTCAACCCTCAGTGGCGTCTCTAATTGGGGCACTTTGTGAAGTAGAATGGCTCGATGTCGCCGATATACACGCCGATTGAGATATCGCGGTGCTTATATGGGTCTGGTAGGTCGGCAGGTTGCTCCGAAGTGTCTTATGACACGTGGAGAAGGTGGCGATTACAATGAAGCGCTCAAAGGGACAACGCCAAGGCACCCGAAGCATCCTACGTCGCGGACGCCATGAGCAAGGCCGAATTAACATCAGCCGTATCATGCACGAGTACGCCGAAGGCGACCGTGTTGCTATCGTTCTAGATGGTGGACAACAGATGGGAATGCCTCATCGCCGTTTCCAAGGACGTACAGGATTTATTCAAGGACGCCAAGGATCTGCTTGGGTCGTCGCAGTAAAGGACGGAAACATGCAGAAGACCGTCGTCGCTCGACCAGAGCACCTTCGCCCATTGGAGTGATTTTGATGTCTGATAATGAAGTGTTCACCGATTATTCATCTGTCCGCGACCTGCTACTGGACGCTCAAGAGCGCCGTGGTTTCCTTACCTATGAACAGAAGGCTGCTCTACAACATGCAGAGTGGGCAGCAAGCGATAACCGCAATGGATACCGCACAGAGCCCAAAGTCTTCCAAGATATGTTACTAGCAATTCTGGAAATTGAAAAATTCCAGAAGTACCCAGAACTCGCTGCCAAGTTGGCCGAGTTGATGCCTATGCACACAGATGATGTTCGTGCAGTCGCTGCAAGCCGTCGTATCTCAATCGAGAACGAGGAAATTGAAGCGGTTCTTGACATCGTCCGTCAGCATGTTGGTGTCGAATGAAACGACCCCAACGGTGATGGAAAATGCGACCCCCTCACCGCGGAGACCGAAGACAAGCCGGGCGCAAGCCTCGTGATGAGAAGGTCGACCCTCTACTCGAGGTAGAATGGTGTCGTGTTCTCGACCACCCAGATACTGGTGGGGTACTCGTAGTCCTTACCGAACCAAATCTTCACATCATTCGAATTCGCTGCAAGCCAGGTTCTGAACGCCAGCAATCCGGAACTCGCCTATACATGGGAGTTGACCACAGTCAACGAGATGTCATTGGAGATGTTCTTGGTTTTGCGAGGATTCGTGACCTCTCAAATGTTACCAATATTGAGTTGCCAGTAGTAATCCAGCAATATATCGAAGATTCTCCTGAAGTTTTCATTCAGCAGTTCTTCAACCGCGCTGGAAACCTATCACTCAAGATGCATGCATTCGAACTCCTCCAAGGTGTTGGAAACAAGAAGGCACAAGAAATGGTCCAAACTAGAGGAAGAACAGGTTGGAATGACTTTGCTAGCCTAAACGAAGGATGCGGGATTAATGCACCTGAACTTCTAGCCAAGAGATTTGTCTCCGAGATAAAGGACCGCGGGATTCAGCCACGCCTTATCGACCTCCTTTGCCGACAGGGTGAGTGATTATCATGGCCATGGGTGCAAGAGCACTCATCGACCGCCTGAAGGAACGTCAGCCCAATGTCAAAGCCCTTGGTCAACATTATCTCCACGATGAGGAAGTTATCTCCTCCTCCATTGAAATGGCTGAGTTATCAACTGATGATCGAGTGATTGAAATCGGTCCGGGACCTGGTGTACTTACCGAGAGACTACTAGAAACTAGCAATGTAGTCGCCATTGAAATCGATGAAGGAGCTTGTGACCACCTTAGAATGGTCTTCCCTGAACTCGAACTTATCGAAGGTGATGCGCTTCAAGTAAAGTGGCCACAAGCCAACAAAGTTGTAGCAAATATTCCTTACCAAATTTCCTCTCCTCTCATTGATGTCATCACGAGACAGTCTTCGATTACTCATGTGGTAATCCTAGTCCAGGAAGAGTTTGCAGAACGCCTTGTTATCGAAACACTCGCAGATAGAGGCTCTCTTGGTATGTGCGTTGCACTTGATTGGGATTGCGAAATGGGTCCTAGAGTTGCTCCACATTGCTTTATTCCTGCACCTCAAGTACATTCTAGATTAGTTTGCATGAAGCGAATAGATAGCAAAGAGAATGCCCGTCTTGCCAAATTATTGATTCGGCAGGGGTTTGGGCAGAGGCGCAAGAAATTGCGAAATACGCTTTCACGAGCGCCTCGCAGGATTAATCGCATTTCAGGATGGCATGCTTCAATGTACAAAGATGCCTTTCAGTCCATCGATTCTGAATTGCTAGAACTTCGCCCCGAAGACCTGAAACTCGCCGATTGGCTTGCGCTTTCGAAAGAATTGCAGGATTATGCAACGGCGATGGGTTGACATCCATCGGCCGCTACGGCCCAACTCGTCGGAGGGGTGCAAATGGCAAAGAAGGACACATATCTTGCACTGCTACGCCGTGGAATCGATGAAACCACGGCAATGCAGTTGGCTGATTCTGGCATTAAAATTGGCGACCTAAAAAAGATTGACAAGTCACAGTTGGTTGAAAATTACGGTCTCAAGGCCGATATCGCCGATGGTGTGCTCGAAATCATTTCTTCAGGTTCGAAAACTCATGGTAAAGAGAGGTACCTCTCCAAGGTTTTAGCCCCAGAGCGCAAGCAAGAGAGCAAAATCGAGGAATTGAAATTCAAGCGTAAGCAAAAGGATGTACTCTCCGAACTTGCAGAGCAAAAAGAGCGACTCAAAATCGCTCGAGTTGAGGCTTTCAGAATGCAAAAACTCGTGATGAATCGACTCGGAAAGACCGTTGAGTTAATCGTAAAACTCGAAAACAATCTTCACGACGAAGGTAAGGACGACCAGAAGGTGAAGATTCGTGACCAATTAGAGACTCGAGGCCTTGAAGCTGCTCGTGACCACGAAATGCTTGACCTTGAAGGAACTCCTCAAGATATCGTTGACTTCCGCCGCAATATCGTACCAAAACTAATTCTCCATGCTTGTCCTGAATGCAATGAGGAAATGGACCCTCGTTCAAGTCGAAATCCTGATGACAAAGAGAACTGGTCATTCATTTGCTGGGAATGTGAAACCGATTTCATGCCAGGGCTTGCTAGCACTGTCGATGTAATCATGGAAAATGGTGGCAGAATTGTCATAGACCCAGATGCAAACCCACGTAATCCAGTTCCTCCAAAACCTGCTCGTCAAGACTTCACTACCATCAATGAACTGATCAAGGCTGACCTTGAACAAACCGGTGCTGATGCAGATACAATGACACAAGTTGCAGAACATTCCGTTCTAGCAAGTGGCCTAATGAGTATTGATGATTGGATTGACCAAACTCTAGCAGCAAAGGGATACATTCAGGCTCAAGAGGACCGTGAAGACTTCATTCTACGTACTGGGGCTGGTGCAACCAAGTTCAACAAGTGGATGAAGAAGGCTGGACTATACTTCAACAAGCAAACTGGCCGCTGGTCACGCTGGGAAGACCGTTGAGTGATTTACATGGGTCTTGTGCGCTTCCTCAGAGGTGCGAAGCTCCTTGGTCAAACTCAAACAATGGAAGATGTGTCTTTAGTCGAACATGCGCAATCTGCCAATGTCGAGATTCCAACCAATTGCACAAGTGGTAATTGTGGAGCATGTATGGTAACCCTTCTTTCTGGTGAGGTAAGCCTTCCAGAACCACTCACACCTGGACTTGATGAAGAGATTGTTGCAGATGGAGCCCGCTTGGGTTGTATTGGAATCCCGAAAGGTGATGTCGATATCGACATCTTACCTCCACTCTGAGTTGATTTTATGGACATACCGTGGTGGGTTTGGACTCTAAATATCGTTGGAGTTAGCGCTGCAGCATGGTTTCTTACTTGGCGATTAAAAAGCAAATTATCTGAAGTAGAAGACCGGCATGTGATGGGTGGAATCCGTCACAGAAAGCGACTTCTTGAGGCCGAATGAAGCCCAAAAAGGCATATGGCTGCCACTCCGAGGCGCAAACATGGCCGAGTTGCGACTCTATACTACCGGCGAGGGCGTTATTGCCCAGTCAGAGTTTGCATTAGATGGGCTTGCCGACACTATCAAAGGAAAGGGTTCGGCTTGGTTAGATATTCTCAAGCCAAATGAAGAGGTGAAAACATTCCTCGAAGAGCTAGGTGTCGATGAATTAGCGGTTGAGGATATTTTCGGACATGCTAGCGATACTGTTCAAAGGTTCCACGGTCACCGATTCATTGTTGTTCGAGCACGAGATGCTGATAACCGACTCGACACCGAGCCCGTTGCAATTATTTTGAAAGGGGACCTGATGATTACCGTCAGGGGTACTCGTATACCTGCACTCGATGTATTCAGCCGTCGTCTCAAGACCGCTGATGATGATGAAGTTGCGATGGGTGTGGATTTCCTACTCTACGAATTACTTGATTCGATTGCTGATGATTGGACACCAATTCTTTCTGAATATTCCAACAAATTAGATAATTTGGAGTACCAAGTATTCGACCCGGCTGAGGCGTATGACGGTCTGCTCGAAGGACTTCACGACCTCAAGCGACTTCTTCGTGAGGCAAGTAAGTCAATCGAATCACTTCAGAGCGCATGTTTGAGGATTCTCAAACCCGGTGAGCGCCTAATTAACGAGAATACCTTGCCATTCTTCACCGACCTTCAGCAATTATCTACAACTCTGGTTAAGCGCTGTGCGGCCTATTCTGCTGGTGCTACAAGCACACGGGATACTTATCTCTCTCACGTCAGTATGGATCTCGCTCGCTCAAATGCCCAGTTGACTGAAGTGATGACTACATTGACCATTATCGGTGCAATAATGCTGCCTCTAACTCTTATCGCAGGCGTATTTGGCATGAATACTCAACTCCCATTCAATGCAAGTGAGATTGGTTTCTGGCCCGTTATTGGAATAATGAGTGCCTTTACACTAATGATGCTCGGCTACTTCAGTAAGAAGGGCTGGCTAAGAAAATGAGGGATTGGAGTGGGTCGAAAACAGGCTGCTCTGCAGAGAAAGGTCGCTCGCCTAGCAGGAGAGTGGAATGACCCTCATGACGAGGTTGCTTGGGCCAAACGCGATATTGTCCAAAATATCGTTGTAAGTGAAGATGGAGAAGTTCAACTCACAATCAAACCATCACGGCCTCATTGCCCATGCTGCCTTATCGATCTCAATAATTTCCGGAAGAAAATGAGTGGATTGAAAGGGGTTTCTTTTGTTGAATTCAAAATCGTCGGTGTTCCTGCATCTGACCGCTGGGAACGTACCCTCAACCGTTGATTCAAAGAAACCTGTTGAGTCGGTTTTGCATTCTTTCTAATCCGCCACCAGCCCATTGCTTCTTCATCTCACCATCGACGAAGAGAACATTGAACGGTAGTACATCGACACCGGAAACCCAATCATGAGCAATTTTGAATCGGCCAAATCCAGGCTCATCAAGAAGTATCTTGCCGATTCTTACACCTTCAGGTACTGTGAATTCTTCTAATTCTGCAGTCCAAGTTTTGCAGGCTGCACAATCGTTCTTTCCAAGCATCAACATCGCAATTGGTGCTGAGAGAAAATCCTCCCAATCCTTTGGGCCGAGATGCTCCAATTGAATCACCGAATCAAGCGACGTAATCGTCGCCCTTGGACCAATTTGCACCACACAAGCCACCGGCTTGGGTAGCTTGACAGGTGCGAAGGATCTCTGCTGGTGAGCGACCTGCGTCCATTCCGTTAATGGAGTACATCTGTACATTTCCATCAGGGTCTACTAGAACGGTTCCACGGAAGCCGACTCCGACAGCCTTGTTCATCATATCAAAGGCCTTAGTGACCTTGTGAGTTGTGTCTGCAAGAACTGGGTGAGTTACACCGCCTGGGAAAATCTCCTTGTCAGCAAACCACGCATTGTGGCTAAACCATGAATCGGTGGAACAGCCAATTACAGTTATTCCATCGTCCTCGAATTCTTCCTTTAGAGATTCGAAGCCAACGATTTCAGTTGGGCAGATAAAAGTGAAATCTAGAGGATACCAATAGATGACATACCATTTGCCAGCGAGCTCTTCGCTCGACATCATTCTCTTCTCACCATTATCGTAAACTGTTGTGCTCCATTCCGGTGCTTGCTTTCCAATCATGTTACCCATGAACATTCCTCAAATTGCCGAAAAGGAAGCCATACATGAAGGTGTGCTTTCATCACTCAAATGGGTCGAGATGAATTAATTGTTCAATATCTATTCTCTTGTATCCGCGCTCTTCGGCATCAATTCCCGCTCGCTTGAGCATTCTTCGCATCCAACCAAGCATCATTAGGTCCTTCATCCGGTCTAAGGATTCGATGAATCCCGATGGATTTCCACCGAGTTGTGCATGTTCACGAATGCTATGCCCAGTTTCATCTACCACATCATAGTAGAGTAAGAGTAATTCTTCAACCGCTGCATCTGTAATCGGCATTCCTGCAAAACTACGAGCCATCTTTCGCAAAGCCATTGGAGTTAGAGCAGAACCACTCACCTGGCCTTCTAGCAAATCTTCCTCTGGTTCAGATTCTACGGTTTCGGCTTCTTCGCTTGGCTCCGAAACTATGATTTTGAGATGACGTGGTTTGATTGTAGCAACCCTATCCTTGGCCGCGGACATTTCAGCAGTATTCAGGATACGCTTGAGATGGCTTTCAAGGTGTTCGATCCCCGCCTGAACCGCTTCAGAACCAACGCTTTCAAGATCGCTAAGGCGTTCAATCATCAATTCACGGGTGCGATTATAATTGAGGCGAGTTCGATTGGTATCGTCCAAGGTCTTTTTCTCTGGAGTTGCTGAAAGAGTAGCAGATTCCATCGATGGGACCATTCGGTCTATTTCGGCAACTAACTCTTCGACAAGTTGTTGTTTAACGGCACCAGCAAGACGCATTTCTGTAAATGATGAGGCTACTGCGCCGATATGACTAGGGGAATAGGGCTTGGCCATCTTCACTCCACCAGTCCGTCCTCGCGCCCGAGGGCTTGAGAGACTTCCCATGCGTGAAGGCATTCATGACCACCGAGGAATCCGCCGGCTTCACGTGAAGGACCAATGAATTCAGAGCCACAGAATTGGCAGAAAACCTGTACAATCATTTCGTTGTAATAGGTCCCGTTTGCAGTAACGCGCTTCATGATGCGCTTGCCGACATCACTTTCATTCCAATCGCTTGTCTTCTCAGTGATATCTTCGTCAATAATGATTTCTTCTTCCATATTATTCACCATTCCGTAATCCATGGCCAGGCGCCACCAGCAGTGATTGGCCTCATGCCTTCACCATCCCGTACCCACGTATCCTCGCTTCCAATTGAACCTGTGGTATGGACTACCTTTGGCTCAATAGCCATGGTTCCGCCCACCGGTAATGGACGGTCGAATCCTTCAGCAACAATTGGGGTTTCGTCGAGTTGGAGGCCAACTGAATGACCGAGGAAGCGAGATTGGTCTGGTGCCATTCCCATCAAATTGTCAGCATGACCTAATTCGGTTGCAAGTGCGAGTCCTTCTCGCCATGCTTGTGAACAATCGAGCCCTTGGTCGAGCACATCGACCACGGTGTCTTTGACAGCAATCATATCTTCAAGACGCTGTTTCCATTCGCTTGAGAGCGAGCCTGCAACAAACATTCGTGTCGCATCGACAACATACCCGCGGTGGAGATGAACAAGGTCGACAAGAACTGGTTCATTTGCCTTGATCGTTGAAAATCCTGACCCCATGGATGCCATTGGATGCGGCCCAGTGCCGCCGATTGCAGAGTCGAAAAACGATGGAATTCCACCGGCACGTCCAGCTACAATGACCCCCCGGTCACATTGGAGTGGGAATCGGCGCATCTGGACATTGCCACCAAAACCTGCAGCCCTACTAACGGCCTCTGCAGCGGCAACCAATTCGATTTCGGATACTCCTTCTCCGCCAACTGCTGCAACTGCTTCGAACATCTGTAACTGGATTTCAGCGCCATCAGCCATCATTTGCAGTTCCCATTCCGACTTGACCTCACGTTGGCTTTGAACCAATGAAGTCACATCATCAGTAGAGCCTAACTTTTCGGCAAAGCGGTTTACAAATCCGCCGGGTATTTCGGTAAATTGTAATGCAGGCGTACAACCGATTTC
>CAZNXM010000035.1:12689-15867 GCA_964577145.1 uncultured Candidatus Poseidoniales archaeon
CCGACTAGGGTGTTGAAGCCGTCCTCCATGGTGCAAACGGGTAGCCAATGGTTCAAAACGACTCCCATTCGGCATTTCACGAAATTCAAAGGATTCTTAGTGCAAATACTGTTGGGGGTATTGATGCATACCTCTGGCAAAGTTCTCTTGATAATCGGCGGGCTCATCCTACTCGGAGGTATTGGGATGATGCTTGGCGGAGGCGCTATTGCTTCAGATGGAGTCGACGACCTCGAAAATTTCGAGCCCACATATTTGGAAGAAAACTCAATGTCCGGTTCATTAACAATTACGGATTATGACGGTTTTGGTGAACTTGGATTTTCATTCTGGGTAAAGGGTACGCATGTTGATGCTGATAACAATAGCATGTGGGATGATTGTGAAAATGTAAACCTCACATTGTCAAACAGTACCGCAGATGATTTGTTTTATTCTGATTGTTCATATGATGATAATTACTCAGCAAGTGAAGAGCGAGGAGATGAACATACCGAAGCGCAAGGTCTAATTTGGGTTGGTCAAGGATGTTTATTGGATTGCACAAATGGGACCTATTTCTTTGATTCAAATACCCCCGTTTGGGTTCAATATGATGATGAAGTTCTAGGTGAAGTATTTGGAGATCTTGGCCAAGTACTTGGTGGTGGAATGCTAATGGCTGGTTCATGGTGTTTCATTGGATGTGGAGGCTTTTTGATGATTCTTGGATTAATTTTTGGATTAGCGATTAATTCTAATCCTGGACAGGTCATTATTCAGCAACCTGGAATGGTAATGCAGCAACCCATGATGCAACAACCTGCGCAAACTCAGATGTCGCAACCGGTTTTCGAGCAACCGAAGGTCTACGAACAACCGGCAATCGAGACCAATGACCCACCACCCGGTGGGATCTAATCAGGATTCGATAACTGGCGCAACCCAAGCATCGGTTTGGGCCAGCCTTTCTTCGGCTATTGCGCAGTACTCTTCGGAAAGATCGAGCCCAACATAACGGCGCCCGCACATCTTTGCAGCAACTGCAGTTGTGCCTGAGCCAAGGAAGGGGTCTAGAACGACATCTCCGGCATAGGTGTACATCTCGATGCAACGCCGTGGTAATTCAACAGGGAATGGTGCAGGATGATTGACCCTGCGTGCTGATTCGGTCGGGAATGACCAAATCGACTTGGTATGTTGAATGAATTCATCTTTGACGATAGTGTCTATGCGTCCTTCCGCCCTCTCTGTCTTTGAGCGAGCGAGTTTGTAATCCCCTTTTGAGAATATCAGCAGATACTCATGGATATCACGCAGGCAAGGATTGGAAGCACTCTGGAAACTTCCCCACGCACATGACGAGCCTGCGCTTGCACTCTTATCCCAAATTATCTCGCCGCGATGGAGGAATCCAATTTCATGCATAATGAGATTGATATGGCTCGCCAGTGGGATGTATGGCTTTCTTCCAAGATTAGCTACATTGACTACCATGCGCCCTCCCGGAGAAAGTACACGATAACACTCGGCGAAAACATCGTGGAGTAATCCAAGGTAATCGGATAGGCTGAGGTCCTCATCATAAGCCTTGGAAGCATTGTATGGAGGAGATGTTACGACGAGTTGAATGCAATTATCTGGCAGCGGCATCTGTTTGCTATTGCCATTGATTACAACATCTGCTAATTCGGGTGGAAATTCATTATCTTCACCCACATCACGGCTCTTTACTAGGTCATCATACATCTTAGCGCCATAATAGACCGAAGAATCGTGACCTTCGCGCTTGGATACCCCGAATGCGCTTGTCGTGGTCTTAGCACGCTTCTTCGCTCCTTCAAAGGGAGTTTCGCGCACCATGCTCAGCATCCCAATCTCTGCATATATGATGTTTCGCGATTGAGTGCATTGCTACCCGCGCGTTTTGACCGGTTCTCTCAAAAACCGCCGGTGAGTCGGAGTAACTGATGGCGAGGGTACTCACCCTTGACGACGTCCGCCTTGACGGACGAACTGTCCTCGTACGCGTCGATATCAATTCGCCGCTCGATCCTGTTACCAATGTCTTCCTTGATGACACCAGAATTCGCAGAGTTCTACCAACTCTAAACCGCCTTTCTAAATCGAAGGTTGTTCTATTGGTTCACCAGTCAAGGCCTGGAAAGAAAGACTTCACTAGCACATTGGGGCATTCTCGTGAATTAGGGCGCCTACTTGGAAGGAATGTTAGATGGATAGAGGATATCCATGGAGAAAAGGCACTGGGAGCGATTGAAGCCATGGAAGATGGTGATATCATCATGCTAGACAATGTTCGAATGGATGAACAAGAAATCAGTGTCAAAGGCGACTTTGATACTCTTTCAGAAACTACTCTTGTGCAAAATCTTGCTGGAGTGGCTGATGCTTTCGTTAACGATGCATTTGCTTGCGCTCACCGTTCAAGCGCTTCGATTGTCGGATTTACTCACCTATTGCCATGTATTGCTGGTGACCTAATGGCCTATGAGCTCTCCAAATTGAGAGAGGCTCTTGAAAACCCTGTACGGCCGGCTATTGCAGTACTTGGTGGAGTCAAAGTAGATGATTCAGTAATCGTTGCAGATAATATGCTTCGCAAAGGTATTTGTGACCATGTTTGGGTTACGGGTGGCGTTGCAAATCTCTTCCTTGAACTCGCTGGAATTGAACTTGGTTCAATCAACCATGAATTCCTCAAAAACGAACTCGGTGATGCTTGGGATGATACGGTAATGATAGCAACAAAGTTGCTTGCTGACTTCCCTGAGTGTATTCTTATGCCAAGCGATGTGGCTGCTAATGTAGAGGGAAACCGTGTTGATTTATCTCTTTCACAATTGCCAATTGAAGCACCGATTTTCGACCTCGGTATCACAAGTATCAGAGCATTGTCCAAAGCGATTAAGACCGCTGGAACTGTCATCCTCAATGGACCTGCAGGAGTATTCGAGTTACCTGATTTCGCCCTTGGTACCGTTGAGATGCTCAACGCCTGTGCTGAGACTGAGGGATATGCCGTAATGGGTGGAGGACACACCGCTACTCTCGTGAGTCAAAGAGGTCTGATGAGCCGTATGGGTCACGTCTCTACCGGTGGAGGAGCTTGCCTTGAATTACTAGCGGGAAGGGTTCTGCCTGGAGTTGATTCGCTCGAGAAGAGTGCGGCTCAGTTTGA
>CAZNXM010000036.1:0-15641 GCA_964577145.1 uncultured Candidatus Poseidoniales archaeon
AACGAGGACCGCACAGTCGATGTCACAGTATGCAATGAGGCCAATACCCACATTACCGGCAAGGTCGAAGTCATTGGAGTGAACACATTATCCCTACATTCGTTCTTTGTACGTGTGGGCGAAGAAAATCAAAATTCAACTTATTCTCTAGGTAGTCTTGGTTGCCAAGAATTCAAATTATATCTCACCGCTTACAATCTCAATGATACGATGACTGCTAACCTAATCGTGCAAGCGGTAAGTCAGGTTGAGAGTGCTACAATAACCGATAAGTCCTCAGCGATTCACGCTACAGTACAAGCTCCTGAGGGTCCACCAGAGGGCATAAATTTCGGCATGTTCGAATTGGATAACCAGGCCAGCATGATGGTCCTAGCCGCTGGTTGGATTTTGGCAAGCCTACTCTACATGTGGATTCGAATCAGAAAACCTGTTGAAGAAGAGGAAGAAGAGGAGGAACTTGCACCACTCGCGGAAAACGAAGTTCGCATCAATTCCAACAACAAGGTCGAGTGTTGTGCTTGCGAGGCTCTATTGGGAGTGCCGAGAGGAAGCGAGCCCCCATTCAAGTTCACTTGTCCAAAGTGCTCTGTAAGAATTAGAGTCGTTGAATAATCAACGTCGATGGGCAAATAGTAAGAATGCAGTATGGCCGAATGGCCCGTTTACCGGCCTCATTCCACCCTTGGATGTTCGCCCCCATTCCCGTTCCATTAATTCGCCAGCCCATTCGACGGTGAGACCTGCTTCTTCACAAGCGATCCAGCATTTTTCCAATTGGGTGGTAGTGGGTGCATAACATGCTAGACGGCCACCAAATACAAGTTTAGGTGCACATGCTTCAATTGCGGGTATGTGGTCAGGCATATCGAGAATAATTGCATTAAATTCCATGTCGGGAACAACGTCTTCGACCATTCCCTCTAGGTGCGTATGTTTTGGGAAACCACTGAAACATTCTCTCGCTCTTTCGAGATTGATCATTCCGACATGAGCGTGTTCATCTCTTGGTTCTGCAGTAACCAGATGTCCAGTTTCACCCATAGCGCGAGCCAAATGAAGTGACAATCCCCCAGAACCTAGACCTGCTTCGAGAATAGTATCACCTGGGCCCACTCCAAGTTTGGTGATGAAGGCTCCAGCATCTTTGGCTGAAATAGTCTGGGCACGACGAGCCATTCCCGCAATTAATTCAGGTAATCGAGGGGGCATCAAGGTGAAATATTTTTGACCGATTAAGATTTCCTCTCCAAGAGAGTAATCGGCTAGTAGTTTAGCGGTATTGATGACTCCAAGTCCCTTGTGCTTGGTAACCTCATCGACCACTTTTACGATGAGGACACGACCATCATTCCCCATCAGTACGGCCCACTCAACCATGACACTCCGAGGGTCTAGGGGCCAAGAACGATTCGCATAGAATTATTTCTTTTTTTCAATAATAAATCCCCCCGAAGGGGGGAATGACATCATCAAGGCATGTTAATATACCTTATACTTACAGAAAAGGGCATGAAGTCTATACGTTTGGTTGCACTTACCCTTGTCACTCTGATGCTATTCAGTGTGCTAGGCTCGTTTTCTAGTATTGTTGTAGAGCCAATTGATCAACCAATCGTGCTTGAAGAAGAAGAGCTAGTATTTTCTGCAAATAGTCAAGGCCACCCAGTATTTTCGCAATACGTGACCTCTGATAATTGTGGCTTTTGCTACCAATATGGTAGTCCTGCTCACCACAGTCTGAAAACACAATTCCCTGATGAGTTCGTTTACATTTCCTACCAATCTGTATCTTACGGTGACACTGACACAGCACGTGCTGGAAATACAAATGGCTACAATTGGCCATGGACCACAAGTGGCGCACCAGACTCTTACTGGGGCGACCGCCTTGACAAGCGTGCTAGTGGATGTGGCTCGAATACATGCTATGACTCAATGTACAATACTGGTGGAGGAATGTCAGTTGGAGTAACTTCCCAATATTCATTATCTGCTGCAGTCAGTGAAAATGGAAATCAACTCGATGTTACGATTACTGCTGATTATGTAGGCAGCGGCACTCCAGCTTCTAACATCTACCTATACGCAGCAATGACTGAGGAAACTTGCAATTCATACGTTTATTCCGATGGAAGTAAGGGGCACAATTGCTGGAAGGGTTGGTTGATGAGTGGTAGCACTTACAAGACTGCTAGCGGCGGTACTGGTAGCGCCTTTGAATCGGTTTCACTATCAAACGGTGGAGTTTCATTTAGTTGGAGTGTACCAAAGAATATGGTTAACGGAGGCGGAAGCAACGCACTAGTAGTTGCAGCGCTAATGTCTGGAGCACCTAGTAGCGGTGCTAACAGTGAGCACGTACTAACAGCAACCGATAGTGGTATGATCCCTTTGATTGACATCGGTGTAGAAACTCTTACCTTAGACAACCCAGGTGTGGCCAGCGGTTACATTAACGGCGATATTATCGACCTTCAAGCGGTTGTAAAGAACTACGGTGTCGAAGAATATACCGATGGTGGCGATGTTCGATTCTATTACAAGAATGGAAATACCAAGAACTATGTTGGTAGCACACAAAGCCTTTCCAACTTTGCAAGCCAAGGTTCAACTCAAACCTTCAATGGGCAAATTGATACATCTGCACTTCCCGAATCAAATTACCAAACCACCTTTGGTGTCGAACTTTCCAATCTGGTTGCTGATGCAGTAGGTGCTGACAACGATGGAACAGAGATTGTTTCACACGATCTTGTACCAGTCGCACGTAAGGCAGAAGTCATCGGGTCTAACAATATTGAGCGAGGTAGCAGTTTCCTTGTTGAGGCAAAGGCTGGAATCAACGACGGCGTCGATATCGACTTGACAACAATGACTTTCGAAATCGAGGTTTCACCTGCTGGTGCTGATCAATGGGATGGAGACATCGTATCCGGCGGTGATGAAATCTACAACGAAGGTACTTCAAACGAGCACCGCCAATATCTCATGCAACCTACAATGAGTATGGGAGCAGGAGATTATGATCTACGCTCACGTGCTGTTGATGGCCGTGGACAAATGAGTGCTTGGGAAGTTACCGAAGATTCATTCGCTCTACTGAATGCACTCCCGGTAATTACAGCGGAACCTGTTCCAACAGTGAAGGTTCAGACCTCTACAAAGGTCTCAATCGTCGCAAATGTTGCTGATGCTGAAACCGACTTATCCGACTTGGTAATTACTTCCTCCAGTCCTAACTTCATTGCATGGCACGCATCTAGCGAAGAGGTAGAAGTTTACTTCGAGAACATTCGCTATGTCGGCGGAGAGCCAGTTGCAAGTGGAATTGAAGTATCAGTTGACGATGGTACCGATATTGCTCATGGCACACTCTTGTTCAACGTAATCGAGAATGGCCAGCCACGATGGGCAGGGGTGGAGAAGCAATATGTGGATGAAGCATCAAGCGACATTCTAGATCTCCTTCAATACCTATCCGATACCGATTCAAATGGAAATGTTGTCACAAATCAGGACCTAGTTCTCGCGATTGTTGACAACACCAATCCGGAGATAATCGATGTAGAACTAAGTGGTTCTTATCTCGAATATGAAACGACTGATGATGACATCAATGGAATGACAACAGTAACTGTACGTGCATCTGATGGTATACAATTCTCAGACCAACAAATTACAATTCAGATTACCCCAATTAATGACGCACCTCGTCTTGACTTGTCAGAGTTTGAGGGTCTTCGCCTAAAGGTAGGAACTCAGAAGGTAATCTTTGTAGATGGTCTACTTACCGATGTGGACTCAGATGTGAATGAAGCATTCGTTACCGTAACCAATGCGGTCCCGGGTGCTGCTCGTTACAATATTATGGACAACACAATCACACTACAATGGGAACAGGCAGGAATGCAGACGGTTACTATCCAGTCTGCTGACCGCTATGATTCGAACATGTACACGCTTGTTGTAGATGTATACGACAGCGCACCTCTGCTCGTTGGAGAAGGACCTGACGCTGATGTTCGTGTTTCGGTTTCCAATCTCTATATTGACGAAACTCCAGAAGTGACAATGTTCCTCAACAAGGATGATGTTACAATTACTAGCATTACTAGCACTTGGCAACTCTGCAATGAATTGACTGGTGTGTGCACTCTACAAGTTGTACACGAGCATGACATCACAGCAAAGAGCCTAGGGTGGTCATATGACCCATTCTTAGGAGAGGTTGCTGATGGAATGAAAATGAAGGACCAAGTAAAACTCACTAAGATTGTTGCACTCGATAATGAAGGCAACAAGTACGAATTCAAGGACGCTAAATATTGGACCATTACTGAGGAAGCTCCTGGCCCTGAGACACTGGATGCCGAGACATTAGCAGAATACATTTCTGAATTAGAGGAAGAGATTTCAGCTAAGGAAGTTTATCTTGAGTCATTGACTGAGGGAACTACTGAATACACAGAGATTGAGTCAAATCTTGTTGAACTCCGTACTGATCTCGAGGAAGCATGTGTATATGGTGAATGCACATCCGATGAAGCTGCTGGAGTTACTACTGAACCTACTTCATCAATAGACCTTACAGTGATTCTAATTGTTGTATCAGTCATTATTCTAGGCGCATTAGCAGCAGTGTTATTCATGCGTGGAGGTAGTAAGACCGAAAACAAGGATTTCATGGTTGATTGGGCTAACCAATTGCCATCGAATGATGCAGTTGCAAATTCGATGTACGGCGGTGCTGGAGAGATTTTCCAGCAACCTGTCGCAGCCCCACCTGCCCCTGCTGTACCACAAGTACCAGCAGGAGCACCACCTCTACCAGAAGGTGGTCTTCCAGCAGGTTGGACTATGGAGCAGTGGGCCCACTACGGCCACCAGTACCAGCAATGAGTCAAAGGCTGTTAGAGCGATGGCTGCTAGTAGTAGCAGTACAAACGCCTAAATTGGTCCGGTGTCGAGGTGAAATTAATGGCGGACGCTGATGAGGTCGCAGATACTTCCGAAGAGGAAGAGGTTGTCACCACTATTTGGGCACCTGAGGATTCGGAAACGGTAGAACTTTCCGACACTCCAGTTGATGAGTGGGTACATTCCATCGACTTCGATTCGACCGAGAATGTTCCAGTTCCAGAACGCTTAGTCGACCAAGTAATCGGTCAAGAAGCCGGGTCACTTGTTATCCGTAAGGCAGCAGAGCAACGTCGCCATATGATGATGATTGGAGACCCTGGGACAGGTAAGTCAATGTTAGCACGTTCAATGACTGAACTCCTTCCACAGGAAAACCTCGAAGATATTCTCTGCTACCCTAATGATGATGATGAAAACGAGCCCAGAGTTCGTACAGTTCCTGCTGGACGTGGTGACCGAATTGTTCGTTCACAACGTGAAGCCATCAGAATTCAAAAGGAAAAGAATCAGAAGATGCTTCTCATTGGTTTTGTAGCAATAGCATTCTTGTTAGCAGTAGTTGCACTACAATCAGGAGATATTCTCACCCTTCTATTTGGTATGCTATTGCTGATGTTTGGTTACATGTTCCTGCGCTCACGTATGGGTGGTGCCGATGAAGGAAGAATTCCCAAGGTTTTGGTGAAGCACGATAATTCAGACCCACCTCCATTTATCGATGCTACCGGTACTTTATCTGGCAGTTTGTTAGGAGATGTACGTCACGACCCCTTCCAAAGTGGAGGAATGGAAACCCCTGCTCATGAGCGAGTGGAACCAGGTGCGATTCACCGCGCACATGGTGGCGTGCTTTACATTGACGAGATCAATTTGCTTCGACTCGAGGAACAGCAAGCTTTGCTTACCGCAATGCAGGAGAGGGCCTTCCCAATCTCTGGACGTTCCGAGAGGAGTAGCGGAGCATTGACTAAGACTGAAGCAGTTCCTTGTGACTTCATTTTGATAGCAGCGGGGAATCTCGATGCTATTCAAGGAATGCACCCAGCACTTAGAAGCCGAATTAGAGGTTATGGATACGAAGTCTATGTGAATTCATTCATGCCTGATACCGTGGCAAATCGCCGCCGATTAATCCGTTTCATCGCTCAAGAAGTTCGACGCGACATTGGGACCTCACGTGAAATTCCACACTTTGACCGCTCTGCAGTCGCAGTAATTCTTCGTGAGGCTCAGCGCAGGGCTGGGCGTCGTGGCAAACTCAGCTTAAGGCTACGTGAATTAGGTGGATTAGTTCGCATTGCAGGCGATCTCGCTTCAGAAGAAAATGCCGAGTTGGCTTCGTCTCGCCACGTATTAGCTGCCAGAAATATTGCGAAACCACTGGAGCAGCAGGTAGCAGACCGAATGATTGAGCGCCGACAGGAATATTCTCTCACAGTAAATTCTGGTAATAGAATCGGTCGAGTAAATGGCCTCGCAGTTCTTGGCGCAGATTCAGGACTTTCCGACTATAGTGGAATTATGCTTCCTGTTGAAGCACTGGTCACACCTTCACTTGCTAGTGGAGGTAAAGTATACGCTACGGGAGGACTTTCCGACCTTGCAAAGGAGAGCGTTACCAATGTCAGTGCTGTAATCAAGAAGTTAACTGGCAAGGATGTTTCTGATTATGATATACACATTCAATTTGTTGACACCCATGGTGTTGACGGAGATTCGGCGTCGATTACCATTGCGACAGCGATTATTTCGGCCTTGGAGAATATCCCAATTCGCCAAGATTTGGCAATGACAGGTAGCCTCTCAGTTAGAGGTGAAGTCCTTCCTATTGGTGGAGTGACTGCGAAGATTGAAGCTGCAGCCCGTGCTGGAATCAAGACAGTAGTAATACCGAGGGCAAATGCTCAAGATGTCTTGCTGGACACCCAGTTTGAACATATTGAGGTAATTGCAGTTGATACACTTGACGAGGTAATGGAACAAGCTCTGATTACTGGAGCGCCACGTAATAGCCTAGTCGAGCGCCTTGGTGCAGTCATTGACCGCCTAACGCCAGAAACCAAGCCAAGCAGTCAACTATCATGAGCACACCGACCGTTTCATGGCGGGGGGTGAATCAAGATCTGGTGCACTAGGAATTTTATTTCTAGTTGTCATGATAGATATGATTGGATTCGGAATAATCATTCCATTTCTCACCTATTTCATAGAGGATCTAGCCACAGTTGAAGGAGTTGTTGAATTCGGCTTCTGGATTGGATTAATGATGATGGCGTATTCCAGTGCTCAGTTCCTTTTCTCTCCATTTTGGGGTTCATTATCAGACCGAATTGGTCGAAGACCTGTTATATTGACTGGATTAGTAGGAAATACCGTATTCTTCACTGTATTTGGGCTATCTAGTAGTCTCTTGATGGCGCTAATTGCTAGATTCCTCGCAGGTGCTTTCAATGCAAATATTGCGGTTGCAAAAGCCTACATTGGAGATGTTTCGGACCATACAAACCTAGCAAAGCGCATGGGACTAATCGGTGCCTCTTTCGGTCTTGGTTTTACAATCGGCCCGTTTCTTGGAGGAGAATTTAGCGACCCAGCATCGCGATGGGAATTATTTCAAAATACAATTTTTGAAACCCATAGTTATCTCTTGCCATGTGTAATTGGGTCGCTACTATCTACTCTCTCATTCCTGTTAGCAATTAGGTATCTACCTGAATCAAATCCAGTGGAGATTAGAAAATCCTCAAGATCTCTCAACCCTCTAAAGCAAATTTCCAATACAATTAGTGATCTCAAGAAAGTATCAGCGATGCCACAGTTAGGCAATTTGATTTCAATTAGTGTTTTCTTTGTTTATGGCTTCACCATCATGCATGCAGTATTCGTATTATTCACTGAACTCGACCTCGGCTTTAGTGTAGCTGAAAATGGCAGAATTTTTGCGATTATTGGGATTAATGGTTTAATCATTCAAGGGGGGTTAATCGGTCCATTAACCAAGAGGTTTGGCTCAATTAAACTGATGAGAGTTGGCACATTAGTTTGTGGATTAGGGCTCACATTAGTGCCGCATGTTTCTCATGAATGGGTCTGGCTTTCAATGGGAGTTGTCGTTATATTGATCTCTACCGGAAGTGGATTATTCCAGCCCTCCTTTTCAGCAATCCTAGCACAGCGAACTAGGGAGTCCGGCCAAGAGATGGGGATGGTAATGGGTGCACAGGAATCCGCATCGGCCTTTTCTCGAATTATCGGGCCATTGACTGGGGGCCTAGTTTGGGATGCAACTGTAAATCAAAGTGGCTGGCTTAGTAATGCAACAGCCTTCCACTTATGTGGGTTAATGATGGCCATAGCATTCTTGTTACAGTTGAAAACCAAGCCAATCAATGCGCCTGTCCGTGAACATCTTGAAGAGTGCTGAGGGTGTGAGGCTTCTATGAACGCATTCACAGGGACTTGGGATACTGGAACTTTTCATCGTCGAATAGCGACAATTTCCCACACAGCAGTACTTCTCGCTGTTCTTGTAATTGCAATGATTCAACTTGAAAGTGTACTCAAACCATTCTTCATTGCACTTGGAATATATTTCATCCTGAAACCTGGTGCAGATTACCTTTCGAAGAATGAATTTCCCAAATTCCTCAGTTATCTGACGATGCTACTGCTCTTCCTACTAGTCATCACTTTAGCAGCATTCTTTGCTTGGTCCCAGGCTCAAGATTTGGTAGAAAATGAGGAAAGGGTTACTGAGTATAACGAAGTTCTCGATAAGCGTTGGCACCAACTAAAGAATATGCCAATTATCGGTTCAGCAATCAAGGAAGCAGTAAAAGATGGAACTGGTACATTAGGAGGTGACCTAGCAGACCTAGGAGTCGGTTCGGGAGGGCAATTAACCGACATTGTTGTCAATATGGCAAGCGGTGTAGGTGGAATGATTACGACTAGTTTCACAGTACTGTTCTTCTTGATATTCATCATTTTCGAAGCCAGTCTTTTGCCGGGAAGAATCGAGCGCGCTTGGCCGGGAGGTGCTTCTGAACGGGTTGACATTGTCATGTCACAGATTCGGGAGAGCGTGAATACCTACATTATCGTGAAAACGGGTTGTGGAATTGGTTCCGCATTCATTGCAGGGGCAATAATGTGGGCATTTGGAATAGACCTCTGGTTCGTATGGGCGATAATGACTTTCCTCCTCAATTATGTACCTTATATTGGTTCATTAATTGCAACAATCCCCCCACTAATACTAGGTTTGATTTTGCTGAAACCACTTGGACTGCTAGTGATGGCGATCCTACTGCTTGGTAATCAACAAGTGTGGGGCAATTACATTGAGACAAAGTGGGCAGGAAGGGCGCTTGATTTATCGCCAGTTGTTCTTCTACTCGTCACAGCGTTCAGTTTCTGGTTATGGGGTATTACTGGAATGATTCTCGCAGTCCCATTATTCGTAATCATCAAAATCGTTCTCGAGAATATCGAGGCAACGAGGCCAATCGCAATTCTTCTTTCGGAGAGAGCGCCTTCTCTTGGTGAGGCTTGGGAAGATGCATTACGAGATGGTCATTTATCAGTTGGTGAAGCACATAAACTCAAGCAATTGCAAGTGTTGCTTGGCATCAGCGATAAAGCGGTGACCAGGGTTGCGGGAAGATCAGCAGCTGTAACAATTCTAAAGCGAGGTAAAGTGATGAAAGAAGAAATCGTTCTCATCAAAGCTGCAGCCCGTGGAACACCTCAAGAAGAGGATTTAGAGAATCTTCTTGTCGCAGGTAAATTGAATACAGAAGTTAGAACCTATCTGTCGGACTTGGTAGCTACGCTCATGCGTGCAGAAGAGGAAGAGTGACTCATAGAGTCTCTCGAAGCATCTTTTCTAATTCCGTATTAATCATTAGAATTAGAGTACCAAACTCTGGTGGGATGTTGGGGTCTTCATACAATTCTTCTAACTTTGCCTGGGTAATTGCGATGCGTACATCCATCTGCTTACTCTTGTTAAGGAGCCATAATTCGCATGCATCCTTTGCGCCTTTGCGAATATTCCGTGGAACTTTGGGGTCATCAATTTGGTTGATGACCGAAGCGATTTGGCCGAGTTTAGTTTCGATGTCCGACATTTGAATCACCCACACGAATACCTCGTGCAACCTTGGCTCAAGTGAACCTGCTTTAAGGTGATTGCCGCCACCCGTCGGCCATGGATTCGGCCGGCATCATCGCATGGACGCGCGTCTCGGTGCTGATTTTGGCGTTTGGCCTCGCAGCTTGGATGGATCATCGCGAACGTAGAGTTCCCAATGAATTCTGGATTACTTGGGCCAAACCAGCGGCATTTCTGTGGACACTTGACCTAATGATACAGTCAGCAGAATGGTATCATTATTCTACTGCTGCAGCAATGATTGCCTATGCCTCAATTGCGGTTATTGGCAGGCCAACTATTCATGATATTCTCGCGGGAAAGAGCATGGACATGATAGTCAGCCTCTGGTATATTTTTGGATTAGCAGGAATTATTCAGGGCGCAATGCTCCATGGTTCGGAAGGACCGATGGAAGTGATAGTAGGAAACGCAAGTGCCGATGCGACGCTATGGTGGACAATCATGGCCGTGGCAATCCCAATTTTCTTGGTAGATATGGCATGGAGAATGAGGCTAATTCATGGTGGAGCAGATTGCAAGGCTCTGATGTGGGTATCGATAATGATTCCATCGTGGGATGCAGTTCCTGTTGTGTGGCCTGAATCATTAGAGGCCGCAACCATTGCAATGCCTCCGGCTATTGCTCTTCTTGTATGGGGAGGTTTTGCCTTCCTAGTATTGCCTTTCATTATGGTCATTAAGAATTTGAAAGATGGAGGCGGTCCTTTGAAATTGATTTGGCACGCAGAGAAAATGCCACTCTCCGAGGTGGCAACAAGTCATGTGTGGCTATTGACTACCATTGCAGAAATGCCAGATGGTACGAAGAAAATTATCCATCGCACCCGTGCTCCTTCGAAATCACCATCAAAGGACAAATTAGCCCAATCAATCGCAATACTTGAGGAGAATTCAGTTGATACCGTATGGGTCACCAGAAAATTCCCACTACTGGTATTCCTTTGGCCAGCAGTGCTACCGCTCGTGTTGATTGGAGGACCAATGGCACTACTCATGCCAATGTTAGGACTGTGAGTCCAAGACAGGTATCAGATACCCTTGCGCTCGACGTTCTTAGGACGTAGTCCCTTGTAGCCACACTTGCGGCATGCTGCCGCACGGAATGCATTACGTGCATTGCACTTCATGCAAATCTTACGGTGAAGCAATCGAGCTTCTGCCTCTGGGAAGCGAGCCATGATGCCGCCGACCGACTCCCTGTATTTAATCACAACCGAGCCCCACCAGTCGTCTGCTTGAAGGACCGCGACGCCTTCGCATGGTCGTGCGCATCATCCGCTTGCCCGGCATCCACCACGATGCCAACGCTGTAATCATGGCTGGAAGTGAGGATTCACTTCTGATAGATACAGGTTCATCGTGGTATCAAATGTTGCAAGTAGAACGCATTGCTGGGCACACTGAGGGAGTAAACCCGTTATCCCGAATCCTATTGACGAGCAGAAGGTTTCCCTTTAGCGGAGGGGCAAAACACGTATCTTTGAGCAATGGTGACATTCCTATCTATGTTCACAAAGATGCTGTTTCATCCATGCAAACTGGTGATTTCTTCACCACATGGGCCAATCGCTATGATTCAGACATGCCAAAGACGGAATGTAAAGCAATTGAAGCGGGAGATCATTTTGACCTTGGCGATGGTAATGTGATAGCAATCTCGACTCCTGGCCATTGCCCGGATGGCTTATCCTTCTTGGAAGCCGATAGAGGAGTATTAGTCTCAGGTGCAGTACTCCCAAGGGCTGATACTCCCACGCGCTGGGATATGCCAGGTGGAAGTTTGCTTGACCTGATTAACTCATACAAGAGAATTCATGGACTTGCACTTTCCAGTATTGTTCCTGCTAGAGGTCCGGCGATAAGAGGGCGTGACCACATAGATGAGGTCCTTAACATGCATCTTGAATTCTTCGAAGATGCCCTTGCGAATGATGGCCAGCCTCCTGTAGGGTGGCCTCGTCCGGCTCGCACAACCTATTGGCTGACACCAAGAGATCCTTGGCCATTAATGGAAAAGGAAGTTTCAGACGACGGCAAGTGATTCCGCAGTCTTTCCTTTCCAGTCAACGATTTTTCGTTCCCACCCTTGTTGAATGTGAAGGTTTTGACCAATCACTCTCAGTGCGGAAGCGGGTCCTTCAAGCTCAAATAACTCGATAGTTCTTCCAGGAATATTCGCTCCAACGAGGAATACTTGTCCGTTTTCGCATCCAGCAAGGATACTTTCACCACTCATGGAAGATGAACAAAGGGAAAGAATGGGGGATCCTCTTGTACAAAATTTTTCAATTATAGACAAATCGAGTATCGAGAGTATCGTGATGCCTCCCATTCTATCTCCAATAACTATCCTATCGAGATGTCCTGTTGGTCCTTTGAGTCCAAGTAGAACGCTAGACAATACTTCAATTCTAGTTCTTATTAGCCCACCATTACGAGGACGCCAATTAATCGAACCGTCATCCATTGCGGTTAAACAACCGTCGGGCGTCACCATTGAGCGAAGTACTACTCTTGTGTTCCTCATGACCAAAGAAATGACAGCCGGGGGTCCTCATTCATTTTGCTGACACTGCAAGTGAAAGTGAAAGTGAAATCAGTAGTGCTTATTGGCATCGTCCTTGTTGTCTTTCTTCCATGCCTTGTAGCATGACTTACAGACTCGTAAGCGGTTCTTGCGAACTGCAAACCCACCTTCTCCCCACATCTCAATTCCATTCTCTTGGCTAAGAGAACGTCCACCCATGTGCTTGTCGGAGAAGCCATCACAACTTTTCACCCCACAAGGGATATCGCCCACTTTCTCGACCTTTTCCTTCTTAGCCTTCCTCTTTGCAGAAGAAGGTATTCTCACCTTGCGTTGTGTTCGTCCGGTGCGGTGCGCCATGTTGCATTCGGTGAGCCTGACGCACATGAATGTGGCGATTCAGTTATCGCTTGCTTCACCTATGCGCTTGAGAAGCCCAGTAATCAGCTTCAATAGGCCGCGTAGAGTGACTTCAGAGACATTTGCAACTGCACAAATCTCGGACTGAGTGCGGTTTGTTCCACCTTCCTTTGCTGCTTGGTAAATCAAAGCAGCCGCGACACCCATTGGCTTCTTGCCCTGCCAAACATCAGCATGGGGCTCAATTACCTTCCAAAGATGGTCAACTCGCAAACGGGTATTTGGTGGTAGTTCCAAATCAGAGATGAAACGGTCGAAGTACTCTTCTGGAGAAGTGATTGTATGCATGTTGAAGCGCCTTGAAATGTGGCGGATCAATCGTGATAATTCCTTTTCACCAACTTCGAATGCTTCACTAATCTCAGGAATTTGGCGAGGCAAGTTTTCCTGGCGTGCGATGAGGTAAGTGCATGCTGCGGTTACCCCTGCAATGGAGCGTCCGGTGACGAAACCTTCCTCTGAGAGTTTGCGATAAAGTCGAGCAGCCTCTTCCTGTAGTGGCTTAGGCAATCCGCTTTTGTCCCTGATATGCTGGTTGGCCTTCACGAGATTTCGTGCCCGGCTCTGGCGAGTCTTGGAACGCTCGTCGATGACTCGGCGTCTGCGCCAATCACGCCTACTTCTAGCCGATATACCATGTCTAGCAGCACCGTTACTCCAAAGGTCACTAGCAGCAATAGAAGTGTTTAGCCCCTTATCTGCAAGAGTGTATGTCGATGGTGCACCAACACGTGACTTGTCGTTGACATTGTCGTGGTTAGTCCACTCAGCGCCAGGGTCGATCATAGTCTCCTCGACCACTAGACCACACTGGTTGCAAGTAACCTCACCTCTGTCATCATCTTGATGCCAATCAACAGCTGCGCATTCTTCACATGGCTTGGTATGGCCAGTAACCGTGCGTCGACTTGGTCTTTGGCCGCCTAGGCCGCGTCGTTCAGTTGTTGTGCGTGTCCGGTCAGTACTCTCGCTTCGTGTCATCTTCTCAACTCCTAGTTGTATAGTAGTGTCATTAGGATATATAGTTTCCGGTAAATGGTTCGCGCGGTAATGCTAGCCTGCTCTACCAGATGCTCTAACTCCTTCTAACAATAGAAGTGAGTTCTCGACCTATATTAACCCACGCAGGGACTTCTCTTTTCTTCCACAGGGTTCATGGAGTATATGCGCTGCGGCGAAAACGGGGAAGACAATGCCTGCTACCGTGATTCTGGGAGCCCAGTGGGGCGATGAGGGTAAGGGAAAACTGGTTGACCGTTTAGCGGAGGACGCAACATGGGTTGCTCGCTTCCAAGGCGGTAATAATGCGGGCCATACCGTAGTGCTTGGTGAACGCATCCTCAAGTTCCATCTTTTACCATCTGGAATAACCCGTGAAGAATGTAATCTCGTACTTGGAGATGGCATGGTAATTGACCCATGGGTGCTCGATAAGGAGTTATCAGACTGGGTTGAAGGCGGAGGAACAGATCCTGCTGGTCGTAGGTTATTCATTTCAGGCAGAGCACATATCATCCTACCCTTCCATCGTTATCTCGATGGTCTCGACAAGAAAATCGGTACAACAGGAAGAGGTATTGGTCCTACTTATTCAGATAAAATCAATCGCGTAGGTCTCCGTTTCGATGGATTACCACACGCCGATACTACCGCAATGGCTACTCGCCAAAATGCTGCTCTTGAAGCTGCAGGATGCGAGCAGAGAGTGACTAGTGCAGAACTAGATGAGCAAATCGCATGGATAGAGAACCGATTTGGAAATGCAATCGGAGATACCGGAATTATGCTTGATAATGCATTGAAGATGGGCGAGAATGTTATTCTTGAAGGAGCGCAGGGCTGTTTGCTCGATATCGACCAAGGAACTTTCCCTTACGTCACAAGTTCGGTTACTAGCAGAGGCAACTCAACTCATGGTGCGGGAATACACCCGGGTCATGTTGAGAATGTCATTGGAATTACCAAGGCATACATCACAAGAGTAGGACATGGCCACATGCCTACCGAATTATTCGATGAGGATGGCGATGGCGCCCACTTGGGCACCGTTGGCCATGAATTTGGCACTACTACCGGAAGGAAGCGCCGCTGTGGCTGGTTTGACGCCGTAGTAATGCGCCATGCAAACCGAATCAATGGATTCACAGAAATCGCTTTGACCAAACTAGATGTCCTCGGCGGTCTTGAAGAAATCAAGATATGTGTTGGCTATCGAATGGGGGATAAGGAACTCACTGAGATGCCATCTAGCGCTATTGCTCTCGAGTCTTGTGAACCGATTTACGTTTCAATGCCAGGATTCCCTGGCCTTTCTCTTGAAGAGTGGCTTGGAATCGCTCGTAAGTGTAATTCAGAAGGAATTGGTTTCAAGGGACTACCTTCTGCAGCACAGAGTTATATTTCAAAGCTGGAAAGCCTGTTAGGAGTTCCAGTGAGCTCTGTCGGTGTAGGACCGGACAGGGATGCGACAATCGACCGCGTGTGAATCCTCAAAAGGGAGAAGCCTACCGCAGGGTTTGAAGGGCGTTTAGCTCAGTTGGAAGAGTGCTTGGTTTGCAACCAAGATGCCGGGGGTTCAAATCCCCCAACGTC
>CAZNXM010000037.1:0-15431 GCA_964577145.1 uncultured Candidatus Poseidoniales archaeon
GTTGAAGACGGAATCGCAGTTGCAAATGCAGAGGATGAGCGTAACCGCGCGGCTTCTGTGGAGTGAAAACCTCTTAGCCGAAGGCTAAGGGGGTCGAACTAATGAGTCCCTACTGGGTCATGATGGGGTTAATCCTCATCCTAACTCCAATCATCTGCTGGGTGTTCACACTTGGCCGAACGGAGACTAGAACTCCATTCAACCGAATGGCAAGCGTCATTCATGAAAAGCGGTATTACCTACACGCAATGGGATATATCGTGATAATCAAATGGAAATCTGTCACTGACAGCCTCAATGAACCAATTAAGAATTCAACAGGTAACTGGACTGAATGGGTTTATTCGCTTGAGGGAGATGCAACATTGTGGTTCCAACAAACATTTGAGAATGTATGGTTAACCGAATTTTTAAATTTCCATTACCTATTCATTTACCTCTTCTTGATTTACATCACAACGGTGTATTACGCCTATGTTGGTGAAAGGGATTTAACCGATAAAGTCACACTGAATTATCTTTTGATTTATGCATTAGCAGTCCCATACTACCTCTTTTTCAATGTCGAAGTTACAAGTTCATGGATTCCTGGAATGGATGCATTACTATACCACGATGGCTGGTACACTGTATTCTATGCAACCCATGACCCTCTCGATAATGCTGTGCCTTCTCTACATGTAGCAATTCCGTTTGGAATAATATTGCTGAATTGGTTACATTGCAAAGAAAGGGGCATTGAAATGCGAAAATGGGCTCATTGGCCATACCACATGTTTATTGTTGTAAACACAGTATTATTCATATTTACAATTGTATATTTGGGAATACATTGGCTTGTAGACATTCCACTTGGAATGATTATCGGCGGCATTGGAGCATTATTCATTCACCATCTACAACCTAGATTACGAAACGACCACGGACCTATGTTCAAGGGTGTAACTAAGGCCAAGGTAATCAATCATACTTTTTGGGAAGGTGCAGCAACACTAGTTATGCTATTCCTTATTCTTTCAAGCGTATCATATCAAGAAGAAGCGGTTGATGAGCGCGTCTCACTCCGTCTGGGTGGAGGAGATAGTACCTTTGAGATACTTGACCGCATTGAATATGGAGAAATTATCGAAACTACAATTGTTAATTTAGATTCTACAAATGAACTCGAATTTGTTGTAATTTGGGTCGATGCTTCGGTTCCTGCGATGAATGAAGGCCAAATCGATTGGGAAATAGTATCGCAATTATCTGAAGTCCATACTGTAAATCCAGGTGAATCATTGGTCGTAACTATTGATGATCCAAAACTCTACCATCTGATAATAATGCATAACTCAGCCGAGAATGTTGACGATGTTATCGAGGTAAGGGTTCTCAACGATTACGGAGATGATGTGATGTGGAAAGCTATCGCTCTCTCATTGCCTTCATTGTGGATGACTGGTTTCGTGATTCATCGATTAAAGCGGCTGAAGGTTGCCGGTAGGTCCCTCATTGATTCCACTCCTTCGCACCTCTGGGAGGAGGAGTGATGAGTGACCAGCCTCTGATTAATCCTGAACTAAAGGGTCTATTCAATGGGATTTCATCACACATTAGAAGCCGCATGAAATTGCTGCTAACACTATTCATTGTCGGGTTGATAATTGGGTTCAATGCTTCTAAAGAATTAGTGGAATTCCTCCTAGAAAGTGGTCTTGTACCAGAAGATGTTGACATTATCATCCTCACTCCAGTTGAATTCATGATGCTACAGGTCAAGGCGGGTGCATGGTTGGGTTCAGCACTAGCAATAGGGGCACTAATCATTGAAATGGCATGGCGTAGTGAGATTGCGAGGAGAGTGCCAAAGCCCGGAAGAACCGTGGCATTGAGTGCAATAATGGTGATTATTTTGGCACTTGCTGGGCTTTGGTATTCATGGGAATTACTTACTCCAATGCTACTAGATTACCTTGCAAGTGATGCCAATACTGCAGGTCTTTCCACTCAATGGAGGTTATCATCATTTATTGGATTCATTCTCAACCTTTGTATTGCTAGTGCAATAGGATTCCAAGCACCTTTAGTTACCACTCTCGCACTGCGCTCGGGTGCAATTAGTAGGGGGATGCTACTCGCTTACCGACGTCATATTTGGTTCACTACATTTGTGCTCTCTGCAGCATTTAGCCCGCCTGATCCACTTTCATTATTCCTAGTCGCGATTCCAATAATCATATTATTCGAGGCTGCCATCATTTGGGATGGCATCACGGGTGGAAGTACGGATGCAAGTGATTGAGAGAAACTGGCATTCTCCCTGGACTTGGACGGTTCTCAGTACCGTGTGAGTCACCACCAACTGTCACTGGCATTCCCTGTGACATCATTGCAAACCTCATGCTATCTGGATGAGAATTGTGAACTGCTTCGATACAATCAATGCGCAATACCTTGAGATGGGGAAATAGAACATCTAGAGGTATTCCATAATATCCTGCATGGGCAAGGCTAGTTATTCCTCCAGATGCATGAACCATTTCTACCGCCTCAGAAATGGAGGGGAGAGGGCGTGACCTGAACGCCGGGCCATCATCTCCAATCCATTCTTCAAAGGCTTGACTTTCTGATTCAACAATCCCGTGTGAAACCATGACTCTTGCAAGATGGGGCCTTCCAACTGAGCCCTCAGCGAGGGATGAAACTTCATCAAATTCAATGTCATGCCCAAATTCTGAAAGCGCTTCAAGCATTCTTTTCATCCGTGGTATTCTTGCGTCCTTAAGAGAACTCAGCCATGTAGAGAACTTCTCATCTGCACCATTTGGGAAATAAGCCAACAGATGCCATGAGGTAGGGTTGTGTGTTGTTGATTCCATCTCGACTCCACAAGTAATTTCCACGCCGGCAACAAAACGTATTCCAAGGCGATTGCATGCGGAAGATGCTTCTGCCCATCCTTCTATTGTATCATGGTCGGTTAGGGCCCAAACTTTGACACCATTATCATGTGCTCTTGTTGCCATCTCAGTTGGGGACCACATGCCATCACTATGATGTGAATGAGAATGCAGGTCAACTGCTTCGGTCCACATACTACTCCCTCAAAAATCTGGAAGCGCAGGTAAATCAAGAGGTGGGAGAACCGTATCTTCTTCTGCGAGTAAATCATCGAGATCTGGCATTGCAGGAACTTCATCAAAAGATGGAAGTTCTGGAAGGTCCAAGGGTTCAATCAGTGGTAATGGTACAGTTTCTACCCCCACCGTAGTGAATTCTGGACGCGCAACAACAACTGTGCGCTCATCGGTATTTTCAATGTTGACCAATGCGTGGTCTACCTCATTATGAGCGACTGCTGCTGCTGAGGCAGCACCAATTTCCCCTGTGGAAAGGGTGTCGATTGCTGAAGCAACCACTCCTGCTTGTTGTGATTCAATTCCACCGACAATAGAAGCAATAACTGCTGCTGTATTTGGATTGACAAAGTCTTCAGGACTATCGAGTGTGACCATAATGGGAAGGTCTTGTAATGCCTCGTATTGCTCGGCTGAAGATGTATTTTCATGGACGGTCAACAATTCATGGTCTTGTCTTCCCCACCAACCAAGACCGAACATTGCTGGAGCAAGGATTAGCATTACAGTTTCCTCAATTCCCCAACCTCGCGGCGTGACATAGGGTAGAACCCAAGAAAATAATGTACCCAGTGAAAAGATGATTCCGAGACCATTCGCAATGAATGCGATATGCGGATGGCGCGGGTCCATGATGTTGAACTGACGAGCCACACTCAAGAATGTTGGCACTCGGCGGCCGTAACGGTATTTGCCATTAACATGGCAATAGTCATTGGTCCCACTCCACCAGGAACAGGAGAGAGTAGCGATGCTATTTCGCCAACTGAAGGGTCCACATCTCCAGCCAATCTCCAACCTCGTTCACGACTTGGGTCATCGACACGGTTGATTCCAACATCGATTACTATCGCCCCAGGTTTGACCCAATCGGACTTCACCATTTCTGGACGGCCCACAGCAGCAATAATGACATCTGCAGCTAAACACTCTTCTTGGGCATCTGCTGTTCGAGAATGGACAATAGTAACGGTAGCATCTGCACCTTTAGCCGCTAAAAGTAATGCTTGAGGCATTCCTACAATTCGTGAGCGACCAATTACTACAGCTTTCTTACCAGTGAGGTCAACTCCTGACCATTCGAGCATTTTCATGACTCCAGATGGCGTGCATGGTAGTAATCCATCGAGCCGGCCTTGAACAAGACGACCTAGGTTGATTGGATGAAAACCATCTACATCTTTGGCCGGATCGATTAGGTCGGTCAACGACTCTTCATCCATATGGGAAGGAAGAGGCGATTGAATCAGGATGCCATGTACTGAAGTATCTGAATTCAATTCCATTATTGTCGAACGGAGTTTCTCTTCAGTTGTATCGGATTCCAAAGTAATGTGTGTCGACTGAATCCCAAGGCGTTCACATGTACGGACCTTGTTGTTAACATACACATGTGATGCAGGGTCTTCACCAACAATAACTACAGCGAGATGTGGTTTTACTGAACACGCAGAAATTCGCACAAGCAACTCTTCTTCGAGTGCTGCTGCGCAAGCCTTGCCGTCGAGGCGAGTGGCTGCCATCGTTCTGGCGAATCGAAACTCCGACATAAGGATACAGGGCTATGATATGTCGGAGCCGGATAAAAAATGGCGTACTGCGACCTGAGTTCGTGGAGCCAACGGAGGGACTCGAACCCCCGACCGTCGGATTACAAATCCGAAGCACTACCAGCTATGCTACGTTGGCGCAAACGAATCCAGCGGCAGGGGGGTGAAGAATGCGTCGGTAGAACAATATCCAAAGCCACGATGCCCTTGGTCATGGCTGGAGAGCGAATCTTCAACGCCGCTGCTTCAGCAAAGCAGGGCTCTGACACCATCTTTGGATGGTGGGCTAGGTACCAAAATGCAAAGGCCGCTGGTAAGGATGCGGTCAATGGAACCATTGGAGCTCTTCTCGAAGATGATGGCTCTCTCGCGATTAACAAAGTAGTCGATGCATCTGTACGTGCGGCTCCAGAATTAGAAATCTCTGCATATGCTCCACTACCCGGACTTCCTGCTTTTCTCGATTTGTCCAAAACTCTCGCACTTGGAGAGTACCGGGAGCCATTAGAAAAAGCGGGTTTCCACTTTGCCTCTACCGCCACTCCAGGCGGTTCAGGCGCACTATATTTAGCGGCAAATAATCTGTTAGAGCGAGGCCAAACTGCAATGTTAAGGGATAGACACTGGGGTCCATACAAAGGATTCCTGGTCAATAATGGCCTCTCATTTCGAACTTGGCCTCTACTGCCATCGCAGTCTGATTCCGAACACCCATACTTTGCAAGAAGTGAATTTGAAAGCGTACTCGATGGGCTTTGCAAGGAACAGGATAAGGTGATGGTTTGGCTAAACGATCCTGCTCACAATCCCACTGGACTCTCAATGACTGCAAATGGCAGGGCTGCACTTTTCGATTCATTTGTCAGTAGTGCATTACGTAACGAGAATGTAGGACATACGCTCCTCATCGATGCAGCATATGCCCTATACGCTGACGAACCACATGGCTGGGCTGATACAATTCTAGATGCGGTGCAGGACGGTACACCATGGCCTTCAAACCTACTAGTTTGCATCTCGGTTTCACTTTCAAAATCTCATACTATCTATGGCCTCCGAACAGGCGCATTGGTTTCCATTCATCCTGAACAAGAAATCGCTGACAGAATAAATACCGTGATGGCTGTTACAGGTCGACAGACTTGGTCAGCTGCACCACGAATTGCACAATATTGTGTTTCGGAAATGCATTCGACCGAAGAAGGCGGGGCTGCTTGGGAGGAGGAACGAGACCGATTGAGAACTTTACTTGTCGATAGACGTACTGCATTGAAGACAGCATGTGATGCAAAGGGAATCCCGCTTAATCCTACTATGGATGGATTCTTCGCTTGGATTGAATCGGATGATCCAGTAGCATTGGCCGAAGCTTGTGCAGAGAAGGAAGTATACCTTGTACCACTTGTTGGTGGTGTGCGGATAGGTTTGTGCGCATTGGCGCTCTCGGATGTAGAGAAGGTTGCTGAAGCACTCTCTTACGCATTGAGTTGATTGCCATGAAGAATAAGCGTGAGAACTTCCTAATTTCAGGAATGGTACTCATAGTATTAGGCGCCGTTATTTCACTTGGACTCGATGTGATGATGGGAGCGATAATGGGCCTAAGTGGAATCATTTGCTTCTTATTGGGGATGTCGATAAGCAGTGAGATTGAGATGAGCCCAGAAGCAATTGCAGATTGGCAACCATCTATGGAACAATTACCAGATGCTGGACGATTCATGTTTCGAGTAGATGTTACCCTTGATGACCCAATTAAATCCTCTATCCTATGTGGCCCATGCGGCCATATCGAAGTGGTAGATGGTGGAAAACCAGCCGAATACGACTGTACAAAATGTGGCCGCCGCCTTTGGGATGCGCCTGAAGAAGAGTGAAGATTCTCACTCTCCATGTCGTCGGGTTGAAGACCTCATCATGATTCCCTAGAATCATGGGCGACCTGTCCAACCCCGAGCGACGCATGCTCATGGCCCTCCAAGGCCGTGAGGGCGCATGGACTCTTGAACAGGTTCTTGCCGCTTGTGATTGGGATGACCAAGCAGTCGCAGTTGGAGCTGGTCACGGTCTTTTGAATCGAGGTTATGTCAAAATCAAAGAAAGCATTACCAATGCTATCAAACTCGGAATAGAAGGTGAGAAAGCAATAGAAAACGGATTACTTGAAGAACGTCTATGGAAATGGATTCAAGATAATGAATCACCTTCTATGAAGGGTTTGTCAGATGCGTTTGAGCGCCATGAGGCTGGACCTGGTGTGGGTCTGCTAAAGAAACTCGGAGTTTCATTAGAAGGAGGAGTATTCACTTGTGAAGATCCACAAGGGGTTCAGAAAGAAATTGATTCTCGTACAGCATTCATAAATTCGCCAAGTCCCGATGACCCATTATATGCACATTTCAAGGGTCGGAGAAATCTAATTGAGGATGTAGGGACAATAACTCGCACATGGTCAATCACAACCACTGGTTCCAACATTCCTCAAGATGAACTAAAAGAAGTTGTGAAAATTGCTGAAATCACTCCAGAACTTCTCCAAGGGGAAGAGTGGCGCGATGCTGAATTCCGTCCATATGATGTAAGCCTCGCTGCGACTATGCCACGAAGTGGTAGGAGTCATCCAATGCAAGCACTAATCGAAAGAATACGCTCGATTTTCCTCGAAATGGGTTTTTCCGAAATCGTCGAAGATTATGTTCAGACTGCTGGTTGGAATATGGATGCGCTTTTCATCCCACAGGACCATCCAGCTAGGGAGATGCAGGATACTTTCTATCTCGACAATCCCAATAGTATCGAACTCGACCCGAGTTTGCTTCAACAATGGAAGGATATTCACGAGCATGGTGGCGATACAGAATCAACCGGGTGGGGAGGTCAATATGACACTGAAATCAGTCAAAAAGGTCTGCTTCGCACCCATACAACTGTCAATACAATACAATATCTCGCTGAGAACCCAATAGACCCATGCCGTGTTTTCGCAATAGACCGTGTCTTCCGTAAGGAAAGCATAGACCGCACACACCTCCCTGAATTCCATCAGATTGAAGGCATTATTATGGAACCAGGTGCAAACCTTGGCATGCTGGTTACCACTCTGAAAACTTTCTACGAAAAAATGGGTTATCCAGAAGTAAGGGTACGCCCCGCATACTTCCCATATACCGAGCCCAGTCTTGAGGTCGAGGTGAAGTGGCGAGGCAAGTGGCTCGAATTAGGTGGTGCTGGAATTTTCCGCCCAGAAGTGACTGAACCTCTGGGAATCAAAGACCCTGTATGCGCATGGGGCATGGGGCTGGAGAGATTGGCAATGCTTGTTCTCGGACTGGATGATATTCGTCAACTCTACATTTCCGATTTAGAGTGGTTACGCAATCAGCCAATATTGTGAAACACATTAATGTACAATACCCGTAGAGTATTGGTCATGACCACTCAAATATTTGTGAGCAATACTGAAACAATCCATGGAAAGACCATCATTCAATCCTTAGGGATAGTCACTGGTTCCACCGTACGTGCAAAGCACATCGGCAAGGACATACTCGCTGGCCTGAAGAACATTGTTGGTGGAGAATTGAAAGCATATACTGAACTCTTACAAGAAGCAAGAAGTGAGGCACTGAATCGTATGATGATGGAAGCAATGCAAAGAGGGGCAAATGCAATCGTGAATGTTCGCTTTGCAACTTCATCTGTAGCAGGTGGGGCAGCTGAATTATTCGCTTATGGAACTGCGGTACAAACAGATTAGGTGATTATTTGAGTGCTGAACCGATTATTTTCACCATCTGGTTTGTCTTTTGGTTTTCACTAATTGCATTCACGATAGGAGCATTCGTTTACTCCATGTTATTCTCAGGAATGCACCAAAGATCTTGGTCTAACAAACTCAAGATGAGAGAGGCTGCCTTTATTGCTGCCAATGGTAAAGATATCATAAACAACCTAGAGAATCCAATTTCCTCCCGTGAAATAGTGAGCAGTGGGCTGATAATGGCAAATGTCAGCATGGGGGTATCCTGGTGGCAGATTTTCATCGGTTCAATCCATCAATTATTCGGTGGAAATATCACTACCTACGATAGAATCCTTGCATATGGCCGTGCTGAAGCCTTCCAGCGACTACGCGAGAAAGCCCTTGCCAAGGGCTGGGATGATGTCGTTAATGTCAGATTAGAAACTGCAATGGTAATGCAAAAGCAGCGTGGTGACAAAAAGAATGGCGGTGCTTTCGAATTCTTAGTCTATGGAACTGGCATCAAATATTGATGAAAATAAATAGAGAGTGCTTTATCATAAGTCGCACTTAGCCATCAACATGAGAAGAACTCGCGTGGTTACAACCATCGGTCCTTCATCATGGTCTCTCGATAAGTTAGAGGCGCTTCTCAGTGCAGGAACCAATGTATTCCGACTCAATTATTCTCATGGTGCCCCGGAGGATAAAACTGAGTTATACCAACGGATTCGTAGCCTAGAAACCGAATTTCACCCTACCTGTATTCTCGCAGATCTCCCCGGTCCGAAATTAAGATTAGGAAACTTCGATGGTGTGAAATTACTCAAAAGTGGTGAGTCAGTCAGATTGTTATGTGGTCAAACTCACCATGATGGCGATGAATTACCAGTCGAATACGGTGGACTCTCTGCCGAATTATCAGTTGGCGATTCCATTCTTCTGGCAGACGGTCTAATCAGACTAACTATTACCGCAACAGGCGGTGTTCCAAATTCCGAAATCGAGTGTCTGATTGAGGATGGCGGTCCAGTGACAAGCCGTAAGGGAATTAATGTCCCTGGAACTATTCTCGATTTGCCCGCTATTGGACCAAAGGATGAGGCTGCTCTTGCACATGCATTAGAAAATGGCGCTGATTGGGTAGCAGTATCCTATGTACGTAATGCCGAAGATATCAGACCGGCTAGAAATGCGATAAAAGCAGCGGGCAAACATACGCCTATTATCGCAAAAATCGAACACCCATCTGCACTTGGAAACCTCCATTCAATCTTGGATGCTGCAGATGCTGTAATGGTTGCAAGAGGTGACCTCGGTGTCGAAATACCTCTAGAAGAGGTCCCATTGGCACAGCAACAAATCATCGATGCAGGGCTCATGCGCGGGATGGTGGTAATTGTAGCCACGCAGATGTTGGAATCTATGACTCTTAATCCAAGGCCGACAAGGGCTGAAGTTTCAGATGTTTCAACCGCGATTAGACATGGCGGAACCGCTGTCATGCTCAGTGGGGAAACCGCAAGTGGTAATCATCCAGTATTGGCGGTGGAAACCATGGTGAGAATAGCCAATTCAACCGAAAAGGGGCTTCAATCCTCTGGGGTAAAACCCGGTGCATTGTCTAAATTCAAGTCGACCAGAGCAGTTGCGCATGCTGGAGTGGAATTGGCGCGTCTTTCAGACGCAAAACACATTCTAGTCGCAACACAACACGGAAACGCCCCGAGATTGGTTGCAGGATACCTACCTGATTGTGCCGTTACTGCTGTGACAAATCGGCTTAGAGCCGCACGTAGAATGTGTTTAATTCCCGGTGTTGCAAGCGTAATAGCGACCGAGCATGAACGTGGTTCAGATACTATGCTGGAAGCCATTTCTTCTATGCGAGATAATGGCACAGCAAAGGTTGGTGACCGAATAGTGGCAATCTCTGGATCGCCTCAAGCTATGAGCGGAGCAACCAGCACTGTTAGGCTGTATCATATCGAATCTGACGGCTCGATATCGGGTACAGAATGAATACCGCCCTACGGGCGGAATAGGGACAACCTTCAACAGTGGAAGCAGTTGCTACGGTAGTTATGGGTTTCAAGCCACTCAACACATCAATGGTCGTCGCCGGCCTGCTAATGCTTATTCTGAACATGGCTGTTCTTGGTCCAATGGCGACCAGTGCAGTCCCTGATGCAGTTGCAGAAGCAGTTGCAACAAAACCGAAAGACGATATTTGTAATGACCTAAATTGTTTCGACATTAATTCCGATTGGGAATATTCTACCTCAGAGAGGCATTTCTACGGTTGGTCCATCACAAATCTTGATGATGTCATGGCCGGTGAAGATGCTGAATATGAGAAAATCGGACCAGTGACATATGATGTCTCTCTAGAAAGAGAATTGGTTGATTATGATGACGATGATGGTACAATTACATATCGCCAATTTACTATCTATGAATGCTCTGAAACCACAGAAGTTGCATGTGATACTGATATTACCAATCTAAACATCGCATTTACACCACAGATAGTCGGTGCTACAGGAACTGCAGTAAATGCGATAATGGACATTACTAAAGTTGGATTTTCATCGGGAGTAATGGCTGTTCATCTCGACAAAGTTTCGGCATCATATGCTACCAGTGTTTACTTCCAAGAGTTCTTGTCAGTCATGTGGGAATTCTGTTTGATGAATTCTGGAATGAATGGTAAAGCCTGCTTAATGGACAATGTTTTCGATGCTTTTAATCCGGTATTCGGTGAGAATTTTATCGGCCCAGAAAGTAACTTGAGTTACCTTGAGGCTGGAGGTTCTGACCCTATGTGGAGTGGACAAGATGGCTCAGGAATTGATCTCGATTATGCATTTGAGGATGCGATTGGCCCAAGTGGAGAAGACCTTGCACTTCTCAATGGCCTAGGCCCATTGGTCTATGCTGCAATGGGAGAGCCTGATAGTTATGAGACAATTATGGCTGACCCTGATAACTCCGTAACTATGCAGAGAGCGATTCTTTGGGACTTCGCTCACCCCGATGACATCAACATTACAATTGCACGTGATTGGACATTCTACGGTGGTATAGGAAGCATTGTCAGTGACAATGGCGGCCTAGACGAAACTTGGATGCTAGATACGACTGGAGAATCAGTAAATGCGAGCCAGAGATTCTCTAACCTCTTTGGAATTGAAATCGATAATGACGTCGCCATGAAGTTGCTTTTCGATGGTGATGGGGGCGATGACCCGATGGGAATACTTGCAACCAGCGCATCCGGTACAGGATTCGGCCTTTCAGCATTCGATGAGATGACACCAAATGAAGCAAAGGAGTACTACGGACTTAGCGGTGACCAATATTGGCCAATCGCTAACTGGACAAGTGGATGGCTAGGAAATGAACACAGTCTACCACTGATTCTACTCGGAGGTGAAGGATTCATCACAGCATCTGAATTCGTCAATACATCCTTTGGTGCTGAAGACCCAGTAAATGGCGGCTATCTCGATTATAGCTTAAATCTTGGAGGATTGTTTGGAACATCACTCATGGGTGGTTCTGCTGGCATGCCAGCAATCGACCTTACTCCAGAACAAAGTGCCAATATTCTCTATGGGCCACTTGGCCTAACTACATCAGATGGTGCTGCCCTATTCCTTTATGGAGAGATGAGCGGAATGACTCCGCCAATAAATCTCACCACTATGGAACCAGCAGCACCTGTTGAATGGAGTACTGCACTCGTTGCGCAATTATACGGAGTGGATGAATACGCTGCTACAGCAATGCGCTTGCTACTTATCGAAGGAATGTTCAAAGGATTCATCCCCGATTTCCTCATCGATAGTTTTGGCACTTCTCCATATCTTACAATGCCAATCAATAATTGGCTACTCGGATGGCACGACCCGGTCGTTGCTTACCTCGATAGTGGTGACTCCGAAGACATGAGTGTTGGATGGACCAGCCTTGAGTCGAACAAGACCTACTATGGCTCTGGCGGGATTTCTACCGGCGATGGTACTGAATATACAATCTGTACTGGAGAAGTAGACACATGCGATAAGGGCGAGTTAGTAATGCAAGATGGTAGTACAGAAATGCCATGGCACGATACTACGAAGAGTCAGGCTACATACGGCCTGATTGAAGTAGAGAGCATCGCTGGTACCACTGGTGGATTCATCACTGGAGAAGGTGACCTTCTCGATCTATCTGGCTATGGAGTCTCCGAAGTGGATTGCTCGAGCGAAGAAGTACTGAAGGGAATTCCAGTTGACGTTTGTACCGCTGGAATCGACCCTCTTGAGAGGCCAATTCAGGCAAAGTTGCTTGATACCGATTCATTACTTGATGTAACGCCTGGAGCATTGCCCGTTTACTTCGGTAGCGATGTGACCATCAAGGTTGAACCTGTAAGTGGTGCAATCATTGCAGGTGGCTCAGAATCTCTATTCTATCTAGACACAAGGCCGCCTACAGAGCAACAGACTCCTCCTACTATGGATGACATGCAGCAAGTATTCATGATCGTGACCAATGGAGAAATTGGCGATTCTGATGCAGCCGCACTAGAGAGCAAGATTGTCACCAATCAGGACAGTATGGGATACTGGACAAACTTCGACCATTGGATTGACTATGTAACCATCATTTTCTATGTTCTTGGAATAGTAGCACTACTCGGTGGCGCTGCATTGATTTTCAAGGATAATAGCGAGGGTGGAGAAGGTGGAACTGTCAAGTGGACCTCTGCTCCTGACCCAGCAATTGACCTAGCTGCTGCTGCTGCGGTAGAGGAATTAGATTTGGAAAGGCCAGTTACCGCAGAGCCAGCAATGGATGCTCCTGTGGAAGAAGCGCCGGTTGCTGATGAGCCAGTGGTTGCTGTAGAGCCAGTTGAAGAGGCACCTGTTGAGGCGGAATCAACTGAGGAAACCCCTGCTGAATAAACTACTGAAACAGAATCTGTGTGAACTATGACTGGTTGGATTTCGGCAATAATCGCCTCGCTTTTTGGCGCTGGAGAAACTGTTGAAGAAATTCTAAATGGTGAAGAATAACTGGACAATTCAAGAACCCGATTTACGGGGAAGTTTGATGTGTAATTACACTCAGGTACCAGATGAGCACGATTACTTACGAGTGACTGTTGGAAAATCGAAATTATGTAATGGTGGGAAAAATGACTGCTATAGTGAACAATTTGACTTTACAAGATGGTGAAGGAATTAGCATAAAAGGAGAAGGAATGTCATTAGAATTGTCTGATGATAAGTTGAATTTCTCTCATAATGGAACTGAACAATCGTGGGATACAGCCGGTGTTTCTGAAGTTTCTACAACATCTAAAGATGGTAATTACCAATTGGTTGTTAGTACTGATGAAGACTCCATTCTCTTCTCGACGAGAGATGAATTACAATTGCTAAATTCTGCAGAAGCTTTGGCCAGCCAACTTGGAGTTCGGTTCTCCGAGCATACTGGAAGGTCTGTGGAAGCAGATGAGCATGGAATGAATGTTATCGAACAAATACAAGAATTCCCTGAACGTTGGCCGCATTCTAATGTGGAAGGTACACCCATGATGAGAATAAATAGGGTTGGCAATATTATCCAATTTACGATTCCTTCTGAACTTGAAAAGATGAGTTTTCGCCTATTTTTAGGAGGGTTATTTGTTGCAGTAATCGCGAGTATTCAAATCGACTATACATTTGATTCGTATGTGTTGACCGTTTTGATGCCACTATTGCCATTAGTTGCAATTATTTCTGTAGCAATTATTTTTGCAATAAAATCAGATATTCTAGTTGCAAATCACTCGGTTGCAATGAATAAGAGTGGGATATTTATTCAACCGAAATTTTTAGGATTCTTTGGTCTACCTTCAATACAACATCCTCTTAGTGATTTCAGAGATCTTGATCTTACTGATTCGGGAAGTATTACTTTCCTATTTGGTGAAAATAGAATGACTCTGAATCTTGAAGATAAATACCAAGCCGAATGGATTTTGTCAGAAATTGTTGATGCTATTTCAAATCTAAAAATGAAAGTCTCGTGAAGTTTTCAACTCCGTAGGAGTTGAAAGTAGGGGTATTGATTATATCTGCCTAGTATTAACGAGGACTATGGCCGGAACACATGCCGATGACCGATTCGAAAATCAATTCTCAATATCATCGATGATGATTTTGATAGTTGCAATTCTCTTTGCATCCACAGGACCCCTTGGGGCTTTGAGTGAATTCACATCCTCGGACATTTCAAATGAAGAATTAGAACCACTAATTGAGAAGTCAGAATCTCCAACTTTCAATACTATGAAGAATACAATTGGGAAGCACTTGGTTTCCGACACATGGTGGCAACCACAAAACTACTCTATCACATCAAATGATTTTGATGGAGACGGCATTAGCAATTCAGATGACCCTAAGCCAAATGATAACACATATCCTCTGAAAGAGACTTCAACATCTTGCTATTTGGAGGGAGTTTATTGCCCAACGGACATTTCTCAAATTGCTTTTGATTCATCTCCATATTGGAAGCAGACTAGTACAGATACAGCACTAGATGCAGAATTTGCAGATATTGATAATGATGGTGACCTTGATTTGGCATTAGCACAAAACGGTGTCAAAATATTTTGTAATGATAATGGAAACTTATCTACTGAATATTGCCAAGCCATATCGGTTACTGTAAACACAATCAAATTTCTTGATATTGAAAATGATGGTGATTTAGATATCGTTGCGATGGGAAGTAATTTGAAAATACTGGTAAATGATAATGGCACATTTACCCCTCAAACTACAACATATTATGCAACTTATCCAGGATCATTAGCCATTGGTGACATTGACAATAACGGCTATGCAGATATTGTAATTGGCGGAGGGACCCTATACCAGGATGGGGATACCGAAATACTCCTAAATACAGGTGGGCAGTTTGTTACTGACCAAAATTGGTCAACGATTACTAGCAAAAAATCTAGTGTTAAGT
>CAZNXM010000038.1:0-15032 GCA_964577145.1 uncultured Candidatus Poseidoniales archaeon
GGCTGCGGTAGAGCAACTCCAGCGGTAGCCGGTTGGTTCAGGCCTCCTCCTAGTGGAGCTTTGATCGGCTTTGGAATAGGTACTGTTCCAGAGAGAGTTTTCGCCGTGGAGGTTGGAGCGCGCATTCCACCAAGTCCAATCGATGGTTTGTGCTGGGCTGCCGCCTGTGCAAGAGCGCCGCGTAACTGTCGGCCACCTGTTGCGCCAAGCGAATCAGGCCTTGCACCAAGTGCTGTCGGGTCCATGCCCATCTGTGGTCGGGCTGTTTGTGTACCCTGTCCAGAAATTGCCTTGAGCCAATCTTGGCGCTTCTCAACTCTTCCTTCTTGAGACTGGAGTTCAGCATATTCTGACTCTTGTTCTGCAAGTCGTGCTGATTCTGCATCGATTTGTCCTTGGACCTTGCCTTCGATCGATTCGCGCATTTTGGTTTCAGCCATTGTTCGGAAGTCGTCCATCTGTTGGGTAAGAGTTGACAATCTATCGCGGATTTCAGCACGCTTGACACCGAGTTGGGCCTCGATTTCGGCCCTGATGCCTGCTTCTCGCTTGCGTACCTCGATGAGTGCCTTGTTGCGCATGATTTCTTCGCGCTTGTCGAGTTGGCGCTCAAGTTGAGTTGCGACCTCATCCTCCTTGCGAGTACGGAACTCGGAGAGGCGGTCTTCCATCTCGACTTCAAGTTCGAGTACAGTTTCTTCCTTGAGTAAGTCAAGGTCGGTCTCGTGAGTGATACGTTCGTTACGAAGACGTCCGTCAACTTCTGACATAATCGCCTTTCGTGCTGCTTCTTCGCGTGCGGTAAATTCAATCTCCAATCTCTCTGACCATTCTGCCTTCTTGCTATCATATCGGTCTGATAATTGGTCCCGGAGTTCAGATTCTCGCTCATATCGGAATCTTGCAAGGCGATTTTGGATTTCTGCTTCTCGTGCATTTCGATATGAAGTGAATTCTTGATCTGTTCGCGCTTCTAATTCAGCTTCGATTTCAGATTCTAGGGAACGAGAGATATCATCAACTGCTTTGGAGAAAGTAAGGTCATACTTCTCTCGAAGCCGCCCCTTGCGGTCTGCAAGTTTCTCAGAATTCTTTGACTCAAGTTGTTTCTCGATTTCGATTCTAAGTTCTTCACGACGTCGGGCAACAGCGAGTTCGACATCCTGGCGCATTCGCTCCTCAAGGTCTTCAGTTTCGGCAAGAAGACGAGTTTCGAGTTCTTCCTGAATTGAGGCAGCAATGTCCTCTTCAAGGCGAAGGCTTCGGCGTTCGTATTCTGCACGCATTCTTGCTTCACGTTGCTTGAGACGCAGTTTGAGTTGTTGTTCAAGTCTTGTTCGAATACCACGGCGCAATGATTCCTCGCGCTCTGCGAGTCGTTGAGATTGGTTTTCTTCGAGTCTATCAACCTCATTTTGTTCAAGACTGTCGAACCGGTTGACCATTTCTGCCTTGATGGTTGCTTCTAAGTCGAGGATTCTTCTCTGTAGAGCCTGATTGAATTCAATTTCCATCTTTTCTCTTTGGAAAGCAATACGACGGCGATGTTCCTCAGATAGTTGACTCTCCAAGTGGCTAATCACCGCAGTCCTGTGTTCCTCGAGTTTGCGGTCTTGCTCAACTTCTAAGGATTCTTTCAGCGCTTCAACTTCACGAGAAAGGCGCAACTCGTGCATTTCTTTGAGTCGGAGTTCTTCACGGGTTAGAGTCTCGCTTTCAAGTTGAGAGAGCTCATCTTCCATCTGTGCTCTCAAATCTGATTCAAGTGCACCAAGAGTCATTTCATGTTGGCGAGAAAGGTCGCTAGCCATGTTATCCTGCATTATGGATATCCTCTCAGCAAGCGCTTCACGGCGCATTCTGCTATCTCTTCGAAGATTGGCGCGGAGCCTCTCCTCTTCCCTGAATCGGGAACTCTGCATCATGGTCTGGTCCAGGGACGGAGATGGGGTGGACGTAAACTGTGCACGCAGTGAAGATAGATCGAGTTGTGACTCATCTGCAGCCTTCCGCCGAAGGCCTCCACCTGTTGTTGACTTGCTTTCGCTAACGCTCATAGGATCCCCATCCAGTATCTGATGCCTTTCTCATGATAGATAAGGAGCGCGTTGCTTGAATAGCCGCGCGTGGCGATTTATACGACTAATGAGATTCGCCATTACTATTCGTCGGCAAGAGCTTTTTCGAGCTTAACTAAATGAGGCCCGCCAAGGATATATGCAAGTACGAAAAGGAATGAAATTGAGAATAAGAACATCGTAAATAATGTTCCAGAGAGATCTTCGGCTGCATCACTTTTGCCTGTGCGGGACATTGCATGTAATACTGCAAAAAGAAGTGCTGCAAATTGTAATGCTGATAATCGCATCTGCATACTGCTCTTGAGTTTTGACATCGGTCTATCTGAAATCATCATAGCTCCACTAAAGAATAAAAGGGGAAGCATGATGAAATCTAAAAATGGTTTTTCCCCTTCTCCCCAACACCATGAACAATCCCATTCGGTGAGATTAGGGCCTATTCCAGAGGAAGGTTGGAGCCAAATCAACGCTGCTGCTGAAATCAATAACATTGCGTTTGCTGGTGATGAAAGGCCGTGGAAGTATGAAACATTTCCACCCTCTTCATGCTGAAACCTTGCAAGTCTTAGCATTCCACATGCGATAACCCAGAAGCAAGCAATTGCCAATGCGATGGTCCAAACTGGCGTAGCCTCTCCCATCCTGCCAAACATTGCAAATATCATCAATGCCGGTGCTACACAGAATGAAATACAATCGGACATGATGTCAAGAGAGCCGCCTAGTAGCCTTTTCTTTGACCAGCGGCGCGCTATTGGTCCATCGATAACATCACCAAATGCTGAAAGGAGAATGCAAAACATTGCTGACCAAACGTAATCTGTTAACAGGCCACCTTCGTAGTAAGGGTCCCTCATATCTTCAACTGCTAGAAGAATAAACACGATTGCAAGGACTCCTAGAATCCCATTGGCAATGGTAATGTAATCAGCAATACCCATCATTCGCCAAGTTGTTTTCATCGAGATCCCTTCAGAAATTGATTTTGAACTCTGTCTCGCAGGCGGGGCAAGAAATATCACGCTCTCCAGGCCTGAGGTTCATGCGTAATTTTCTTTCACATGATGGGCATGAGATTTCGATTTTGGGACGGTTTGGCCTCAATTCAAAATGAGTATCACAAGATGCGCATTGTAGGTTTGCTGGACGTCGGTCTACACCGGCAATCAATACCTTGGAGCAATTCGGGCATCCCACTTTTTCTTCGCGCCACTTTCTCTTAGTCACTGGGTGATCTACTTTCACTTCGGCTCCACACATCGAACATTTGAGTTCACCAAGACTTGGAGGTAGCAAATTATCACACCGTGGACAAGAAAGTGAGGGTGGTGAGATCCTCGATTCAACGCTCAATTCATCCGACATATGACACCCATCCCATCATTATTCTTGACCGGTTGCATCAAGAGTTCTTGCGGCCCTTGAGATCTATACTCTCCAAAGCAATTCCATCGAGTTCCAAATTTTGACCGGTCATTGAACCCAATTCTCTAATCAATCGCTTTGCAGTAGCCTGAACTCTTGGATTTGAAAGGTCAATTCGTGCAATGGTATCATCTTCGGTCGCACTTGAACCATCTGAAGGTAATGGCACTCTATCCATCACGCACCACCAACGTGTTCGACCTTGGTCACGGTGATTCATAACGAGGCCAAGCGATTCCAACTTGCGGAGATGGTGGTAAAGGTTGTAGCGATCGACATTAACTAAATTCTGTAATTGGACCGTGGTGTATTCATCTGCCTCGAGTAAAGCAACATACAGAGCCCTACGCGTTGGGTGCATGAGAGCGGTGCTCACAGGGTCGGCATGTAGTCGTGCCATTGGTCCACCGAATGGGGCTTATGCGCCATGGGGCTTGAAGGTAGCGACTGCTTACCTACCTCAATCTCTGTTGAATAATGCGCCAAAAGATGCCATAGTTTCAGTGTATAGGCCTTGAATTATTTCCCAAATCATTGGTAAAGTTCCACCTGAACCGGACAACCTCGCTCCATTGATGATTACACCAATTACACTGACCTCATGGACGAGTACCATTAAGGCAAGATTTTCACTAATGTCAGCGAGTACAATGTATACCAAAACAAATGTTATCGCCACTGAATACGCAAGATTCTGAATCAGTACTCTACTCGTTTTTCGTGCTTGGGTTAGTACATCTGCGATTAGACCTGTTTGATTACCTGGAATCAATACATCTGCTGCATCTAGATTGGTTGCTTCACCTGAGCCGATTGCGATTCCTATATCGGCTGCTGCCATTGCTGCTGCATCGTTAAATCCATCACCAACCATCATCGTAACGTGCGTCTTAGAGCGACCTTTCACCCAGGAGACTTTGTCTTCTGGAGTCATTTCTCCATGAGCCGCATTTGCTGGAATACCAATGGACTTTGCAAGTGCATCTACTGCTCCTTGGTTGTCGCCGCTCAGCATTTCCACATTGATTCCTTGTGAATGTAAACGCTTGATCAAATCTTCAGCACCTGCTCTCAGGTCATCATGAATGAATGTGAACAAAGCAACAGGCTTGTCATCCTTCAAAAGTAAAGATGCGCCATGACCTTCTTTTCTTGCGCTTGCTAAAGCATTGGCCAAGGCCCCACTTACCAATTCTTCTTCTGCTCTTACCATTGAAACCGATGCACCAGAAATCTTGCCATGTACTCCCTTTTCGCCATCGGTTATCGATGATACAGAAGTAAAACTAATCCCTTCATCTTCAGCTAATGTCATCACTGCCTGAGCATAAGGATGGTTGGATGAGACCTCGATTCCGGCAGCAAGCGCGATTGCTGCTTCTCTACGGCGGCCTCGTGCAAGTACTACTTCTCCGATTCGAGGTTTTCCACTTGTCAAAGTTCCAGTCTTATCCAATAGTGCTAGATTGACTTTGGATAATGTTTCGAGTACATCGCCACCTCTTGCAATTATTCCCTGCCGAGATGCTTTGGCGAGGGTAGCAGCATGTGGAACAGGTGTGGCGAGTAGAAGGGCGCAAGGACAAGCAACTACCCACAGTAGGAAAATCAGTTTCAGGTCAGCACCTGGTGTGGCGAAATAGGCTATCATTGCTCCAATGAGAACTAATGGCACCCATACGGAAGTAAAGTTCTCAAGGGCACCTTGAACCCTTGTTGGTTGTTCCCTAAAGGAGTGCACAGCCTCAATTAAACCTGAAAGTCTTGTGTCTTCGCCGCTAGCTTCTACCTTCATCACGACTGGTCCGCGTGCTAGAGTTAGTCCGGCTTGTATTGCATCACCTGTGCCTACGTCTACAGGAACACTTTCTCCAGTCAAGGGTGCTCGATTAATCGAACCTGTGCCGGTAATAATTACTCCATCTGCTGGAATCAATTCTCCTGATCTTATTTCGAGATAATCGCCTTTCATTATCAAATCAATTGGCACTTCCTCAATTGCAGGGCCGGAATTTGTCGAAACTGGAGCCTTGTCTAGTTTGATTTCTTTTGAAATTACGAGTGATTTTGGCTTAGGATCTGGAACTCTACGAGCTATTCGTGGAAGTCTGTCGAGTCCTCCTTGCATTGCTTCACGTGATTTTGTTAGAGCATCGCCTTCCATATGTTCAGTCCAGGCTACGAGTATTACGACCATCAAAGCCTCATCCCAATGTTGGAGATAAGATGCACCCAATACCGCGAGAGAAGTTAAAACTTGGAATCCCAATTGTCTATTCTTCAAACTGGCAATAGCCTGCATGAACATTCGGGTACCGCCAGCAATAACTCCAATAATTCCAATTATGGTCTCAGCAACCATGTTTTCGATTCCAAGTATTGCAAATGAAATTAATGTGGCGAACATGATGAATGCCACTCCAGATCCAATCAATCGCCACTGCGCAGAAGAAATTCTGGTTGATTTGGTCTCACTCAATTGATATGTTGAGCCAATAACTGATTTCAAGGAATTTTCCTGAGCTTGTCGTAATTTAGAATCCATATCGGGAATGACTTGAAGTAAAATCCTTCCATCTTTGTCTATTTCACAATCAAGGACTCCTGGTTGTCGGCGGAACAGACGTGGCAAACCTTTCGTCGAAATGCTGTGACGATTTGCAATAGCCTCTGCCTTTACTCCTCTGATTTCCATATGCGGCAAGTCAGGAGCATTTCCAAGACTCTTCAGGATGGTAGAAACCTCAGCAACATCACCTTTATCAAAATCGACTTGAACATTGACCATACCATCTGTGGCACTTACTTTGACTTCTCCAACTTGGTCTAAACGATTGAGAGCTTTCATCGCTTTACTTGCGCAATCTGGACAATCCATGTCAAGAAGTGGCCAACTGATTCCGTGAACCCCACCGTAGTCGCCGAGGACTTCCATGTCCACTGGTTCAACTATTATTGGCGGAGCTTTGACGACTTCCTTTTTCACAGCCTCAGGCTGTGATTTAATTTTGGGTTTCCACCTGCTTTTGGTTTTTGCAGGTTCAACCTCTTCATCTTCCAGAGAGAGGAAGACGTCGTCAGAATCTTCGCTCGACACATCATGTGGCAGTCATCCATCGGTCATGAAGGCTCGTATCGCAAGCGTATTGAATACGCCATAAGTCGGGTGCCCATGCAATGGTTACCAGATGGATGGAAGCCGCTTACCGTCGCTGTAGACATAGATGGTACAATCACTGATAGTGAGAAGCGGATTCACACTGGTGCAATTCACTCATTACGTCGACTTGAAGAGGCGGGGATTCCGGTCATTCTCTGTACTGGTAATACTCGTGCTATCACTTACGGTCTGTGGAGGTTCCTCGCACTTAGTGGCCCGATTGTCTGTGAAAATGGTGGGGTAATCTGGCATCCAAGTTGGGAGAAGGCAATTGTTCGTGCTGATGGAGAAAGAGCGCGGAATGCTGCTTTTGAAATGGCCGACGATATTGGAATTGACCCTAATGGAATCACAACTAATGCATGGAGAGAATCAGAATGGTGCTTATTTCCATATGAAGATCTCAACGAAATTGAAAATTGGATTTCTACATCGAAATACAGCGATCTTTCAGTAGTACGAACTGGCTTTGCCATTCATCTAATGGAACCTCAACTATCCAAAGGAGAAGGGCTGAAAATCGCACTTTCACACCTAGGGATTAGTCCACAAGATGTGCTTGCAATAGGTGATGCGCCCAATGATATCCCGATGTTTGAACTCGTAGGTCACGCAATTGCCGTCGGAGGTAGTTTTGATTCATTAGCTGCGATTGCCGATGTAGTTTCACCCCATATGCATGGAGATACATTTGAGCCATTAGTCGATTCGATACTAAAGCAAATTGAGAGTTCCAAGTAGGATATGCTGAGAATTGGTGCCGGAGGTAGGATTTGAACCTACGAAGCATTTCGCAGCGCATCTTGAGTGCGCCCCCTTTGACCACTCGGGTACTCCGGCTATGACCAACGGGCTATGCCCATTAGACATCATTCTTCCTCAAACGGATTTTCAATTCTCAAGTGGTGTTTTCTATTTGCGATTAACAAAACCATGCCTGCAATAAATACACTCAAGAATGCCAAGCCAAGCAGTTTTCCTTCTTCTGAGCCCGCATTTTTATCCCTTACTTCCGCATCGGCTAGAGGTACAGGAGCATGCTCTCCGTCTAGCGAAATAACTAGGCCAAGGTCGCCGGTTTTCCAAACTTCAACCGCGAAATTGTATCCTTTTGATTCGCCTTGAGAAAGGTTCACCTCATATTCACCAAGTAATCGTCCTTCGTTATCCGTGAGGCTGAGATGTGAGGTTCCGCCAAGAACTCCATCATTTTGGACCAAAACTGCAATTTCTACAATATCTCCAACTTCGGGACGATATGGTTCAGTTACGATATCCGCCAGTTTTGGCTTATACGCAATCCAGCGAATTATCGGTTGTATAGGTTCGGTATTACTAGTACCAAAACCTTCCAAGGCCCGTCCTGAAGAATCACTTCCTGAGAACCAAAGGAGAAGGCCGTCATTCTCCTGTAATTCAATACCGATTGGTGAGAGATCAAGAGTTTCTCCACACATTGTGGTCTTTGAATCATAATAGATCACATTGACTGTGTTCGAGCCTCCTGCGCCTTCTAGAACTCTACCATTCCTGATATATTGCCAATGCATCGTTACTTCTGAACCATCTAACCCTTCTTGGTCATGTATTGTGACTTCTACTGGTACCTCATGTAGTTCATCAGAATCAATACTGACAAGCAGTCCTGGCGATACCGACATTGTTGGATTGTTATTGTCGATAATAACAGTGACAACATCGCCAGTGCGTTCATGCTCATCGATTCCGTGTAATCTAACTTCTACTCGTACCTGCGACCCAAACCGGACCTGGTCGAAGATTACACGTATCTCTGAAGTTCCGTCAGAATTCAAGCCTTCACGCAATTCTTCATGGTCTTCTCCGATTAAGTCCATTTCAATCTCTGTTGAGAATGGAAGATTGTGAGCCGGTATATCAGTGCCAGAATGTGTTACTAATAATTGGAAATCAACCATGTCTTGACCGTGAATATACAAGATACCGTCCAATAATTTACCCTTAGGGCTGTTCACATCATCTGCACCATCAATTGACAATTCTACTCCTGAATGTAAATTCCATTCAAGGGGAGAAATAGCGCTGAATCCCGCTCCAAGCGGAGCATTTTCGTCCCATAATTTGAGCATAGGTACGAATGGACCTGAGCCGATATCTTCCTCTAAGTCCCAACGTAATTCAAAGAGAATTTTCACATCCCAGATTGAGAATAATGGCCTCTGATTAGCTTCAACCCTTGGTGGGATAATGAAGCAACCAGAATCTCCTATCACTTCACCACTCCAAGGCAACCATTCAATTTCACAATTTTCATCGTCTCCATCAAGTGAAAATCTCAGCACATCAATCGATTCGATACCATTCTCATCGCTAAGTGTGAAATTGAATGTGTGATGGTATCCCGGATATAGGAATCCGCCTACGCTATCCATTCCGAGACTTTCTCCACCAATCCAAGTCGCATGTCTATCCTGATATTGGATTGTAGCAAGTGGGGCAGTTGACTTTCCTGCATTTTCGATTGGGTTTCCTGCCAAATCATAACCGATGAAATATACTCTAACATCTCCTTCTGTCATACCCGAAATTGGAATGCTGGATTCTTCTATTAACGGTAGGTCAACTACTGCAGTGGTTGCACCAACTGGAGTGGCAAATGGAATAATCTCCCAATCGCGATTGCTCTTTGAAATAACCATATTCATCGAAGAGGGTAGGCCATTATCATCAGAAAGCGTGAGCCGTAATGGTAAATCTTGACCATGGTACCAAACGTGACCATCTGCGGGTTGAGGCCCGCCTGGAGCAGCAACTTCGAGGGAGATTACCTCGCTGGCAGCATTATCCAGAATGAATTCCGCCTTTTGATACTCTGCTGTCACATCTATTGCGCTATCTGCATCGAGGGTACCAACTCGAGTAAGAACGGGCCTAAGAGTCATATTGAGGCCGCTATCTGTATCCGATGGGGTTGCAATATCAAGAGTGAATATCCCATTTTCATCTATTTGTGTAGCATGTGTAGAGATTATGACATTGCCCGCAAATAATTCGATATTAACTTCGACATCATCGATATTTGGATGAAGATTTGCTAGTCCAGAATACCTAACCTCACCACTAATATGTAGGGTTTCATTGGCCTTGACCTTCATTGGCCATGATGGGTCTGTAATATCGGATAACATTCTGAAACCGTCACTAACCTCGAATGCAACTGCTTCAAGGTCATTGGTCACTGCCGAGTTCAGACCTGATCCAGTAATGCCATGGGCGGGGCCTAATATTACTCCTAACTCATTCTCGGCCTGTACTAACCAATGTAGACGAGGGAGGTCGTCGAATAACCAATGGCCGGTTAGTGACCAGGTCATATTCACTCCGTCCCATGTTGAATTGCCTGAATCAATCGACGCATAAGCCGCACCTTCTTTCTGAATGAAACGACCACCTGTATCAAGCAAATCAACTTCAATTTCAACTAATGAATCACTAATTTGCGGAGTAGGGGAGAGGAATAGGCTAACCTTCTCGACCGCAGGTTGTCCATCTAGTACAACGTGATTGGAAGTTGCGCTTACTGTACGCCCGGGATAGATTGTATCACTTGGTAAAGTGAGCCAATTGTCAACAAAGGCTGGTTCATAATCGATAGTGCCGTTGAAAATAACTCCGCCGCGTTGAGCTGAAATTGTGACATTATATTCGCTCAGTCCATTGTTTCTAGGCTGCATCATCGAAGCGAGAATCGTCTCGTCAAGTGAAAATTCATGCGGAACTGAAGATGCTATTCTGATTCCTATTAGCTTGAAATCCATAACTGGATTCAATGGATCTGTCAGCGTTTTATTGACTGTGTAAATTGAAAGCCAACCCTCATCGGAATACTCCAACCTTTCCATCTGAGCATCCCAGCAACTCCAATTGCCGTCTACTGTAACAAGGAAACATCCATCTCTATCATCATACCATTCATGAGTACGATTCACATTCACATCAGTACTCATTGCAACACTTAACTCGATGGTATCAGAGAAGGTTGTCTCAAATCCTCTACTATCGGAAGGCGTATGATTAACACCATCTATTCTCGATGAATACAATTCAGTCATGTGCCTCCATGTGCCATTCCACTTCCATTCTGGCTGACCATCTGAGTTGAAATCTATCGCAGGGTCTATTGGAGCCCTAAGTGAAATAGGCTCGACTTTTACAACTGAGTCGATTACCTCTGAACCGTTGAAAATCAATGAGAGATGATTATTGATAGAAATCGCATCGGAAGGATTCATTTCGATAATTGTGTCCGAGCACGGTGCGGTGTAAGAGTAACCTTGGGGTTGTGCCTGGCCTTGAATTGGGATTTCAAATTGAGGCATCCCCCTTAGCCCAATTGTCGCATTTCCATCGCAACTGATTTTCACTGCATTGAATGGGCGCCATAGGCCAATATCAATTCCAGCTTCCTGGTAGGTTGAACCATTATTTTGGAATCCATTACTCCCCTTTCTCTCTAGATTTTCGGCAATACTCCAAACTAGATCTGAATCAAAGGTAATGTATTCTGTCATACCATGATGGAGGATTTTCAGTCTAGGAGTAACTTCCTCATCTGAGGTCCACATATTTACACGGAATTGTAATTGTGAATGTTCCCACGCACCGATGTGAAGGTCTAATGGAAGCGACCGATTTTCAAATCCCGGAATAACAAATCCTGCAGAATCCAATACATCAACTGACAAATCGGTTCCATCAGGAATCATTGTAATTCCAGTTAGACGCCCCCAGCCGGCTTCATCGACATCGATTATTGGGCTTATCCAAGTACCATTTGAGATGAAACGGTCGATTTCAATACCCGCATCATCGATGTACCACCCTGCATCATTGACATATGTATCCGAGAAGAATGAAAATCTGATTCTCACATCATTACCCGATAAGTATGAGATATCGCCACTCTTGATATCAAAAGATTGTGCGCTGTTATTATTCCCACAACCATTAGCCACAGTTGAACCATCGAAAATACCGTGATTGTAGAATGGGCTCATCGTGTTGATATTGCTTTGACGCTCATAGAATCCTGTGATATTATCACCATAATACTGCCATGTAATCCCATCATCTATGGATGTGTAAATCGCCCCACCATCCCATTCTGCTTCTGTACAAATCCAGTGATTGAATGTTAAGCGAGCAGTAGAATTTACTGGAATAGTGTATGCAGGACTTACGAGATGGGTGAATGTATTGTGAGCATATCTACCATCGAGATTTATTCCTATACCCTTAGAGCCAGAGGGCCAAGTTGTAGAATTCGGACCAATTCTATTGCTATTATCGATGGCTCCAACTTCCCAAGGAGTATTGCCGCGCTCGTGGTCAATACGCCACCCAAATGGCATTTCCTGATTTATCTCAAATGATTCGCTGGTTGACCACGGACCATTGTACCCTTCCCAATCGATATATTGCCACTCGTTAACACTAGTATTTGCAATGAATAACGAGTGATTTGCGCTTGAAGATAAATTGTCCAACAATATCTTTGTTGGAGTTGTAGTAGCGGTCGAAGAAATGACTGAAATATCATCTATCATTATTCCCTCCCATCCATCGATTGCACTACCTCCATTATTGCGAACTTGGTCTGTAGTAACTCTGAATTTCAACAATGCTGAAGATGCATTTTGATGAGCAGCGGTCTGTGCAGGAAGGGGATGATGAACCTCTCTCCAACCATAGGATTGCTCGGTGTAATGGTTACCCCCGATTGTAAAGCCCAAGCCCGGAACACCTGGAAGAGGGGATGAAATTGTCCAAGTGACGCCATTGTCCATCGATATCATCACTACCATATTGTCTGCATAATCAGCTTCGATATCCCAATTAGACTGATATGATAATTCGAGAGGGTCGGTTAATCCAGAAAGGTCAACAGGAATTATGAGAGAACCGTCGGCCATTGGTGAATAGCCGCCGGACGCATTTCCGTGGAACCATGAACGAAGTGGTTCGCCATCATTTGCTATTCTGAAATCATCAACAAAGAATCCCTGATCTGGACCAATGGATCCCGTTAATGTAGAAAAGCGGACAGTGATTCCTGATGCATTTGCTAACATTGAGTCCAGAGTGTATGACTCGTCGACCCAATTTTCATCCTGACCACTCCAATTTTCAATCTCTACCCAATTTACTCCATGGTCAAAAGAGACTTCAATCGCGCTTAAATCGTCGCTTCCTAAAGAATACCATCTGGAGAAATTAAGAGTGAAATTTTTCACAACAGCGGGCACATCCCATGTTTGAGAACGAAGTGTCCCAGAGGAATTTACCGGAAGTGCAACTTTCGGTCCAGCATGGAAATTTCCATCGGCTGATGAATTTGGCCCATTTGTAGCATTTACCGATTCAATGGGCCACCAAATTTCATCCCCTTGGAGTGCCCAGTCTGAAAATTGTAAAACGCTCGTTTCAAAATCGGTCATGGTCCCATATGTGGATTGGGCTTGTAGGATTAGATTACCGTCAAAACCCATAGAGGAAGTCCCTGCTGATGTGCCAACGTTGAATCCCCCAGATGAATCATGAGCCCAATATGTGCCATTATCCTCTGCTTCTACCCAAACGGGTGCGACTTCGAATACCGAATCGGTAATCGTCGCGTTCGTTGGAACTGGGAATCCATCATAAGTCGAATATGAAGGCTCAAGTCCTGCATCTTCAGGCGTTATTTCCGGTCCTTCCCAAGTAGATGAATCAGCCGATGCCCAAGGGGTAAGCATCAACAGAATCACGAAGAGGATGGCCTTCTTCACTGGGTTCACCGTTGGTGAACCCAAGGCTTGAGGGTTTGAATCCTCGCATCTAATGTTCTGAATTCCTCGATGAAGGGTTGATAGATGGGCTCCCACACCAAAGATGACATGGCCGAGCGGAGGATGTTGGATGACGCTCAAGCCCGAGAGGTCGAAGAGCAATTATTTGCTACACTGCGCCAACAGACCAACCGTCATGTTCCAGTGACATTACCACGCCAAGATTTCTGGAGCAAGGTAGCGCAACTACTCGATACTGTTGAGATGCAGATCCACGAAATATATCGTAGCCGTGGGCCCGACCTCAAACTTCAGAATTTGACAAAGCGTCAAGCAAACATCAGACGTACCGCATCTGAATTGGCACGAAAAAGATTGGTTGCAGTATTGCAATATGCAGCTAGTTCTTCCCTTCGAACCGAAGGAGGGGCTGCTGGCTCAACTCAGGAATTGGCCTCTCTTGATTGGTCAAGACATGACCCCGCAGAGCGTGAATTCCATTCTAATGTAATCGCTCAAATTGAAAAATTCAAGCAGACTGTTAACTGGTCAGAAATGCAACATGGCCTAAATTCAGAGGGCATGGTTGAAGTTGAACCGATGGCACCGGGAACTACGCAACTCGATTCCTTTGTCGAAGAGCCGGGTGGTCTAACCGGCCAAGGGCCTCCTTCAATTGCTCTAGAAGATAAGCCCGAGGATATCGAAGAAGAGATGGATGAAGAAGAAGTCCTAGCGCAGAATGAAGCCTATCCAGAACTCGAGGGTTTGAGCCCACCTCCTGAAACTAAACCACTTCCTGCTGCTAATGCTGATGTTGTACATGCAGCCGCTATGGAACTTGCACCATCTAAAAAGAAAGAAGAAGCGGACTTCGCAGCTTGGGCTGAAGCCGAAGCAGCAGAACAATCTCCAGAGCCTATCGAAGAAGAAATTGACGAAACTGGCACTATGTTACGTATTAGAGTTCTTCAATCAGTGGATGAGCCTGTCATCACAATGGATGGTGAACTTGCACTTGAAGTAGGAGATATCCATTTCCTCGAAGAAAATATGGCGAACTATCTCGTCGATGCTGGAGTTGCTGAAATCGCCGAACTCTGAGTAATCGAGTAGCGCCAGGAAGGCGCATTAGAATCTAGATTATCTCAGTTGACAGTGCGCATCGAAAGTTCGATGCTCACAGTGTCAGGGATCGGGATACGAGCAACATTCCTTAGAGCACTCTCGTCCTTACCAGAGGTGATGTCCATCTCTAGGAGGCGCTTGTGAATACGCATCTCCCAATGGTCGTATGTCTCACTGCCTTCACCGTCTGGGGCCTTGCGGCATGGTACCACAAGACGACGGGTAGGTAGCGGGATTGGACCTCGCAATGTAATGCCGCCATTATCGCAGATTGTCTTAATCTGAGATGCTACTGCATCGATATCACGATGATTCTCTCCGGTTAACTTGATGATGGTCACTGCTGCCATGACGTCCACCTCTCTCCTTATTGGATCTTAATCCTGTTAGGACTCAAGCCTTCTTCTCTATCTTGATACAAACGCCAGCTGC
>CAZNXM010000039.1:0-14267 GCA_964577145.1 uncultured Candidatus Poseidoniales archaeon
TCGTGACCTCAAGTACCAACTTGAGCGCCACCACAACCGCAAGCGTGAGTTGAAGATTACTTCCTGCTTGCGACCCGATGTTCTGACAAGTAAGATCATGCATGCTCTTGCTACAGGAAACTGGGTCGGTGGACGTAGCGGTGTAAGCCAACTGCTTGACCGCACCACCTACCTTTCCGCACTATCACACATGCGCCGTGTAACCAGCCCACTGGTTCGCAGCCAACCTCACTTCGAGGCACGTGACCTTCACCCGACACAATGGGGACGACTTTGTCCTAACGAGACCCCTGAGGGTCAGAACTGTGGTCTGGTGAAGAATGCTGCACAGATGATTGATATTTCTGAGAACGTACCAGAGACAGAGATTCGTGCCCGCCTTGACGAGATGGATGTCTTCCAACCAGAAGATTGGACCGACGGAGATAGAATTCACGTTAACGGTGACATCTATGGAGTACACAAGCGTGGAGCAAATCTTGTTCGTCAGTTCAAGAATGCACGTCGCCGTGGAGCGATCCGCTCCGAAGTCTGTATTCGCTATGATAATGCGAATCGAGACATATTCATCAACACTGATAAGGGCCGAATCCTCCGTCCTTTACTAATTCTATATGATGGTGCACCACGCTTGACTCCACAGCACCTTTCCGCAGTTTCTAGCGGCGAGATGACCTTCAAGGATTTAGTCAATGAAGGAGTAGTCGAGTGGGTTGATGCAGAGGAAGAAGAAGACCTCTACATCGCCCCGAAGCCTTTCGTTCTACCAGAGGTTGTACCTGAAGGAAACAAGTACGCAGGTCGGCCAGTAAGCCATTCAACAATCACATGGTTAAATCTCGGTGAACCTGGTGCTACCTCAGCAACTCTCCAAGCACGAGTAACAATGCCAAACGGCGAGAAGGCAGATGCTACATTCGATGTAGACCTCTTGTACACCGCAGAACACACACACTGCGAAATCGACCCGCAATTGGTCCTTGGAGTATGTGCAGCTCTAATTCCATACCCTGAGCACAACTCTACCCCAAGAGTTACCGGAGGTACTGCAATGGTCAAGCAATCTCTTGGTCTACCAAGTGCAAACTACCGCTTGCGCCCAGACACTCGTCTGCACATCTTGCATTACCCACAGCGCTCCATCACCCACACAAAGGCAATGGATACTACCAACTTTGAGAACCGCCCAGGTGGTCAGAATTTCATTGTGGCTGTCATGAGTCTTCATGGATACAACATGCAGGACGCAGTCATCATGAACCGCTCAAGTGTTCAGCGTGCTTTGGGTCGTTCGACTTTCAATCGCACCTACAATGCAGAGCGTCGTAGATTCCCTGGTGGTCAGGTAGAGGAGATCGAACTCCCCGGAACCGGTTTGGAAGAGGTCAAGGGCCTCAAGCCAGTTGGTGCTTACGACCACCTTGAAGAGGATGGATTACCACACCCTGAGAAGTATCTCGAAGGTGGCGATGTACTGGTTGGAAAGACCAGCCCTCCACGTTTCCTTGAAGAAACTGGAGCAGGAGCATTCCTACAAGCGCAGGAACGAAGAGAGTCTTCAATGCTCATTCGTCACGGAGAAAAGGGATGGGTCGACAATGTATTCGTTACTGAGTCCTTAGATTCTGGACGCCTAGTACGTGTAATGGTTCGTTCCCACAAAGTTCCCGAAGTTGGTGACAAGTTCGCTAGCCGTCACGGACAGAAGGGAGTCATTGGCCGTATGGTCGATGCAGAAGATATGCCATTCACACGTGATGGTATCGTCCCTGACCTAATTATCAACCCACACGCAATTCCATCCAGAATGACCGTTGCACACGTTCTCGAAATGATTGGTGGCAAGGTCGGTGCCCTTGAAGGACGCCGAATCGATGGTACTGCATTCCGTGGAGAGAAGGAAGGTAGTCTAAGAGATGGTCTTGTCCGCAATGGATATGACCACACTGGCCGTGAATCCATGATTAATGGTGAAACTGGTGAGACTTATCCTGCAGACATCTTCGTTGGATGTATCTACTACCAGAAGTTGCACCACATGGTTTCTGGAAAGATTCACGCTCGTAGCCGTGGACGTGTTCAGATTCTCACACGACAACCAACCGAAGGACGTGCCCGCCAAGGTGGTCTGAGGTTCGGAGAAATGGAGCGTGACTGTTTGATTGCACACGGTGCTTCGATGGTTATCAAAGACCGTCTACTCGATGAGTCCGATGGTATCGACCTATTCGTTTGTGCCCAATCTGGTCACGTAGCATGGTATGATCCGAAACGACGCACTTACGTCTCACCAATTCACGGTGATGGCGCTGAGGTCTACAAGGTACAGACCTCGTACGCATTCAAGTTGCTCCTAGACGAAATGAAGAGTCTCGGAGTGGCAATGCGTCTTGAACTGGAGGACCGCAGATGAGTCGAAACAGCACCACAATGATTCCAAAGAGAATCGCAAGCATTCGCTTTGGCCTAATGGACCCACTCGAAATCCGCAAGATGTCATCGGTTGAGGTAAAGACCGCAGACACCTACAAGGATGATGGACACGCGTATAATCAAGGATTGATGGACCCACATATGGGAGTCATTGAGCCAGGACTTCTTTGTCCTACTGATAATTGCAAGTATGACGAAAGCCCAGGTCACTTTGGACACATCCAACTTGAGCTTCCAGTTATCCATATTGGATTCGTCAACTTGATCAAGACCATTCTAAAGGCAACCTGTAACCATTGTTCGAAGATTCTATTGCACGATGCACCAGGAACTCACCCCTCTAACCCAGAACTTTCTGAGCAGGATTACTATCGTGCTCGTGTTCGTGATTTGATTACCAAGCACGGAGTCGGTTCAACCGAGTTCAGCAAGATTATCAAAGAGGTTGAAAAGACTACTTCTGGAACCAAGCGCGCAATTTGTATGCACTGTGGAGAGCAGCAGGGTAAGATTGTCTTAGACAAGCCTACTACCTTCAAGGAGAACATCATTGCACAAGGTGGCTCCAAGGCTACAGAGCGCAAACTCAACGCTCGTGACATCCGTGAGTGGCTTGCAGGTATTCCTGATGAGCACCTCATCTTCGTTGGTATGGACAAGTCCAACCGACCAGAGTGGATTATCTTGAGAGTACTACCAGTTCCACCAATCACCGTACGCCCATCGATTACCCTCGATTCAGGCGACCGCTCTGAGGATGACTTGACCCACAAGTTGGTCGACGTCTTGAGAATTAACCAACGACTACGTGAGAATCGTGACGCTGGTGCACCTCAGTTGATTGTTGAGGATTTGTGGGAACTTCTACAATACCATATCACCACATATTTCGATAACCAGACTAGTGGAATCCCACCAGCACGCCATCGTTCAGGAAGAACTCTGAAGACACTAACTCAGCGTCTCAAGGGTAAGGAAGGACGTTTCCGTTCCAACCTTTCTGGAAAGCGTGTCAACTTCTGTGCAAGATCCGTTATCTCGCCAGACCCATACCTTGGAATTAACGAGGTTGGTGTACCAACAAAGATTGCAAAGGAACTCACAGTTCCAATCCGAGTTACTACCAGAAACCGTGAACAGATGCGCCAGATGATTCTACGTGGTCCTATGGTCCACCCTGGTGTCAACTATGTCATCCGTTCCGATGGGCGCCGTGTTCGTATCAATGAGCGCAGCCGCTTAATCAATGCCGGTTTCCGTTGCCATAACCCAGAATGTATGGAAGAGACAACCACAAGGTTCGATTTGCATCAGGTTCTACCTGCACCAAACTTCCTACCTGGTTTAGTCATCCGTAAATTGGTGAACCGCGAAGCAGCAACTGCTGGCGGCGAAGAAGAAATCACCTACGTGATCGATGAGGCTGCAACAATTGCAAACCTCCGTGGAGAGGACCAAGATTCGATGCCTCTTCCAGCCGATGACCCACGAGCTATCCTACACCACAGGTGGAAGTGGTCACTAGCAAACCCCGATCAAGAATACCCCGAAGAACTCGAGGTCACTTGCCCACACTGTGGTAGCCCTGACAATGAGTGGGGAGAGCGAACACGTGTTGAGGACCGCCTATCTACTGTAGATATGCAGAACAACCCCAAGCCAGGTCTACTGGTAGAGCGTCACCTAATCGATGGCGATGTAGCTATCTTCAACCGCCAGCCTTCACTTCACCGTATGTCGATGATGGTCCACGAAGTTCGAGTAATGGAAGGACACACCTTCAGATTCAATCTGGCGGTATGTACGCCATATAACGCAGATTTCGACGGTGACGAAATGAACCTTCACGTAATTCAAGGAGAAGAAGCACGTGCTGAGGCTAAGATTCTCATGCGTGTCCAAGAACACATTCTGACCCCTCGATATGGTGGAGCGGTTATTGGAGGAATTCACGACCACATCTCTGGAGCATACCTATTGAGCCGCCCTGGAACAATGGTCTCCAAGCGTAACGGCCTAGAAATGCTAGGTAATATCGGTTGGACCGGTGCTCTTCCTGAGGTCATTACCAAGGACGGTAAAGAGTGGTTCAGGGGTGAGGATCTGATTAGTGTAATCATCCCAGAAAATATCCATCTGCGCTTCCGCAGCCGTTCTAACGACGATGTCGTCGTCAAGAATGGACATGTTTCTGGTACGCTAGATAAGCGTGCAATCGGTGCTGAAGATGGAAGACTGCTAGATGCAATTGTCCAAACAAATGGTTCGACAAAGGGAGCACGTTTCCTAGATGAATTCACCCGTCTTTCTATAGGCGCTTGTACTTCGCTCGGTTTCACAACCGGAATTGATGATGAAGATCTATCAACTGAAGTTCTCGCACAGATTGAGGAACACAATGCAACTGCTCGTGCAGAAGTACAGGAAGCATTGGACAAGTTCGGTAAGGATGGACGACATTATGAGGCCCGTCCTGGACGTACGCCCCAAGAAACACTTGAGGAAGATATCATGGTGATTCTTGACCTTGGAAAGCAGGCTGCTGGTGACGTTGCTAAGGATTACCTCAACCTCTCAACAGATAATGCTGCGGTTGGAATGGCGATTTCAGGAGCACGTGGTTCGATGGATAACCTGACTATGATGGCAGGTTCAATCGGTCAAGCAAAGGTTCGTGGTGCACGTCTTGAGCGTGGATACCACCAACGTGTTCTACCCCACTTCAAGCGTGGAGGACTCGGTGCTAAGGAGAAGGGATTCATCTCTTCCTCTTTCAAGCGTGGTCTTGAACCAACAGAGTTCTTCATGCTCTCTGTTTCTGGACGTGAGTCTTTGGTCGATACCGCGGTTCGTACCAGCAAGTCGGGATACATGCAACGCAGACTGATTAACGCAATGGATGACCTCAAGGTCTTCAATGATGAAAACCTGTCTGTAAGAAATACTGCAAACAGAATCATCCAATTCTCCTATGGAGAAGATGGAATTGACCCAAGCCGTGGTGTTCACGGAAAGCCGTTCAACATTGATGTTATCGTTGATGCAGCACTTGGAACCGACGGTCCAAAAAAGACCGCTAACCAAGAGTACAAAGATAGCGATGACAAGATATTTGATCTCGGACACGACGATGGAGTTTCCGAAGAAGCAGGAGGTGAAAACTGATGGTAGTAAAGAGTGCAACCAAGAAGAAGCTCATGGATATGCTTGTCCCAGAGGAATTCGCTCACAAGTTGGCGGATGACCGTAAGTGGGATGACGTCAAGGTTCTAACCGCACAGGAGATTGCGAAATTCTGTGAAACAGACTCAGACACAGCATCCAGAATTCATGGAATCATCGTTGGTGCTTCGACTAGTAGTCGAGATTCCGGTGGAGACTCCAACTCTGCAACAACATCAGTCCGTCTACGTCGTGGAACACGTCGTCGTCGCACAACAAAAATTGAACAAGAATTAGAGGCATATGATTCCGAAGTTAAGTTGAATTCTTACACAGATGAACTTGCTGAAGATGCTGTTTACAAGGCTCTAGCCGAGGCGGCAGAGAGAGCTGGAGAATTCTACAACCAGCAGACATTGCACGACCTAACAACTGCAATTCATCTACGCGACAAAGCAAAGTTGACCAAGAAGCAGGCAGACTCGGTTATTTCTGAAGCAACAAATGCAACTGAAATAGCTCGTATAGACCCATTCGAAGCAGCAGGAATTTTGACAGCTCAGTCCATTGGAGAACCTGGAACACAGATGACCATGCGTACATTCCACTATGCGGGTGTTGCGACAGTCAACGTCACACAGGGTCTACCTCGTATCATCGAGATTGTTGATGCACGAAAGGTACCAGACACACCTACAATGACAATCTATCTGAATGGCCCTAACTCTGAATCTGCTAAGGATGCCCAGAAATTGGCTGCAGCAATCGAGATTACCACTACTCGAAATATCGCAGATATCGAGACCGATGTCGCACAACGACGGTTGGTATTGAAACTGAAAAAGGGTAATCTGAAGCAGAAGGCAATGACTGGAATGCAAGTTAAGGACAAACTTGAGCGTGCTCTTCGTCTTTATGTGGAAGCAGACAAGGAGAAGAATCCTAATACGCTGACATTAATTCCTGGTATTCAAACTGAAGATGACATGAAGAATCTTGCTGAAAACCCACCATCCTATACCGAATTGCTTCAACTCGAAGACAAAATTAAGGATCTGCGCCTAAAGGGAATTCCAAACATCGAGCGAGCAAATGTTCAGCTCGATGACAAGACAGGTGAGTATTACCTCTCAACCATTGGAAGTAACCTTCGTCGTATTTCTGATATGAATGGTATTGACCGTTCACGAACTTACACCAACAATATCATTGAGATCTACGATTACCTTGGAATTGAGGCTGCTCGTCAAGCAATCATTAACGAGTTGCAAGCAACTCTAGATGGAGCACGTCTCGAAGTAGATGTCCGTCACTTGTTGATGGTCTCCGATGTGATGACTAGCGAAGGTGAAGTAAGAGCGATTGGTCGCCACGGTGTATCTGGAACCAAGCACTCAATTCTCGCACGTGCGGCATTCGAGGTTACTGTTAACCACCTGCTCAAGGCCGGAATTATTGGCGAGCGTGACAACCTGACCGGTGTTGCTGAGAATATCATCGTAGGTCAGCCTATCAGCCTGGGAACCGGCAGTGTAGAACTGTACTATATCCCAGAATGAATTCAACCATTGAGAAACCAATTAGGAGGAATGAGAAATGGATCTAAGCCGACAACTGAAAATTGCAACTGGAACTGGAACTCTGCTGTTTGGGCAGCGCCAGGCAAGCGATGCCTGCGCAAAAGGAGATGCCAAGTGCATCATCTACGCTGTAAACTGCCAGCAAGAGTACATCGACGAAATGATGGCAAAGCACCCCGAGGTCACAATGCACCGAACAATGCTTGTGAACCGTGAATTAGGAACTGCTTCTGGAAAGCCATTTGCTGTTTCAACCATCACCGTCATTGACGCTGGTGAGTCTGAGTTGTTGACCCTACGTGGCAACCTTGAGTGAACACTCAAGGATGGCCCGCGCTCATAGGCGCACTATGGGCCTAGATGTGCTAGCACTTCTTCGACGTCTTGGCGTAAGCCTCGACAGTGGAGGGAGTCCTCTTGCCGGCCCGGGAAAGATTAGTTGGATTGGCAGAATCCACGACCTAACCCCTTCTCAAATGGACCGCGGATTGACTGAAGGAATGGAGGTCTGGACCGCTGGACAAGGTTTTGCTCCCCTTGATTTACCGAGCATAGAATCATGGCTCTTCGATGTACCACGTGGCTCCCACCTTCTAATTGTAGAGAGGATAATGTCATTTGATATCCATGATGTCATAGGTAGAGATGGTAGAACTCTTACCATTTGGGATAAAGAAAAACTCTCGGCATTTATTGGATATGGCGTTTTAGATGGAGAAATCAAGCTTCTAGAAGACACTGATGTTGAGGATGAGATTAGCGAAGAGAAAGGCATATTCAACGGTGAAGGCCCATTCGCACTCAAACCGATTACCGATTTTTCCATTGTCGAGGAAGCAGGATTAGATCTAGGACAAGGTAGACCCATTCTTCTCGATGGATTAATTCATGTTGTTAAAGGCAAACTCAAAGGTCCAACTTTGGAACATGATGTCGAAGAAATAGTACTCAATTGTGGAGGATTATTCAAACTTCATTCAGTAGAACTTCTCGAAAGAGTACCTATGCTTAATCGGGTCGATATCGGTACCGAAGATGAATTGAATTTTCATGATGTGTTAAGTGAACGCAGAAGTGAAGAAACCGAGGAAGGAATGGGTGGGCTCCTTCGCTGGTGGAGATTTGATGATAATACTGCAACTTACGAGACGTTCAATGTGTTAGTACCTGCTCACCAAGGCCCGGAACCGGGTCCGGGAACATGGATTCTCAATGGTGTAACCAATTTGTTGCATCGGAACCAGAGATGAACACCTTCATGACCCTAAGACATGACCGTAGGTCATGCGCTCCCAAATTACAGTGAGTCTAATTCTGTCGACCTTAATGCTTGTCAGCGTCATTCCGTATGATGTTCCAACAGTTCTCGAAGATATCGATGAAGTTCTGTTTGCAAATTCTGAACCACAAATGCTAGTCAAAGCTGGTACTTCCTCCGGTCATGTAAATGCAACAAATATCGAAGCTGTACCCGGTGGATGGATTATTTCTGGTGATACCCGTAATAATTTGCAATTTGGCCCGCATCAGTTGCAGGCAAATTCACCTAATAATGGTGCAAATGATGCTGATTCATATATCGCAAAAGTCGATGATAGTGGAACATGGCAATGGGCTGTTATGCCAGATGCATCTGCTGGCCTAGTTTTCCTTAGCACCATGACCGTCAGTATGACTGGCGACATCTACATTGGTGGTTTGATTTGGGGACAGGTAGGATTTGGGCCTACTGTCTTGACCGAATACAATAATGCAGGTGATGGATTTGTTGCGAAACTTGATCCGATGGGAAATTGGATGTGGGCTACTTCGTTTACCACTGACAACAATAGTGGTGGCACATGGATTAGGGGTCTGTCGGTGAATATGGCTGGCGACTTAATTGTAAGTGGTGACCAAAGTGGGGATTCCTCCATCGGCGGTATTGCACTCAATACATCTGACAGAGAGTATCTACTGGTCGGCATGGATTCAATGACTGGCGGAGTTAATTGGGCTTCCGCAACCGGAGGACTAGGTACAGAAATTGCATATGATGTTGGAATCGATATGGCCGGAAATATTTGGCAAGTGGGAATTACTACTGGCACTTTCACTGGTGGAGGAAAAACTCACCAAGCAGGTGGACAGCAGGACACAGTCGTTGTAAAATGGAGCCCGAATGGTCAAGTCCTTGATGTAAAGGGATTCACAAGCAATTCAGGAGGCCTAAGTCTTCCTGACGATTTACTGGTTACTTCTACTGGTGATGTAATTGTTACTGGCGTCTTTATTGGAACTCTTGATGCAGGTAACCAGAAGACTGCTACTGATCAAGGAAATGGTGATGCATTTATTGTGAAGATTGGTAGCAATGGTGCGACATCATGGATAACTACTGCAGGTTCAAGTGGTAATTTAGAATGGGCATCTTCGATTGCTGAGGACCAAAATGGCAACTTTGCTGTCGGAGGATTGTTTAGCGGCACTTCCTCATTTGGTCCACATTACCTATCTTCAAATGGTGGGCAGGATGCATTCCTCGCTCAGATAGATGACCTTGGAAATTGGAATTGGGTAGAGAACCTCGGAGGTTCAAGTGACGACTTATTTGGCGATGTTGCAGTAAACATGTCTGGGAATTATTCAGCAACAGGATCCTTCCAATCAACTATCAACAAAGGTACTCAATCGATAACCTCGTCTGGAGGCCTTGATCTATTCGTGTGGGTATTGGACCCAGTCAACAATGCTGACCGTGATAATGATGGAGTCAATGACCAAAATGACAATTGTCCAGATGACAATAATCCTCTGCAAATAGATTCTGATTTAGACGGACCAGGTGATGAATGCGATCACGATGATGACAATGATGGAATTACCGATAACTCTGGTGATGACTGTCCTCGTGGCGGCGCATGGAACTGGACCAGTGATTCCACAACTGATTTCGATAATGATGGCTGTAAAGATTCATCTGAAGATTCCGATGATGATAATGATGGCGTGAACGATGGCGCAGATGACTGCCTGACTTCGTATAACCCACCGCGTGAATGGTGGGTTTCCACTATCGAAAACGACCTTGACGGCGATGGTTGCAGAGATTCTGATGAAGACCTTGACGACGATGGTGATGGCTATGATGATGCAGCAGATGACTGTAACAAGATAGCAGGTACATCCAATCTCGGTTCATATGATGGTTGTGTAGATACCGATTCAGATGGCTATGCAGACCTTGAAGACACCTGCCCTACAATGGCAGGTAATTCCACTCTTGGTACAACTCTTGCATGCCCAGATATGGATGGTGATGGATGGGCTGACACAGAAGATGATATGCCAAATGATCCAACACAGTGGCTCGATTCTGATGATGATGGATATGGTGACAATCCTGAAGGAAACAATCCAGATGCTTGCCCTTCAATTTCTGGAACCAGTATTATCGATAGGGTAGGATGTCCTGACCCGGATGCAGATGGATATTCGAGTCCAGATTCATCTTGGACGACAGATGATGGAGCAGATGCATTCCCCGCTGAATCCACACAGTGGTCCGATTGGGACGAGGATGGCTTTGGTGATAATTGGGGCAATAGCTCCTGGACTGACCGTAATGAGAACTGGCCCGGTGAATACTACTTATTCGCAAAGGAGCAAGATACTTGCCCGACCCTACCAGGTGCATCTTGGCAGGACGACATACTTGGTTGCCCTGATTCAGATGGCGATGGTTGGGCAGATTACATGGATGCATTCCCCGGCGATGCTGAAAACTATCGAGATATCGATGGTGATGGAATCGCAGATGGTAATGATGACTGTATGACCGTCAATGGGACCTCCACCGAGGATGTTCTAGGGTGTCCAGACATGGATGGTGATGGCTGGGCTGATCCATTCGAAGGTACCGATGCTTTCCCATTAGATCCAACTGAGTGGCTTGATTCCGATAGCGATTTCATTGGGGATAATTCTGATAGCTGCCCCAATGAGGAAGGAGATTCGTTATTGGGTGGACTAATTGGTTGCCTCGATACAGATGGTGATGGCTGGGCTGACTCAATTGATGCATTCCCCGAAGACTATGCTGACTATCTTGACACCGATGGCGATGGTTTCGGAGATTCGGTTGATGATTGTCTCGACGTCGCAGGAACTTCTACTGAAGATAGAACAGGATGTCCTGATGAGGATAAAGATGGAATTTCTGACCTCAATGATGTCATCGACCCGATGATAATCTATGGTGGCGCTGGCGCTGGACTATTGGTAGTAATTCTACTCGTTGTATTCCTGATAATGAGGCGAAAAGGCTCCCCTGATGAGACCAAATCATGGGCAGCACCAGCAATGCCAGATATGGGTGCACAACCGGTACAACCGGCAATGCCTGACATGTTTGCGCAGCCTGCACAGCCTGCTTATTCACAACCGGTACAACCGGTACAACCTGAACAGCCAGCAATGCCTGATATGACTGCACAACCTGAAGGACGAGAAGTCTATTCTCAACCACAGCCAGTAATGATGCCAGTTGCTCCAGCTGCACCTACAGTACCTACTGCAAACGATGTGGGAACCATGCGCTCAGATGGAAATGAATGGCTAGAATTCCCTGATGCAAGTGGTGCATGGTACATGCGAGATGCGTTAACCCGTCAATGGGAACGCAAGATTTGAGGTTGGTTTGATGGTAAAAGTCACCCTCCTGGGCAGCGCTCAGGACGGTGGTGTTCCTCAAGTCGGTTGTGACTGTTGTTCTGACTTGCCTCAAAGGTACCCGGTATCGTTGGGATTAACCGATGCCGATGGTGGAAAGCACCTGTTTGAGGCGACCCGTCACCTTGGTGAACAACTACGTTTGTGGGGCTGTACTGAAGTTGATTCAGTCTTCCTCACTCATGCACACATCGGTCATGTCGATGGTTTAGGGCTTTTTGGAAAGGAAACTATGGCAGCAAAAGGGGTCAACCTATATTGTTCAAAATCAATGATTGAGTTGATTGAAAGAACACCGCATTGGTCCAACTTACTTTCCGAGGGCGTCTTCATTCCAAGGACTGCATCCTTGTATCAATTACCGGGTGTGACGGTTGAGGCCATCGAAGTTCCACACCGAGCGGAACTTTCTGACATGCATGCCTATCTTATCAAAGCCGAGAAAACTCTACTTTTCCTACCTGATCACGATACCTGGCAAGAAACTCTTCGAGGTCATGACTTGAGGGCTTGGCTCAACCATTTCGAGGTTGATATTGCTCTAATTGATGGCACATTCTACAGTTCAGATGAACTCAAGCACCGAGACCAGAGTGAGGTGCCCCATCCCCCAGTCGAACAAACTTTGCAGATGATTGGTGAGCGCAGGGAAGGAGACGGAGAAATCGTATTCATCCATCTAAACCATACAAATCCACTTTGCAGAGACGACACCCCAGTCACTGAATTAGGCTGGAAGGTTGGCAAAGAAGGAATGAAATTTTCACTCTGATTCTACTTCATTCATAGGGATTATTTCTACTTTCATCATCGTCACTCGGACACGGTATTCAATCTCCTCTCCCTCATCGCTGTGTGGACAACCGGAGTTTCCACCAGTTTCCGCATCCACGCGAATAGACATCGAATAAACACCGGGATGGTCACCCGTTGTGGTCATATTATCGTGAATCGCCTTCTCAGATATACCTGATAAATTCCATGCCATTGTATTGTTTCCTAGGTCATCACCTATTAGGACTCCAGATGTTTGGAATAGCCAACCACTTCCTGCCCAAAACTCCTGACCAGTCATACCTAAGCCCAAAAATGCCGCACCATCTTCTTCTACCCAGGAATCAGAGTAATCATCGTGAATAAATGTCCCAGTGGTCGTATCGGGAACATTTTCACCGGGGTTTGCTAAGCACGAAGCTTGTTGAACAGGGCCGCTCGGATTAGTTGTCTCATCGGTTTCATCGTATTCCCAAATTAGATAAATTTCGCTAACTTCGAATCCTTCAGGTATTTCGACATCATCCCAAGTATAGGAAATATCCAAGGTTTCTCCATCCGAGATATATTGTACATCTGTCGACACAACTGTATTTTCAGACTGTATGATTAATGTGTAGTTACCAATTCCTCCCATAGCAGAAGATGAATTATTTGGAGCAGTTGCTAGATAGGTTGCTTCAAGTCCTGCAAGTGGAATGATAATTACCGCGGCGAAAGTACCGATCTTTTTCCTATCTGGCCAGTTGTATCTTCCCAGTGATGATACCTCTGGCGTTCGCTTCATATTCATAATGAAGTGTGCTGCGAAAGCAGCACCCATTCCAGGTACTGAAGGGAATATTCCATCAGCACCACTTACTGTTTTCAAACCTAGTATTGTGGGACCCATTGACCAAAATATAACTGCAGTAAATGCTGAAACCATCATTACAATCGAATGGGTAGAATCTGGTTTGTAACCCATCCAACGAATAATCAGTAAAGGAACGAAGATACTACCAAGGCCATAGACTGCTAATACCACCAATTTGAACACAGAATCTCCTCCCGGGATGTAAAGTCCACCTACTGAAATCACGGTAGCAAAAGCAGCGACAAATAATGTTACTTTCTTGGTAGTCTTGTGGTCCTCTCTCCATTCGGGTTTGATATCATCAGTAATCGCAGCAGTACAGGCTAATACTTGGCTGTCAGCAGTCGACATTGTCGCAGCGAAAATCGATGCTAGAATCATTCCAATCCCGATGGCAGGCATCGTCTCCATAGCCAACATTGGAAGACCTAGTTCTGGGTCAAAATCACTGGAGTTCGGAAATACAACACGACTTGATAATCCGACAAATGTCATCAAAATTATGAATGGAGTTTGCCAAACAAAGAACCAAACCATCGCTTGCTTACGATCATTATCAGAATCTAAAGTCATTACTCGAGAAACCACTTGTGGCTGGCCAGCCACTGCCAATCCTCCAAGTAAGAATGCCAACGCCCACATGGAAATACCGAACATGAGGTCTGGCGGCATGATATTTGTGAGAGCAGGATCTTGTGATTCAAGCCCAGAATTCATTCCTCCGAATCCTCCAACCTCACCCAATGCAATCC
>CAZNXM010000040.1:0-1920 GCA_964577145.1 uncultured Candidatus Poseidoniales archaeon
ATATCATTTCCACGAAATCGCAAGGGTTCTCTCAAACCCCTCAAGACATTATGGAGAAGTACAATGGGTGTTCAGTCCCCCAGTACACTGCCTACCCATTCGATTTCGAGATTATTCAAAAGTTAGAATTCTGCAGGCGACTGATTTAAGCACTAGAAAATATTGGGAAAGTCATGTCAATTATTGCAGCATACAATGAAGCCTGGGAAAACGGAGATGTCGACGCATTAGCTGAGATAATACACGATGAATTTGTCTTTAATCCACACGTCGGTGGGATAACAATGGGCAAATCCGATTTGCTAGGATTTGCTGGCGCTGCAGCCGCAACCTCTGAAGACGATAGAATTCTTTTCGAAAATGACGAAGTTGGTGTTGCCCACTCAGTAGTTCACTTTGCTAATGGTTCAACCTCAGAAGCCGTACTGTCCTTTATGCGATTTAAGCAAGGGAAGATCGTCTCGATGGAAACCGGAGCAACTCCGCTATCTGATGATTACAAAGTAGTAGGCAGTGATTGAATCTTCAGCAGCAAGTTCATCCTTAGCAGTTCTATCTCGGCATGAAAACCGTGACCGCTAGGATAATTCCAATCATTAAATCGTCGCTACCACACTTGGGCAATTTCCGCTCTTCATGTAAATCACTCATCATTACCAGTGTACTCTGTGACACGGATTCCAAGTCTTCCTGCTCTTGCAGGTCGCTGCATGATGCGTTCATACTTCTTCTCAAAGGCTGCTTTCAGATCTACTTCCATAGCAAGAGAATGCCCCATTAGGAGAATGAGGACATCAGCCATCTCTTCAGCACATTCCTCAATCGGTTTATTTTTGGTTATGGCAGCAGCAAGTTCACCTAATTCTTCAACGGTCAGAGCAATGCGATATCCCATGTCATGACCGTTATTTCCAGCGAAATCATGCTTGTGATGGAAGGCCGCAACCTTACGCATCATCTGATGCCATTCGCCATCATTATCGCTTTCCATCCAGTCATCTACACTTAGACCCATGGTGGTGGGTTAAGGCGACGAGGATTAGTCATTACTGAGGGCCTTGATGCACTCAATAACCGGTCCTAGGCGCTCAGCCGCCGTTGCTGATACCTCTTCATGGTCCAAGGCAATAGTAGAACCTTCGGGGTTCCTACCAGCAGCCCAATTGCTCGCAACCAGTATCGCAGCATATGGAATCTTCAACTCAGTAGCGAGTTTGCATTCTCGCGCCATAGTCATTCCAACAACCTCTCCACCTAAGGTGGCTATGGCGTTGATTTCTGCTGCAGTTTCGAATTGTGGTCCCTCGGTGAACCAATATGTCCTCTCCAGTCCAAGACCGGGTTGGAGTTCTCCGAGAACCTCTGCCAATTTTGCATTGACATCAGCATCGAATGGTGCAGTCATCGAAGTGAATTGTGCTCTTGTGTGGTGGTATGTAACTGCCCGGCCGCTAAAATCGATGTATTGAGTTGCATATCCAACCGAACCAGGAGGGAAGTCTTCAGGAATTGTTCCAACGCTGCAAATAGCTACTATTGCATCGACACCTGCGCAAGCAAGGGCCTTCATGTTGGCGCGATGTTTGATCTTATGAGGAGGGGTTGGCTCCTCGCCATGGTGTCTTTGGATGAAGAATAACTCCGAACCGTTTTCTAAGGTCACACAAGTCATTGGGACATCGCCATGTGCAGTATCCGCAACAACATCGTCAACTCTTGTAGTATCGAGGTCATCGACGGCGAGGCCAACCATAGCCGTGCCGCCAATTAATCCTAGACGCATACTTGGTCAACTCACTCGAGCAAACGAGCGACTATGTCTGCCTTGGTACCGGATGTTGCTACACCGGCTGCCTTGGCTCTCTCAACCAGCTCGTCCTTCTTCAACTTCATGAGGCTAGCCTCGGACTCTCCGGACTC
>CAZNXM010000040.1:2020-12787 GCA_964577145.1 uncultured Candidatus Poseidoniales archaeon
GCAGGTGCTTCTTCAGCAGGTGCTTCCTCTGCAGCCTCTTCGGCTGCTGGAGCAGGTACATCGGCCTTCTCAGAAATGGACTCCATGGCTTCAGCTGCTGCGAGAAGGTCGCCCTCTCCCTCAACTGCTTCTTCCTCTTCGCCTCCAGCCTCAGCAAGTGCTGCTGCCTTCTTTGCATTTATTTCAGCCTCAGTACGGGCTTCCTCTTGATGGATTTCATCAAGTGTTGGGCCTTTCTCAGTAATTACACCGGTCTGCAAGAGTTGGCTCTTGCGGATTACAACGGAACGACAAGGGTAAATCGCCTTGACAGCAGTACCGATGCTAGACTCAAGTTCGCCACCGAGAATGGCTTCTTGAAGTTTGGAATAGGTACTCTTGGATGCAAAGGACAGAATGAGTTCCTTCGACTTTGCACGCATTGCCTGCTTTACACTGGTCTGAATGCGACGCTCGGTAATCATTAGCGGCTTTAGACGGACGAGATATCCATCAGTGGTTACGACATCAACAACATCGTCGACCTTGCCACGGTAACGGCGAACTTGACGACGGGTGTGATCGGACTGATGAGAATGTCCAACGAATGTAGTCAATGCATCTTGGCCAACGACATCTGTTACACGGAAACGAAGTAGTACGTGCATCTTGGTGAAGTCACCATTGAATTCTTGCTGAGTCATTTCATAGACTCTTCCCATTAGGTGCTCTTCGGTTTCACCGATTGTCTCTCCGATGCGCTTGAAGTTCCATGGGTGTCGAGGTGCACGGATGGTGAACCATCGCTTGCCTTTCCACTTATCTCGCTGCTTACGTGCTGCTACACGTGCTCTTGCACTCAACTTCTTTGCTGCCATTCAAATCAACTCTCGGTGTTGCGGGGGCTACCCCACTAGCAGGTGGGCGACCAACCCCCCCTATTTGAAAGCACATGATGAGAACACTCACCACCCCTACGGGGTGTTTGGCCTCATGAGCCACGCTGGTCATATCTGACTTCGAGAGTTTCTAATTCTTCGCCACGCATTGGAGCACCAGCCATCATACCCATTGCTTCTGCAACTTTGTCAGCATCATCGAAGTGAGCTGTAGCCATTACAATTGCATCTGCCATCGTTTCAGGGTCCTCTGACTTGAAGATTCCAGAGCCGACGAAAATCCCGTCAACTCCCATTTGCATCATCAATGATGCATCGGCTGGTGTTGCGATTCCACCAGCGCAAAATGTGACTACTGGTAGCCTACCCATCGATGCTACTTCTACAAGAATTTCCTTTATCTGACCATGCATCTCGTCATCGATTGCCCCAAATGGAGTAATGGGTGAGGTTCCTGGGAGTTCGCTCTTATTCGAGAGAACTCGGTAACGGTCCATGATGTGATTAGCAGCAATATCTAAGCCAGCGTCATCTAGAGTCTGAACTTGACGAATCTCTTGGTCGATTAGGCGAGCATGAGTGACCGCTGCAACGACATTGCCGGTTCCTGCCTCACCTTTGGTACGAATCATTGCAGCACCTTCGTAAATGCGGCGGACAGCCTCACCAAGGCCAGTTGCGCCACAGACGAAGGGAATATCGTGAGCGTTTTTATTGATGTGAAAATATGGGTCGGCTGGAGTTAGGACTTCAGACTCATCGACCATGTCCACACCTAATGCTTGCAGTACTTGGCTCTCAGCCTCATGTCCAATTCGACTCTTTGCCATAACGGGAATAGTTGTACACTCGATAATTCCCTTAATCATATCAGGGTGGGAGGTTCGTGCAACCCCTCCCATTTTGCGAATATCTGCAGGTACTCTCTCTAAGGCCATGACAGAAACCGCTCCTGCAGCTTCAGCGATTGATGCTTGGTCTGGTGTGACCACATCCATGATGACACCACCTTGCTGCATTCGAGCAAAACCTCGCTTGATTAGGTCGGAACCATGGCGAAGAGATGTGAATTGAAGTTCTGGATTCATCGTAATCACTTCGAGCGGGTAGTCTCCCCCACATGAGATTAGTGGAGAAATGATGTCCTTAGTCAGCAAGAACTGGGGAATCACCAGTTGCAATTTCAGCATCGACAGACTCATCTTCGTTACGCTGAAGCCAATGTTCTTCCCCGTCGGGCATATCGGTGTCAGCAAAAATTGCGTCTACAGGACACTCGGGTACACAAGCACCGCAATCGATACACTCATCAGGGTCAATGACCAGATAAGTTTCCGCTTCTTTGAAGGCTTCAACTGGGCAAACAGCTACGCATTCCTGGTACTTGTGATCAACGCAGGCGGTGGTGACAACATGGGTCATGTGGATATCTCCATAGGTGCGACAAGGGGCGTGGGATATAGGGATTCCTCACTCGCCTTTTGCAGATTCAGGCAAGCCAAGACGTTCGGAGTCATCCCTTGCTTTTGCTAATGTCTCTATTGCAATATCGTGCGCATTATCACCAGGATATACTTGCAATTTGGTTCGACCCTTGATTGTCGGACGCTCACCTGGAGTGGTCAGAGAGACTTTACCGGCGAGTAGGTCGAGCAGGTCAAGTCGAATGTGAATGACATTATCCTCATCCATACGGGAATCTAATTCGTTCTCAATTTGACTCAGAACTTCGGAACCAAGCCTAGATAACGATCGTGTGGCCGGGCCTTTCCTCTCCAATGAGGCAGTCACCAAATGTACTGCTGAACCGTGAAAGGAAGTTGTCTCTTCGATGGATACAGCCTCTGAATCGCCAACTAACCAAGCTAGGGCATCCGCTACTACAACCTCGTCTTCAAGACCGCTCGCGGTCGAATACCAAGAGATATGATGGACTCCCATCAATTTGTCTGCGGTGGCGGAAGGTGATGAGCCTTGTCAGTCAAGCGGGTGGTCTACACCTACTTCTCCAAGTGTCCAGCGAAGGGTTTTGACTACACCGTCAAGGGCCTTATGGTGACGTGCTGCTTCCTTCATCCCTTCACGGTCACCATCATCTCGGCACTGTTCAAACCATTTTTTCCATTGAGCACGCCTTCCAATTGCTTTATTCAGCATTTCCTCGATTTCTTCCCACGAACGGTCGTAGGTCCTCTCGGCGGTTTCATCAGGCATTGAACCGGTGCGGCTAACATCGGTATAAGAACAAGACGCCGACACGAACAGAAATACATTCAAGGACGACGTTCATCTTGCAAGTCGATTTGAATATGAGTATTCTCGCCAATGACACAGTTTTGAATACGTGATTCAATAACTGCAGAAGACCCGATAATCGAAGATTCTGCAACTCCACTAACCTTAGCATCAGACATCACAACACTATCGACTATTGCTCCTGTGACCGAAGCGCCAGATAGTACTATACTACGTTCTATATGGCCGGATACTGAAGCCCCATCTTGAATGAATGAACCGTCATCTAGGACCTCACCATCTGGCATAGGGAATGGCAAGTTCTCTCTGCCATTTACCAATGCCATCATTGCACGGTGCAACTCAAATGGATGACCAACATCGAACCAGATTCCATTTACTGTCTTAGCATACATGGGCCATCCTCTAGCAAGGACATCTGGGAATAATTGTTTAGAGAAATCATATTTTTCGCCGTGAGGTACAAGTTCCATTACCTCTGGTTCAATGATGTATAGCCCGGCATTTACCAAATTCGAAAATGCTTCTTCAGGACTTGGTTTTTCTTTGAAACGAGAAATATATCCCTCTGACAAACTCGAATCAACATCGCCTTGGTTCTCATTTGAAAGTCCAACTATTCCAAACTCAGTTGGATCTTCTACTTCCCATAGCGCCATAGTCACTTTTGCTCCGGATTCACGATGTACTCTGAGTAGGTCAGCAATATCGAATGATGCAACAGAATCACCAGAACCAACGACAAAAGTTTGAGAGAGTTCATCGCCGAGCAATCGCACACTTCCTGCCGTACCCATTGGACTTGCTTCCTGATTTACTCTGCTCTTAACATCCCAGGAAGATACATGCGAAATCAATTGGTCGCCTTGATATCCAGTAGTGACAATGATTTCAGATAATCCAGCGGAAACCATTGCATCCTTGACATAATCGATTACTGGTCTGCCTAGGACGGGAACCATAGGTTTTGGGCGCCCGATAGTAAGAGGCATCAATCGAGTACCACGGCCTCCGGCCATGATTACTCCTAGCAAACAAATCACTTCCTTGTGCGGGATGCACTCATGTCTACTCGGCGCATTCCTGACTTCTTTTTTGAGTTGGACTTCTTTGCACTAAGTCCTGCGCGGTCACCTGACATTGTTCCACCAAAGCTGAGACTTCCCTGATTTAGAAGATGGTCTACCATGGAATCGGCGACCTTGGAGTCTTCTGCACCTGTCTTCATTTCAGCCGTAACAGATGCATTGTGATCGGTAATCCAAGATTCACGTTCATCACGTGCCATCTTTAATTTATCACGAGTTTCATTTACTTCTTTCATCATCTCGACAATCTTTTGGTGGACCTCGTCAGCCTTTTCTTTGCATGCTACGAATTCCTTGTGGAATCTGTCACCCTCTGCCTTAAGGAAATCTCGATGGCCAAAGAGTTCGTCTATATCCTTGCTCATTGCTTTTGCGCGTTCTAAGCACTCCACGAATTGCTTATGTGACACATCGGCTTCTGCTTTTAGAGTAACAATAGCTTCGTCACGATTGGAAAGGTCTACCTTAATCATCTGTAATTTGGCAACTTCAGGTTCAAGTTCTTTCATGCGTCGGCGCATGTACTTGATTTTCTCCATGGTTTCCTTTTCCTTCTTGGCCGACATACCGCCACGAGTTTCGTAGATTTTCTCCATGTTGTCAACCTCGCTAGCCAACTTGTTGAATTCAAATGTTGCAGACTTTTTCTCACCTGCATCGCCACGCTGGGCTTTTGCCTGTCCAATCAAATCCCTGATTTGAGCTTGAATTGCATTACGGCGCTCCTTGTGGAGATTCTGCTCCGCACGAATAGCCTTTACTTCAGCAACTGCAAGGTCAACCTTCTCACGGTGTTCCTTGTACTGAGTTTGAATCGCATTTCTCTGATCAGCAAATCGCTTTCCAGATTCGTTATGGTTTCCACGCGCATCGCGGAGTTTCTTCACCCTAGACTCCATTTGATGGAGGTGGTCGCGCAGGTCTGCATCCGGGCGCTCCTCACTATCCTTAGTATCGGGCATGGACCTTCGGAAGACCTATCACGCTTCAATGCTACGATGTGGCTTTTTTGGCTATTCAGGCCGCTGCGAGCACAGATAGTACTTGGAGGATTATTGCAGTCGCTAGGCCGATTCCACCAAGGAAAAGGCATGAAACTGCGCCTGTATTCCTTAGCCAGGTGCGGAATTCTGAACGTACTCTAACATTGATTTGTCTTCCAACCAATAAGTCCCCAGATGTTTCCTCCAAGCGGATTGCTACACTCGCCTCACCTGTGCTTTCGGGAAGCAGGGTTTGCCAGGAAACCGTTCCGTCTCTCAGGAGTCCAGCCATCCTACCAATCTGGTCGTCATCACCTTCACTTGCAATTGGTACTGCAGAAGTTGGCCACCAGTTCTTCTCACCGGGCAGTAGGTTGTACCTTAGTGAAATATCATGAGGTCTGAAATCAGGTGACTGAACACGAAGTGTTACTTGCTTTGGCTCATCGCTAAGATTGTGAAAATAGCAGAATAAATTTGCTTTATCAGTGACCACATTTTCCAAATCCACATCGAAGAGTAAATCTGCCATTTCTGGACTCTTGCCCACTGAAAGGTCCTGCTCTAATCGGTCTATTAATCGGAAGAATGCTCGACATGTACCATTCGATTTTTCCATCAATGAATTCCATAATTCTTCAGTGAAAATGGGGTGTGAAGTGATATTTTGTACTCCTTCATCTAGCATTATTTCCGATAATTCAAGATGGGTTGTCTCTTTGTCAATTGTACCCTTGAATCTGCGATGCATTGTCATCAGGAATTTTTCTCTAGCAAATTCATGGTCGATTCCAGTTCGCAAATATCCATCGAATTCAACCAAGAAATCCTCGAACCTACTACGTAGAAGCGGGTCCATATGAGTCCCCATTAGGTCGGTAAAAACCATGTCTAAAGTGGTAGGGTGCAAAGGAGGATCATAGGCTGATAACAGACCATCTCTTTCAACCATGTGGAATTTACTACTGCGAGTAGATAGGTGCTGACCCATAGCCATAGTAATCAGAGATGAGGAGGCAAGCAATCCTTTTTGAGCCAATGATGAATCCGATTCAAGGAGTACTACTCCAATCGAAATCACTAGGCTGGAAATGGCCATGTAGAGTGCAGTAGAATGAGAAGACATCGTTCTTGACATCAAGCGTTCGATTGTAGGAAAACCATGCATAGAAGTGATTGGCCTGTGATTATCTGCGGCCAATTTGACTTCCTCCTTGAATACTAATCTTGTGTAACGAGACCTTTCTCGATGAACTAGAAGTCCTAATGTGAATCCCAATATTATCGCCAGGGTGACAAACGTTAGAGCCTTGGAAAAGTCGAGACCTGAAGTTTGCTGGATATTATCGGCCCACCAAGCAGGCGAGTCATCCATGTATGCCCAAGAACCGAAAAGGAAAATCAATGCCGTTCCTGGAAGCAATAGAATCAGTCGCATTCCCTCCGAAATGAATTGGCGGTCAATACCATACAATAATCGCTCGCGGTGTGCATTTTTGTCCTCTGATTCATCACTCATTTCAGCACCTCACAATGATACGCTTGGACATTTCATCACTAATCTCTATGCTGAAATTGTTGAACTGAAGTCCATTGGTGTTTGAAATTATCGAACCGCTGGAAATTCCAAGTGAGTCCAGAACTTGTTGGTCGGAAGATGTTGATAGAATCAATATTACTTCACCAGTTTCACCTTCTTCAAGATTGAATACTGATTTGAGGTTAGATATTTGAGAAATCTGCTCAGCTATTATGTCTCTTGGGGGTGGAATCACTTGTCCAGATGGGTCGATTTGGGGATCACCCAATAATATGGTGATGCAAACCTCCAAGTCATCGTTAAATGCATGCTCCATACGACATGCAGTCTCATGAACATCACCATCAAAGGGTAGCAGGTCGAGTAATACTTCTGCGAGCCTGTGACGACGCTTCATCATCTGCCCTCTTTCCAAGCCTTTCTCGGTTAGCAAGGTTCCCTTGTATGGAACATATTCAGCATAACCATTTGTTGCGAGGCGTTGAACCATTTCGGTAGCCGAAGCAGGAGAAACGCTGAGATATTTTGCTAGAGCACCATTGCGTACTCTTTCCCCGGGGAATTTTTCATGGAAGTCATAGAGGGTTTCGAGGTATTCATCCTCAAACTCCTGAAAGTGACCCATATATGCTCCACTTCTCCATCACAATTGAATGTATTTCAAGACTTTCTGGCTTCAAAAATAGTCTCACAAGCTGGGCATCGTGCCTTTGCAGGTCTCCTATCAAATGGAACCTTGAGTTTGCGTGAGCAACTTGGGCATGCTAAGATGTCTTCACTTGAAGCGGACCACAGGTCTTCTTCCTCCGTAGTATCCTCTTCTGGTTCAGGTTCGGGCTCCTGTTCTTCAGTCTGTCCTTCTACGGCAAATTTGTTTTCACACTCAGGGCAACCAACTGTTCCAGAATATGTCCGTGGAACTCGCAATCTACGGTCGCATTCAGGGCAAGCGACCTCTACCTTCTCATCTACTGTTGAGGAGGTCTTACGCTTCTTCTTCTTCTCTTTCTTTACGCTCTTTGGTGCAAAGAATAATTTCAATGCTAATATTGCAGCCACCCCTGCTGAAAATCCACCAATAATTCCACCCCATGGGATGGCATATGAATCAGCAGAATCGGTAACCACTGTACTGGGGAATGTTTCCTTATCCTCAATTTCAGCACCATCGACATACCAAGTAGCAGTAATGCTAACGAGGTCACCTTCAGGCCAAGTAACTACACTCGATTGGCTCTCTTCTGTTCCTGCAGAAAGAACCAGCGTTGAGGTCTGACTTAGTACCTGGCCATCAACTGTAGTTAGAACAATGGTGCCTTCAGGTAATGGACCAGATCCATCATTGTGGATACTCCATCTTATTGTGGCTTCTTCACCAGCGGTTGGAGATTTTGGAGTAGCGACAACACTGAGTTCTAAACGGGCCTCTCCAGAACTATCTGGCAAGTCCTCTTGGATATATAGAGAAGAAGACACATCGCTAGTCCAGTCAATTGGAAACACTTCAATATACGCTGATGGAGCATCAAGCCATCCGAGGGACATTTCGGAAGAAGAGATTCCTGGAAGTAAGATCAATTCTTGGCTTCCAAGCATATTCTTCACTCCATCTGTCACAGTTCCATGAGTCACAATAACAGTACGTTCTCTTCCTTCATCTAAGTCCAATGTCCATTCCATTTCCAGACCATCGTCCTCAACCGAGATTGAGGCAATATCAGCAGTGAGCCTTTGGGCTTCAATTACTGGAATAGTTAGACTCCCAGATAGATTCTCATCGACTGCACCATTGCTTGATTCAACACTCCAGTTAACAACATGCTCACCAGCAGTAGAAAATGAACCGACAAAACTGAGTTCGCCTGCCTTATCCTCTTCGAGGCTCAATGCGGAACTGCTACCTACGATTGTGCCAACAACCACCAATGTTGCACTTCCAAATGTATCACCTTCATTTCGCACTAAAAGTGAGAATACTATCTCGTCATCCGCATGCCAAGGGCCTTGGAGTATAGTCGGCACCTCCTGGCCAGCTGCAATAAATATTGCAGAGGTCATTGAGAGGTCATCGCTTACCCCTTCAGGAAAATGTATTCTTTGGTCGGATGAAGTACAAACTAATTGCCCTGGTTTTGCAGTCAAAGAGGGCTCAATTATTGCCGATTGAGAAATCAATATTTCGAGCGTTTCTTCTAGAATAATTTCCCCATCAAATGTGCATTGAATCGTACTATTGTAGTCCACTTCACCATTATTTGTCACATTGATACTCCACTCCATTTCAGAACCAGCAACTGGTTCAACTAGGCGTGTTAGATTCCAAACCAAATCTGCTAAAGGTGGAGGTCCAACGGTGATTGAAGTGCTAACGAAATCATCATTTGGACTTGTATCAAATACATCCTCAAGTTGTAAATCGACTACCACATTTCCCTCTAGTAATTGATTCGTCAAGATAGAAACAATTTGAGTTTGGTCGGCAATCGTCTGGACTGAAAACAAACCAAGGTTAGTTTCACCTACAACTACTGTTAGATTACCCTGCCAATCAACATCACCATCATTTACCACGGCAACATCAATTCGAGCATGATCTCCATCTCGAATCGTGAGGTTACCTGTTGCGGTATCGCTTTGGTTGACCGAAGTGAAAATTACTGTCCCAATCGACACATCCAATGGGCGAAGTCGATGGATTATCGTTGACCATGAGGTGGATTGGTTTGCCCCTGGAGTACCAATATCTCCCGAGAGCGTTACTGTGAGATTAGAGAAACCGAGGGGGGCATCACTGAGATTGGTCTGTACAAGAGTGATTACGCCATCATCGATAGACTCACTTCCACTATCCGAATCTATCAATGCCCCTTCCATACCAACGAGGGTAGCACTCCAATTGACAACTGCAGCACTAGCTCCACCAACACCAACTAAATTGATGTCGACGCCAATCGGGCCAGCCCCGATTACCCCATCACCGGTCACAGATACTGAATCGATGACTCCACCGGTGGCCTGCGCTGATGGGATGCCTGAAAGGGAGAGCAATAGCACCAGCAATACCGCCCTCCGCATGAATTGCACCGAGGCGCCAAGGTTCTTGACATTCACCCACCCGTAAGGGTGGGTCGTGGGCTTTATACAAGGCTGACAGGTGGCCGCATCGGTTCCAATGGATTCGAACGACCTACTCGCGGTCTCTCCAAAGCTCCTAGCGCAGGCTATCCTGCATCGAAGAGAGCGTTTGGCAGAACTGATTCCAACTGATTTGGAAGCACGTAAAACCGAACTGGCTGAAGCCGAGCCAGCAGCACGCAGTGCGCGTAAAGAGCGTGATGAAATCAATAGCAAAGTCGCTGGCCTCAAGAAGGAAAGAAACGATGCTCAAAAGAAGGCTCGAGCACTTTTTGAAAAGGCTAACGAAATCCGTGAGGGATTGATTGAAGCGGGCGGAATAAAGAACCCCGACCCCAAGTGGGCTAAAGACAAGTTAGCTGAGAAATTGAGCGCAATTGAGCGTGAACTCGAAACTCAATCAGGAACTCATAAGACCGAAGAGCGATACATCAACGAAATGAAGGCTCTGATTAAGGAGCATGAGGGATGGGTTGAGGAACGTAGTGCTTCCCAGCCATTGGTCAAAGAAATGAGAGAGGCTCAATCAGCAGCCAGGAAACTACTCGATACTGCTCAAAAAGCACATAGTGCAATGGCCGAACTTGTTGATGCAAATGCAGTTCGTCATGAATCATACATGCATTGGGAAGAAAAAAGACGACGTTCCAATTCTCAATCCAAAAAACTTCAGGGCGCACTATCTTCCAGTCAATCTGCATTGGAATTTTGGAAGGAGTGTATCGATTCTGATGAATTCACTGATTTGATTGAAGATAGTGAGCGAGTCCGGGGTGGCGGGCCATCAACAAAGGCAATTGCCAGAGCGGCAAAGCTCGAGCGCGAGTCTAAAGGCGGAGGTGAGGAAGAATGAGTTCCGCCTGCGAAATCACTGGTCTATCCGAAGA
>CAZNXM010000041.1:0-12329 GCA_964577145.1 uncultured Candidatus Poseidoniales archaeon
GTATGATTTTGGTGATCAAAGGTGGGCACATGTCAGAGATGAGTGACGGGGAAGATGCTGTAGTATCAGAGTAGTTCTTCCTCATAATTGAAGAGCAAAACCTTCGTCCAGAATGAAATGAACAATGCCTATACAGGTATGACCTTGTAACCATTGAGTTCCAATACTCCTGGGGATTCCCTCTTCACAATCAAGAGGCCGGTCATCGCCCAGAATAAAACCAATTTCACCAGAATATGCTTCACCACTTCCTTCGCCAACAAATAGACTCGGTGAATCGGCATCGAGGCGAATGGTCGTGCAATCCCATTCACTGAGAGTCATCTCTAGGTCACCACCTCCATCGTAGATTCCAGGACTTCGCTCAACCCAATGTCCACGCGGCGGCAATGGCTCACGAAGCACAGCAGCGATCTTTCCTGCTACTGCTCTTTCTTCAGCATGCAAACCCACCAATTCATTCGAAACGAAGCGAATGCGGCGGGCAGGGCCTGGTCCTCCAAGGAGAATCATTGTGAATTCGACATCAGCACGAATACCATGACTAGTTAGAATTGAACTCATCAATGCACGAATCAATACATCCATGCGACCTGCACCACCAGCAAGGTCACTCAACGGCAAATTTCCCTTTGCCATCGCTCTCGTACCAACGATTGCGAAGCGACGCATTTTCTCACCTATTGTTGGCAATTACCGAGCGGATTGCATTACACATCTCAGAATCGTTTTGGAGAACAAAATGGGCACCAAATGAATCGATGAGCCAAGCACGTGGCTTATCAGAATCACCGAGGTCTTCGAGTCTATTTGCGATTGTAGCAGTCATTCCAGCCTTCTCTATTTGGGCAATAGCGCGGTGCACTAAGTCTCGTTGCTTGATTCCACTTTCCAATTTGAAACCGATTCGCACAGCACCATTGCACAAATCTTTCAATTCCATAATGTGCTTTGAACCTTCGACCAGATTTATATCAAGGCCGCCTTGAAGAGAAGCGATTTTCCCTTCGACCTTTTCTTCGATGACATAATCTAAAACCGCCGCACTGTGAATCCAAACTTCGATTCCATCGTTGGCTAATGCTTTCAATTCCGCAAGCATTTCATCGGGGTCTGGAGCACTAATCACCAATGGCAACCACTTTGGTTGAGTAACGCTGGTCGCCCCCGCAACACAAGTCACATCCATTCCGTGACGAAATAAATCATCTGCAATTGCAAACCCGGTTGCCCCACTGGACGTATTTTGTACGAATCTAACATCATCTATTGCTGTACGAGTAGCACCTAGAGTAATTACCACAGATGTAGAATTAAGATTAACCAGGTTGCAGAATTTTGCTACGCACTCCTCATGTCCCGGAGTTTTTCGCTTACCTTCTTCCTCATCGCCCCAGACAACAGTTGCACCTCGTGAAACTACTTCCTTGACTAAATCCCCAGTAATTGGGTCATCTGCTAGATCATTATGCATCGAGGGGACCATTAGAATTGGAACATCTCGGCCACGAGCAGCACTCAGAGCCATCAATAGGGGCCCATTCATCATTCCATGAGCAAATGAAGCCATCAAATTGCGAGTAGTAGGTGCAACCAATACCGCATCGAAGTCAGATAATGCCGATAAATCTCCATCCCAATCAGTGATTACCTCTCCTTGTGAAGCCCAGCGAACAGCGAGTGGGGTAATGATTTCTTGAGCCGAGGGCGTCATGATAACCGTTAGTTCAGCTCCATGTCGTCTCAACTCTCTGGCAAGACGTACAGTATCACATGCAGCGATGCCACCAGTGACTCCTAACAAGATATGACGACCAGAGAGGGATGAGCCTCGGGCCTCAACATCTGTGTCTCGCATAACTAAAGCCAGAAGCACCTCACTCAAGACGGCTTCGCCGAGGGTTTCAATTGCCTTGCCAGCATCAGAAGAGATATGTCAGCAGCCGATGAAATGGTATTGGCGGGTTCGAGACCCACTCCAAGGTCGCCAATTGATGGCATGCATTCACGTACCAGCATGGTGTTGCTCATCGATTCATTTGTAGTATTCATGATTGCCTGGGATTTACTCGGACTCAATGTCGCCCTTGTCCCCGGAGTCCTCTGTTTGATGGTCTGGCTTTCTTACCGTAATCGGACACCAATAGCATACTGGCCTGGAGCAATAATAATGATGCTTGCAACGGTATTCTTTTTGCTAATCCTGCTAATACATATTTACGCATTAGTTTCAGGTAATGGTGGCTCGATATTTTTGACCCTTTTAGTTGGATGGGCAGCATATTCCTCAATGCGATTCATTCGGCTTCATTTCCATCCAGTATACCGGATGGGATACCTTGGGCATGGTATTCCAGGCCATGATCAGCAATTACATCCCGGTGAAATGCTTGCAGCTTGTCCAACATGTTTGGCAGTATTGGCAATCAACCCACTAATGCTCTCATTAGAAGATAAATGCCCACACTGTGATGGGCCACTAATTCTTAGTGAAGAAGAGTGAATGTCTCAGCGTGTTGCTAGAGTTAGGTTCTTCCACATGTCTTCAGGGACTTCCATTGCAAGTCTTAGTCCACCCATTGCACCGAGGCGAACAGGGTCGTCTACGACGTGAACATTTACATCTCCCATATCGGAGAGGCGGCGCTCGATTAGTGCACCTAGTCCATCGATTCCTGAGCCGCCACCAGCGAGTACCATGTTTCGGCGGAATTCATCATGGAATTCTGGGTTGGAATCTGCAATCAATGCCTTTGCATTCTCTACGATAGGGTCAACAATTGATTCACAAGCTCTCTGAATACAGTCTGTAATATCGAGTGTCATTGCCTTTCCATCAATGGAAAAGTCAACCATGACTGGGTCATCAGGGGCAGAAGTTGAAACGAAGGAGTGGTTTTCCTTCCAACGTCGTGCCATATCCTTGGTAATCTGCGCGCCGTTGTATTTACTTTGTACTTCCTTGATGATTTGCGCATCGACGTAGTCTCCAGCATATCCAGTGTGCATCTGGTCACCAGGCCCGGGGATGGTTCCGTAAACTCGGCAAAGGTCTGTGGTACCTGCACCGATATCAATTACGAGAGTGTGCTCAATCATGTCCAGTGCATATGCGACCGCAAATGGCTCAGAAATAATCATTGCCGCATTTACAGAACCTGCAGCAGCATCGAAAATCGAGGTCTTGTCTACGTGACTTGCCTCAGCAGGTGCTCCAATGACTGCTACTACACGGTCATATTCTTCAGGGTCGGAAAGTGCAATTAGGTGAGTGATGAAGTGTGCAATGAATGCTCTATCCTCTGGAGTATCCTTAATCACACCCAATTCTAGAGGTCTGAAAAGATTCAGTGCGAGCCTATTTTTCAAAGCCTCTTCTCCAAAAAGAACATCTCTCTTCAGGAAGTTTCTTGCAATTGGATCTTTAGGTGTACCAATTACAGTTAGTTCTTCTTCTTCATGACTGTCACTGGAAACCATGACAGATCGGAAGGTTCCAAGATCGACTCCGATATACAGTACTTCTTCAGCCATTTGACTCGCCTAATTTCACCCATTGCTCAGCACCTTATGAACAATACTCACCGCGTCCATGGAAAAGGCATCCATTATGAATTCTATAAACCGTGCATCAGCACCAGTTTTCGCACTCATTACAGTACCAAGCAGCATAGTCGGCATACAACTCCGCCATCTTACCGCAAACTGTACATTCTTTGAGTGCATGAGTACCAAAAATTTGCATTACAATTTGCACATGCACTCTGTCATCGATACCTAACTGCTGGCGCATTGCCCACAGCATTTGGTCCTCGGATGGAGAAATAATTCCATCCTCTAGTACGATTTCAACAACGGTGCGATAATCGCTCAGCATAGTGACATCACGTGGGTCCATTGATACTCCACCCTTTTCAGCTACAATATCGGTCCCTCCTGGGTCATCGACAAATATCACGAATGAGGCTGCATCAAATTCATCAGACCTTAATTCAAGGTTAATGCTGGTACCGTCGATGTTGGCAAATACCAAATTCGAATGTCGATTGATCACATTGGCTATCGAACGTGCAGTATCTTCAGCAGAACGACCACGCCTCCAACCGGTTTCACTTGCCTCATCGAAAGCATAGAATTCTGTTCCCTTACCAGGATACTCTAGTCTAATCTCTTCTCCACCATCGAATCCATTAGCGACGATATGGATTTTCCCAACAGTTGTATCGACGAGATTATCATCATCATCGAAGGAAATCATCAGAGGTTTACGTGCTTCTTCAGCAGCATTAAAATGACCACTCATTCCACTCATCCATTTATCCTCAAGGCGTTTGAGGCTCTCCTCTTGTTTTCCTGAAAGTCCTTTCTCGATACCAAGGACACTAGATAGATGACCGCTCTCCATTTCTCTTTTGAACTCATCAATGAGTTCAGCATCGCGTCGATAGTCATCTGGAGGACCACGAGTTACTGCAACACTATCTGGGTCCTTCCATTCGTATTGACATTTGGAACAGCAGAGATATCCAGACATTGTCGAGGGTTGTTTTTCACCACCACAACGGGGGCAGTCGCCCTCGTCATTGAAGCCAAGATTCTCGGCGGCCTCACGCCTGCCCTTGCGAAAATCGAATCCTGCCATATCATAACGACAGTTATGGAAGCATTTGAAGACTCCCACAATAACGTCAAGAAATTAGTGCCTTCAAACCATAACGAATTAGGCCATCTTGTGCATATAATCGTCGAATTGCAAAATCCACCTTGATTCCAATTTCAGGAAGTTTGTCCTCATCGTCCGCAATTAGGAAAACACCGCATGGGCCATCGATTAGGCGCACGAAAACGGTGCTAATACCTTCAAGAATAGGCGCACGTAGACTGAATTCTGACGGAGCTCCACCTGCGGATAATTTGGTCCATGATTCTATGACCCCACTCCCGCGGAGTGCCAAGCCTTCTTCCGGGCGACCATTACCCACCATTTCTCGAGGCGGCCAAATCAACAAATCTCCCATCTTCTGCCCTGTGAGTTTCATCCTAGCAGATGAACCGCTGAGATATGCTTGTTCGCTAACGAATGCACCTTGGCTGACGGCAGATAATTCCGTTATCCATGCCTCACTAATTTTTGTATGGAATTCCTTGTCGATTTCAAAGCCATCAACTTGACCTTTTTGCATCCCACCTTTTGAAATTGACACACATGCCTCATCACCACATGAAATAGTCCATTCCGCCTCCTTATCAATTGAGTAACCACATGCTAACAAAACAAATTCTTCTATGCTCCCATCAATACATACAGAGTCAATATCACACTCTTCAGAAAGTAGAGATAGTCCACTAATTGCGAGAGTTGTATGATCGCTATCAGGGCCAAAAACATGAGTTCCATCAATGGTATGTCGACTCTTAACCATCACACCATCAATTCGAAGACAGGCTAGGTTACCCTGCCAGCGGATGCATTCACTAGAACTCATCTAGCATTCCTCCCGAAAATATTGACAGCACATGTTGCCCCAGAGCCACCAACATTGTGGGTAAGTGCGACCTCAGCATCTCGAACTTGCCTTGACTGTTCTACTTCGCCCCTCAACTGCTTGAATACCTCTACAACTTGTCCAGTTCCCGTTGCACCAAGTGGGTGGCCTTTACTCTTCAGTCCACCACTTGGATTAATCGTGACATCACCTTCATTGCGACGACCCATTCCGTTGCGAGCAAATATTCCACCCTTTCCTTTATCTGCAAACCCAAGGTCTTCGGTCGCCATCAATTCAGCAATTGTGAAGCAATCATGAACTTCGGCTAAATCAATATCAGCGGCTGTGATTCCTGCTTGGGAATATGCCTTTGCAGATGCCATTTGAGTTGATTTTATCTGGGTTATTGATGGACGGTCATGAAGTGCCAGATGGTCACTTCCAGCCCCAGAGCCCAAAACCCAAATTGGGTCCTCACTCAGATTTTTGGCAATATGATCTGCAGCCAATATTACACAAGAAGCACCATCACTAGTAGGACAGCAGTCGTATAGTGTCAGAGGGTCAGCTACCATAAATCCAGATTGGGCCTTTTCAAAAGAGACATCCTTACGCAGATGTGCGTATTCATTATCCATTCCATGCATATGGTTTTTCACGGAAATATGTACTAAATCATCATGGTTGCTACCATGTTCATGAAAGTGTCTCCGTGCCATTAACGCATAGGTTCCCGGAAATGTAAGGCCCGCAAGCCTCTCCCATTCTGTATCTCCACTCACACCAAGCCAGAATCGCTTGCGTTCAGGAGATAAGTCATTCATTTTCTCAATGCCACCAGCGACAACAATGTCAGCCTGGCCACTCTTGATTGCCATCCATGCATCTCTGAAAGCAAAGCCAGAGGAAGCACATGCATTCTCTACTCTTCGCACTGGGATATTGTCCAGTCCCGAGTGCTCGGTAAGTAGTGCGGCGGTATTGCCAAGTTGCGCACCCCCAAATGCTACGGAGCCAATGAATGCCTCATCAACTTGTGAGGGCTCAAAATCACCATCGATTGATGAGTATGCGGCCTCAGCCGCTTCAGCCCACATTCCCTTGAGTCCGAGGGGGTGATTTCCGTACTTGGTCTGCCCCGCACCGACCACCGCGACATCGACCATATCCCTTCCACATCGACACGGCTGTTGAACCTCACGGTCCACAGGGTTCAATAACACCCCTCCTGTCGGCGGGATGATAGTCATGCTGCGACAATGCAGGACCCATGGTCACTTCAGCGGAACAAACTGCCAGACATGCAACGCCGAGGGCAAGTTCATTATGTCCGACCGTGAAGCGAATAGCCTAGGAAGAATGCTGGCACTTGTACTCCGTCACGCCCCTGAGAAATTCAATGTTGAAATGGATATTAATGGCTGGGTTAACTCCCGTGAATTGTCTGAATCGATTCAAGGGCAACGCAAACATTTCCATTGGTTGCGAGGATGGCACTTTGAGGCTATCGCAAATGCTGATGAGAAGGGACGCTATCAAGTCGAAGGCGAGATGATTCGTGCCACATATGGTCATTCGATTGAACTTGAACTCGACCTTCCTACTGACGACATTCCTGAGGCCCTATATTGGCCATGCGACCCTGAGGAGATTAGCACCCACTTGGAGTACGGATTAGTTGCTGGAGATCGCAAACATGTTCACCTTTCACGTTCCATTGGAAATGCGATGGAAGCTGGACACGTGCGCCACAACCGTCCTGCAATTATTGAGGTAGATACTACTCGTGCAATTGCTGATGGTAATACCATTTGGAGAGCTGGTAAGACTGTATTCCTCTGTGAGGAAATGCCTGCTGACTATCTATTCCACGTTGAAGGCGATGATCCTGCAATTCAGGATATAGTTGCAATGTGGGAAGAAGAGTGATTCACTCGAGATATTCTCCGCATCCTGCGCAGAAATCGAGGTCTGCTTCCATTATTATTCCGCAAGTAGGGCAAACTCCAGTCGCCTTTGCAATCGCTTGTTTCGCAGCTTTAGGTGGAGTATCTGGATTGGCAATTGCTTGAACGATTTGCAAGGGGTCTTTCCCGATTCTTGTTAATTCCTTGAATCGGTTATTGAAAATCGTAGCCTCTTGTATAGCGGATTCGATTTGCCACTGCCTTTGTTGTCGTTCTTTTTTGTTTGGGATTCCCTCGCTTTCATCAAGTTCTGCCTGGAGGTGTCGGATGAATTCATCGAGCAACGGGGACTCTGACATGTGTTGGTCCTGTGCCGACCTAGCATGTCAATGTAATGCAAACGATATGGAGGTAGACCCTGTGGCCCAAACATGAGCGGGGTAGTGGTAGTGAAGTGGGGAGGTGGCCTCATTACCCACAAAGAGCGTTTGTGTTCAGCAAATTCCGCAATAATCTCATCTCTGGCAAAAGTAGCCTCTCAAACTAGTAAGAGGTTAATTATCGTGCATGGTGCAGGATCTTTTGGTCATCTCAAGGCGAAAGCTGGAAGGCTTTCTGAAGGCGAAATTGAAGGTTTGGACCAACAAAGTTCTATTGCGGAAGTTAGAGAGGATATGCTATCGCTCAATACACAAATCATGGAATCGCTCGCATCGAATGGAGTTGACGCTGAAGTATTTCCTCCTCGTAATTGGGCTAAGGGGTTTGGCGCTGATTTTACTGGTGAATTACCACTTCATTCAGGTGTAACAGTATTATTTGGTGATGTAGTAGATGATGATAATCAAGGATTTGGGATTCTTTCAGGTGACGATATCGTCGCTAGGTATGCCATCGAAATCCCAGGGGTTGAGAGACTTGTTTTTGCAATCGGAGGCGTAGATGGTATTCTTCGTGTGCCACCAAATGAAGCAACTTCAGATGATTTGATTGAAGTGTGGTCTAAAGATGCGAAATTTGAGGGAATCCATTCTAGCAATATTGACGTTACTGGAGGTATAGGACTGAAGGCAGATAGGTCTGCATTGGTTGCTTCACACGGTATTGAAGTTCTCATGGTTAATGGTGAGCACCCTAAAAGGGTGCTAGATGCAATTGAGGGCCGTTCGGTGCGTGGGACTAGATTCCCCCCTTCCAACAGTTGATGTAGTGGGCGCGGACCCGTTTGGATGGGGAGACCGAATGTCAGGCTACGGTATTTTGGACGTTCCAACCCTTGCAGTCGAAGCGGAATCTGCTGCAGTTCTCTCTGGAGCAGACATAACTCAAGAAGCTTTGATGGCTGAAGCGGTTATTCTCGTCGATGAATATGACAATGCACTCGGTCCAATGACTAAGGTCGATTCACATAGTGGTGCGGGATATTTCCACCGTGCATTCAGCGTTATTCTCTTTGATACAACTGGCAGAATGTTACTTCAAAAACGAGCTGGTGACAAGATTACCTTCCCTAATGTTTGGGCGAATACATGCTGCTCCCACCCACTTCATTGTGAAGAAGAAATGGAACTCAAGAATGCACTTGGGGTAAAGAGAGCGGCGATTAGAAAGTTAGAGCAAGAGTTGGGTATTTCTCCCTCGGAAGTACCGATTGAATCATTTCAATTCCTTACACGTATGAGGTATCAAGCCAGACAAGATCAAGTCTGGATTGAGCGGGAAATAGACCATTGCTTGGTAATCCATGCCGATGTAGAAGTAAACCCTAATCCAAATGAGGTCGGTGAAATTTGTTGGGTTAGCAAGGAGCAACTAGAGGAAATGCTGATTGCAGATGACCCGGATAATATCATCGCTCCATGGTTCAGGTGTATTGCTACTAGAATAATGACAGATGACTGGTGGACACCAAATTGTGCTGTTGCTGATGACATAATCCATGACATGGGTGATATTTCCCACATGCTTCCAGGTGCAATTGGAGCGGACTTGTCTACGAGTATAGCCGAGGTTAAATCAATGGTTGAGGCTCGAATTAAACGCGCTTTAACACATACTTCCCATGAACGTCTTTCGAATGCAATGATGCATCTCATAGAAGGTGGAGGTAAGAGAATGCGTGCTACCTTACCATGGTTGGTGGCAAAGGCTGTAGGTGACACACACTCGGGAATACTCGATGTCGGTGCTGCAATAGAGACCATTCACAATTTTACTTTAGTTCATGATGACATTATGGATGATGACGAAATTCGCCGAGGCAGACCTGCAGTTCATGTAGAATATGGTCTACCTACTGCAATCAATGCTGGTGACGCTATGCTAGCAATTGCATTCGAAGCAATGGCAGTGGCTGAAGGTATTGAAAATGAGCAATTACCATTCCTAGTCAAGAGAATAGGAAGAATGGTCCGAAGAGTTTCAGAAGGACAGCAACTCGATATTGAGTTCGAGGACCGGCTAGCAGTTAGCGAAGAAGAATACCTTGAGATGATTCGAGGAAAAACTGCAGTCATGTTCCTTACCTGTGCTGAAGTAGGGGCTCATCTCGCTGGTGCTGATGAGGAAACCATTGCCTGTATGCATGATTGGGGCCTCGCTGTTGGGATGTGCTTCCAACTGATGGATGATTTGATTGATGTGCTCTCAGATTCTGAAACTCTTGGAAAGCCAAGCGGTAGCGATGTTGCCCAAGGAAAAAGGACACTGATGGTTATTCATGCATTATCTCAATCTTCAAGCCCTGCAAAAGATGACCTTCTTGCGGTTCTAGGTAAGAATGAATCAGCCACACCTTCAATGGTTGATGCAGGTCACAGGGCACTCGAGGAATTAGGCTCCATAGATTATGCCCGTCGTAAGGCAGAAGCATACCATAGAGATGCACATGCGTGCTTAGATCGCCTACCTGAAGGGCCAGCGCTCGTAGCACTAAGGGAATTAACCGATTTCCAACTACAACGAATCAGTTGATTGATTTCTTACTAGAAATCGTGTTGATACATGCCCTCAATAGGGCAGTAATCCATTTCACTCTGCGTAGTAGGATTCCGGGTTAGGTTCAGGCTTGAGGCCCTTCCTAGTTCTGATTTCACCGACTACCTTTGAGAATAATTGTGGTGGTAGAATTTCGAATCCAATGTTTTCGGAGTTCCAAATAGCACGTCCTTGTGAAGCAGCTCTGATGTCATTTGAGAAACCAAAAGTCTCTGCAACTGGCAAAGTACCGATTACTGTAGTAACTTCACCCTCAGATGGCATGTCTTCGATAATTCCACGACGGTTGGAAATCTCACGGGTAACTTGGCCGAGCCAATCGTTTGGTACGCTAACATGCGAGCGTTGCATTGGTTCCATCAAAACAGTGCGTGCACGAAGCATTGCACCCTTGATTCCATTTCGAACCGCTGGGATTGTTTGTGCCGGGCCACGGTGAATTGCATCTTCATGGAGTTTAGCATCTACTAGGCGGACCATCATTCCCATAACAGGTTCATCAGCGACAGGTCCCTTCTTGCATACTTCATTGAAAGCCTCGATAATGAGTTCACGAGTCTCGTGCAGTCCTTGGATACCCTTGGTATCATTGACCAGTACATTTGTTCCATGAATCGAGTAGATCTTTCGCATCTTATCCTTATCCATTCCAAATTCTCCGAACTTTCGTCCGATTTCCTTAGCATCGTTAGGACGAACATTTCCATTTCCAAAGTGACCATCACGAAGTGCGGCAACAACCTCTACAGGAAGTGGCTCACATTCCATCATGAATCGGTTGTGACGATTTGGAGACTTGCCCTCGAATGAGTGACCTCTGTTATCACCTTCAACAGATTCTCTGTAAACAACAATAGGTGGGCTAACTTTGACCTTAATGCCCTGTTCCTCTTCGATTCTATATGTTGTAATCTCAAGGTGCAGTTCTCCCATACCCGCTAGTAGAGCCTCACCAGTTTCCTGGTTTGTGCTCACCTGCAATGATGCATCTGCCTTTGCTAGGGAGCGAAGAGCATCGATGAATTTTGGTAAGTCCTTCATACTCTTTGGCTCAACAGCGACGGTTACCACAGGGTCAGAGTAGTGACGAATTGCCTCAAACGGTGTGAATTCATTATCACGAGAAAGGGTGACACCAGCAGCAGCGGAACGAATTCCGGTGATTGCAGCGATGTTTCCAGCTACAACCTTTGGTACGGTAATCCTGTCTCCTCCGACCATCATACTGACTTGTTGTACACGCTCTGCCTTTGCAGCGCCAATAGCGTAAACTTGCTCACCTTGGTTAATCGAACCTGAGTAAATACGTCCTACAGCAACTTCACCAGCATGAGGGTCCATCCAAATCTTTGTGATCATCATTGCTAGTTCAGCTTCTGGGTCACAATTAATCATAGCCTTTCCAATTGTACTTTCGAGGTCTCCAGTCCAGATGTTAGGAATACGGTATGGCTGTGCTTCAACAGGCCCAGGCAACTTGGTTACCGCCATGTCGAGTAATACTTCGTGTACTGGTGCTTTACGGGCGAGTTCCTTTTGCTGCTCGTTATTACAATACTCGAAAATATCTGTAAAAGAAATACCGGACTTTGCCATATATGGGACTGTAATACCCCAGTTGTGGTAAGCGCTACCGAATGCTACGGTTCCATCTCCTACAGAGACTTGCCATGACTTCTTCATTTCTTCAGGAGCAAATTGGCGAATCAATTTGTTGACCTTGGTGATAGTTTCTTTGAATCTCTCCATCATATCTTCAGGAGTAACTTGTAATTCGTTGATTAATCGGTCGACCTTATTGATGAAAAGAACTGGCTTTACTTTTTCCTTGAGTGCTTGACGAACAACAGTCTCAGTTTGAGGCATTGGTCCTTCAACAGCACAAGCGAGGATAAAACATCCATCAACAGCACGCATAGCACGGGTAACGTCGCCA
>CAZNXM010000042.1:0-11785 GCA_964577145.1 uncultured Candidatus Poseidoniales archaeon
ATATTCAGCCTTGTTATATCGAGGCAGATAGCGTTGAGCAGAATGGAAGGAGTTTTGCAATTGTTGAGGCTCTAGTGAAAGCTTCACCTGGCTGGCGCCTTTCCTTGCAAACTCACAAGTGGATGGGGGTCGACTAATGCGTGCAGTAATGGCACTTAGTGGTGGAATGGATTCTACCGGGCTTCTAATGCGCCTTCTAGCAGATGGCTACAAGGTAAGTTGTATCTCTTACGAGTATGGCCAAAAGCACAATATCGAATTGGAGCGAGCCAAGGCAAACATTGCATATCTTGCAACAAAGGGATTTGAGGTTGAACATAGAATCGCTGATCTATCCTCTGCTATGGGACTATTCCATTCCGCACTTACAAGTGATGAAATCGATGTGCCTGAGGGACATTATGAAGAAGAAGCAATGAAGGCTACCGTCGTTCCAAACCGAAATGCCATTTTCGCTTCAATCGTCTATGGTTATGCTCTTTCTATTGCAATAAAGGAAGATTGTGAAGTCGAAATAGCACTTGGAGTGCATTCGGGTGACCATGCGATTTACCCAGATTGTCGACCAGAATTCTATGATGCGATTGGAAATGCATTTGCCATTGGAAATTGGGATAGTGAAAGAGTAACTTTCAATCTCCCTTACATCGATGGTGACAAAGAATCAATCTTACGTGATGCTCTGAATGCTTGCGAAAAATTAGACCTCGAATTCGATACGGTATTTGCCAATACCAATACCTCCTACAATCCAGATGAATTTGGCCGCTCAAGTGGAACTAGTGGTGCTGATGTCGAGCGCATTCTCGCATTCCATGCGATTGGGCGCAAGGATCCTGTAGAATATGTGACCTCATGGGAAGAAGTTCTCAATGGGGCACTAAAGGCCCAACTACGTCATAATGTGATGAAGGAAAACGGCACTGAAAGGGCGTTTACGGGAGAATTCGATAAGCACTTTGAGGAAGGAACCTATCTCTGTGCCGATTGCGACTTACCTCTATTTACATCGAATATGAAATTCGACTCGGGGTGCGGCTGGCCTGCATTTAATACAGAAATGCCAGGAGCTGATATCAAGAGAATTATCGATAATTCTCATGGCATGAAACGAGTGGAAGTTCGTTGTAGTGGATGCAATTCACATCTGGGTCATGTATTTGATGAGCGCCAAGGTGAAAGATATTGCATCAACTCGATTTGTTTAGAATTCAAGGAGGAATGAAAATGACCACAATTATCAGGAGATATGTAGAGACAGATACTGGACACCGAGTTCCAAATCACAAAAGCAAGTGCCGACACATGCATGGTCATCGCTACCGCTGGGAAGCGGAAATCGAGGGAGATGTAGTCGAGGAAAGCGGAGTTTCAGAAGAGGGCATGCTAATTGATTTCAGTGATGTTTCATCTATTCTTACAACCCACATTCACGATATTGTCGACCATGCCTTCGTGGTATACGAAGGCGATGAAAAGGCCAAGGCTGCCTGTGCGGTAATGGGGGATGAACATAGAACCGTTATTGTTCCGTTTATTCCAACAGCAGAGAACCTTGCAAAATGGGCATTTGAACAAGTCGAGCCACACATGAAAACGGCTTATGGAAACCGTCTACGTCTTGTAGCAATGCATGTCAGAGAGACTCCGAAGAGTTGGGCGTGCTGGAAGGCGTGACTCGCTTCCTGCGTTCTCGCCGCCATTCCTCGTCCCCAGATAGATTCTGTAGGGCAGTAGTTGCCTGTACGAAGGCCCCAATCAATCGTTCTGCCTCATTATCGATTGGCAGACCACGCAGAATTACACGGTCGATGACGTCACCAATTAGATCCTGTTTGTCAGAATCTAAGGATTGCGCGAATTCATCGATTGCCTGTTTGAGAATTAACCGTAATTGTGGAGTAAGTGCCCTTTCTAATTCAACACCCATGACTTCCTCACCGTTGATAATTCGGTCACGATGTAATTCGTATACACAATGACCTACCGCCTGAGATAGGTTTGCAATTGGGTATCCTTCCCAAGTTGGTAGTGTTAGCAATACGTCGCAGCGCGCTAAATCCTCGGTGGAAAGGCCCTTACCCTCCTCGCCGAAGACCAAGGCTACACGGCCATTGAGATTACGGACTCTATCGGCAAATTCCCATGGTAATATGAAGTGACGGAATAGAACCTTACTTCCCACCTCCCTCTTTCCAGAGGTGCCAACAACTAACGATGCCTGTGAAACTGCTTCCTCAAATGTGTCGACAACTCTTGCATCGTCGAGAATAATTCCGGCGTGCTTTGCGCGATTCCTCGCTTCTTCATCATCAACAGAACATTCCGGATTCACCAGTGTCAATCTTGTGAAACCATGATTCAGCATTGCTCGACAAATAGCACCAAGATTTCCTGGATGATTGATTCCAACCAATATGATATCTAACTCATAATTAGACACAGGTAAAGGAATATCTAACCTATCGCCCATTCACATGACCTCCGCTATCCAGCGAGGGTCGCATGGCCCATAGAGAAAGAAGACTGCTTCTTCGTCATTTTCACGGTCGGGCATAATGATGGAATGCTTACGGAAATCGTGATTATCACGAAGGTGATTGAGTAGCAATTGCAACTCGTCTTTGTTGCCATGTACACTGACCGGAGTTCTATCCCAGGCGATTCTAATCGCCATCAGGAACCCTCAGTCGGTACGGCGCTGGCGGTAGCGTGTTACGTATCCTGCAATCCAGTTTCGCAACTTCTTTGAATCGACATCGGTCAATTCAGCGACCATTTTCTTGTTGTGATCAAAGTCATCGGTAAACTTCTCACCGTGCTCTTCACACAGGATGATTGCACGTAGCTTGATGAATGTTGGACGGATATTTCCCATTTTCACTCCTCCATGAGTTTGACTTCGATAGGGATGTCCGGCTCGTCGTGTCGAGTGACTTGCAAACGAATCTTACGAGGTGGGTTCTCGATTCCGCGCTTCCAAATGTGCTCGTTGACCGCAGGGTCAATCCAGACTTCTTCTTCCTCTGTAACTTTGAGATGACGAACGACTTCGTTCTTGATAATCTGAATCGCACGAGGTGCACGCTTGTATCGAGTGATACTCCAAGCCTTTCTTAGTGGAACAATGAGTTCGCTAGTTGCTGCTCTTGCCATTCATAATCACCTCTGTAATTTACTGCGCCTCCAGTGATGGCGCTTGGGGTGGGAGACGGTCTTACGTGCCGTCTTGAGCATTACCCAGACAGGAACACGGCGGTTCTGCTTTCCAACCTTCATCAGGCGGATCTTCTTTGCTGCGGGTTTGTTTCGTGCCATTTTCTCACCTCAGAGTCTACGGATGCTGGTCTCACGCTTTTGCTGGTTAAGACCTGCTAGGATTCGCTTTAGTTGTTCATCATTTACCGGGGTTGTGATTTGGTTACCACCTGCAAGTGTTGCAAGGTGGTTCTTTACCGCGGTACTCATCTCTGGGTTTACTAGATTTAGACTAGCAAGCCTCGAGCGAGCATCAGGAGTTAGAATGGTTTTCATTGCTTGATCCAATTGAGCAGCAGTCTGTGCTTCTGCCTGTGCTTGCATTTCTGCATCAGCCTGCTTTGCAGCCTGTTGCTCGAATTGCTGCTGGAGCGCGATGCGACGCTGTTCTCTGAGCATTGTTAGCTCATCATCAGCGTTCATTGCCATCGAGGTCACTTCCTTCACTTCCGATATTAGAATCAATACTTGCCAAGTCCAGGGTATGCTGCTTCTGCTTCTCCACGAAGTTCATGCGCTACCTCATCGAGGATCTTTTGTCCTGAACCAGTGATGATTCGGCCGCTGAAGAGTTTCTGGTCCCCTTCGACTGAGGAAACGGTCTTTGTCTCCTTACGAGTAACAAAACCTGCATCCTCGAGTTGTTGAAGTGCAGTTCGAATGATATGGCGGCTTCCCATTGCCGGGGTATTTGGATGTGCACCGTTGTCCTTGCGTCCACCATAGGCTTGTGCAAGTGCGTTTACACCGATTGGACCCTCACGAGCAATCTTGCGAATTAGTGCAGCACAGCGCAACTCCCACCAGTTTTCCTGAGTAGGGGGTCGCTCACGGTGAACACCGGTCTTAACGAAATCGGCCCACTGAGGTCGAGTAATCGCATCGACATCAGCAAGCTTGCCAGCCAAAGCTGGGTTAAGCAGGTCAGCGGGAACATCGTAGAATGTCGTCATGGTGCCACCAAGCAACCTGCCGACTTGACACCCCTATATCAAAGACACTGTTGAACAGGGCCGCAGCACATCGAGGGAAGAGGTGACTGCGGCGCTTAAGTGGGAGGGTTCATGAAGGCATCTCATGTGGGCGTGGACATGCGGAAGGCGTTGGCTCAAAACCCCAACTTACTGCGCACTCTTATCGGCATGGGATTAACGCTAATTTTCCTTCTCTCTTATGCGGTATACGGCGCCACAGTAAGCCCTTCGTACTACATATACGATACCGATTCGCTTGAGACAACACCTGAACTTAGTGCAGTGACTCCAATTCATGATAGTGATGAAAATACTACCACTTGGGTTTGGTTCATCACAGTAAATCCACAAAACCTCACTTGGGTAAACCTCTCAGCATCAGGTCTTTCTGAAGGGGCAAATGTAACCCTTTCTTCTGGTGTTGTAATCGCAAGCCACGCTGATTTAGGTAATCCGGATGCCCAAAATTTTAGTTGTGATGTCAATTGCGTATTTTCAACATCGCACAATGAATATGAAGAAAATGGAGAGGTAGAAATCGTAGCCTTAACAGATACAAATCCCGCACGTAGAGGGACTGGGTCAATTTATGCTACGGATATGGATGAAGCAGTACTGAAAGCACAAGAGGCTGTAAATCATACATTTGGAGCAACTCAAGTGAAGATAGTAATTGTTGAGAATGGAAATAGAACAATACAGCCATCATTCATTCTCAGTACCGTAAATGAGGAACTCAATACTATCGAACAATTCGAAGTCGATGCTGCGACGGAGTTTCTCTGGGCGCTTGCAGCGGTAATAGGTTGCTTTAGTATCGTCCTTGTACCTTCTCTCACTGTCTACATCGCTGCACGTGCTAAAGATAAGCGAAATCAAGTCAAATTAGAAATGGCAAAGGCAAGCCTCGCAGTCGAAAATGAATAGGAATTTCGGCGAAGGTGTCATATCAGTTGAATAACAGTCGAACATCATGTCGAGGATGCGGATGGCTGCCCTGCTACTCAGCGTCCTTTTGGTACAATCAATGGCTCCCCTTGGCAGTGCAACTACAGGAAGGGCTACCAATATCGATTTAGCAGTTGATACAATTTCAATCTCATACACATCTTCTACCAATTCATCAATGTACCAGATGTTTTCTTCGAATCACCCTATTGCCAATTTTAATCGCCCAGCAGATCTCTATGTGACCGATGGCGTAATCGATGTAGAAATGGAAATTGAGGTCGTGGTCCAAAATCTAGGAACATCACAATCGGGCTTTGTTGATTTCAATATTGTAGTATTACATGATGAATATCAGCGATTTGAATTATTGAACCATACTCAAACAATGCAACCTATCAATGGAGGGGCTTCAGGAACTATTTCCATACTTTGGACTCCAACGTATTCTGGAAACCACACAATGCAGATTGCAGTATCAAACACAAACGGTGAGGATAACCCTGCTGATAACAATAAAAATAGGCACTTAACAGTAGCCTATCACTATGATAATTGTGTTGATTTATCCACTTGGACTGCTGGTGCACAATGGGTTAGCAGCACTGATACTGCAATTAGTCAGGCAAGGTCATGCCACGTAGGTAATGGCCAATATTCAACCTATTCTGCTAATTTGAATACTCAACTTATCCTTCCAGCAATGGACATGTCGGATGGGCTTGCTGGTCACAATAGGGCAGTAGGGATCTCGTTCTTCTATTCTGGCGGTGCAGGAGCAGGTGATACCCTGAAGGGGCACGTGAAAGATTCTCAAGGTAACTGGGATGAACTTTACACCATCCAAGGAGTTGTAGACAACAATTTCCAAGATGGGCAAAATTGGCAAACATTCTCGAGTGATTACAATGGGCATCGAAGCCCTTTAGTCCCAATTGCAAATGAGCACCTGCATTCTCAAACTCAATTCCGATTCCAATTCCAATCTGATGCTTCAGGTGAAGACATTGGCTATTGGGTCGATGATATTGTCATTATTTACGACCAAGCTGCACGCAAAACTGAGTATGATGTTTCACTAAGTGGATTGCAAACGCTTGGTGGACTTCCTGGTGACTGGTCGACAACAAGTATGAGTGTGACTAATACCGGTAATATCTCAGCCCGATACACCCCCACCGTAACCGGAGTTCCATCGGGCTGGCAATACTACTTCGCTAATCCAAATGGTGCAAGTATTGGCTCATCTGGACTTCTACTAATGCCCGGACAGAATTACAACTTCGAACTGCGAGTATTGGTTGATGAAAATGCTTCAATGGGTAACCAGCCAGTTACTGTTAACATCACTTCGAATACCTATCCTGATATCGAAGATGGAATAGAAACTATTGTCAAAATACTACCAGATAGAATCCCTGATGTTATCGTCCCAGAAATTACTGCTCGTTGCACATCTGGAAATACCTGCAGCTTCCCAGTAATGGTAGCAAATATCGGTGAGGCTACCGATGTTTTCGTACTTTCAGTTGCTGACAAAACAGTGCCAAATGGATGGTCCATTGATTTGGCCTGGAATCAATCGAGCCACATTCTAGTGAGAATTGATTCCCCAGTCGAAATCTGGCTCACGGGAACTATACCTGCAGGTGTAGAGCCTGATTCAATTGCCAATGTATATCTAACTGCAACAAGCACAAACGGCAGCATGAAATTCGATACTGAAGTAATTGAAATCGCTGCAGCAATGGTCAGTGATGCATCAGTAGATATTAGCGATAGTATGAGAGGTGTAGAACATATTATCGAGGCAGGTGATATCGTTGATGTTAGTTTCACTATTTGGAATAACGCAAGCCGAATGGATGTTTTTCGCCCTTCAATATCTGCATCTACAATCGGTGGATGGAGTACTGAATTGCTCAATATTCCTGACCTTGCAATTAATCCTGGTAAATCTTCAATCTTCACTGTTCGAATTACGGCACCATCTCATGCCCAAGCAGGTGACCCTGGCCCGATAATTACTCCGAGCATACTGTCATTGCGAAGTGGTTCTACCATTAGTGGCCCAGATTGGCAACACATTACTGTTGATACCTTACACGACCTCATAATCGAAACGGAATTGGCGCCACAAAGGCTGTCCCCTGGAACTGCAAACCATTTCCAATTCAAAGTCACAAATAACGGGAATGGGCCTGCAACTGCAATACTAGATTTGCCATATAGCCCCGATACTTGGGAGTGGTGGGCATTGGCAGACGGAAGTAATGTCACAACTGGAATACCATTATCGGTCTCATATGATCTTGAAAATATCAAAATCATCGATGTTTGGCTATTGCTCCCTCCATTAGAAGCCGCGGGTGAATTACATGAGATTACTTTCGCAGTTAGCCCTGAAGGTGGTGAGGATACTATCCCTGAGGACAATAGTGTCACAGTTGAGTCCCTTACTAATACGGTACGCCGACCTGAACTAGATGGTCTTGGCATAGAAGTGGTTGTACGTACTGACTCGACACATTTCATGAATGCAACCGCTTGGAATATCGGCAATGCAGCTGATGGTGCAATACGTGCTAGAATCGTAATTGAAACCAGCCCTCCATCAACAGGAGTCATCGGTTTTCTATCCACAAGTGATGGTGGTAGTGCTGAAGCAGGAAGTTGGATCCTCCTCAACCTAGGACCAACTGAATCGGTTGAACTTATGGGAGAGGTGATGATCATGCCAGGTGTTGAACTAAACACGCGCATCTCGGTACGATTGGAACTCGAAGGCGGTTCAGATGAACTTGGGCGTCCGATACTAAAGACGCTTACCGACATGGTAATGGTTGGCGAAAGACGAAATGTCGAAATCCCAGAATTAGTCAACCCTGAATTGCCAATAAAGGATGGTGGCAAGCATCTCATTTGGGTTAATCTCTCGTCGACTTCAACCCAAGCTGAAGTCATCTATGTCAATGCAACTCTGCCCGAAGGTTGGGGGATTCTGTGTGATGGAAATGCGATACACCTCAGCGAATTGCGCGTAGAACTAGATGCGGGGCATCTTACAACACAACGTTACAATATGCAATGTGAAATCATTCGCGAATCAGGAGAATTTGATGGTGATGTGATAATTGAAGTCACTAGTACAGATGATGAAATCTCAGATTCCCTTTCTGCACAAATATCTTGGGAAATGCCAGCTGAACCAGATGGCGTACTATCCACGACGCATATGATTGCAATTGGTGGTGGCATTCTAGGACTCGTAGTTATTTTCCTACTACTACGAATGCGAGGCTCTTCAGATGAGGAGGAGGAGGAAGAGGAAGAAATCCAGCTAACTCAAGAAGCGCCTGCTCAAGGACCTCCTGCAACTGCATTTGCAGGTCCTCCTGTATCTGCTGCACCAGTAGTGGAGACTGTTGACCCTGCGATGGCTGAATACCAAAGGCAACTTGAGGAATACAATAGGCAGGCTGCAGAATATCTGGCCTGGCAAGCGGCGCAATCTTCACAACAAGAGCCTTAGTCGCTGTAATTATGGTCGAGCGCACAGCACTATGGTATGCGCTATTGACCTGTGTTTCTATTTTTGGAGTTGCAACTTGGTGGCTTCATAATTTCAGTGAGAAAGAGAATCTGAAAAGGATCTCTGCATTTAGTGGCGTGATTAGTATGCTTGCGTTCCTGATGATTAATTGGGGTGAATAGGGTGGAGATGTCGCACCTCGTTAATCATCCATGGGCAGAGAAAATTCCTGCCCGCCAACCGGTTGAATTCGAATTCATCGGTGAGCCTGGAATTCATCCTGAAATCGAAGGAATTACAGGAAAAAATGTTGTATTCATAATTGAGAAACGATTCAAAAGATTTGAAGCGCTTCTAGCTAAGATACTCAGGGCTCCAAATGTTGTTCGTCGTACAATGCACCCCATGCAATCGATGCTGTGGGAATTAATGGATGGAAAGCGAAATTTTTTCGAAATATGCACAATCATGGATTCGTTATACCATGAAGATATCGCGCCCGTAGGGGACAGAGTTTACGCGTTTATACAGGTATTTAGAGACCTGAATTGTGCAACCTTATTGCAAGTCAAGGAAGAAGAGTGAGAATATCTTCCGGGGGCCGGCCAATAATGGCCCTCTTGCCATCATCCAATATCGGCCTTTGGAGGCAACGCGGAGATGTCATCAATAATGCGACAATATCGTCGGCAGATTCAAGATTAATTGGTGATGCTTTGTACTCATCCTCTCCTGTCCTCACTAGATTTGATGGCTTACCATCGTATCTTTCTATCAATCCAACGATATCGGATTTTGACAAGCCATCAACGAGATAGCGATAATCTTCGTATTCGATCTCACGCATCTCTAGAAGTGCTAAAGCTTGTCTGGACTTTGAACAACGCGGGTTGTGGTAAAGGCGCATGACATTGTCGAGAGGATGGAAGTACATCACAATGGCGCCCAAACCAACCTCAGTCCAATTCCATCTGATTTCTTGTCTACTGATGAAGCACCACTTGCTGCAGCAGTAGTTGATTCCGATTCCATAAGCCAGGAACCGCCTTTGTGAATTCGCTTGAGACCTTCCTTTCCAGTGATGTCACTACACCATTCGGCAACATTCCCATGGGTATCATAAAGGCCCCACTCATTGGGTTTTTTTTGCCCTACTTCTCGCGTAGTTGCTCCAGAATTTCCAGCATGCCACCCCACTTCATCTAAGTCGCTATCTGCGTCTGAATTGAACCACCGGGAAACACTTCCAGCACGACATGCATATTCCCATTCTGCCGCTGTAGGTAAGCGCCACCGGCCAACCAATCCCAACCGTTCTGAAGTTTCCTTGGCATTTAGTGAATTGATGAAATTCTGACAATCGAGCCAGCTGACTCGCTCTACTGGTCTCAGACCTGCGGCCCAACCGTCTTGAAACTTTGACGGGTTGTCATCCATTATGGCTGACCATTCGGCTTGAGTCACTGGTCGTTGCCCTATGAAATAAGGCTCCGTAACAACTATTTCACCATCGGGTAATACAAGTGTGCCCGGCTCTATGAGGGTAAAAGAGCCACCATATTCACCGGTAAAAGTTGGCCTCATCGTCGTTATCGACCCCTAAGGGTCGTATCAACTCAGCGGACCACAAACAGGGAATGCTTATCCCATATGGTAAAGCCAGCAGATTCGGTGACCCGATGTCCGAGGGCGAAGAGAAAGGTGTTGTCGAGTCTGCAATCGACACTGCTGCAGAGATTACAGATGCAATGATGTCCTCTATGGCAGAGGTTGTTCGTACGGTTGCAAGTGGCAACTCAGAACCTCAGGAAGAAGAGAACGTCGAGACCGAAATCGTGATTGTAGAAGAGGATAATTCTTCCGAAATCTCTGAGGGTCCAACACTTGAAGATGAGGTCAATGAATTGGTAACTGCAGGTGAAGCAGCCCACAGGAATGCTGACCACGAGAGTGCTCTCTCATCATTCAATCGTGCGATTGCTCTCGACCCTTCCAATGCAATGGCTTGGTTCAATCGAGGAGTTCTGCTTGAAGCAGAGCAGGATTCAAAGGGAGCAAAACAATCGTTTGTTATTTGCCTAGACCTCGATCCAGATCATGGACCAGCACTAGCAAATCTGGCGGTATTGCTCGACAGAATCGAAGATGGTTCAGGGGCAGCAGAAATCGCATCTAAGGCACTTACACATTTCCCTGGCCATCCCTCATTGATTGGAATACTCGAGAAAGCAAAGGCTGCCGGCGCTACTATTCCTTCCTCGCCGCAATTATTGCCGCATACAGATTCAAATTGGCAATCACAGGAAATTCAACGTGCATCCGAACCAATTGTCGATGATTTATTCGAAGATGATGTAGAACCTGTACATGTTGAGCCCACTCCTGAACTTGTAACCGAGGCAGAAGTGTTGGTTGAAGCAGAACCTGTGTCTGAGCCAGTTAATCTCGATGCACTTTGCACTGAGGCAGAAGACTTACTCGCTGCTGGTGATGCCAAAGGTGCTCTTACATTATTGAAATCACATTTGCATTCTGAAGCAGCAGAACACTTCGATTCATGGAGAATATCTGCTGGAGCAATGGCTGGTATGTCCCTTGACGACCATGCTATCGGCGCATATACTCATGCACTTGGGCTAAATGACAATCATGCGAAGAGTTGGTTTAACCTAGGCGCAATCCACCAAAGAAAGGGCAATAGTGAGGCTGCAGCAAAGTGTTTTGCAGGTGCTCTAGAAAGAGATGCATCTTACCTGAAGGCAGCAGAAAGATTGGCCGAACTCGCAGAAAACTCAGGTGATATTGAGGGCTTACTATCTGCTAGGCGTATTCTTGCAGCCAATAATCCCGAACTCAGGAATGAATTCGCTATATTATTGGTTGAATTGGCTGAAGGAGAGGCTCGTGTACTCGAAAATACTGCAGGCCTACCCCCTACAATCCCCGAAGGTCCAGCACTAGCAGATGAGGCTGTGACTATGCTCGATGAAAATACGGCATTGATGGGCCGTGCTCTTTCGGCTGCTGGTAAGCATACAGAAGCAGTCATGTGTTGGAAAGCACTAATTCAGGA
>CAZNXM010000043.1:0-11720 GCA_964577145.1 uncultured Candidatus Poseidoniales archaeon
GAAGAATGCAGCAATCCCGTAAGCCTTGACAATTCCAACACCAACTAGAATCGCCCAGACGGTGTATACACTAAGGCCGGAAACATAGACTGCCCCGACTTCTAGTATTGTAAACAACATCAATACGACGAAATTCCAGAAGTAGATGTCTTTTCCTGCGTATAATTTGTGTTCTCCCATAGTATCACCTCAGTACAGATAGAATGCGGGGAAGATGGCTACCCAAGCCAAATCCACAAAGTGCCAATAGAGTCCGAAATATTCGATTCCTCTACCGTTCTTTTCATCATAGCCCACAGTGTCGGCCTTGAAGATCATGAATAACATGACAAGTAATCCAATGAATACGTGCAATCCGTGCGCTCCGGTTGCAACATAGAATATCGAACCCGCCTGTGTGCTGATATCGAATCCTTCAGCAACCAAATGACTCCATTCAATAAGCTTCAGAACGATGAAGAGTGAACCTAGCCCCAGAGTAATAATCAGGTAGTTACGTACAGTCTTCTGGCGTGTAGGGAATAACTTAGCCATTAATTTGTTATCGCTAACAGTCCACTCAGTATTTTTGGAAGTCTTCAATGCTAGAACAATGGTGTATGAAGAGATAATCAGTGCAAAGGTATTGATTGCACCCGGTAGTAAAGTCCCAATATCGTGGCGTAGGAGGTCAGATGCTGTAACAACATCAGCAGGGCCGACACAACGGCCCGATTCAACGGCCCACTCTGTGCACCATTCTGTGCGCATTCTCAGATATGAGGAGAAGAAAGATGCGAAGACCATCATTTCAGAGATCAGGAAGATCCACATTCCCGCCTTTCGAATATCCTGTCCACCAAATGGTTGACCTAATGCAACTTGCTCATGATGACCTGCAAGGTCTTCTCTCCACCAGTTGCCGATTCCAACTATTGAAATCATGAAACCTACTACGGAGATTGTGAAACCTCCGAAATCTGCAGCGTAATCAAGTCCGAGTACAGCCTTGCAGGTATCAACGAAACCAGGGAAGCCCATCATGAAGAGCAAGATTCCGCTCGCCATTAGAATTGGTGATGCAGAGCCATGATGTTCTTCGTGGTCACCATCGTGGGCATAAGGGTCATCATCAGGTTGTATGCTGTTGTAGAATCCCGAAATTAAGTAGAATGAAGCGTAAACTACCATCATTAGAGCGATGGTAATTCCAGCGGTTTTCCATGTAAGATATGAGAGATGGGCATCGATTTTCACATGCTCTGCATGATGATATTCTTCTTCAGCCTCAGTATAATGTTCCAATGCATCATAACGCTCATCATGAATTGCTCCAGAATCAGGTTTACCTGCGTCTTCCCAAGCTTTGTCAGCGGTAGCAAATTCATCCGATGCTTCGACATAGTGGTCGTGCGCATTTTCGTATGGAATGATAGTATCTTCCCAAGCGTGATGCTTCATCGATGCAATCCCAACAGACATTACGGCATATGCTAGGCCACCTATTACGAGTAGAGAGATACCTATTACAACAGTCTTCATCCAAATGTCGTTTTTGACATCGTGCAAACTTCCGCTCAATGTTTCACCTCCTCTGAGTCCTTTTCACCTATTGACCATAATTTCGTGGCCAACTTACTAAAGAATCCTGGTTCGTGGTGGACATCTTCATTATCATCCAATTGAGTTGGTATGATGGCAAAGGAAGGTGTTGGTGGTGGGCTAGTAGTTGACCATTCTAGCGACCAACCGCCCCATGGGTCTTTTCCAACCTTTTCGCCCTTCTTTGAAGAGTAGATAATATTCCATGCTAAGAGAAGTTGTGAAATTCCAAAGATGAAGGCCATGATCGTGATTACCATGTTAAGTTCAGCAAAGCCTGAGTCTGCAGTGTAGGTGTGTGTACGTCGAGGCATTCCCATAATTCCAACAACGTGCATTGGCCAGAAAGCTCCATTGTAAGAAGCGAAAGCAATCAAGAAATGCCATAATCCGAGAGTTTCATTCATCTTACGACCTGTAACCTTGGGGAACCAGTAGTATATTCCAGAGAATAGAGCGAAAACAGTTCCTCCAATGAACACATAGTGGAAGTGAGCAACGACGAAGTAACCATCATGGAAGTGTGTATCTAGTCCAGCAACTGGGAAGAACATTCCAGATAATCCGCCTAATGTAAACGTGATTAAGAATCCGAGTGCCCAAAGTGTATGAGTCTTGAAAACAAGACTACCTCCCCATAACGTCGCGAGCCAATTGAAGATTTTCACACCAGTAGGAATCGCTACAGCCATAGTAGTAAGCATGAATGCAGAACGCCAAGCTGGAGACATACCACTAGTTATCATGTGGTGGCCCCATACGATGAATCCAACCGCACCGATTCCAGCCATTGCGTATACCATAGACTTGTATCCGAAAATAGAGCGCCGAGCGCTTGTAGCTAATACTTCAGAAACGATACCGAATGCAGGAACTACGACAACATATACTTCAGGATGTCCGAAGAACCAGAATAGGTGTTGGAATAATAGTGGGTCTCCGCCACTTACGAAGAATACAGTTCCAATTGTGCTATCGAATAATAAGAAGAAGACACCGATAACGAATGGTGGTAGACTTAGATAGAGCATGAAGACGCTTACTAGTACAGACCAAGAGAAAAGAGGCATTTTCATCCATCCTACTCCATGAGCGCGCATGGTGAAAGCAGTGGTAACGAAGTTCACGCCGCTCAGAGTAGAAGATGCACCAAGTAGGGCGATTCCAGAGATGAACGAGATAGTCCCAGCATTAGGCCCTCCTTCCATTCCGGTCAATCCAGCATATGGTGGATACATGACCCAAGTGATATCGGCGCCTTCGCCGCTCCAGACGCCTTTGAAGATCAGAGGTGCTGCTGCCACGATTAACCAGAACCCGAGCGCATTGATTCTCGGGAACGCCAAATCCTTAGCTCCAATTTGAAGCGGAAGAACATAGTTCATGAAACCAGCAATCATTGGCATTGCTGCTAAGAAAATCATTGTTGTACCGTGTAGGGTAAAGAATGAATTGTACTCATCATAACTAAGGAAGTCATTGTCGGGAAGAGCCAATTGTATGCGGAATAACAATGCTAACAATCCTCCGACAAGGAAGAAGAAGAAACCATACAAGAAGTATAGAATACCGACTTCTTTGTGATCGGTTGTTGTTAACCAGGGTTTCAAGTATGCCCAGAAGTTACCAATCGAGAAAGATTCGGGGTTTCGTGTATAGAATACCCACATTGTCCCAACTAGAATGAGTCCGAGTGCTAGACCGATTGCAGTCATCAAAATTGTGAGTGCTGCTGCAGATGGAGCGCTAGGGCTAGCTTGAGCACCAGGGACTACTAATTCACCACTATTCCATCCATCTCCGGCCGAAGTATCGTCACCATTGACGGCATTAGCGAGATAATGGAATGTTGCGGTTTGTGTTTCATCTGCCGGAGCTGTCCACTTGAAAGTCCAACTTCTAACATTATTGACATCGTCATTATGAGTGAGTGCCCCTTCTATTTCGTGCCCAACATTTCCTTGTTCATCGGGAACTGCTTCAAGTGTTCCCACTGAGTCTTCGACCCAAATTCTGAATCCACCTGCGCGGTCAAAACCACCAGATGCGCCAACGACTTCGTCATTGGTGATGCTAAGAGTAAACGTATACTCTTCACTAGCATTGAAAGTTTCAGGAAGACCGTCAATAGAAATCACAGTAGCAGACGATTGGGTGTGGCATAGACAACCATCGTTTGCATTAGAGCCAATTCCCCCAGGCGATGCTTCAAATTGGGGTATAGTGACGAGAGCCATCATTAGGATGGCAATCAGTGCGAAGGTACGCTTTCCGTTCATTCTAGTGCCCCCAAGTCTCCAAACATTAGACCAAAGTCTTCGTCACATGTTTTACCCTCTCGAGCTACAACTTCAACTTCTCCAGTCATTACCGAATGCTGTTCACCACAGTACTCTGCACATCGAACTGGGAAGGTACCAGCCTCGTTGGGTTGAACGAATAGCCAAGTTCCACCTTCAAGCCCTGGCACAGCGTCTTCTTTGTTACCCCATTCTTGGAGCCACAGTGCATGCTGTACACCTTGATGGCGAGAATTATCGTCATTGTACTTGTCAGAGTGGATATTGATAGTAACATCTTCATCACATGGGATGATGAAATTAGTAGTCATTTTTTGCCCGAGTCGAATGTGATGCCACCGGTGGACGACTTCCCCTTCTGAATCGAGGAGGAATACTTGCTGCTCAACATTACTATCGAAGGGTTGGTCAAAAGTTGAATTATTGGCCAAATCCAAATCTATACTATTGCTAGAGTAAATAAGATTGCCATTATCATTTAGCGATAGAGATTCCCAACTAACCTCTGCAGTGACCGCCCCCACTCCAGCAGCGATTGAAAGTCCACTTGCATCCCAAGTGACGTCGTGAACTGTAGACACGTCCTCCCAAGTCATCTCATCTTGGTAGCGGTATTCCCAATACCATTGCATTCCATTTGCTTCGACTGTGAAGGAGTCACTTTCGGAAGGGATAGTTCCCCACACGAGATTCATTGAACCGAATGCGAGCCAAGTTACCCACATGATGAGAATGGTAGGACCGAGGAACCAAGCGAATTCTAATTTAGCGTCATGTCGGTCTTTTGGAAAAGTTCCGACTTTCAATTCTTCTTTGCCAGCAGGCTCGATACCTTCTCGATAGCGAAGAACCGCAATGAGTAGCCAAACAAAGGCAAATATTCCGACCAGAATCGACCAGAACATGAATTTGTCATACAACACCGTGAACAAGGTGTTTTCATCCGGCCACAACTCACGCGAAGCGCCCATGTGCCGAGCGGTCCGACGACCGTATTAAGCCATTGCGTATGTATCGGTTTCTCCCTACGGGAGAGTATGATTCTTGGGCTGGAACGAACAGGGCCTTTCCATGGGCCTCTCAGGGTGTGTTCAAACCACTCTCGATGGCTCGGTTCTCATCGAGATAGAGGTTCAGCCGGGAGCCTCCCGCCAAGGAGTAATTGGATTCAATGAATGGCGGGGTAGATTACAAGTTGCTGTGAAGGCCGAGGCTCAGAAAGGTAAGGCGAATCATGCTGTTTGCGCAGTACTTTCTCAATCTCTTGGCGCAAAAGCCGATGTAGTCGCCGGGCACACAACTCGCCAGAAGAGAATATCAGTTGAAGGGATGGATGCTTCACAGATTATTTCACGTTTGGAGGCTTTACTTGAATCGTGAAGAGAGGTTTACACTTGCTGCCGATTCCTTAGGCGATGCTAGGATTCTAAACAGGTCAGGAATTGTAATTTTAGTTGAAGGTAAGAGAGATGTTCATGCTCTGCACTCACTTGGCTTTAGTGGTCCGATTGAACAGTTGAACCGCGGTTGGCCTGTAGATAGAGTAGCGGTATATTTGGCTGAAGAATTTGATGAACCTCCAATTGTGTTGATGGACTGGGATCGTACTGGTGGTAGGCTTCAGAGAACTCTGGTCGAAGCTCTGATGAGTCTTGATGTCAATGTTAGTGATGAGCCTCGCCGAACGCTTTCAAAATCCATGCGTCCTGATACACTTTGCGTCGAGGACCTCGATGCTTTTGCCGAGGAAATACTCCCCAAAATGAATCTCAGGGATCCTGAGGGGGCAAAATAACACCCATCTCTTTGACGGTATTGAGCACTACATGAGTGTATGAGCGAGTGATTCCATCGAGAGTGAAAACCGTTTTTGTCAAGTCATCCAAATCTTTCCGGTCGCGTACGCGTGCGAGAACCATCGAATCCCATTCTCCGGTTACATCATAGACGCCAAATACTCGAGAATCAGCACTAATTTTCGTTTGGACATCCATGATTTGCCCTTTCTCTATGCACAGTCCAGCCATTACGGTCATCGACCAACCAACGGCTTCTGCATCGAGAAGAGGAGCATATCCTACAATGCATCCTTCTGCCTCAAGCCGACGCAAACGGTTGGTGATTGTTCCTTGGGCTACACCAACTATGTTTGCAAGTTGCCTCTGGCTTATTCGAGCATCCTCATGTAAGGCTTCGATGATTGCTCGGTCGGTCTCATCGAGTGCCATGGAACCAATGCAGAAGCGACTGGGCTTCAATCATTTGCTTTTTGTTCTGGTAAATCGAGGTCGAGAATCCAGTCACCCAAATCATCAACTGTAACTGAAAGGCGCATGTGAAATGAGCCTTTACCGGTGACCTTAATCGTACCAGTTTTTTCTTCACCTGCCCGCAGTGAACCCTTTTTTATGCGGGAATGACAGCGCCAACCTTCACCCATTTCCATCGTCCCAATCTCCATCGAGTATCCGGCTTTAATGCGATATTCAATTTCGCCAGCATTAGAACTCCACGAGCCTTCCAGCCGTGGTAAACCCTTTTCGCGTTTACGTTCTGCAAATACAACGAAACCGATGACAACCAATAAGACAACGATTAGTATTGCAGGAACGACAGCATCAGAAGAATCACTACTCTGCCAAGAGGTGGGTAAGGCAGTACGTTGGATAGAGATTACACGATTAGTCGATTCATTATCAAAGCCACCAATCATTACCAATATCAATTCGTATTGATTGGCATGAGTTGCATCTTCGAGTATTATTCCTGCGCCATCGAGATGCTCTCGAGTGATGGTAGCATTCCAAACATTTTCAGAACCATTTGTGAAGTAAAAAGAGGAGGAAGGGGCCCAGTCACACAAGATATTGTCAGCCTCTCTTCCCATAGTATCTCTTGCTTCTGATTCTACGATGAAAACATGCATTTGAGTGGCGCCATTGAGTTGATGGGGATTGGTAAATTCTGCGACAATCGATATCATTTCTACTTCCGAAGAACCGATCAATTCGATTGAATAGTCGATAGCAACTTCATTGTTAGGCATTGTCCATTCGATTTCATCAAAGTCCTCCATAGAAATCGGCGTTCCGTCTACTGCAACCGCAGGAAAGTAGTCTATCCCGTGGAATTGAGCGCGCGCATCAGCATCATCATCTGGCCAACCTCCGCCTTCTTCATTTGCACCAGTTCGCCAATGTACTAGGGTGATGATTCCTTGCCGATCCATCATCTCAAGAAGTTTGACTTTCTCATCATCACCTTCGCCATGGAACCATTCAACTAGGGGTGGAGCCAATTTTTGGCTCGTTATTTCAGAGGAAGAATAGACCGTTAAATCTCCGATAGCACTAACGTTTGGAAGTAGGAATAGCATGAGAATAGCCCAGATAACACACCTCATTCTTCTTCCCCTCCAATCTCGACTCCCAACTTGAGTCTAAGGACATCTCTCTCCTTTTCGCTAACCATGAATGAAACTCGAGCAGCAACCCAAACCGGAACAAGATGCTCACCACATCTAAGAATTGATGAACCAGTTTCAATTTCCGCAGGAAAATCTTCAACCAGTGGAACATTACCTTTGAGCATTCCAATTAGAGTTGCTTCATCGACATCTACCAAATTCTTGGTGATGTGAGGCCTGAGCAATTCCATCGCTTCACCACGTGGTCGCCAGAAGCCTTTGTTATCAGTGAATGATGGTTGACCAACATGTACTATCCGTAGTGGATGAAATGCATTTCCTGGCCAAAAATCCCCTTTGTTATTCTGTACAGTGGGGCGAAAAAGCCGATTCAAGGCCATAGGCGCAGAGATATTAGTTCTCTTTCCTCGATGCCACCAAGCAAATGCACTTGCGTCGATACCCCATTTGTCACAAATGGCTTCCACGAGTTCAGAATCTGCAGGATTTATTGTATGACGATTGGGCTTTTGTCGAGGTAACTCCACAGGTTCTCGCATTAACTTTCTTTTGAGGATCATTGATTTTGCAATACCTTCAGGTGTTGCTTCTGGAATATGTCTAAACAATGCAACATAGAATCCACCGGTATTATTGTCATGTGGATGTACTCTAATTGTGTAAGAGAGAGGAGGTGCTACCTCTCCTCGAATTTGTGGATTAAGCATTTCTTCTTTCAGGCCAGGAAGCCTTGGAATCTCGCCAGTCCATTCTATTGGATTGGCCTCCTCATCTAGGATGTCCCAATTGTCGATTCCATGATGAACAACCAGTCCTGGGAATAGCCGATTTGCATCGATGTTCACTAATTCTAACCACGGGCAGCGCCTCAGAATTTCACATACCGCAGCTTCGTTTTCAGTAGGGTCGATAGAACAAGTAGAATAGACCATCATTCCACCAGGGGCTAGAAGTTGTGCTGCTCGATATGCAATATCAGTCTGCAACTGAAACATCGAACGCCCATCTTTGGGACTCCATCCCCACCACAAGTCTCTGTTTTTTCTTGTGGTTGCAGTCCCCGTACAAGGTGCATCGACAACCACGCCTTCTAGTCCAGGTTCTGGCATACGACCGATGTGTCTACCATCGTGTTGCATGATTAGCATATTTGCAAGTCCTAATCGACCACGGTTTGTCGCTAGCATATTCAAACGCCCACTTGATGGCTCATTTGCTAGAACCAATCCATCAGGTATTGCTTCTGCTAATTGTGTAGCCTTCGACCCCGGGGCAGCACAAGTATCCATCACGAACGAATCCTTTGCGGGTTCAAGAACAACTGGAGGCAGCATTGAAACGGCTTCTTGCCTAGTAATCCGTCCTGTTTCATGTAAAATCATCATCATCGCTTTGGCGTCATCGGGGATCTCTCCCTTGGAAAAAGGCATTTGCCAAGATTCGATAGTCGGCAACCATTCAATTCTCTTACCTCCCATTGCAGTTAATTGTTCACGTGTCCAATCAATATCGTGACGTCGAGGGGTAAGACGCATTGTTACAGGTAGAGGGGAGGAGGCAATAGGGAGCCATGTATCGATATCGATACCAAGCGAGGAAGCAAGGCCCGCGAGAGGAGTAGCACGCATCTTCTCGATGAGTTCAGGCTCCGGGGCGCGCACCATGAGCGAGGGGCAGGGCATACCCTCTTGGGGCTTGTGGGGGCCCAATGCTCATGGATGAGGCCGTGATGGAGCGGTTATGGCCGCGGTAATGACACTGGCATTTTTGTGCGGCCTTGCGATGATTGTTTCAGGGGTATTCAACTTTGGAAGATGGATATCAGCAATACCTATTCCACTCATTCTCATTGAGGTTTTGACTAATGATATGGACAACGTACATTCAGGATTGGGCTATCCAGTTTGGATAATTCTTGGATTTATGGCTATTGCAACATCTTGGATAATGACAAGACCTGATGAGAGGGTGCTCCGTTCATCTTCCGGTTTGATTCTCTCTATGATGCTACTTGTGATGTATGAACCAAGTGAATATACCTCTTCTATTGTGGATTATTCCATTACGGATAATCTCATTGCGATTGGTACTCATTTGCTAATTGGTGGGGCATGCGGTTGGGCATTGGTCGTTTACTGTGACGGAGTTAGGGGAAAATCAGATTTGTTGATTTCCTTAGGTATTCCATTTACTAGTGTGCTATTCTCTGACCCGGCATGGATTATCTTTGCAACAACAATCGGCCTCGCCTCACTTCTTTCATGGTTGGAAGATAAAGTAGATTCTCGACTTGGTCCTGGCGACGGACGTTCTGTCGCTCTAGCAGTTTCAATACTAATTGGAGTCGTTCTCATTTTAGTAATGTCATGGGTTGGAGTAAATGAAATCCCAAGAATTGGAGTTGGAGCATTAACAGTCTCGCTTTGGTTGACGATGGGAGTAATTGTATTTGGGCTACTTGGAATGTTGTTGCCCTTATTGGGATTGGACCACAGATCAAGGCCTGAAGCATGGGGATGGCGCACTGGTCTCATGTTATCTCCAATGCTTTTGGTATTGTGGACTGACCTTGCACCACTACTATTGCCGGGAATTTGGCTAGCAATAGCATTCTCACTTTCTGCACCTTTGGTACTTGAGAAGGACCTAAAGAAAGTGGGTCGATGAATGGGAAAGCCCCCCAACTCTTATCTATGGGGCGATGAGGATTCGACTTGTTGAATCTGCGGATTCATCAACAGGGATGGGGATCCTAATGGGAAGAGCATTTAGAGAAGGCATTGGCCAAGATAACAGATTGCGCATGCAATCACGTAGCCGAAATTGGAAACCACTTACAGATCTCCAAGGTCTGTCGTCGCGAAGCAGTGATACCGCTTCAGACATGGGGCCGTTGGTAGATGTGCCTGCAATGGTTAGAATTGAAAACGAACGCTGGGTTTTTGAGCGGATAAGCCAGGAAGTATTAGACCATCTCACTCATCGCTTGATAATTCATGAAACCGAAGGTAGCAGGACATTGGGTGCTACACTTGACCTTGCAACAGCAATGACAGTAGCCCAAGGAATGGCCAGAACTGAAGGTAGTGTAGTTCTGATTGAACCAATTAGGTAATCAGAATAGTCCAGTAATCCAAGCTATTACGCCTTGGTTCACCAAGTAAATAAATCCACCAAGGCCAATACAAGCTAGATAGACTTGGAAGGGAGTAATCTGCCATGCATGCTCCGACTCTTCGTCGAAGTATCGGATTAGACCAGCGGCTTGTTGAATACCGCTTCCATCCTTCTTACCCTTCTTGACAGCCATGGGACTCAGTCCGCCGAGTCGCCTACCCTTTATGAACGCGACGCGCGGTCATCATTCTTCTTCAGAGGTAAGATCTACTAATGGAATCTCATCACTAAAGTCCAAGATTGCGCCATCCGGATCGACATCTTCTACATCGACGTCAATCGAATCTGCTTCGAGTCTTGCAAGAGCACGCATTACTCCAGGTGCATTGTCATCAGCCAATGCATTTCGAGCGATTTCGATTTCATTACTGTCACCCTTCGCGTCTTTCACGGCCTCAATCAATTCGGAAAGGTCTTCTCTTGCGCGGAGTAAATGAGATTTCCAGGCCTCTTCATTTTCTCGAATACTGCCAATTTTTCGGACGAATGAACCATTCATACTGAATTCCCATGGATTGTGGGGAAGTGCTGCAGCCAAATCGAAAATAATTCGTGATCTTGTTTCAAGAGGTCCGTCAAGGGTAATTGTGTTGAAGTAGCATTTGGTAATCAAACCGAATCCCCAGTAACTTTTACTTTCAATAGTTAGGCGTAAATCACCAGAATTTGCAGAAAATTTCCACGATTGCTCATTGAAACCAGGCCTCTTTTCCATTTTCGGTGTTTCAAGACCGGGGATTACTTTGAGTAATGTGCTTGCGATATCTCCGAGGTATACTGTAGAGATATTTGCAGGATGCGCTTTAGGGCGAATATTTCCTTCTTCATCATGTCCATGATTTGGTCCAGCCTTCCGAACTTGCGCATGAAGCACAGAGGTCGCCGGGTCAAATCCACCTTGCATGGCTAACACTCTGAACGGCTTTGCCCTTGAATCATGCCCCGTCTTGAGAGAAGGGTTCATGAAAGTGAGGGGCATGTGTAGGACATGGCCGCCAAGAAGACGAAGAACCCCCTCGCTAAATTGATGGCTTTACCAGGGGTAGGCAAGGTTGCAGCAACGAAACTGCAAAAAGCCGGAATTAAAACACCTGCTGGAATCAAAAAGGCTGGCGCAAAAGGACTAGTGAAAGCAGGTCTTTCAGCAGCTCTTGCTAAGAAATTACTTGCAGGCTCATCCAAAGCCGCTGCCAAGAAAGTAGCACCTAAGAAAAAGGCCGCTGCCAAGAAGAAGG
>CAZNXM010000044.1:0-11582 GCA_964577145.1 uncultured Candidatus Poseidoniales archaeon
TCAGGGCCTGCCGCCAGGTGGGTCATTATCGGCATTTCTCTCGGAGCGATTGGGGTCATATCCTTCCCACAATTCGGGATTATTGTAACAGTCGGGGTCATCACGGTCAGCCTCCCCGCCGTTGTCATTATCAAGACCATCAGCACACATTGCCGTACCATCACCATCAGCGCCACCTAGAAAGCCACCACCCTCTGGTGCGACCATTACGAAAGAGACAAGCCCCAATAGGCCAATGAGAACAACAACAGCAACAATTGTCGACGTATTACTTTCGACGGTCACATTGACCTCGAACTTCTCCTCGTCCTTGTCCGCCATAGGCTCCACGTTGGCCATGACGCCATCATACTTTGAATATGGGGCTTAATCCTCGCGTTCGTGAACCCATATCAAATGAAAACCAAATTGTGTCTTGATGAAGCAATCACATTGGGCCAAATCCTGTTTCCAAACCTGCTTGGAAAAGGCTGGAACCATTTGCCTTTCATGAAACCACCCGAGATCACCTTTCTCTTCTGCAGTTGGGCAGGTCGAATAATCACGGGCCATCTTTTTGAATGTCTTGAATGGTTTCCTAGATGCAATAATCTCATCGAGTATCGTCTGAGCTTTCGCCTTTGAACCGACTAAAATATGGCTAGCATGCGCTCTTCTCAGTGGCCCTCTTCTCATTCAATTGGCCTCCTCATTACCTCGACAAATATACGGTCTAGTCTATGTGCTGACCACCACATGAATAGAGTGAAAATCAGGGCGAGAGTTTTGCCAGAAAGAGCATAGACAATTCCAAGCCAGCCTAGTATGTAAGCAGATGCTAATATTAACGGAATTGGATGGCTGGAAATAATTCCTGGTAACCACTCTAATTGCCTCTTGTGGAGGCCGATGAATAGCATTGCAGATACCTTTAGGAAGAAACTTGGAACGCTGATGCCACTATTCTGGTCACCATATATTGCTTTGACAGGAATGTGGGCAATGTGCCACCCCTCTTTTGTGAGGTTCATCAACCACCAATTTGGGTAACCGTATCCTTTCCAAGAAGTATCCCAGTCCCATTGAACCAGTACCTCGTGAGCAGTAGCGGTATATCCACACTGAGGGTCACGGATACTTTGTCCACAAGCAAGAGTAGTGAAGAATGCTAGAAGTGCGGTTCCAACTCGGCGAAGGAGTGGCATCTTACCCGCCCTGTCTATCCGCTCTCCCTTGACATGATGCGCCTTGGACTCCACAATCGGTTTCAACAAAGCCGGCAGGTCATCAGGGTCCATCTGGCCATCGCCGGCCATCACCACGGAGATGAATGGACGCTCCATCTTTGCCAGCAGGTGTTGGTGTCCTGCATCGATAGCTGCACCAACACCTTCACCTTCAAGGGTAATCAAGTCTGCATTCTTGACAGCATCTGCAGTTCCGTCTGTCGAACCATCATCGACAACGACGACGAGATCGACAATACTTGGCATGGTCGAAAGAACCTCGGGAAGAAACTCTTCTTCGTCGCGTGCTGGGACCACGACTCCGATGTTCCAACCCTCGAACATGGTGCTTCCAATGACTGACTAGCCATGAACTTCATGGAGGTTAAGCGCCGCGGGGAGTATGATGGCGGACCTGCGAGTGGTGTTGATGGGCAGCGATATCGAGCTTAGGCTTGTTTCGCTTATCGTCCGTGCTCGTGAAATTGCGGATGATGTTATTCTAATGGATACTGGAAGTAGCGATGGGACTATTGCACTCGCAAAAAAGGTCGATTGCGATGTAATTTCATTCGATGGCAATCCGGATACTCCTACTCTCGCAAAGACATTGTTGGATTATGACGACTCACATAATATCCTTCTAGTCAAAATCGATGGCCGATTTAGGCTACGTGATTTACCCTCATTGGTAAATAGGGCAAGGGAAAAATGGGATGTTCATTTATCGTTTATCGGTACTGCTTCTGAGGAAAATGTAAATCCACAAAATGTGGTATACCAATCAGGAGAAGTAAGTCACCTTGCAGCATCGATAGAGGGACTTGTAGAATTGTCCAATGCATCGATTATGGCTGCGCCATTTGATTTGCCAGAAAATTTGAGAGTTCGAGTTTTGACTTCGAAGCCACTTCCCAAAATCCAACAGCGTGAATCCCTTGCTTCGGCATCGAGATTTGCGCGCTTATTCTATTGGATGCTAGAAACCAGACACCCCCTCATTGTGTTTGGCATACCAGGTGTAATTCTATTCATTGTTGGATACAAACTCAGCGGCAATGTCCTCGATACTTTCAGTGAATGGAATAAGGCTACGATTGGTGCGGGTTTTGCTGTAATCGGCGTCACTTTGATGGGTCTGTTTGCCATGATGGTTGGACTAATTCTCTATATCATGGGAAAACAGGTTAAACAGATGCAAGCGCAATATGATGACTTGCCAAAACGGTAGGCGATAATATGCAGCACCTAATTTGCTTCGATATGGACCGAGTGTTAGTCGATCATATGTCTACATGGCAATATGTTTACGACCAATTAGACATCTCAAATGCCGATGCTTTTAATCTATATAACCAAGGATTGCTCGATGAATGGGATTGGTTGAAGATGGATCTAAGTCTAATCAAGGAAAAGTATCCAGATATCGATGATGATACTCTAAGAGCCCGATGTAAAGGAACGCCACTAATGGAAGGTCTGAAAGAATGCCTTAGTTGGTTAATCGACAATGGACATGAGGTCGCCATTGTTAGTGGTGGGATGCAGGAGACAGCGCGAGAGATTAGTTGCATGTTCCCAGCAGATAAACCATGGAGCAAACGCTGGGGTGGTATCAATCCACATTGGGGCCATGAAACGGTATTTCATGTATTTACAAATGGTTGGCTAAGAACAAATGATGGTGGCATTGATGATTATGGAAGGTACCAGGTTCAGATGAATGGCAAGGGCACAATCGTACAGATGCTTCAGCGTCGTTTGGGCATACCACTCGAAAGAACAGTTTCGATTGGAGATAGCGCAGGAGATATTGGAATGTTTGAGCAAAGTGGACTTTCAATATGCTTCAATCCATGGGATGAGCAACCAGTTGCGATTGCTGATACGACTATTCGGGACAAAGACTTGCGTCTTGTCCTCGAATGTATTCAGAATTTCATCAAGGCGTGACCCTACGAGAATCGCGTGGGAATGGGATGACTTCTCTAATGTGGTCCGCTCCGCTTAACCAAGAACAGACTCGATCGACTCCTAGTCCAAATCCACCATGCGGTACTCCGCCATATGTTCGGGTATCGATGTAGAATTGGTATGGTTCCCGGGGCACACCTTCCTCATCTATTCGAGCAAGAATCTCCTCTTCCGACCAGGTTCTCTCTCCCCCTCCGACGATTTCGCCATAGCCTTCAGGTGCAAGTAAATCGTGACATAGAACGTAATTTCCATCATCGGGGTCAACTCGATGGTAGAATGGTTTAGCCACTTTTGGATAATGGGTTAGGAAATGTGGGACCTCATAATCTTGGGTGAGAATTTTCTCCTTAGAATAATCCAAATCTTGGCCCCATTCGATTTCAACATTCATTCCTTGAAGGGTTTCAATAGCTTCATCATAGCGTATGCGGGGATATGGGTTATCAGCATAACGAGCAATTAAATCGAGGTCACGGTCAATAGAATTGAGTTCTTCTTCTCTCTCTTCAAGTACAGTGCGTGCAATATGTCGTACAAGTCCTTCTCCGTGAGACATTATTTCGGCGTTAGAAGCCCATGCTACTTCCATCTCAGCGTGCCAGAATTCTGTGAGGTGACGACGAGTACGGCTTTTTTCTGCCCTGAACGATGGAGCAATAGTGTACAAGCGCTCCAAGGCAGGCATTGCTGCTTCTGCATAGAGTTGCCATGATTGAGTGAGGTAGGCTTTGCGACCAAAGTATGGAACCTCGAAAAGTGTAGAACCACCTTCAACAGCCCCAGCAACAAAATTTGGCGCTTGATATTCGGTGAAATCTAGGTCCCTGAAGTATGAGTGAATCGCTCCAAATACGCTAGAGCGGATTTTGAGCATATTTGTCATACGCCCTGTACGAAGGTAGAGGTGACGATTATCGAGAAGGAATTCAGTTTCTCCGCCGTCGGCTGCTTGCATTGCAGATTCTGTAATCGGGAATGGAGTTTCAGCCCTAACTGCACCTATCACTTCTGCGCTGCTAACGATTAACTCATGTCCACCTGGAGCACGCTCATCTGCATTTACGACCCCTTTGAGAATGAGCGATGCTTCAATAAGAGCGCCTTTGAGAGATTCAAATGCTTCATCACCAAGTGTTTCACGCTTTGCAACACACTGGATAGTGCCTGTTGAATCCCTTAGTACGACAAAGCGGATTTTATTCGAACCACGAGTTCTTTTGACCCAGCCTTTCAATTCAACCTCGGCCCCATCATGGGCACCAGCCTGGACATCTCCAATCCAGAACTCCTTCGCCATGTTACTGCGTGTAAGGCATGGTGCTTGAATGCTCGGCTTGTCAAGGCTCGTATAGAAAGCATGAAACCAGAGGGACGTAGATAGTAGATACATGGCTCGTACTGTGGTCTATGCCCTTGGTGGCAACGCTCTATCTTCGCCGGATGGAAGCGATGAGGAGAGCACAGCATTAGTGCTAGCCAAAGTGATGAGTGATGTCGTCGATTTATTGGAGTCTGGATGGCGTGTAGTTGTGACTCATGGCAACGGCCCTCAAGTGGGACATCTACTCGAATTGGATGCTGAAACTCCTATGGATTCTTGGGTCGCCGCCACACAGGGAATGATCGGGCATTCGCTTTCAATTAATTTGGATTCAATTCTCAGGAGACGCGGTAGGCCTGAAAGAACTGCAGTTCTCCTTACGCGTGTTGAAGTCGACGGAACCGACAAGGGGTTCAGTTTACCGTCAAAACCAGTAGGGCCAATCCTCAATGATGATGCTGTAATGAGTAGAGATTGGGATATTGCTGAAACCATACATGGACCTAGGCGTGTTGTCGCAAGCCCATTGCCAATGCGAATTCTAGACCTCCAAGTGATTCAAGCATTAGTTGATCAGCATGCAGTAGTAATTTGTGGAGGAGGGGGAGGAATTCCAATCATCGATAAAACTAGCCACTTTTCAGGAGTACCTGCAGTAATTGATAAGGACAGACTGTCCGCTCTATTAGCAGTGAAGTTAGATGCAGAGGCATTGATAATTTCAACAGGAATCGATGCAGTGAGAACTGGTTTCGGAACTGAAAATGAAGTTTCACATAACGTGTTATCACTAGACCAATGCGAGGAATTTATGGCCGCAGGAGAATTCCCCCCCGGTTCTATGGCCCCCAAAATTGGAGCGCTGATGGAAGCTGCATTACACCGCCCCGGTCTCGCTTCAATTCTATGCGCACCTGGAGATGCTTTGAAGGCGATTCGCGGTGAAACTGGAACCACAATTAGAGCTTGAAATGCGAGCGGGCCATACGGGGTTCGAACCCGCGACCGACGGATTAAGAGTCCGTCGCTCTACCTGACTAAGCTAATGGCCCACCCCGCCGTCCTGAATCCCGTATTTCAACCTACTGCGAGAGTCGGCCATCGGGCTTGACGAAGGTCTCGATACCACCATCACCAGCAAGTACTACAGCATCACACATTCCATTGAATAGACCAACTTGAACAACACCTGCAATCATCAGTACATCTCGTTCACATTCAACCGGATTTTCGATATTTGGCCCAGTGTGAGCATCAGCAATCATATTTCCATTATCCGTGAAAACAGGACCAGTTCCAGCCATTCGAATATTGACACGGCAATTGAGAAGACGAGAAAGTGCTCGAACAGTCGCTTCATGAGAGAAAGGTGTTACTTCAATTGGTAGTGGAAATGCACCGAGGGTTTTGACGCGTTTCCGTGCATCGGCAACCACGACCATCGCTGCGCTTTCTTGCGCTACGATTTTTTCTCGCAGTAGTGCAGCCCCTCCTCCCTTAATCAATTGAAAATCAGGGTCGTATTCATCAGCACCATCGATCACAATATCTAGGCCATCGAGTTCACTCAGTTCAACCAGTGGGATTCCGACTTTGGTTGCCAATTCTTCAGTCGCAAGACTGGTAGGTACTCCTACGATGTCCAAACCTTCTTCTGCCATCCGGCGTCCGAGTTCAATCACGGTATGCTTTACTGTTGAGCCAGTCCCTAATCCCACTTTCATACCGGTCTTGACAAAGTCACATGCAGCGATTCCAGCCGCTTTCTTGAGTGCCTCAACATCGGACATGTACCAACCCAGAAGACCGGAGTCGATAAGTCATGCGAAGGCGAATTGCTGAAGTGCTGGTGCGCCATGCCGTAGGCATGGTGCGGCCGAGATTGGCAATATTTCTCGTCCTCATGTTCAGTATTACACCATACATGCCGATGGTAGATGCAGAGGTAATCATGGTCGGTTCGACTAAGGAAGTGGTCATTGGTTCAGGCCCGAATGGAGTTTCAGGTGCCTTTGAAATCGAGGTTCCTGTGGGCGAGGTCGTCACTCAATTAGAATTGGGAATCATGCCGAAGGTTTGGCCAGTCGACGAAGTTGACATCTTCGAGACAAAGGCCGATTTCGACCATCCAGAGGCCATTGTCGATGGTGCCGATCTCAATCAAACCGGATTACGTATCCTTCCAATAGGCCATGAATGGGGATTTGAAGGTTCTACTCAAGGTTGGACAATGGGTGGCGGCGGATGGGCCCATGGATACGACTCAACATTGGGTGCAACCAATGGAGTACATTCCGGTGCGAGTGCGATTTACACTTACAATGGAAATTATCCAAATTACATGGGGACTACATACTATGCAACATCACCAGTTATCGATTGCACATCGTGCAGTGGAACTTGGGACCTGAAATATTGGCGCAGATTGGGAGTCGAATCATCATCCTATGATCATGCATATGTACAGGTGAAAAATACTGCAGGAAGTTGGTCAACAATTTATTCAAATGGCGGTTCAATGAATGATGGTAGTTATACTCAAATCAGTCATACTGTGAGTTCTTATGTTAATGGGAACACAAATTTCCAGATAAGATTTGGACTTGGTAGTACCGATGGTTCGGTAACATATACCGGCTGGAATGTCGATGATGTTCTACTAGAGCCAAGAGGCAATGTAGGCACTGGGACAGCCAATTGGACTTCACCTGGATTCGCTACCCGTGGGTTGATGTCATTTGATGCGGAAATTCCTAGTGGAGCATTATTCAAATGGGGCCTCATTGATGCCGATGATGGGACGTACATCAATGGTTTCAGAGATAGAATAGATCTGATTGCCGACCTCAATTCAATCCCACTTAACAGGGGCGAACTCAAGTTGGTAATCAACATGGAATCCTCTGGAGTGTCTCCAGTAATCCACTCAATCAGAATTGGTGGTTCAGTCATCGAAGGATTCCATGAGGACCCCACTCCTAGAGGCTGGATAGGTCACACGGGTTTCGGAAGTAATGGGGCGACAGGAAGTTCAACTTTCGAGTCACCAGAATGGATTTCGACTACACCATTTTCAAGGGTAGATGTTAGCTTTTCACGAACGGGAAGTGGAACACTTGAAGCCTCCTTCGATGATGGAGCCTGGACTGCAATTCCCGAATCAGGCTTGCACACATTAGAATCCCCCGCCACGTCTGCAAGAGTCCGTTTTGTGGGAAGCGGTTCATGGTCGATTAGCCATTTCTCAATGGACTTGCATAGAAATTCCTTCCCGCTAAATGCAGGAATTGATGTGGGCTTAGATGGTACAGAAGAATTGGTCTTCGGCCACCCATCGTCAAATTCTACTTGGTTACATCAATCGGACTTGCTAGGATTAGATGAATTGATTCTTTCATCAACCGGAGGAAACGCAACAATCCCATTCCAATATAGTGGCCTCAAGAATATCCGTTTCTTCGTTACCCCTGTGGGAGCGCCAATAGATGATTTCTCCATAAATGTCAGCACTAATTCCCTATCATTCCCAATAAATCTCGGTTTTGTCGCTGAACCAACATTGGTTGAATTCTCAGGAAATGAAATTCAAGATATCCTAAATGCGCAGGTAGGTAATACCTTCACTTGGACATCTACTGCCGAACAGAAATTCAGTGAAGTCGATATCGAATTATCTTCGGCATCAGGCGGTGATGTCTCGATTAGTGGTTTGTCATCGATGGCATGGTCAGGTGTAAATACAGCACAATTAGATGAAATGATGATTCGCTCAGTTAATGCAGAATTAGCGAATACTCAACCAGTCAATGGTTCGAGAATAATTGCTATTCCTTTTGTTTCTGATAGCCCTGCAGCATTTGCAGTCGAATTATTAGACATAGGACTGACAGGTACACCCAATCCAATTTCGATTACAATGACAAATTCGACTGAGACTTTGGTTGCAGGTGAGGACTGGTATGAATTCACGACCGTTTTCGATTTTTCTCCACTCGGAGTTAGCGATCCACGTTCGCAGATGATTAGTGAGGCTTGGAATATTAGAATTGATATCGATGGGTCGTCCTTTGGTGCTGGAGCAACTTGCCAAATCACTACCGATATTTGCACTCCAGGATACGGGCTACTCATCGATACATTTTCACATTCATTTAATGGAGCGGAAATGGAATTCATACATAGGGTGAGATTATCTTCAATTTGGCCAAGTGATGAAGCAGCTTCCGTGAAGACCTCCATTAATATGGCTGGACGATTATCACAACCGGCTACAATCGAATTTGGTGAGGGATTGGCCAGAGGGGTTGAACAGGATATCGAAGTAGTCGATTGGAGAATAGTATCACCAGAGGGTATACCCACTCCTTGGGATGCTACATATTATGACCCAGATATCACCTCGACAGTGGAGGTATATCTCAATTTCAATTCACTGAATGACCACCCTCGTACTGGAGCGGTTACGGTGCAATTATTGCTTGATGGTTCAGTTGTGGATACCAGTACCGATATTTCAGCCGGAGTAGTTACTCTCTCTTTCCAAGCAGACCCTCTAGCATCGGAAATAGACCTCGAAGTAAAAGTGGCACCGATGTATGACCAAGAACTCTTTTGGCGAGTTCCACACAATGCTACTTTCCTCATCGATGACCAAGCACCATTGCTACTTGATTCAAATGTGGCACGCTATGATCATCGCCCACTTGGATTACAATTTGCAATGAATTTTGAAATTGGTGACCGTCCGGTCCTACCAAGCCATGCTCAGATTACATATTCTCGTTCATGGGAAGGATTTTCGCTCATATCGGATGATTTGGCACTACCGGAAAACCTATCGAAAATAAAGGGAACTTACAGTTATCTGATGGATACACAAGGTGCTTCAGAAGGTGACTTCATCACCGGGTGGATAGAAGTGGCAGACCCGGCAGGACATCTCTTGGATGGGGGTAGTGCTGCTGACCCATTATTCACGGTAAGAATGGGAGATGACGGCGCCCCACTAATCGGTGAGGAAGGACTTGGCTGGGCGTTGGGTGATAGTGATTGGCTACATCCAGGGGACCTTCAGATTCTTCATATTCCTCTTCATGATGAGAATGGATATGGTGACATCTCAGAGGTAATTGTCGATATGGCTTCTGATTCCAATGAAAATCTGACCATCACTTGGCGTCCTGTAGAGGAGACATGTGAGTCTTCATCTACGGCGATGAATATCGAGAGCTGTTCGGTACTCGGTGAAACAAATCATTTCGACCAAGATTTCACTCTTGCAGTCGCAATTAGATTCGATTGGGATTTCAATCCAGATACTTCGATACAGCGCAGGATTCAAATTACTGCAATCGATGATTCAGGCCAATCGGCACGTCACGAAATCAGCAATTTGCTTTGGACATATTCAAGCGAAATCGAAGTCGATTCAAGTTCAGTTGAGTTTGTAGATTCATCATCCTTTGTAGCAGCGGGTAGCGAGGTAGATCTTTCCGCCGAAATAATTTGGTCAAAGGATGGCTCTCCAGTGATGCAAATCGTGGATGTGGCAGCATTGATTGATGGCACTCAACAATATGGATTAGCAGAAAATGGCAGTGTGCTTATGACGATTTTAGCCCCAGATATTACCGGCATTCACCCGATAACACTCGATGTCGTAAATTTGCCAATTGGTGGGATTGATAGAACTGATAGTGAGGAAGTAATGGCGTGGTTAGTTGTTGATTCCCATCCGCCTAGAGTCATAGAAATGCTATCTCCAAATCCAAATAATGTCGTGCAAGAGAGAGACTGGGAAAATCTTGAATTTGAGATAATGTTCAATGAAACCGAAGGTCTTGATACAGATTCAATGAGATTGCATTGGCTGATAGTTCCAGCAGGATTCAGTATGGTGGAACTCGCATTGCTCGGAGGCAATTCTTCGATGGAGTTGATTGCGGGTACTGGTAGTGGCAATTCGATACCAATGGCTGCAATAGTGAATCTTGCTATGTATATTCCAGATGATAGCAGAGGTGCTGCACTAGACATGTGGGTCTGGGTGACCGGCAATGACCTTGCAGGGCAAGAGATAGATGACGCATTTAATTCACGAGATTCACCAATTGCGATATTACGCCTTGCCCATCGTCAACCAATCCTCGAATTCTCCGAGGAGGATATTACATTCAGTAGACCTGTAATCGAAGTGCGAGACAGAATTAACATTGGTCTAACCTTGCACAATCACGGTTTGGTAAATGGTACCACAAGTGTCAGAATAGAGGCCGTACATTCAGATGGAACACGCAGTCTAATCACAGTGGATGAATACATTGTGCCTGCAGAAGGCTTGCTCACCAAAGAGCATCTGTGGATTCCCGAAATTGATGGTGCTGTTTGGATAGAAGTTAGTTTGCCTGATGGAACTGTAGTGCGAACCTCTCCTCAACAGGTTGACGAAGGTTCTAGCACCTTTGTTATTGGCGGTTTTGACAAAGCAGATGGTGGAATGATGACGCTATTTAGTGCCGTAGCTGGATTATTACTATTGCTTCTAGGATATCTCCTAATGACCTCTCCAAAGCGCAAAATGACTGAAGAAGACTACCTCTGAATCACTCAATGGATTCAATAAGGGTGGGGTCCCGAGCCTAACCGGAGGGTGCAGGAGGACTGCTGACAGACTTCGAGTCTGAGGAAAGTCCCCTCTCCACAGTGCAGGCGGTCGACACAAGTCGTGATTCAGAGATGGGTCGGTCAATGGTGCAGAAACGAATGATGCGTGGTGTGTACGATGAATCCGAGAGGACGAGATTGCCACAGCGTCGATGAGACGAGCAACCCCGCTGGAGCAAGTCCAAACAGTCCCGCTTATGCGGCACGTTCAGGGACAGGTAGGACGCTTAGTTGAATGCGGTCACCGAAAGGTAACAGAAAGGGGCTTACTCCCTGCACCCTCCATCTCATTCGAGTATGGCATCTACCGCATCCATTCTTTCATCGGTAAGAACTAATCCATCTCCAAAGACTATGAAATCCCCCCCCCCGCGCACCCATATAGCAACAATATGGTGTTCGGTTAGTTCGGCACG
>CAZNXM010000045.1:0-11329 GCA_964577145.1 uncultured Candidatus Poseidoniales archaeon
GCAGCCCTACCTGGGGCCATGGGTGCCGTGGGGTAACGGGACGGAGGAAGTCTGTGGACTTGGTCCATGGGTACGAGGGTCCACCCTTGGCTTCCCACTCATTATGCGATGTTGAAACAACCTACATGTTTGACTGGTTCGCCATTTGAAATTCGTCCTTCGGATGTATAGAGTTCATCTCTCGATGAGATTCTAACAGCATATGTTGTTGGGTCGGAATCGAATAATCTTCCGTGCTTGGAATGATGGTGTACGAATACGTGATATGGACCATTAGGTGCATCATTAGTCCAGAGAATATTTTCAATTGGTCGCTTGGTTCTACCCTTTGCATTCATGTCGAGTTCAAGGGTTCCACCAGTACTAGATTGACGGCTACCGTGGTGAATAATTTCTCCATTCGGTGAGCGAATTAGTAAATCCAAATCATTCATGTTATCCCATAATAACGTAAAGGTAAGAGGTCCAACGCTTGCATTTTCCCTATCCATTCGCTGAACGAATTCATCGTTCCTCTCACATCCTTCAATGAATGTACTTTGACTAGCAGCAATAGAGGTTTCAAGAATCTTTGATAGATTTTCTGATCTTCTTTCGAATCGCTCATTTTCTTCTTTCTGAATACGCAATTCCTCGGCCCTGATTTCGAGCAGCCTCAATAATTGAGTTCCATCATTATCACTAACGCCAGTAATTTCCAGAGCAATAGCATCTTCAAATGTTGATAAGGATTCAATTTCACTCTTTATTCTGCTCGCATTTTCTCGTTCCAGCGCTTGACGCTCCTTCTTCCGCACTTCTGTTAACTTCTTTTGGAATGCAGACTTTATCTTTTCAGCATCCTTGTCAAATAATTCCAATTCAGGTAGTGTGCGAAGGTCATCTGAGGACTGGGCATTCGCGATAGAATTTGCAAGTAATTTGTAATTGGAGCGCATGGTGTCTCTTCGAGTTCGTTCAGCAAATTTCTCCAACGTTACTCGTTGCTTTCCAAGCATCTTTTCAAGTTTCGGGATTTCTTCAGCAGCAACGCCTGTGAATTCAATTTGGTCTAATTGCTCAACGCTCTGAGCATCGTTTATTGCAGTGGTTACGAGGTCCTTTGCCTCATCTTCTTTCTCAAGCCTGATACGTTCTGCTAATTCGGTGAGATATTCAACACGTTTTTCCCTTTCTGCTGCGAATTCTTCGATATTCATTGGTGAAAGTAACATGCCATTTAACTCGGGTAGAGATTCAACATTTTCCGCATTGCTCAGTTGGTCCCACAACATAGTGCGATTGTCCCTTTCCCTCGCAATCATCTCTCCGCGTGTACCTGGGTCTGAAATTGAAACACTTGCAACCCACAGCATTTTCGTACTCTCTTCTAACGTGCAGGAAAATGTAGAGATTAGTGGGCCATCCTGTACTCGTAACTTTAATGCAGATTTAGCGCCGATTAGAGCTCTATTTTCTCTAAACCATACGAATACATCATATTGGCCACCAGGGGTGTCTTTTGAATCCCAAATGATATTCTCAAGAGGTTCTGAAATTGGAGAATCTGCATTCATTTCAATATCGACTCGTCCACCGCTATTGCTATCATTACCCTTGTAGATAAGTGATGAATCAGGACATCTGATAATTACATCCAAGTCATTTTTGTCATTCCAGATTAGAGTGAACATTACATCACTGTATTGACCCTGATATCCCATCAGACGCTGCAAAGTTTCTTCTTCGAATCCGGAGTCGAATTCAATTGCATTATCGGGCTGAGTTTGCAGGGCAATATCAATCCCTTCTGCAAGGATAGCACCAAGATCGATTTCATCGGTTTTCTCCTTCAATAATTCCAATAATTCCGTTATTTGTTCATCGGTCAAATTTTCTAATGCAACCTTCTCTAAATCCTCCAATTCAGCTGCATTTTCGATAATGGATTTATTGTTATCATAGGTGCGGTTCTGTAGATCAATTAGCCGTTGCGCCCGGCGTTCTTCCAATTCCTGATATTGTTGGACACCTACATTGTAGAAGTTCTTTGTAAGCAATTCCTCCATATCTTCGCACGCTTCAATAATACCGCAATATTTGTTGAATTTCTTCGCCTGTTTTTTCAGTCGCAATTCCTCGACCAAAGTCTGGCGTTTTTCCTGCATTTTGGTCTTGATTTTATGCATTCTTCCCTCACTCAATTCAGGGACCTCAATCGCATCGATTTGTAGTGCACTTTCTGCGAAATCTATGCTACCCATTACGATTCCATATTGCAAGTCGCCTCTGCGCTTATCACGAATTACTTCGAGAATTCGCTCTTGATTTTCATTTACTCCGTTGATCTCGATTGCATCGAGTCCTTCCAATGATGAGACATCCATCATTTCTTTATCGATTTTCTCAAACATTTCCCGCTCTTCTTCAGAGATTTGAATCTCGATTAATTCGGCCTTTCTTTCATCAGAAAGCACTTGTAATTCGTGAATCATCACAGGCGTAAACGAACTGAAGTTTAACATGATTAATTTCTCTAAATCATCGATTATAGGAATCTCATGTAGCAAAGTTTTGTATTTTGCTTCGATAGTGATTATTCTTCGCCTTTCTTCCTTTAATCTCGCGAGGGATTTACTTGCAGTCTCACTTGCAATGTCAACTTCTATCGCATCGATTTCTTCAACATCTCGTGCAGCGTAAATCGATATTCTAATCGCCTCAATATCCTCTCTATCTCCCAATCTAGTTTTGAGGTCCTGAAGTTCTTCATCCAAGGTTGAAACGAAATTTTCTTTTGATTGGATATCGAGTTCTTCCCTTTCTTCCTCGATAATCTTTCTTTCCTTACTGAGTAAGTTTTCCTTTAGGTCATTGAGCATTGTTGATAATTCAGCCATACGATTTTCGAGTTCTGTGCCCTCTAATACATCTAATCCAAATTGTAGACTTTCATCGGTAGGAATCTCTAATCTAACCTGGTGTGTGTGAATAGAACGAATAATGTCAAGAACTTCTTTGCGGCGCAATAATGTAGTGGATAATTCTGATTCTAGATTTGTCATTACTTGGTCATGCTCGACAATTTTTTGGCGCAAAACCATCCTTTCTCGGATTAATTTTGTGGATTTGCTTTCATAATCTGAAAGTGAGAATTTCTTTTCTTCGACCTCTTCAACTGGCTCTACTTTCAGTTCGATCTTGGTTATTTTCAGCTGTGGGGGGATAGTGTTCCATAGTTCACCTATTTCGCCAGAATCATCTGGCACATCCTCGTGCTCAGGTTTTTTTTCCCGTTTTGCAATTTGGTAGATGCCATATCCAAAACCCGCAAGAAATATTCCTGTGATAACTGTGAATATTTCGGCCATGTTTCCTCCAATCAAACATCAACCAAAGTATTAACTCAATCCGATTTTAGATGTCAAATACCACATCGGCAAACCATCCCGGGCCTTCAAAACTTGGAATTTCAGGCCACTGTGAATGGACGGTCTCTCCTGAACTTACTTCCCTAAATGCGAATTCGTGAGTTGTAACAGCCTTAATTTCGACTTCAAGACTAACATCACTTTTTACAACAAATGAGACTTGAGCTTCAATCATTCCATCGCGAATCATTGGTTGACAATCAATCAAGAACTCATCATGGACTTCGGACCTGAACAAAACTTCATCAAGCCATTTCACGACAAGAATATCAGATTCGCCCTCATGACTTACCTCCCACCGGGCTACATTACGAGTGAGTGCATTCAGGTCCTGACCTTCCTCAAGGAGAATAGATTGCATTCCTATGGTTAACTCACGTAATAAATCACTTTGATTCATTCCAAATGCTCTGATACCAACATCCGCTGTTGTGGGGCGCACCCAATGGCTCAAAAAATCACCTCTGTGAGATTTGCATGCTCCATGCAACCTGATCGAGACGGTCAGCTAGTGCATCACCTGTGAGGGTGAATTCCTGATCTGCAGACATGATGCATTCACATGCAGCATTTGCAAGTTGTGCGGTTCCACTAACATCTAATCCGATTCTTACAGCAGCAGCGATTGCTACCGCAGCAGCATCTATGATTCCGATTACACCACTTGGGCTTTCAAGTGTACAAGGGACATGGATAGTCTCACCTTCACCTGTATAGACAGTAACGCCATTTTCACCTTCGAGAACAAGAAGGTTGCCCCATTCATTTTCCTCAATCAATTTAGCAGCGGCATCTGGTGAATTTGCACATGCAAGCCTCTTAGCCATCAGGTCAAGACCACGGGTCTGGAATACCACCCAGTCGGCGCCTTGTGTCCTGTGTAACCCCGTTAATTTAGGGTCACAGATAATTGGAACTCCTGCAACCTTTGCAGCGTGGACCAACCGTCCTGCTCCTACATCAGTAATTACGCCCTGCCCATAATCTGAAATCACAAGAACATCGGCTTTTGCAATTCTATCAACAGCTTGGTCGATGATTGATGAAAGGGCATCCCTTGGCATAGGTGAATCATCGTCGATATCCCATCGCAACAGCAACTGTTCGTTACTAATCAGGTATTCGCGTCCAGCAATTAGGCGTGTTTTCACTGTAGTAGTACGGCCTTCGATAATTGCAATTCCATCGCATTCTACCTCCTCAGCCTCAAGTGATTCGATGATGACCTCTCCCGATTCATCATCACCAACTACACCGAATAGGATTGCATCAAGGCCAACATTTTCCAGTCCTCTAGCGACGTGAGCAGCAGCACCGACATCCTCGTGACGTCGAGTTTCTTTCAAGACAGGAACGGGTGCTCGACTGTTGAGATTGTTTGCATATCCGTGGATATATCGGTCGAGCATAATGTCTCCAACCAATACTACATCACCAGTCAAACTCGTGATTCGATTTTGCAATTCAACCAATCGGTCATGTACCACTTGGTCGACATCATTCATTCCCATGTTTATTCCTCCTAGGCTTTGGTTCTTCAATCATTCCTGTCAAGCAGTTCAGCAAGCATTGTAGCGTGCAACGTGTCTGATATTCCCAGAGTTTCCCTGAGAGTAGTAAGCATTGCATCTTCATCCGAGGTAATCATGCCATCTTCCAGTGCGGTGATTAGTGTCGCACGGTATGCATTCTCAGCTTCGCCTAACACCGGTGCTTCTCGTGCTAGTTCCAATAGACGCGCATGGCTTTCATCATCAATTCCAAATGCAGTACGCATGGTGTTGAGTAGTGCAACTTCATCCTCGACGATTTCCCCATCAACCAAGGCTTGCCTAAGCATGTCGAGATAAACATCCTCTGGTGGAGGAATATCTTGTGATTTTCGGGCTTCATCTGAGATTCTACGAACACGGTCGGGGTGCATTCCAACGAATTCCACAACCTCGTTTAGCAGATGTTGCTCATCTTTGGTGATTTTCCCATCTTCCCAAGCCCTTGCAAGCATACGGCGAACTAGATCTTCCCCTGCTTGAGCATCGAGAGATGCAGTGCCTTCTGGATTGGAAACCGGCGAAATAACCGGGTTCAAATGGAATACCATTCCTTCATCGAGATGAGAAAGTAGGTCGAGGGTCAACTGACCTCCAGCACGCAAAGATGAAAGCACGGTTTTTTCGCCATTGTGGATTACATGCTCATCGAGAATTCTTTGCCGAAGGGCCCCTGCTCTTTGCCGGCCGGCGGGGGTTAGGCCATAGACTCGTCGTCGTTGCTTTGCGCCCGGTACATGGCGTTGCCCAGTGACGAGTTCACCTCTATTTTCTAAGCGCTTTAGAGTCCGAGGCACGTGCTTCCTCTGGACGTGTACAGCAGCTGAAATACCCGCTTGAGTAATGCTTCCTGGTGCTTCCCACTGTCCTTCGGGAAGCGGGTTGTCATTGAGGTGAAGTAGCATACGCTCCTCAGTGGTCAAGGTGCCGAGATAACCGTCAACCATGCTACTCCCTCCCTATGGGGAGGGAAGGGGAGGCACATAAGAGTCGCCACACCCTCACGCAGCCATGGGAGGAGGTCGCAAGTCCAAGCCGAGGGTACGCTCGACCCGTCCGATTGGCCTTTCATCTGAAGGTGCACCTTCCAAACCGAACGACCCACCTGTAGGCCAAGACGGCATGTGGTTCATCCCTGAACCGGTCTCAATGCGCTTGTTTCAGAAGTCTGCTCTCGGAATTATTTGTGAGGGGGGGATCCTTCTTACCGATGAGGAAGTAATGTTTTGCCATTGGCATCGTCATATCCCATTACAGGATGATTTTGTAGATAATCGCCTTGAGGAAGACCCAGACTTTGCTCATCGATGCGTCGCATTTGATGTCGCCCGTTCAGGTGGAGAAAAAGTTGTGCCTAGAGATGGTGTATGGTTGCGTTGGGCACGGGACACGCACCCATCAAAAGGGACTCCTGAAGCAGAAATACGCTGGGCTAGAACTAGTAATTCACTAGATTGGTCAGAATTATTGCAGTGGACAAGAACTGTTACGGATTCAGGAATGCTTTCAGAATTGGCAATCGTTGATGATGAGATGGATGTGACCATGTACCGCTTATCACTTATCGATCCGAGGGGTTCACTTACACCAGCAATTCCCGGCGAGGAATCGGATTCTATCGGAGTCGAGCATCTTTCGAGGAGATTCATCCGTGAAGATGAAGCTAATTGGGCAGCAGGAAACGATGATGATGTCACCAAATTATTCGACGAATTAAATTCCAGAGGTTTGCTCATGCGCCCCGGTTTCAAATACGGTTGTAGATGGAGGGTGTATGACACTCCCATCGATGAATCTCATGCACCATGGTTGATGCAGATGCAAAAAGATGCAGCAAATACCTGGGATGGAGTATGCCTTTCAGTTCGATTAGCGGAAGGGGTCAACAAGGGTTGGGTCTGTGTCATGAATGACGGGAACTGGAACTTCCTCCAATTCAGGCGCCATCTTCCCGGAAGATGATCTGATTCCCATTATTACCCAAAGTGCGCAAAGAAATAGAGCCGCTGGAACTAGTACCCCAGGGTCTCTGAAGAATGTCATACCGCTTGCCTCATCAGATTCTGCGGTCAATTCGACTTCGACAATCCATTGATGACCAGAATCCGATGCGATTACTACTTCGCCCTTTGCAAGCATTCCAGGTGTTAGGAGTCCATCTGGATCGATTTCGAGAGTGATGGAATCTCCAGGTCCCAGATTTTGCCGATTACCGGTAGTCGCAATTCTCTCAAGAGGTCCTTCTAATCCAACTAACCACATCTGGTCTTCATCTCCGACAAATTCCAATGGAATTGTGATTATACTATTTTCATCAACGGGGATATTTGACTCGAAAAATGAATTGACAGGGATACTTCCGAGGATTTCAAAATCATGTCGTACATCGATAGTACTACCAGATGAGCAATTGATTGTTCCCGTGATAGTTCCTACTACCCCTTTGATACCCGGTGAATCAAAAATGAGTTCCCCTTCGTGATAATTCAGTAACCTATTATCCGAACTCACGAGGTTAAGTTCCATTCCATTACAATTAGCGTCCATGGGGATGGAATCATTGACGGTGAGGACAGAACCATGATTTGGGAGATTGACTTCGGTTGCGTGCCCGCACCCTTCAGATGAGAATTGAATGGAATAATTATCTCCAGTATTCGTTATTTCCCCAGTCCAATCGACCAAAATTCCATCGTGATCTCTAATGTGTATTCCAGTGGCACCAAATGTATCACCATCTTGGAATAAATCTGAGGTTTCTCCTTCGCCCGCTCCATTGACTAGGTCTTGACGCCCATCGGCTTCCATCACTACCAACCATGGCTGCTCAGGATGAGAATTTACGGTATTTGTGTGAACTGAACCAGCAGTAGTATCTTGCTTGAGTACCAATACTCCGTGGCCAGGAAGATTGGTATCAAATCCAAAATTTGACCGCAATTCAACCCACACATATTCGCCCTCGCCAATATCGATTTTCAGCGCAGTTCCACCTTCGCTCATTCCAGTTAGAGGAACAGTTGCGCCAGTACAAGACTCTCCTGTAGGCCAATCGAGAACCATTTCAGTATGGCGAGAAGTACCTATTACTTCCATGGTTGGAGAAGATGGTAGTGCGGGCCATGCACCATTGCCGTTCCAATTTCCACTCGCCATCACATCCCATTTTCCAACACCTTTCCATGACTGCACGACGGTTGCATCATGAACAGGATAGAGGTCTAGGGCACCCAATTGATGATACATTTCATGAATTAATGTACCGAAATTATTAGAGGATTTTTGTGAGCCAATCGTATAATGTGCAATAGAAAGACCTCCTCCTAAGTTTACTTCATTCTCAATACTTGAGAAGTGACTCCAAATCCTATTTGCAGACCCCCCTCCGTCCTCTTGTGGTTTGATGCAGTGGAGAATTAGGAATCGGTCGACCCATCCATCCCCATCCATGTCATAATTTGCCCATTCTACATCCTGTGCGATATCTCTTACGACCTCTTCAGCTAAGGTGTGTGGATTGTGGCCATCAGAACCAGCATCTCTCTCACCATTAACGTCCATGCCATATGTTGTCATCGCCTGACTCGGAGTGATTATTTCGTCGTGATAATCGATTGTTAGTTCAACCTGGCCTCCACTGGTTTGGTCGATGTGGTCAATCGCAGATTGTGAAAACATAGTTTCTGCTCGCTGCTGGTCACATCCTGCCATTTCGTCTTGGTCGGGGAAGTCGATTAAGACCACAAGCCATCGCTCTTGGGTATGCATTCCAACTAGTGGACCCGTATCTGATTCCGAGATAATCGTATTATCGATAATCCATTCCTCAATTGCGTCACTAGAGACCCATGCTCCGCCTGCCAGTAGCAGGAATACGATGGCAATTGGCCACCCTACAGAGGGACGCATGGGGACTTCGTCCCCATCGGTGAGGTTTGAATCATTGGTCGTATAGAGTCGTAAAAATGTCGATTCCTGAACAATCTGCTAAACTCAGCCACGCCTCACCTTTACCCATTTGTAAGCCAAAGGGGATTTTTTCGCCATGGTGTAGCGTTGTAATACCGTTCTGTGATAATATTTTGTTAATCCGTTCAAGGCTACTTTGCTTCGACCATGGTGAAATTAGTGATGCCATGGCTAATTGAAGGTCAATGTCGTCGTCATGGGTTCTCAAAGTAGTAATATGTGATAGATCTAAACTTCTGGAATCAATTCCTAAGAATCGCAATGAATCCATGAATTCAGGAGGCATTCCCTCAAGAGAACATCCTGAAAATACAAGATCTGTTACGCCAAATCTTTTGCAGGAATCGATTAGGTGATTTTGCTCTATTGAATAGCGGCATACCGCATCACAACTCACTACTCCCATGCCTGATAACGGGCTTATCGAGGGGGTCGAACCACAGCATGAGCAGTCAACATATAGAACTCGGTGTATTCCTCCTTCCTCGTCAAATAGGTCATTCAATCCATATGCATCTGGTGCGCTCGCTCTGAAGAATTTCCAGCCAGATAATTCCACAATGCCCACTGCAATAATCGTCAGTGCAATCATCAATCCAGACATTTGTGAGGGGATTGCTAACCATAGTAACATCACCATGAAACCATGAACTCTGAGCCTCCACCACCCTGAATTTCCCGCCCATAATAATTTCATTGAGCCTGCAATTCTAATCACACTAATGGCTGCAAGAATGAGAAGAATTGCCCATGAAATTGTGACAGATATACGTAGCATTTCGGTGGCATCGTATAGTCCAACCAGCCCAAGGTTACTTTGGAATGAATGGCCTTCAGCAAATACCCAAGGCATTAACTCCATTATCACAAACCATAGTGAAAGAATTCCAAGGCCCCAGATAGTTGCCATCCAGAAAACAAATGCCCTACGCTCAGAAGGTAATAATCCTCGGGCTGCAAAAGAATAGGACTGAATCATTGCGAATGGGGCAGCGGTTAGCAGTCCTAGTAATGCTGCGCTCAGCCATCTAGTACTTGCCCATTCATCGGGTGAAAACACATTGATACAACTAGTCGAACAAGGGTCGAGATGCGATAAGATCCAATATAGTACCGAGTCGATTGAGAAGGACCAAATTACTGCTAAAATAACGGTGAGAATCACTGTTGCTCTTATGCGCTGGCCCAACTCCCTAAGATGAGATTGTATGCTCTGTCGGTCATCGCCCGACAGGTGCAGATTGCTCATATGGCATCAGACCAAATCGGTAGCCGTCTCTGGAGCACGTGCTTGAACCACGGTTCTGTAAACGCCGTAAATAGCCCAAAGTGCGCACATTGCAATAACCAGAGTATAACCCCATGGAAGGTTGACATCGACAGCCCATCCTAAGAATATGAGCATACCCAATGAAACAGCACCTCTCTGCAAGCCCTGAGGCATAGCTAGTGACATATCGAGATGTGGCGGGCCGCCTCCGAAGCGGCGTTCGTAAAATTCTCCTTGAATAACTGCAGCAATAATCAGAATTGAAAGAGTGGTCCAGAAGTATAAATTGCCCTGCTCAAAATAGGTAGCGGAGAGTTCAGCCTGATGTTCTGCCTCGATTTCTTCAGCGCTCTTCTCAGACACAAATAGGGATTGGAAATCGCCAACACTGATGGTTCGAAGGGCGTGGTCTTCATCATTTGTCGCGTCACCGGGTGCATTGATTGTGAATGGTAGAATATTCCAAGCATCTCCGTCTGAGAACATTCCATCTCCATCAACAGCATTTCCAGCGAGGCTGAAGTGGATATTACCCACGTCCTCTGAAGGGGCTGTCCAGGTGATAGCCCACTCATTGCCAATTGCGCTCTGACTAATCGCACCACCAGAATCAACTACTGTGAGGGAGCCATCACCAGGTGTTAGAGTTCCAGAACCATAGTCCCAAAGCATGTAACCGCCCTCGGAATTGGTAGCGTGCTGAAGCGAAATTACGAATTCGTAATCTGCACCAGCATCATATGAGCGTGGAACGCCAGAAATTGAAACAACGACACTTGTGGAAGGAAAACCACCGGCTCCATGGCACGAACAACCCTCTTCTGGAACGATGCGATCATTTTGCATCCAAGGCGGTCCTGAACTGTATCCAAAGGCCGGGGCGACCAATAGTAGTGCAAGACCAGTCATCAGCAAGATGCTGAGCCTTCGTGACATGTTTCATCGGCACCCGTGTCATGTTATTGAACATTGCCAACTCTTACCGCCCCTATAGGGGCGGAGAGAAGAACATCAGACTTAATGGTCAAAGTTCCTTGATGGCACTATTCAATTCGTTCATCATAGCCTTACCATCGCCGAATAGCATCATGGTCTTGTCCAAATAGAAAAAATCGTTGTCAACACCAGCA
>CAZNXM010000046.1:0-11045 GCA_964577145.1 uncultured Candidatus Poseidoniales archaeon
TCAGAGTTGATGAAGCGGCGAACGCATGAACTCTCTCAATAGAGTTGTAGCGTAGCTTCCAGATGGAAGAATGAATCTGAAGCGCAAGCAAGCACCTTCAGGGTGCCACCTATCGCCTTCTTTGACTCCATCAGTCCACTTCTCACCCATGGTTTCCTCGCCAGCCTTAGGAACTGGCTCAACTTGGAATTCTGTGAATCCGGTAACCAACGCCCTGCGGGTACCCTTGGTAGTTAGGCGGCGGATTCTCTCTACCTCCCAGTTAGCATCAGCCAAACCCATCTCTTCGATTACGGCTTGCTCGATTTCTCCTGAAATGCCACTTGTCTTCTCGACTGTACCACCGGGTAATTGTCCTGTGACTGCAAGGCGCCCGAGTTCACAATTTCTTGCAATTCGAGGTAGAGTGCGTGCATCTGTTCGAACTAGCGAAGATGTTTCGAGTTGGCCCGCATCATCGATACGCCCTACAAGGTCGCCATCTACTGGTGTTGCAAGCGATAGACCAGAATCTATTCTCGCCTTGATAGTCTTGTTGAATGCAACGCTTTGCAATGAGTGAACGGTCATGAGTTGGAGATTATTTGGTAGGTTGCGAAATGCTCCTACCCAATCATCGGGCTTTGCTACGATATGCTTGAGCATATCTCGCTCAAAGCCGAGCCATTCAGGGATGATGTCCAATGCTTCTGCAACTGCTCCATTTTCTCGAATGAAGGAACGGAATGCTGCTACATTTGGCTTTTCAGAAAAACCTTCCATCCCGAGGTAAGCCATTACTGCGCCTTCAAAATCGCCAGTGATCACATGGCGCCCAACTACAGGGGTCACAGGTCTACCCGCACCGAAGCGCTGAGGCCCAATCCAGTTAGGGAATAGGTTGGCCCCGACCGCTTCAGCCATCTCCTTCTCGATGGATGCGACATTGGCCATAGCCTCGTCTTCAGTCATGGGGGAGCCATCAGCATGTGCACATCCCCTCGCTATAATCGTGAATCGGTTTCCCTTGTGATTTCCGAATCCGAGTTTTTGGTGGGTTCGGCCAAGGATTTCAATTTCGACATCAGGCATTGAAACTTGTGCGACCTTCTTTTGTGGAGCATCGATAACGAATGCCTGCTTTGTCACAGCCCTCTTATCCTTGGTTCCAGCGAAGAATATGCGATTGCGACTGATTCCACATGCCTTAGCTAAGCGGGAAATGAAGCGGTTGGTTTCCCAATTTGTGAGAGTGATGATTGCTACAGTGAATCTCCCCTTTGGGTCGAGGCTGATTTTGGATGAGATCTCTTCGACACGAAAATCCTGAATTCGGGCCTTGAGTACGCCACCAATGCCTTCAGCATCTACAGCATGGCCTACTAAACCAATCGCATCGGCGAGTTTATCACCGCTCATGAGGCAACAGCCTCACAGATTGAGTGCGCCGAATTCGCCAGAAATTTCTGCGACAAGACCCTTGAGGATCTTTGCGGCGTCCTTATTCTTATTTGTGCGAATGAACATCTCTGGTTCATCAAGGTCGGGATGACCTGGGAAGAAGTTTGCATAATCCACATCCTTGTGGTCATTCAACCTAACACGTAGGACCTGAAGACTTGTGTGTGATTCGCCGATAAATCGAACTCGAAGTTCGTTCTTGTCGTTAGTGAGCACCTTGACAGGCATGGGGAACGAGCCGCCGTCATGCCCCGCGTTCATGAACCTTTGGCAGAGAATAATCTCTTACCGCCCTACGGGCGGGGTTGAAAAATCATTACCAGAATGATTTACGCACCTGTCTTGCTTAACTACTCCGTTAGGCTCGCAAGCATCGTGACAGGTTCAATTCTTGAGGAGAAATTGCGTGGATACGCAAGCCTCTATCGCAAGGTATCGTGGCCTGTGCTCATCTTATCGGTCATCATTACCGCCGGACTGGTAGTTGATTTAGCCGTGGTAGATACCCCTACCTTCCACACAGACCTCGCTGACTTCGCTCCGGATTCGGAGAATGCTGAAGCACATGACCGTATCAGCGAGCACTTCTCAAACGAAACTCGTCCAATGTTCATTCATGTGACTCGGGATGATGGAGGCAATGTTTTGGACATGGCATCGCTCAATTTAATGGATTCACATCTTGAGTCCATGCAGTTGGAGAGCGAAAATAGGCAAGGCATAGTTGTCAATTGGATTACTGCACCTTCGATCCTTCAACTAGCACTCGACGAAGAGGCAGATGGTCGTGACCTCTCTTTGGTACAAACGTGGGAGGAGATGATCGACCTCACCATCGATGTGAATGAGACCGACTGTCCTGGTGATGTAGGCAAACAGAAAGAAGTTGCAGAATTTATCCTCGACGGGATGTTGCACAAGGAATTCGATGGCTCGGAAATGTGCTTATGGATTCAGTCTAATGGTGCTGAAGGCTCACCTTCAGTCTCGGCAATATCTACTCTATGGATCTTAGAAATAGACCCAAACCTTCCACCTGAGCAGCGCAAAGTGAAACAGGATGAGTTGCGAGAAATTTTTGCAGATTTGTCAGCGAATTCGGATTTGGAATACGGCGTTGCATCCCTTGATTTGATTAGCCATGATATCGATGAAGGAACCTTCGATAATCTTGCTACATTGATTCTACTTGCTATGGTCGTAGTAGTTGTTCTACTCGCAGTTGCATTCCGTAGTATCAAAGGTGTCGTATTCCCTCTTGCAGGTCTTTCCTTTGCATTGATTTGGACTTACGGAACCCTCAATGTATTCGGAGCTAGATTTACTGCACTAGAAGTGGCAGTTGCTCCTTTAGTTCTCGGTTTAGGAATTGACTATTCCATTCATTTACAACGGCGTTATTCTGTTATCAGAGAAGAGATTGAAGATGCTGCAGAAGCCTGGCTAACCGCTTGTGCTAGACTTTCTACCCCACTTGGACTTGCAGTGATTACAACAGTTGCCGCATTCCTTGCGAACATCATTTCGCCTTTGCCTCCACTCGAAACTTTTGGTATTGCACTTGCACTTGGAGTGATTAGCGCTTTCATCAATGCTACAATCGTAGTCGGTGCTCTTCACATTGTACTTGACAAAGTGATTCCAGAAACTGGAAGCACACCGCTTCGCTTGCCTCGGCTATCTAAGAAATTGGTAGATCTGCAGCGAACTCAACAGGCTGCAGTCTTCATCATTGCACTGGTTGTGAGTGGAGCATCTATCATTGGCGCCATGGGTTTGGAAACCGAATTTGATTTGGGAGATTTCCTCGACGAAGATATGGAGATAATGCAAGTTCGGGGTGAATTAGATAATTCATATGAAAGTGCAGGATGGAAGTTAATTTACATTGAAATGGAACCGGTCTCTGATGCAGATTCTATTGGCAATGATGCAATTCTGCTCAATGAGTTGCGAAAGTTACACTCAAATTTGGCTAATAATCACGATGTTGTTGGCGGTGGCTCTTCAGATTCTTCACCATCGTATGAAGGTCCATACAAGGTGATGTATGATGCAGTAGATAACGACCCTCAATTCGGTGAAAGTTATGGTTTAGTTATCCAGAATGGTGGTTTGAGGAGTAATTCTGGTGCCTTGGATCTGACAGGTGCATTCGTTTTGCTTTCTGTAAATGACACGGTTGCCGACCCCTTCACAGGGGAGTCTTGGGCAGAGCGAGTTGAATCCACGGTCCACCTAGTAGATGGTGCCATTGTTCACACTAGAACCGAAGTACGAGTGGATGCTTCTACCTCCTCTGAATCTTCAAGAGTCGTTACAGACTTTGAGGAGATGGTAGGTAAGGCTGATGCAGATGATGGCCGAATGCGCTCCAATCTTGCTGATGATGCGCGAATTTACATCACAGGAGACTTGGTTGCTTTGCAATATGTACTAGATGGTTTGAACGCTAGTCAATTATCATCCACTGCGATTTCATTTGCAGTTTCCTTCTGTGTCTTATTCATCTTGACACGGCGAATTGTACCCGCTGGAATCGTTCTAACGCCGGTTATTCTCGCCACACTTTGGGTTGTTGGGTCAATGGTATTGCTCGGTCTCAAATGGAATGTTCTAACGGTGATGGTTACTGCGTTATCACTCGGTATTGGAATTGATTATTCCATCCATATGTGGCGTAGATTTGAGGCTGAACGACTCAAAAATGATGAACCGTGGAAAGCTCTCGAAGAAACGGTCTCGACAACAGGTATTGCACTCGTATTATCGGCTGGAACTACTGCGCTTGGTTTCCTTGTGCTACTGTTTTCACCAATGCCGGTTGTTCAGCAATTTGGATTGGTAACGGCACTAACCGTCACATTCTCACTTGGCCTGACAGTTGTCGTGATGCCAGTGCTTCTGATAATGGCTGAAAACCAATCAGGAACTAGCGGTAAGTGAATCGATTATCGCACCCATCTCAAGTCCTTGCTCTCTACTAACTAGGCAGAGTGCTAGCCAAGTTGTACAGTGTCTAAGCGCCGAAACTTTGCGGTCTGCTCGACGTGCAACCTCAACTTTGTCAAGGCCCGATTGGGCAGAAATGAATCTGATCAATCTCTTCTCAAGTCGCGACCTTGGGTCTGGAGCGACCTCACGTATTACCGGTGTCTCGACAGTTTCCACCACTTCTGGTGAAACTTGGGCACCATCGTGAACGGCTGGTGCGGTTAGCCTAGAAGGACGAGGTTGCCAACCAAGTGGTGCATTTACACCCCGAATGTCACAATTTGGTTTGAGAAGTCCATTGTCTTCCTTTAGCCATCCGGCAAAGGTCAGAGCGGTAATTGCATCATGAGCAGTATCGGTATTCATCCAATCCATATCGAAGACTAGCACTCTTTCCAAATCATCTGGGCTAAGAGCATCTTCACTTCTAAAACAAATAGCGAGGACTCTACGAATATCCTCGACATCACTGTTCAATCATTCCACCACCCTGGTGAACGATCCATCTTCTTCCAACTTCCACTTACCATCAGATTCAGTGAGATAGAATGTTCCTTCAGCGAGGTATTCGTATTCACCACCATGTGGTAATTCAGCAAATGTCGGCACAGAATCGCCATATTCATCCGCCCTACCAGGAAGGGAATCAAGGCTTAGCGCTGCCATAGCAGCACTAACATCAGCTGTTGGTGCATCAACGGGAATATTTGCAGGCTTATCCTTTGGAATCGCAGGCGGAGGTCCCTTCTTCTTGGGTCCAGCGCCAAGCGGAGGTCCCTTTCTTCGCATGTCTTTTGGTTGTGACTCTTGCTTACTTGCACTTGCAAGTTCACTCGTGCCACGGCCTTTGAAAATAACAGCTAGCGCAAGAATAACGATTGCACCGATGCCCCCAGCGATATAGGCTGTAAGACTGATTTCATCAGGGACCATGTATGATTTGCTGAAACTATTATCGTCTTCATCCAATTCCCAAATTGTATTATTATAATCAACGTGGACTTCGAGAATCCAGTCCCCTTCAGGTACTGTGACAGATGCTCGCTTATTTTGTCCAGCATTGCTCTTCATTGAACCAATTGTAAACTTCCCTACTAGTTCTACTCCTTCACTTGAATTGGTGTGAATTGTTATGTCGAAAGGAACCCATATGTCCTCACCGGTATTGACTACCGATATCTCAAGGCGAAGTGAACTTCCAGCCGTTGAGTCACCTGTGATTTTCACTTCCTTTAGTGAGAGATTTGGCCCGATACTATTCAGTGGAAGTGATAGCCATGGGTCGTCTACAGTATTGTCCGTAGTACCTACTAATTCCCAACCGGAGTCATCGATACCAGTTGCCCAGCAGTCAATTCGTGCTTCAGGAGAGAGTTTTGAAGGGTCTCCACTCGCACTGAAATCAAAGGTATAGGAAAACAATATTTTACCTTGGAATTCGACCGAAGGTGGCTTGGATATAGAAATTGGCTCCCATGAAATTTCCGTAGAAATTATCTGACAGGTGAGGGTCAAATCCCCATTCCAACCATCGTCTTCAACGATGTTGATTCCGATTCCTATATCGGAAAGATGGAAGCGAGAGAATTCCTCAGCATTAGAATCAAGGATTTCTGGAGCCATGGCGTCGACATGGAATATTGGTGGTTCGTGTAATGCTAGAGTACTTGTCTCCAATGGGTCCATTATTGCAATGTCGAAATCCAATTGCCCTCCTGTACTAGGCATTGGTATTATTCCATCTAATACTCCGTCGATTACTGTAACTGTCGAACCACCAGACCAATAATCACCCTGTAAGGTACCCCACCATCGTAGATTCACTTCACCATTGTATGGCTGATTTGAGGTTGTGTGTTGCATTATGCCAGTCAGACGTAATTCATCACCGGTCCTAACAAGGCTCTCAGGTACGATTGGCCCAATTACTACACCACTGATATCCTCAAGAGATTCTACAGTGACAGTGAATTCATTACTGAAGCGCCACATCTCTGTGAATGAGGTACGAGTTCTACCATCAATATCGTCGATGACGACCTCAACAACGCCAATTTCGAGTAAAGAGGAGTCGATTAACCATCCCGCAATAAGCTCGACTTCTAGACTCATGATGTCGCCAACAATCGAATGAGTACAACTGATTCTTGCTGCATCAAGTCGATCATCAAGGACAAAACATGAACCATCATTTGTTGTAAATCGAACTCCGAATTCATCATCTCCACCGAGTTCAATTCGAATTTCAGTAATATCGGAAATTGCGTTATCATCACTCATTTCAATCGTCCAAGAGATGCTCCTTTCAACTTCCCAAAGCCTGTCAGCACCTTCATCACTAATCGATTCGACTACACCATTCCGAGGGGCTCTTGTTTCCCAGAAAATCTCTCCAAGTGTAATTGCCTCCCCCACGAGGTCCTCTCCAACGATTCGGAGTTTTACGAAATCGTGGTCGGCATTGGCAACGTCAGATTGCGTTAGATTCAGCCACCAAAGTGTGCCATTATTTTCCATTGTATGATTTACTAAAATGAATTCTGCGGATTGAGCAAGACCGTCAGGTACTGAGCCATCTATGCCATCAGTTAGGCCCTGGACCCACATTTCGATAACAATATCTTCTGAAATAAATCCTGAAGTATCTGCAAAGAGCAATGAAATTTCCCTATCCTCTTCGGTATTGACATATGAGCCATTTGCAGGTATAGATTCTATCAATACCGGCGCATCATTATCTAGGGTTATCCATGAGGAATTTGAATTCTCAATAATTGTGAATGGTTGGTCACTACGTGCTTCTAAGGAGATATCAACTCTACCAGATATATCGGTTGGTAATGGGTGAGAAATCGTATTCTCGATACCATTTGTCAATGGAATCCATGCTGTCGTTTCATTGAGCCACTGAATGTTTGAATCATCTCCGGCTACAATGCCCTGGTATGTGAAAGTCAATCGAGATTGTACTTCACCACTAGAGAGTTCGTATCCGGTAGTGAGGAATGTGTGATTTAGGACGACATCGATATCGACTCCACCTGCAATCGCACCACTGGAATTAACTGGATTCAGATCAATAATCTCTACGTGTACCTCACGATTAATTTCCATCACATCTGGATGATTGAATACAGTAATTGCTGCACCTGAGGTTCCAGCCCGGGAGCAAATATTGGAAATCCCAATTAAGTCGCCGAAGTATAGATTCCAAGTGATTTTGGTATTGCCAAGAGTTTGATTAACAATATTGCCACCGACCGCTCCTAGGAATAGCCCTTGAGTATCACTTTCGGAATAACTAGTACCATCAAAGGAAATTGTGGACCATGGTCCATTTACTGAGCCTGATGAGTCACAGGATGCGAATTGGATATACATCTCTCCCGATTCTGAAAGATGGTGCTGAGTGGTAATTACCAACCCAGCACCTCTTGGATTAATCGTGCTCATCAAGTTACCATCATAACCGGCGTGCTCTGCCTCGACAGTCATCACATCTAAGTCGGGCTCATCCCACTCTGCCATGTCACTAACATTCATTTCAATCCGGTATTGAAGGTGATTAGATGGGGTTGAGAGGTTTAATTCAGCCTCTCCAAGAGCCCATGTTGTGTTAATGGTGCCATCATCACCCGCCCAGTCAAGATTGGAGATTTGATTGGAATCGGAATCAGTCCTAAATTGGAATCCTAGAGTTCCACCCGGCCTTTCCACTCCAGTGAGATTCAATGAAATCGGTGTAGCTGCTGAAAATTGATTTGGGCGCAAATCGATGACAGGGGAGGTAATCCATCCTGAAAACGAATCGCTATTATTCTGGTATTGTGTATCGCCGCTAAACGTTTGACTCCAGGTGGAATAGGGGTAGGTTGAGGTGTCGCCAGTCATCCAAACGATGGAACCGTTGAGAGTTTCAACTTCAGTATCGAAATGCCCGATCCCACTGATATCTGTTCCACTATTCCACCTATCTTCAATGGGATGCCAATGGTAAACCGTCTTTTTCGGGCCTCCGTTGAAACCACCGACCAAAATAATCTCGTCGCGAAATACTGTAGCGCCCCAGCCAAACATGGCCTGAGGCAATTGTGTTAGATTGTGCCATGTATCGGTTTTCGGGTCGTATTTCTCTACATAATCCAATGCTTGACGGTTCCATGTACTCGTTGAATCAGTCCCTCCGATGGCATAGAGTTCATCGTGGTATTCAATCAGCGGGAAAGAGCTACGTTCGTGGTGCATATCAGCCATTCTTGCCCATGATTCATTGACGGTATCATAGCGCCAAGTCTGGTTTGTGGAATCAGTTCCCGAGGGATTTCGCACCCCACCTGCATAGTAGAGGTTACCATCATAAGCAGCCATTCCTCCATTTCCCCTACCAATTGGCATAGATGTTCCATTGAACCAGGTATCATTATTCAAATCGTAAATCTGCATTCGACCACTCGGATATTCTGTAGGATTAGAATTTCTCATCCAATCGGCAACAACGAAGATTAGGTCATCAATGATTTCAGCCTCACAATATTGCTGGGCATAGGGCATTGCAACTCCCGAAGGTTGCCAAGTCTTGTTTTCGACATTTAGAACTTCTACCATAGAAGTAGGAGTTTCGTCATTGCTCTGTAATGGGTTGGGATCAGAGCGACCGCCAATCAACCAAATTTCCCCACGGTCTTCAACTGCTACTGAGCACGCTCCTGTACGAGCCATCACCAGTGCTTGATTAGGCCAAATCCATGAGATTGAAGGGCGCGAAACATGTGCCTCACCATCTTGGGTATAGAAAATGTCAGAATCGACATAACCAGTTTGGTTGAAATCACTAACTTGGATAATAGTCTCGGCTTTAGAAGAAGTATCATCTAGCAATGCGACTGACGACCAAGACTGCAATACCAACATCATCAGAAGGATGAGTGGAGCAAGCGGACGCGCCGACATACCCATCGGTGGTTGCAAGTAGGGTTTGATGCTTACGAATGCTCGTTTCCTGAAATCCGCGTAGGGGGAGGGTTCTTCTCCTACCTCCCTTTGCAGGGCCCCGGACATGTCGAGGGAATACATCGCCCGGGACCCCCGAACGGGTCGCCCAATCCAAGTTTCTAGGCGGAGAGGGTCGAGAAAAGCAGTTGAGCTTGAGCAAGGTCCACACCTCGCATTGCCTCCGCAGTCAGTCATTCCTTTGGCTACTGGTGAATTGGAATCCTACAAGGTTGGGTGGATGGAACAGGACCACTATCTTGGCAAACTCGATGGAATAAAGGCCTTGGCAAATCTCCACGGAAGCCTCGCATTGCAGGCTCATAGTGTTCTCCTGGAATTCTTGATTGATGATGATCCACAAATTCGAATCTCCGCATTATCCGCATTACCTTCAGTAGCCGAACGTAAGCCGGATGAATTATTCGATTACCTCTCAGTATTACTCGATGATAGCAACAAGGATGTTGCAAAGGCTGCGAGCCGATGTCTAAAGCGAGTTGCTCCGGTATTCCCTTCAGCAACAGAGGGAACACTTGCCTATGAGTTACGGCATGAAATAAAATATCGCCGCGATGAAGCTTTTTCAGGATTATCAGGACTTTGTGAGACCTGGGCTGAAGTCGCATGCGACCATATTGATGAATTGCTCCAAGAAGAGGATATTCGACTGAGAATTTCAGCAGCAAAGTTACTGCGCAAAGTCTTGAGTAGAGGTGGTGCAGCATCTTGGGACTTAGTTGGCTGGGCTCTGGAAGACGAAGAGGTCGAGGTCCGGAGAAAGGCAGCCAAATGTCTACCTGCATTGGCTAATCGTGAAGCAAGGATTGCCACCATTCTCGCAGAGCGTGCAATTCTAGATACCGATTCCAAGGTTATGCTTTCAGCAATACGTTGTATAGAAGTTCTTGACACTGATCATGGCCGTGCTCGTGAACTGGTACTCAAGGGTTGCATGCATCGACATGCTTCAGTGAGAATGGCCTGTGTTAAGATTCTGCCACGATTGATGGGCGATGAAATACTTCGCAATCATTGCAATTCATTATTGCGTGAAGAGAAGGATCCAAAGATTATCGAAGAACTCAAGCAAATGGCATTTGACGCTCAGATCGAAGGTACTGAAGCACAGAAGAATGCCTTCTTAGCACCAGCGCCGGCAGTGCCACAAATAGACCGTGAAGTTGCAGAATCCGTAGGTAAAACCATTGGACTGGAAGACGATTTACCAAAGCCAACAGTAGCCCCCTCCCCCGGCATGGTTAAAGAGGGGTTGGCGGTCGCCGAAGACGCTCAAGGAGATGTACTCGATGACTGAGGAAGCATTCAACGACAAGGAAGAGCAGTTCAACAAGTTGTGGGACGGCGTTACACCAAAGGGTGTAAACCGTAACAAGTCTCTGAAGTTCCGCCAGTACATCCTAGAGCATGTTCGCCAGATGAGGCGACCGCTTAACCGAGAAAACGCCTTCAAGTACTGGATGGGTACTCTAAAGGCTGAAGTCAACGAAAGCGAGCGTTATTGAACGGATATCACGGGGGTCACCCCCGTCCCGGTGGCCCATTATGGCAAGGGACGGATGAGGGAGACACATGTTTACTCAGACGCCATTCAACACCTG
>CAZNXM010000047.1:0-10844 GCA_964577145.1 uncultured Candidatus Poseidoniales archaeon
CATCTCATTCGAGTATGGCATCTACCGCATCCATTCTTTCATCGGTAAGAACTACTCCATCTCCAAAGTCGATGAAATCCCCCCCACCGCGAACCCTTCTAGCAACAATATGGTGCGCTGTCAGTGCAGCAGGCAATAAGAATGCACTTGTTATGAATGCAAATGCGATCAAGAGCATCATCAAAATGAAGAAGTTCTCAAGTCCAGGGAATGCTACGAAGAATCCTGCACCCAGCCCCGCTACGGTTGTAGCTGTGGTTTCGAAAATGGTCTGACCCGTTTTCTCAATCGTCTTAGCCATACCATGCGCAGTTTCCCCTTCCTCAACTATACGATGCATTACGTGTATGGCATCATCAACACCTATTCCGAATACAATGGTTCCAATCATCGCCGTGAATATATTGACATTTACATCATCAGAGGTCATTAACAGTGGCTGCCAAATAATAACAACGGCGACAGGTATCATTGTATAGATTCCAAGACGCGGTGAACGGAATACGACCATCATCACAATTGTGAGGATAATCAAAGTGAGAATGGTGGTGTAATTCTGGGTGTCATGGATTCCTTCGTTAATGTCCAAACTCACAGGCAAACCCCCAGTTAATTTGCTAGTTTCTATTCCCGGTTCTTCCATTGGTTCATTGAGCATATCATCGATATCGTCTCTCAATTCACTTGCGACACGGAGATTGATGTATGGTTGTGTGACATAGACTAGGGCTTTGTCTCCATACTCATTGGTGAGCATCCATTGTACTTCTTTTGAAAGTGTATCAAATGCGACATTTACCATATCATCACGTAGATGCTCTCTTCCCTTTCCATCAGCACTTGTCGCATCTAGTAATATCCATGTGGCGCAATTGGCACTATTGGATGTCCAACATTCATCGTGGAGAAGGTCCCACAGACTTCCCTCATACAGAGATAAATTAGTAGTGGGCTCTGTTAATGAAACTGGAATAGCTTTGAGATATGTGATTACGCTTGTAGTATTGGTATAGTTTACTTGGCCAATCCGTTCTTCAAGTGCATCCATTGCATCGAGAACACTCAGATTTCGTATCTTTTGTTCCTCTTGGTTTGCGTGTTTAGATACATCAAAGATAAAGAGAGAAGTTTGCCCACCACTGAATGTATTTGAATATTCAACCATGGCTTCCATGGAAGGAATGCCCTCTGGTGCTTCTGATGAACCGGTAATCGGCTTATCCATTTCATCCATATTGGAGAGTCCATAAATCGTTAGTGATCCTGTGAGAAGTAGTACCACAGCAAAATGTTTGATTGGCAATTTGGAAATCGAGCCCCACATTGTGGGATTAGTTCGCTTGTTGAATTTCAATAGCCAGGCCAAAGTAGGTACCAATATCATCGAAAATACAAGTGTTGAAAGGATTCCTACTACCAAGGTTAATCCAACAGATCGAATAGGAATAATCGAAACGATATTTGGAGCAATTAATACAGAGAAACCAATTACAGTGGTCACGGCAGAAAGTAGTACTGCAATACCGGTAGTATTTGCCATATCTATAACACAAGAGCGATAGAATTCTGCATCCCAGAGTTCTGGGACCTCATTTGCAACTTGGCCTTTTCTTCTTCTTCTCTCTAATTCATTAGCAGCCTCATCAATTCGTTTACGCCGTACTTCTTCGATACGATTGACCATATGCAGGGCATAGTCCACCCCCAAACCAATCAAGATAGGAAACGTCGCAACAATCATTGGAGTTAATGTCATATCGAGCAGAACCGACATTCCAAATGTGACTGCTAATGCCATGATAATGGGCGTTCCTGTGATGATTACAACCTTCCAACTTCTATGTAATAAGGTAATCATGATTACTGTTAGTAGCAATGAAATAGGCATCATATTGAGCAAGTCATCATAGATGGATTCTGAGACATCTTCAAGAATTTTTGAGAGACCGGTTTGCGTCATGGTGGTTTTACGATATTCCTGTGGGCGATTATCCTCAGCGATGATCTCCTCTACGTGTTGAAAGAAGTCTCTAAAATCATCTGCGAACTCAGTTGTTGACATTTCATGATGCATGCCGATGATTATGGCAGTAGTATCCCACACACCGTCGCCATTGGTATCCTTAACCAATGCATCGAATCCTCCATCTGCTTGGGTTACAATTTCATCTATACGCCTTTGGTCATCAGGAATCGCATAGAGTCCACCTCCTGTTCCAGGTGCTGCATCGGCTGCAGTACAATCGATTAATTCCATGGTGATTCGCTCACCTGTGTTGTCGCACATTGCATTCTCAAATCTTCCATCACTGGAATTTATTTCCTTTACAATTTGTGGGAACGAAATAATCCACAATACTCCATCATTGCGGCCATGGTCCTCTTTGTCCCAATCTATTCCGTTTTTCGTCAGTCCGGGCGAACGACTTTCATCATCACCTTCAATCCATGATAACTCATGCATAATATCGACATTCGAAATATTCGATGTATCATTCGTGAAAATTAGCGGGTCTTCCACATTTCTGGTTTGAATATAGATAATTGCGACATCTGTGGACCATTCTTCTCTTACCTCGAGTAGTAAGTCAGTGGACTCGGCATCCTCTGGTAAGAAAATCTCTACATCGTATTCAATTTGATCCTTGAAGTCAGCACCGACATTGGCGAACCAAGCTGACATAATCAGCATTAGCAATACCGTGGTTTTGGGCTGGGCAATAAGAATCGTGTACAACGAGTCTAAGCGCTCTTCAGTACCCTCTTTTATTCGGCGACTATAATCAGTGAAACGACTAGAGTCCCCCGCCATGAATATACGGGGTCATAGCAAGGCCATGAAGGCTTTCTTGTCAAACGTCGGAATCAGCCAAGCCGAATTCCCTAACAAGAAGGTGACGAATGAAATTACGAGCGGATTGCAGAACAAGTCCCGTTGCCATCAGTGATAATCCAAGTACGCTAATCCATACTGCTGTTAGACCTGAACCAACCATGCCATCAACAACCGTAGTGAAATTATTCACAGTGTTGATGCCCATTGCAGCACCGGTTGCGAATAAACCTACACCTGGTATTCCAAGAACGAGCAATGGCTTCTTTTGCGATAGCGAAAGCATTGCCCAAGATAATACGGTGAAACCATGGCTGATTGCAGTGAAATTACTTCCTTTGGGAACGTCATAGCGTATGATTGTTGGAATCTCCGTGATAACCAATTCCTTCATGCGCGCATCTTCTAACATCTCTAAGGAGAGTTCCATACCCTCGGAATCGAATCGCAATCGCTCAATTGCTAGCCTTGAAAATGCACGGAATCCAGATTGTGTATCTTTTATTTCGAGGTCGCTTGAGAGATTTGATGCTGCGCTAATAACCTTGATTCCAAGGCGACGGTATACGGGCATATCCTCTCCAGCTCCACCGTCGACAAAGCGACTTCCAATTACGAAATCTGCTTTCTTTGTGAGAATTGGCTCAAGCAGGGCAGGTATGTCTGCAGGTTCATGCTGTCCGTCGCTGTCAAGGATAATCATTGCATCAGCATCGAGTTCTCTCGCTTTCTTGAAGAGCGACTTCAGCGCACCTCCATATCCGCGATTTACTCTATGCCTGTGAACAACTGCGCCGCAAGATTCGGCAATGCGGGCGCTAGAATCCGATGAACCATCATCTACACAGACTACAATGTCTACATAATCTAGGACCTTGGTAACTACTGTACCAATGGTTTCCTCTTCATTGAACATGGGGAGGCCCGCAATGATTAGCGGGCGCTCAGCATCCCTTCCCATGATTAAACGGGCCGCCGGGTCCTGTTTATGTCCTTCGGCTCCAAAATTATGGAAAATACTGTTTGTGAGGGTGTTTTATCCGCCCCCACACATTTCGCAGGAGGGCGGATAAATCAGGGTTTGCAAGTGATTACTCACTCAAGCATCTAGGTGGCTGATTGAGGTTACCGCACGGGTTCCGTCAATTACTGCGCTTAGTGCATTCAAACTGATAACAAGTTGGACATAGGTCTGGCCATCACTTGTCACATAGGTTCCACAGTCTGCGAATGAGCTGGTATTGATCGATAATTTGATCGCTCTACCGGCATTCGACTTGCGGACAAATCCTACAAGCATTGCTTCTGTATTCTTTTCTTCGGGCTTCTGGTTCTGTGTTGCCTTTGGCATCTTTTTCATCTCCTGGCACTTTTTGTTGGTGTCGATATCGTGCCATCCACCGACTAATTTCCACTGTTTCGGCAAGGGAGTATGTCGTTTTCCACCACCCGTGGAGTGAATCTGAAGGTAGTCCGTACCACAAAAGCCTCAAACAAGGGAAAGCCGACGCACGGCTATGCGAGCCCTCGTTACCGGTGGTGCTGGATTCATCGGTTCACATCTAGTGGACCGTTTAGTAGCACGTGGAGATGAAGTCGTTGTAGTCGATGATTTGTCTAGTGGGGTACTCGGATTTATCCAAGGTCACATCGATTCAGGCAACATTACTTTCCACCAGGTAGATATTACCGATATTGAATCTCTAAAGCCTACAATGTCAGGAGTAGACATGGTCTTCCATTTGGCTGCAAATCCCGATATCCGATTAGGAACACGTGTCACCGATACCGATCTAAAACAAGGTACAATCGCTACATACAATTTATTGGAAGCGATGAGGTTGAACGATGTGAAGAAAATTGCATTTGCATCTTCGTCCGTTGTATATGGCGAAGACGCCCCAATGCCCACTCCCGAAGACCACGGGCCATGTATGCCAATCTCACTATATGGTGCCTCAAAGCAAGCTGGTGAGGGTTTGATTAGTAGTTGGGTTGGAACCTTTGGGTTCCAGGCCTGGGTTTTCCGCTTCGCAAATATCATTGGAGAACGCGGAACACATGGGGTAATTTTTGATTTCATTCACAAATTGAAGGCAGACCCAACCCGCCTAGAGGTCTTAGGAAATGGGCGCCAAGAGAAATCCTACATGGAAGTGGGTGAATGTGCTGATGCTATCTTACATGTTATTTCCAACACAAATGAGAGTCTTAACCTCTGCAATCTTGGTAGCAACGATACCTGTAGTGTCACTCGTATTGCAGAGATTGTAATCGAAGCTACTGGCAATGCCGGAGCAGCGATTGAATATACTGGTGGTGACCGTGGATGGGCTGGAGACATTCCCAAAGCACGACTTTCAATCGATAGGATGAAGTCACTTGGTTTTGATATTAATTATGACAGCGATGATGCAGTTCGTCACACCGCTGAGGTTCTAATAAAGGAGATAATGGAGTGAAATCTATGCGCGAAATAACCGATTGTAATGAAGCAGGAGCACGCGCTGATGCGACGATGGTCATAATGTCGATATTTATCGCCGCGTTCATGTTGATTGCTTGGACAACCGACCCTGTTTACCAAGGGGTCTCTGTTGAGGATAGGGCGCCTCCAATTGAAGGAAAGCTCTTCAATGGAGTTTATTGGACTGAGTGGAGTATTCAAGACCATCTCGATGAGACTTGGCTTCCAGGTTCTAACTATGGAACATGGCATATGGTAGAATTCATGGATATCTACTGTGGCCACTGCCAAACCGCAGCACCTGAGGTTCGGGACCAATACAATAACTGGAGAGCTACCGACCTCCCCGGAGAACAAGAAATTGAATTTATTGCGGTATCTATTGCATTGTGGCAAAGTGACCCAGGTAAAGATTACAGCCGTGAAAATATTGAAAGTTTCCGAAACGAAAGTGGCCAATCCTTCCCCTATGTAGATGATTTAGATAACTACAATCGAGATGTATGGGGAATTCCAGGGACACCAACTTACTTCTTGATCGCACCTAATGGTCAGATAATGTACGCCTCGCCTGAAGCAGTAGGTGGAGAGACGGTATATGAGGCGATGAGCCGAATCATTATGACACAGGAGATGGCTTGATGGAATTAGATGCTAATCAACAGCTGATGCTCCATTGGATCCCAATCGTACTTGGGGTATTGTTGATGAGCCCTATGGGTAAGAGTATGAGCCAAACACTCAGCAATATGTTTCCTGGAATGGAGCATCAAAGAGGCCGAACAATCGGCGGAATGATTCTCGTTTTCCTTGGTGGATTCACTGTATCGGTCCACACACTTTGGATTCACAACAAATCCAAAGAGATGGGTGCAGGTAACTTTTGTTCTGGAGATGGAATCTGGGATTGTTCAAGCGTCATAGGTAATGATGCTTGGAATACAATGCCGGTGACCAACCTCCCATGGGGCCTTGTCGGAATGATGGCGTTCTGTATCCTTGGATGGTTAGTTATCTCAATAGGCAAAGATTCTACAGCAACCTGGGTAAATGACCATATCAAGTATGGACTGATACTCGGATATGGTGGCCTCTTGATTATTGCATATCTTGCATATGGAGAATATCAAATTGGAAAGTTATGCCAGTATTGTTCGACTGCTCACTTTGCTCATGTAGTAGGATTGGTAGGATTCATACAACTAAATTCGATGGTTGATACCTCGGAGTGGGGATCTGATTCTACTGCTGAAGGTGGGGACTCAGGGCCACGTGTACGCCGTAAGCGTGGATATGTTGCACCATCTATCGCAACTGATGACTCCGAAGAGTGAAGTTGACTTTACTCTCCATTTCGAACAAATCGAAGAGAATTGTTCAGATATTTTTGATGAGAATCAACCTTGATCATTTTCTTCATTTGCCGTAGCGTGCGACGATGCCCAGAACGAATCCGACCATCTAATGCACATGTCATTGCAAATGTGCGGATGACAATTAATTGATTTGCAGTGGATAAATCACTTAATCGGCCAATCACTTTACCCCTCATCCATTCACGGATTTCGTCCTCATCGATGTTGCCATCATTATCGAAATCGGCGGGGGCTCTTCCATGTTTTTCAACGAGATTATCCAATAGCATAGTGACATTTGGATGGAAATCTGCAATGCTTGTGATTTGACTGCGAACCGCTAACAAACAACTAGTCCTAACTTCATCAGGAAGTGTTTCAAAACCATTCGGATATAATCGCTGGATTGCTTCGTCTACTGTTTCTTTGCCAAGTGAACGCACACGTAATTCACGCATCACTCTATTTGTCACAGCAGCATTCCATCCTGCGAAAACCGGAATTGAAACCAATTCGATGATAGTACGTGAAACCGAGCGTCCAAGCACTCGAACAAGAATCCTTCTCCAAATAGCCTTCATCAGAATTTTCGTTGCAGAAACCTTGGTTTTGTATACTACTGCGGCGAAAATTAATCGCCAACGTGGAATGTTGATAACGGGATCAATTCCATGTAATGGGGATATGGAATTGGGTGCTTCGATGCCAGCATGGATCATCGAAAGCAGCAAACTTGCTTCTGCCTCATCTTCCAATGCAGAATTTGGCTTAATTCCCACCATTGTAGCAATTGTTCTTGCATTACGCATAGTCATGAGATACAGAATTAGTAACTCAATGATGGTGAGAAATGCTCCAATTCCTAGTACAATTGAGTAGTAAATCAATAATTCACTCCAAGTGCCACTACTCCCTGGTTCCAATGGCGATGCAAGGACCGTCAAATATACGATTAGTGCACCGGTAACTGCACCGAGTAATGCCGACCAAAAAACGGCTCTACGGCTAACACTTTTGAGTTGAGAAATACGGGTTTTTCGGTCGAGAGTTGTATCCATTGGTACAGCCTTACTTTGGCGAATCAAAATGCGAGAGGCAAATCGAATTATTAGTCCAAGGTCCTTGAAGGGATGAAATCCATCCCTGTTTGAGGACTCGTCGGCCATGCCGCTGGGTAATGTGCAACACACATTATCATTTCAGTTGCCAATAATTTCAGGGTGCGTACATTCCTTCGAAATACAGAGCGTCGGTATTTGTTGATACAGGTTCTATCCTGTGGACGGTGACATCGACACGCTCACTGCTTTGGTATTCCTTACGTAGCTCCTTTAGCAGCATATGGTGGACATCAGACACGTCGCCAGCCATGATCATCGAGAGATGTCGGTGCATCTCCTCTCCAACTTGGACAGTGTATTCCACCATCCAAGCACGCTGAGTGGTTTCCCACTCTTCCTGGGGTCCGGTGCTCGGTTCCATGGTACTATATCCACCTGTACCCATATGAAAGGTTTGGTAGTTTGAGCACTAATTAGTCGGAAAAAGACAAGTAATTGACGGATTCAGGACCAATATTCCATTATCATTCATTCTTCTTCCGGAATCAGGTAACTTTTCTTTGGAATAAATACCATCGCTCCACCTAATAGTATTCCTGCGGCCATAATCCAGCCGAGTAGACTTCTTTCTGGTGGAGGAATTTCGCGATTAGTGATCTCTCTAACCCCGTATGGCTCTCCCCCTTCTACTGGTTCATGAATGAATACAAGGGACCAACTTTCGGGAAGTTCAGTCATATTGCCATAAACAACCTCTGTGCCGTTGGATGAAACTACAGTCATTGCAATTAGCACACGGTCACGTGTGGACTCACCAGGGTTGTCTTCCCCACTGGCTAGTACTCTCTTATCGTGTTCGAGTAACATTATCGTGAGTTGACCATAGTCCGGAATAGGATAGTGCACGCCCGTACTATCAATAGTGAAAGACATAGATTCAGGCGCACTACGAGAATTTTCTTGAGTTAGAATTCTCTTTTGGACATCATTCCAAGCCTCGTATCCCTCTGCGGTTTTCATATGGTCGACAAAGAAGGTCGGAGTGCCATATACAGTAGAATCACTTTGCATCTGATATGCGATTCTCGCCAGAGATGCCTCATTTTCGAATTCATCTTCGACATGGAGTCCAATTATCGCAATACGCGCACCATGCGAATCTGCAACTACAGATAATTCAGGGTCGATTTCCGCACAAGATGGACACCAAATCGCCGTTCTCTCTTCGACTAATATCGAGCGTCCAAGTTCTGCTTCGTACGCATTATCGTATGCGATTGCTGTTGTCACAGGCGTCGCCATCAACACGACGATGAGCAGCGCGAGTAGTGTTCGCATTGACCTGCACGGGTGGTGGGTTGTGCATGAAGTTATCACAGGAGGGCTGGTCGGATGGATTGGAGGGGCAGGTATGGTTGACCGTTGGGTAATGGACCATCAGCGTGATGCGTGGCGTAAGCAAGCAAAGGCTAGTGGCTATCGCGCCCGTTCTGCATTCAAGCTTAAACAAATCCAAGAACGCCATAATTTGGTCGCATCTGGAGACCGAGTTCTCGATGTGGGTTGTCACCCTGGTGGATGGGCTCAAGTTGCGGTTGAATTATCTGGCTCAGAGGGTCAAGTCGTAGGAATTGACCTTCAACCATGCGTACCTGTTGAAGGTGCAGAATTACTTGTGGGTGATATTACTGATCCATTTGCGCAAAAAGCAGTACTGGATACCTTCGATGCACCGGTTATCGATGTTGTTGTAAGCGACATTAGCCCGAATATTACCGGCAAATGGGATATTGACCAAGCAGTCTCCTTGATACTTGTTGCAGAAGTGTATGATTTCTCATTACCCATTCTAAAGAAAGGCGGTCATTTCGTCACTAAACTCTTCCAAGGAGTAGGGGTTGAGGAAATGATTGATTTGGTAAAACCGCATTTTCAGAAGGTCAAGAGGTTTAGCCCTATGGCTAGCAGAAATTCGAGCAGTGAAGTCTACCTCGTCTGCAAGCACCACATGCCAAAGAAAGGTCCTGATTGGAAAATACGCCCAGCATTTGAGCAGGCATTGATGGAGCGCAAAGGTGGTCCAGAGCCAATTGATGATGTTGAACCGGCAAAATCCACTTTCAGCGTTCGCAGTCGGCGCACTCCAAAGGAGTGAATAATTCACTTCCACTCTGGAGTGAGTGTTTCTTTGATAACTCATGAGGAGATGCCAATGATTTATGCCACCATCAAAGAGCATAGAGAAGCCGGACAAGAGAACAAAAATGATTCTCAAGCAAATGACAGAACCTGCCCAGCCCCGTGGTCGTGGACCACGGGAAAAGGTGGAAGAACTTGAAGCTGGAAAGCCGATAGGTAGACTCGAACTCGTAGTGCTGCGGCGCTATCCACGCAGGTTAGTAAACTCGAAATCCTATACAGGGCCACTTGCAGCAGCATGTGGTAGAGATGAAACTGGACTTGTTGGAATCGTGCTTTGGGGTGATGATGTAACTAAGGTTAGAACCGGGGATATCATTCGAATTGAGGACGGATGGTGCAGACGCCGCGATGGTGAATTAGTGGTCTCAACCGGTCGTTCTGGACGCCTTACAGTCATCGATCGTTGAAAGCAGCGCTCTCAGCAAGGATAAAGAGGGAGAGTTCGTGGCCGAGTTGCACTGAGGTGTACTATTCATGTCTGACCGAGCAACCGTTTGCACAGCATCTGGCGTCCCTCTCGTTGAGAAGGGCTCCACAATTTTCCCCTGCCCAGAGTGTGGCGAGTCAATTGGCCGCTCACCTCGTTGCCGTAACCAAGGCGTTGCATACATCTGTAACTGTGGCTTCCAGGGGCCCTGAAAAAGGTGATTTCTATGGGAATGGTCGCTCTTACCTACAAGGTCATGCCTAACTCCAGTGTAGAGGATGTTTCTGCAGAGGATATAGCAGCACAGATTAATGCACTCGCAGATGATGTCTACGATGTCCAACTTTGCGAAACCAAGCCTTTGGCCTTCGGTCTCAAATTCATTCAGGTTCACGTCGTCATGAACGACGGGCCCGGACTCTCTGATGTGTTCGAAGAGAACATGCGTGCCATCCATGGTACCGGAGAAGTCGAAGTCCTCTCGATGGGACTTCTCTGA
>CAZNXM010000048.1:0-10656 GCA_964577145.1 uncultured Candidatus Poseidoniales archaeon
ACTCGAAACCTCACATTATCACGATTCCTTCATGCCCTCGGCATGGAACGAATCGGACCAGAGGTTGCGGCTACTATTTCTCAGCATTTTGTTAGTTTGGGGCGCATTTTGGAATGGACGAATGGTGATGATTTGGAAGAGTTAACCGTTGTTGATGGCATTGGTGAGAAAGTGGCCCAGATATTTAGGAATGGAATACAGAAACGCCGTGGACTCATAGAAGATTTGTCAACGATAATCGAAATTATCGATGAAGAACCGGCTGCAACTGGCGTACTTGAAGGACGTACTTTTTGCATAACAGGTTCACTTACTAAACCTCGAAAGGAAATTGCCTTAGCAATCAAAAACGCAGGAGGAAGAGTAGTTAGTAGCGTTAGTAACAGTCTCGATGTCTTGGTGGCTGGAGATAATGCGGGAAGTAAATTATCCAAGGCTCAAAGCCTTGGGCTAGTAGTTTGGAGTGAAGAGGAATTATTCCTGGAAATTAGCAATGACTCCGTCAAAGATATGGCTTCCAAGACCCTATTCGATTTCTGACCTAATGGGGTAGACTTCATACCTGAATAGTCGATGAGGAGACTATGCGTCGTATTACAGCCGCAATACTTGTGCTAATTTTCGCCATGTCTTTGGCTTCACCATTGAGTGAAGGAAAAGAAAATGGTATTTACAACAGAACTAATGGTTGTACATGTCATTATGCCGGCTCAACAACCACCGCATTGACAGGAACTCCTACAGATTATTCTCCGGGCCAGACCTATTCTCTGACGCTAACTGTTGCAGGTGGAGGTAGTGGCAAAGGCGGATTCTCAATGAATGTCAATAAAGGCTCATTTTCAAATCCAGGCACCTCTGTGAAAATAAATAATAGCGATAATAAACAGGCAACCCATTCTAATCCGAATGTAAGAACATGGGCGCTTGATTGGAATGCTCCATCATCAGGTTCTGGTACTGTAACTTTCAATTGGGGAGTTATTGAAGCAAATGGAAATGGTCAGAATACAGGAGATAACAGAAATACAGGTTCAAAGAGCGTACCCGAATCTGTTTCGAATAGTCCACCTTCAGTTTCAAATGTACAAATCTCTCCATCTTCCGCATTTACCGGAGACACATTGTCACTTACCTACAATTACAACGATGGCGATGGTGATTCTGAAAGTGGGACTCAAATTAGATGGTACAAAAATAGCAATCTTGTTTCTACTCGTAACAACATGAATACCGTGCCATCATCGATGACTATGAAAGGCGAAACATGGGATGTTGAAGTCACACCAAGTGACGGAACCGACCAAGGAAGTCTCGTTCAATCAAATAGCGTGACTATTCAAAACTCAGCACCAGTGGCCTCTGGTTCAATCAATCCATCTACTCCCATGGAAGATGATGACCTGACTCTTTCATGGTCTGGCTCAGATGCCGACACAGACCAAACCACTCTTGCTGGAATCGAGTGGTTTGTAGATGGTAGCGTTGTCGAAACTTTTGATGACACAACAACTGTTCCTTCGATTGCGATTCGTTCTGGCGATGTTTGGCATGCAAGAGTGATGGTGAATGACGGTGAAATGAACAGTCTCTGGTTTACCGTTCCAAGTATTACAGTTGGGTCCACGAATTCTGCACCCACCATGTTGAGTGTAACTCTCGCAGGACCGTATACCACTGTAGATGATTTGATAGCATCTGCTCTAGCAAATGATGCCGATGGCGACTCTCTAACCTATGAGTGGCAGTGGCCTGGATCTACAGTTACAACAAACACACTTTCTTCTGCATTGACAACTAAGGGAGATAGCTGGACTGTGAAATGCAGAGTAACCGATGGCTCTGCATATTCTGCATGGATGGAATCTAGTCCTGTAATAATTCAAAATTCAGCGCCCGTAATAGAGAGTCTATCTATTGATCAAGACACAGTTTGGTTCCAAGAGAATGCAACATGGTCTCATGTTGCAAGTGATGTTGATGGCGACCAAATTACGATTTTAGAACAATGGAGTCAAAACGGAGATGAATTGACATTAACCATCCAAGCAAGAGATACCGATATGTCATTATCACCAACAGTTAGTGATACAGTACTCATCGTAAATGCGCCTCCGTCTGTTTCTTTCGATGGTGAACTAAGTCAAGATTCGTTGAGTGACCTCGCTCCTGTATTCACTACAGACGACCTAAATTCAGATGCGGTCACACTCTCATATGAATGGATGAGGAATGGATACATTACGTCTTTTAATTCCTCAGCAGTTCCCGCCATTAGCCTCGCTCCTGAAGATACTTGGATTGTAGCAGTTACCCCAAATGATGGCATGGATGATGGAGATACTTTGTTGGTTGAATTCACCATTAGCAATATCGCTCCAAGTGCGGCAATTACAATGAATAATAACGCTCTAATCGGCGTCCCAACAACTCTTTCTGCAATCTCTTCTGTTGATGTTGACGGAGTAATTTATGAAGTAATTTGGACAATAGATTCGATGACATATAGCGGATTGACAATCCAATATGTACCAACTACAGCTTCGACAAATGTCAACGTAACCGTCTATGATTACAGTGGCGCATCATCTTCTCATTCTGCAATATTGCTTGCTACACCTGCACCAACTGCAAATAATGTCAATGTGAAAATCGTTGAAAACGAGGTAACCCTTTCTTGGAGTGGAGATGCTACTGAGTGGGCAATTTACCGTGATGGCGCCCAAATCGGTACCACTACGGATAACAAATGGAAAGACCAACCTCCAATTGAAGGCGACTATACCTATGGCGTTGGTGCCGTAGTAGATGGTACTGCAATCCCGATTCATGAAGAGACGTCTGCAAGCCTTGCAGTAGATGATTCAATCGAAGAACAAGGCCCAGCAACAACCGCTGGACTGATTATTGGAATTGTCATGATATTGATTGGTGGTGCTGGCGTCGCCCTTTCTTTCATTCCAAGGAGGGATTGAATGCGTAAAACACTCATAATCGCAATGGTGCTATTACTCCTATCAACGGGGATTTCTACTGCAAATCCAGGTGGAGAGGGCGATGCCCTCAGGTCGATGGAGTGCGGCGGCTCGTGTCATGGCGATGCCGGCTCAAATGATATTTCAGCAGCAACGGTTTCAGTAATTGTTGAGGATCAGGTTTGGGCCGGATTATTCACGACAGTTTCAGTTGTTGTTGAAGGAGTTGAACCTTCTTCCAAGCGACTTGTTGGAGTATTCCTTCTAACAAATGAGAATGGGGCAAAAGATACCCCTGCTCATGAAGGTTGGACGATAGTATCCGATGCGAATGGAGGCACGAATAATTATGTTGAACTCGAATATCCAAGAGATGCAGACTCACTCACATTTACTTGGACCCTGAGAGCCCCGGATGCCCCGATTGAACACAATTTGTTAGCGACAGTCCATCACGGTAGTGAGGACGGAGGTAATGCTTTCCAAGGGCAATCTGAGACTATTGTAATCGATGTGTGGACGCCACCGGAGAACCTTGCCAGATTAGCAGCAGATTGGGAGCCACCGGCAACGAGAAATATCGGAGAATCGACAACGATTTCACTTGAAACCGAGGATGTCACATCTTTTACAGCAGAGTATCGAATAGATGGCGGAGAGCCAGTTAGCCTACTGGTATCCGATGGTTCCTTTACCCTTCCAGCAGCGGTCAACCCTGGTGTAGTTGAATGGAGAGCACATCTCGAAGGCGATGGGCCAGATCAAACTACAGTTTGGTTCAGATTGGTAGCTGCAGAGCCAGCTTGGGAAGTAGACGAAACGGCATTATTCTTGCAGGCCTTTGCCTTGTTATTCCTCTTTGCAGGTCTAGTGATAATGCAACGCCCATCAAATGAAGCTGAAATGAAATCATACGACCAAACAGATCAGGTTCCAGCAATGGATACCGTTGCTAATTCTATGTATGGAGGAGCAGCAGAGATATTCACACAACCAATGCAATCTCATTCGGGACCTCCACTCCCCCCTGGTGGTTTACCAGCAGGATGGACTATGGAACAATGGCAACATTACGGCCAAGAACATTTAGATTCTATTCAAGGGGGCGGAATACAATGATTTCAGCTGGAACACTACATGTGATCTCAACTGAATTAGTTGTTGGAATGTTTGCATTATCGGGAATTTGCTTCTTGATGTGCATGCTTGGTAAAGGCCCAGAAGTGAAGGTAAATGTTGCTCACTGGGCACTATTAGGGGGCCTATTGGCAACTCCAGCAGCAATTATTACTGGAGTTCTTGCAGCACCGGGTGAAGGAATAGAAAACCCATTATTGGCAAATAAACTACTCCTTTCAATGTCCGCAGTTGGTCTTGCAATTGGCGTATTGATTCGCAGGTGGAAAGGTGTTGAAGTAGACCGCCTTCATTCGGGAATTGGCATGATTTCGGTAGGAATGATATTGCTAACTGCGGGAATTGGTGGAGAATTTTCCCGTGGAGAGACACTTATCTTCTTTATTCCAAAAGAAACAGTCTTCCTCTTCCCAATTTGGGTGAGCGCAATAGTTCTGATACTAGGTATGGTACTATTAGGAAAATCAGCCGTACAACATCGAGGATGAAGGCGACGGAGAATCAGCGCTTTCAGCTCCGTCTACTAGCATCTTCAGTTGTTCTTCAAGTGCCATCGCTTCCTTGAGTAAAGGTTCGTGGTCAAGATCAACGATTGGTAAGAGAGTGTTTAGTTTCTCGATAATTACTGCAGCAGCTCTAGCATCTGGGAAGCGGGGGTCTGCTTCTACCATTATGCTCAAAATATTGCGGCCACGGCGATTTGCTTCACCCAACAAGACCCCCGTAATTCCTTTGATAACACCCTGTTCAACCATTGGAATTCCGAGTTCTTCCAGCATTGCTCGCATTTCAGGAGTTGCACCAACACCGAGTACATCAATTTCCTCAGTATCTTCGTAATCGACCATAGGTTCTTGGCCATTCAATCCGCCTTTCATTCCCTTACGAGCAAATGCATCAATCAAAACGCCCTTGCTAGTTTTGGCATTTTTCGACCAATCAAACATCGAAGTAACAATGTCGTGAACTAATGGGTCAGGCACCATCAATTCACTCATTAGAAGAATTACTTTGTCACATCCGTCGACAGTGCAAACCGGGTCACCAGAGTAGACACGAATAGGAGGAAGGGGCACCCCTTCATTGACCAAACAAAGTGCAGGTAGTTCAGGGTGAGTAACTCCTCCTATGTATTTCAAATCGAGGTGATCAATCAAGAAATGAGCCACAACACTCGAGACCATTCCTACTGAAGGGAAGCAGCAAACGATGAGCGCACCTTCAGTTTCGACTCCCTCATCTATTCGAACGGTAGCCTTCGTCATGGTTTGACCAGAGAGGACCTCCCGTATCAATCTCCCCCCAACAATACGAAGCGATTTGAAGGTGGACGAATCACGTAATAGTCATGGCGGAGCAACGAAGTCACACCCTCTCCCCATCTGCCTGGAATCGATATGAGACTTGTCCGCGTATGTATTGGCTAAGCAGACAGAGGCTTCCACGTAAAGCCGGTATGGCCGCAAGCCTAGGGACAGCGGTCCATGCATCTGTTGAAGACATCCTTCAGATTGACCTTTCCAACAAAGATGATTCCGATACTCATTGGTTACCTGAGATGGCTGAAAATTTCCTCAAAACACGATGGGCTGAAGAAAAAGAAATCTTCATGGCAACACCACGTCGCCCAATGTGGAAAGAAAAAGAGTGGGATAAAGCAATGCGAATGCAACGTAGCGCCATTCGAATGCTTCTTGCTTTTATCGGTGCTGAAGGCACAACTCCGCTACAGGTAACAGTTGCAATGTGGAAGGCATTACTCTCCAGAGTAATCGCGGTTGAAGGTGAATTGAGAACAAGTGATAACCGGTTGATGGGGCGATTGGATATGCTTCTTGCAGATGTTGATTCAGATGGTAAAATCAAGAGTTGGGTTGTTGCAGATCTCAAGACCGGTAGGGCACCAGAAGACGATTTGAAACCTGAGGTTCAACGCCAATTGCTACTTTACCGTGACATTCTACTCTCCAATAACCCGAATGCACCACCAGTGCGAACTGAAGGATGGTATACTGCAAATGCAACTACATATGGCGCTGAAGGACCTTCTGTATTGGAAGATGCTCTTGAAGCATGGGCGGCAACACAACCGACAGAAACCCCCCTTCCCGCTACCCCTGGTCCAGATTCATGCGGAGGGTTCTGCGATTGGAAAGCATGGTGCCCACATTGGTGGAATTGGCGCCTTGAAAGCGGAACTCTTGGCAAATCAGATTTTTCTGACGCGGTAATCCTACTACACCATATCGACGAGTCTAATGGCTCGGGTGTTGCAGAAATTTGCGAGCCAGCAAATGCAGAAGGTAGGGCAATGCCAACAGGTATTCAAATTCCGATTTCATTTGATGGCCGTGGATTAGAAGCTCTCAAGGAACTACTTTCAACAGGACATCAGGGTCCGATTTTCATTGGTGGTGCAATGACAAATCGTGCAACATGGAGAGTTGGACATTGGTGCGATGTACTAGCGTGGTCACCCATTGCGGACAGCTGAGATAATCTCACGTAACTTCAGGCGCGTATCCTCGTCTTCAATTCCCTTTGGCGATAGCAACCAATCTACATAGCGAGGGTCTTCCTTCTCAATTCTGAGAATATCAGTCCCACGATGGCGGCCAAATGCAACTATGTAGAGGCCGTCATCAATCCTAATGCGCCCCTGTGGATCAAAAGGAGTCAAATCCGCTAATGCACGTCCTAATTCAGATTCTTCAGGCCTTGAATCCCCATGAATTAACCACTGTTCGATTTCAGGAAGTGAGCGTCTGAACTTGGCAGGATTGTCGCGCATCAATTTCCACAGAAGCAAGAGACTAGCAGCAGCATCCGCAGCAGCGTCGTGGGCATTTGTGAGGTCAATTCCGTGCCGAGCGCATTGCGCACCGAGATTGTGTGGCCTTGGAACCTTTAGCCGCCGCACGGTTTCAAGCGTGTCGAGCATCACCATAGGTTTGGGCGGAACCATTCCACAACGAAAGTATTCATTATCCAATAACGGCATATCAAATCGTCGAACATTATGTCCGACTACTACTGCTCCATCGATGAGGTCAAACAATTCTGCAGCATGGTGTTTGAACACCTTCTCTCCTTTCACCTGATGGTCAAATATTCCATGAATCCTAGATGCGCCGCTGGGTATTGGTCGTTGAGGATTTACCAATACATCATGGTGAATGGTGCTTCCATCAGCATCTGCCCCAATCAATGCAACTTGGACAATTCTGTCATTATTTGTCGATACGCCCGTTGTTTCAAGGTCGAATGAAAGGACCCGGTGCCCCTCGAGAATGTCGACCATGAACAAGCGTTGCGTCCAAGGGCCTTGAACATCACTACGCAGGTATTATTGAGCAATGAAGCGAGGCAGGGCCATGGGCATCAAGGATTTCTTCAAACGAAAGCCTGCAAAAAAACTGGAGCCCGAAGAAGAAACCATTGAATTGCAAGAGATGGATAGGGACGCAGTACTCGCTGAAACACTCTCTGCTTTTGCTGAAGAGGAGGCATCAGAACCAGTCATCGAGATTACTCATGTGAGGCCCGAATATGACACTGGAGTAGTAGAGGTCGAAGATTTACTCGTAGATGAGATGGAATCGAATTACGAGTTAAACACTGTTGAGGTTGTAGATGTAGAAGAATTAGGCAACGAACTTGAATCGGTAGAAGTAATCGGAGATTTGCCCGAAGAGGTCGAATTTTGACTTCACGAAGAAGGGACACGATTAGATAGGAAACATACCGTCGAGTAATTATGCAGCGCCAAGGATGGGTATTCATCCTCTCTTTGCTTGTACTGCAAAGCCTTGCAGGCTGTACTGGTGTTTTAGAAACAACAGTAGAACCACGTGCTGCCCTCACCGCTTATCCTCTTGAAATTCAGGAAGGAGAGATGGTAAATTTTGATGCAAGGGCCTCCGATGCTATTGAGGGAATTATTTCTGATTATTCATGGGATTTTGGCGATGAGATTGAAGTAAATACCGTTGCAGGATTCACCTCTCATCAATTCAATGAACCCGGACTCTACAATGTTCGCCTCACTGTTACAAATGACCAAGGTGGGACAGATAGCACTACCGTTATGATACGAGTAAACGGCGCACCACAACTGAATCTTTCATTACCTGAAGTAATTAGAGCCGGAGACATCGCTCTACTAGATGCAAGTGGAACAGTGGATCCAGAAGGGGCACCACTCTCCTTTGAATGGGACCTCAACCATTTCGAAGATACTGATAGTGATGGAGATACACGCAATGATATCGATTCAACCGATTCAATCGTATACCTTGAAACAGAACATAGCGGGTCGATAACAGGCTCACTTACAATATCCGATGGCGAGGGAGGAGTAGTACAGGAACAATTTACTCTTGAAGTTCTTACAAGGATGTTCAAGGTAGTATGGGTGACACAAACATTGGATTGGGAATATGATGAATATCTCAATCAAGGCGATGAATGGACAGTTAATCTAACACCTGGAGATGGTGCTAGGATTATTTCATACGAGGCTTTGTTAGAACTCGACCAAGAACTGGTCATGCCTCCAGATAATTTCACATTATCAGTAAATGTGGTTGACGACGGACACCACAGAAGTTCTCAGACCACTCCGGGAAATGTCACTCAAAACGAATCTACTCAGGCCGAGATTAACGGAACAGATCTCAACCCAGAAGGAGAGAATGATGTTTACGAGTCCGATTCTTCTGAACAGTTAATAGCAGGCTTACTCAATGAAGCAGGTGCTCGATTTGGGCAAGGAGATTGGGTTTGGACCGTTGTTGCAAGAGATGCTGACCCCGACCCACTAGTCGAAGGATTACCAGATCCGGATGGTGGAAATGACTGGCTCTTGACGATTACCATTCAGATAATGGTGCCAGTATTGACTGAAGTTGCTTACGAATGAGCAATCTCAGTTGAATTGGATTGGTTGTACACTTTTCCAATTTGCAGTTGCTAATTTCTTAGCCTTGCCGTCAGCGATAATTGGGTGGATATCATTGAGACGTCCATGCATTCCATGAACTTGGAATTTGACTCGCAGTTCGACATTTCGGTCACGTTCTGCGGCTTCCATTTGCTCGTCATCGAGTTCAATATTAGCCATTTCTTTCCCAGTTGTGGCTGAGGAAATTGTGAATTTCTTTCCACTGATAGCTGCTCTTGGCTTGAAATCCCAATCATCGGGATGCTCCATCCAAACATCGAGGTCAATAGATAGTAAGTCACGGATGTTTACGCGCTTGATTGCGATGGTGTCGACCATGGTACTCAGACCTGCGAGAAGCCGGCCATTCAAATTCCTTCCCTTTGGGCTGGGCCCCGTGGGTGCCCACAATTTCTTTGATATGGGTAAAGGAAATGTTGGGAATTATGGTTCCACCAACTGCAGGCAAGGGCTCACAAAAACTGGCTAGAAGAGTTCGATTAATAGAGGAAATAAAGCGATTCGTATTTGCGAACCCTGGCTGTAGCGCTCAGTCGATTGTCGCTTTCCTATCAGTTGACAAGAATATGAGAAATCACGGGTTAACGCCTCGAAAAATCGGCTTCTTCATACCACGACATCTGAAAGCACACCTAACTTGGTGGCAAGACCACACAGCAGGGCGTCGTGTATACGGTCCAACCGAAGGCGAAGAATCGACATCCTGAAGCAGGTCAGGCGCTCAGACCGTGTTATGGGTGAGGTTGCGGCCTACTTCGATCTCGACGGCACCTTGCTCGATGCTTCAAGTGAAAAGACCCTTGCGATGGAGCTTGGAAAGCGTAGACCATGGCGCATTCCAGTTGCAACAGTATCTTGGACACTAGGATTTTTGAGCAATATTTTGACAGGTAGTGCAGCATATGATGCGGCCCGTAATAGGGGACATTTCGCCTTTTCAAATTGGGAGACTCTCAACCGACTTGCAAAAACGGTCACTCCTAAGTTGGCTAAACGCATTCCAGATGAGGCAAGAGAGCGTATTCAATGGCATCGTGACCAAGGACACCGCCTAGTCTTGATTACTGCAACAATCAAGCCGATGGCATTGGCTATGGGTGCTGAACTTGGAATGGATGAAGTTCATGGATGTGGACCAAATGAGATGAAGGGTTTCATTTCAGGTTCTGAAAAAGGTTGGACAGTACCTCGAAGAAAAGGCAAGGTACCAATTGTCAAAGCAGATGCTGAATCCAATGGGCACGACCTTTCACAGTGTTGGGCCTATGGAAATACCCACGCTGACTCTTTCTTCATGAAGGAGTGCGGTAACCCTGTAGCAATCAATGCCAAAGGTGCTCTCAAGGCAATAGCAGAAGAGCATGGTTGGGAGATGCACAATTGGCGCATCTGAAGATAGCCCTCGCGCTTAAATGGCAAAGGCCGGTCGCCCGGCTTGCACTGGCCCCATAGTGTAGCCTGGATATCACAGTGGCTTGCGGAGCCACGAACCCGTGTTCGAATCGCGGTGGGGCCGCTCATCTTTCTGAATCTAGTCGCAGACATCCCGACTCCACGCACACTCGCATCACAGATGCTCAC
>CAZNXM010000049.1:0-10437 GCA_964577145.1 uncultured Candidatus Poseidoniales archaeon
CCAAGAGAATTTGACATGGTAGTCTTGAATTCCATGATTTTAGCAGAACGACTTCAGCCGATAAGGTTCTCTGATGCAAAGGGGACCCCTCTGTATCGTATACGATAACAAGGGTACCCTCTCACACATTGAATTAATCTAGCAGGTAGAATTTGATGATGGTTTGAGCTTGAAAGTGTCCTACACTGTGAACCACTTTGAGATGTTCTTTCAGTTCGCGTTTTTCTGATAAATCTGAATCTCTCAACACCGCAAACCATTCCTCAAGTGTTCGGCCGGTTTTGTCCGCAAGATTTCGGATAATTGCCTTCTCCATTTCCTCTGGTGTCATAGAATCACCACTCAACCTTGGCGAACCCAGTGCTGGAATACCATGTCGTGGTCATCACGGGGCCCAGCCTCCACATGGCGCTCTTCTGATAGTGTGAAACCATGACCGCTAATATCAGGGAAATGAGTATCTGCGTCACCAACTCTTGCATCGACTATTGTGCGGTGGAGTTCACTCACATGTGGTAGGAATAATTCGTAGATCTGCCCACCACCAATTACCCAACCATCCATTTTGAGCGCCTCATCAAATGAGATTACTTCCGCTCCTTCGACCTCGCCTCTTGAGAGAACAAGGTGCCTTCTGTCAGGAAGGACACCCGGTAAGGAATCCCAGGTCTTCCGGCCCATGATGATGTTTGATCCCAATGTTACCTGCTTGAAGTGCTGTAAATCAGTCGACTGCCTCCATGGCAGGTCGCCATCTTTGCCTATTGCACCGTTGCGGTCACAGGCAACAATCATTCCAAGCATGGTAATCACACTGCGATTGGAGCTGAGATATGAGGGTGGTGCTCGTATCCGACGACCTCGATATCCTCGAAGGTGAAGCCATCAATTTCAGTAATATCTGGATTGAGTTTGAGTGTTGGTAGTGGCGTGATGGGTTCACGGCTAAGTTGCAATTTAGTTTGTTCAAGGTGGTTATTGTAGAGATGAGCATCACCAAGCGTGTGAACAAATGTTCCTGCTTCAAGCCCACATACTTGCGCCATCATGTGGGTTAGTAATGCGTATGAAGCGATATTGAATGGGACTCCGAGGAATACATCTGCACTCCTTTGGTAAAGTTGACAGTTGAGTTTTCCACCAGCGACATGGAATTGGAAGAATGCGTGACAAGGCATGAGAGCCATATCGTCCAACTCGCCAACATTCCACGCACTTACTATGATTCGCCGGGAGTTTGGATTGTTTTTGATTAAGTCAATCGCTTGCTCCACTTGGTCGATGACCCGCCCATCATTCGCTTCCCATCGGCGCCATTGCTTGCCATATACTGGCCCGAGGTCACCGTTTTCATCAGCCCACTCATTCCAGATACGTACGCCGTTCTCTTGGAGATAGGCGACATTGGTATCTCCTTTCAAGAACCATAATAATTCATGCACAATACTCCGAAGGTGGAGTTTTTTGGTTGTGACCATTGGAAAACCATCACTTAGATCAAATCTCATCTGATGGCCAAAATGCGAAATTGTGCCAGTACCAGTTCGGTCACCTTTCTGCTCACCCTCATCGAGAATGCGCTGCATGAGGTCGAGGTATTCTCGCATCGAGTCTAAGACTCGATAGGGGGGCCTTTGAGCCTTGTCACGGAGCGCCTTGTCCTCTAATGCGTTCCATGAACTCATCTGTGAACTTTCTGTAGAGTGCTGCTAGTGCGGCTTTTATCTCGTGGTCTTCTTTGTCAGCAAGTGCTTGCAACTCTTCGACCGAACTACGCTTCTCCAACCATTCAATCCATGTGATTGGCTTGCCGTAGGAGATGGTAACCTTCCTCCATAGGCGTGGGAGTTTGTGAACCGAGGGTGTCATGAATTCCCTTGACCCTGCAAGTCCAATAGGAACGACTGGGACATCGATGTATGATGCAGCCAATCTTGCGAATCCGGTTTTGCCAGGTAGCATGTATGGCGGCTCTGTACGCTTGGATCTCGTTCCTTCTGGAAAGATGCCAAGCGCACGTTTTGCATGAAGAACAACAGCAGCGCTACTCAATGCTTCAGAACCACCAGTTGAACGATTGGTTTCGATTTGTCCTGTAGCTCGCATGAAGGAAGCAAGAGCAAAATTGCGAAAGTGCCCATCCTTAGCAAGGTAGTGAGTCTTGCGTCGGCTTGCAACAATTACCACAAGGGGGTCTACATGGCTGAGGTGATTTGCTGCAAGAATGGTAGGGCCTTTCTTTGGAACATTACGCAATCCTTTGATTTTGACTCGCAGTGTCATCCTAAGAAGAGTCGCTAATGTCCAGCGCATGAAAGCATAGGAGCGGTCACCGCTGATTCTCGTTGGACTAGGCGTGATACGCCAGTGCCCTTCGAGGCCCATCCATGCTTCACGGAGGTCTCCCATCACCTCTTGGGCAGAGTCCGTTCCATTTGATGATTGGGTCACCCCCTTGGGGTGACAATGCTAAAGGGAGCCTTCACTGGCACTACGACATGCGCCTTCTTGTTCTTGGCATGCTACTCAGTGCCATAATGGCGCCAATAGCTGCTGCCGATGTTCAATGGGAGGAAGACGGTTGGCTTGCAACAATTGGTAAAGAGCGTTTGAACCACGGCGATGAATTCGGATGTTACGGCATGCCGGGACTTTCGTGGAAAGCCGACCCTGGTGCCGTAGCACTAGAGTGCAAGAATTATGTTGAACAGCGTATTGATGCTTCGAATTGGGGGGCAAATGTAATTTCGACATTCACTCCTTCCAGTCTTACTTCATCGCAACATACGACTGTAGCAAATCAGGGATTTACTGTCCACGGTGATGATAATGATTTGATGGAAGGTGCATGGTATAGTGCTGAAAATGTCCCCGAATGGGAATACTCTTGGCATGATTTGGGCCGTCGTGGCGGTTCTCTTGAGCGAGGAATGGCTGATGCTGGTGCCCTTAGTGCAGAACTCGATCAAGGAGGATTGGTCAACATGTATTGGATTGGGCGTGTCGACGATGTTACGATTCGCCACGAAGCAAGTGTGGTCGATATGCTGAATGAGCGCACGGATGTCTGGTTTACCACATGGGGTGAAGCATATTCATATTGGACAGTGGAACGCTGCAACCAATTTTCTCATTCCCTGGAAAATGATGTTCTAATCTTCGAGCATACCGATACAGAGGCTTGTAGAGCCGCTGCACCAGATGCTTGGAATGTTCCAGTAACATGGGAAATCGAGATTGGAAATACTAGCGTAATATCTAGCGAATTCAAAGAGATGGATGTTTCTGAATCCAATACAATGGAGGGTTGGAGGCAGGAGGGTTCAATTCTATATGTCAGTGTCCTAAGAGGCCATGAAGTTAGTTTTAACCTCAGTTCTTCACCTGAGTACGACATTCTAGGTCGCACTCAATTCTTCAATAATAAAGATGCAGCATTGACGATTGCAGGACATTCTACTACAGACTTATTCCAATGGTCGAAGCGATTCGATGGCCAGGAAAAATTGGTCTTCACTTGGCTCCTTTCGCCACGTGCTTTGGATGAAGGAATCCCTTGGTTGCCTTATGCGGGTCTGGCGGTACTAACTACGACCCTCGGCGGAATCTGGTTAGTCCTCAGAAGGGAGTCCATGGCCATGCCCATTGCGAAGCCTTCAAGCCCTGAGCAACGGGGCGGTGATGATGATGAATGACGATGTACGCATCGACCCGTGGGGCTCATCACAGTCTACGGATTACTCTCGCATGATAGAGCAATTCGGACTACAGTCGATGGAAGGAGTAGAAGTTCCATCACCCTCACGGCTTCATAGAAGAGGGATTATTTTCGCTCATAGAGAACTCGATTTGGTTCTTGAGTCCAAGAGAAAAGGCGAGGCATTCGGTGTACTTACCGGATTAATGCCATCAGGGAAGATGCATCTTGGCCATTCGATGGTTATCGACCAAGTGAAATGGTTCCAGCAACAGGGTGGAGACATAACAATCGCCGTTGCCGATCTTGAATCAACAGCAACAAGAGGCATATCTCTAGCAGAGGGGCGGAAAATTGCTGCTGAGGAATATGTGGCAAATTACGCAGCTCTCGGTTTGGACCCACAAAAGACAACGGTTTACTTCCAATCTCAACGCAGTATTGTACAACGATTAGGATTCCAATTGGGCAAGAGAACGAATCTTTCAGAATTTGAGGCGATTTACGGATTTGATGGTGCAACCAACCTTGCCCACGTTCAAGCCCCACTTGTTCAAGCAGGTGACATACTACATCCTCAACTTGACGAATATGGAGGCCTTCGTCCAATTGTAGTTCCAGTAGGAATAGACCAGGACCCTCATCTGAGGCTTACTCGTGGGCTCGCATCCAAGACAAATTGGTTCAATGTAAAGGACGCAAAAATGGGATTGCAAGTCGGTGTTTCAGTTCAAGATGAAAATTCAGCCGCTCTAGGAGTTCGGCCCGATGGCCGCATTGATAAGGAGCGGCAGAAACAAGTCTTCACAGCAATTGTAGATGCGGTTTCAGGCCTTGGATTCTCTGACATCATTTCCAATCCAAAGCACGGTACAGTCAATATTCCAAGTGCAACCACGCGAGATAAGGGCTCAATCAGGATGGCGCTGTTATCTCTTGAGCGTAAGATGGGAGGAATGGGTCTCCTTGCTCCATCCAGCACCTATCACCGGTTTGCGGTTGGAATGACTGGTGACAAGATGTCATCATCAAAACCGAAGACCACATTATTCCTTTCAGATGATATCGCAAGTGCTGAGAAGAAAATCAAGAAATCATTCAGCGGTGGTAAGTCTACAATAGAGGAACACCGTCAACTTGGCGGCGATCCAGATATCGACGTCGCATACCAGTACATGATGTACTTCTTCGAGGAAGATGATGCCTACCTCGCAGAGATAAATGAGGGATATCGTGCTGGAAAGATACTCGCCGGTGAGATGAAGCAATTGTGCATCGACCGTGCTACTGAGTGGCTAAACGATCTCGCAGAAAAGCGAGATGAAACCGCTCATATGGTCAACGAATTCTTCGAGTAATTATTCTGCAATGTCCTCATTGCTGAAGACAGCAGCTTCTGGTCCCACGGGTAGTTCTTCGTATTCTTCAGGTTGTAATTCTCTGCCCACTGCATCTGCATGAAGGATTTGTGAATGGCCATGCGGGTCGAGGAATTCCAGTGTGACTGCAGTGGGTATTGGATCCTCCTTCAATTCTAATAATGTGGTATGCATCTCTTGCAGTTGCTTGATTACATCCATCTCAGCATCATCCACATATGATTGCCTTGTGACCATGACAATTACTTCCATAAAACGGTCTATCACGCCTTCAACATTTGACACATAACCTGTTGATGCGGTTCCAGGTTTGACTTCTAAGTCCAATTCCTTGATACGAACAGTGCAAGAAGATGAGCGAACAACTCTCGCCTTGATGTGCTCGGGCTTGCAAATATTGAGGGACCAGCCACCCGGTTTTTTCCCTTCTGCAGGGATAAAATCCGATTGACGCCAGCCACATGCATCACACATGACAGTGATTTGAGTATGTTCGCCGAAATATGGAATATCATCTATATGAGTCATCATCGATAACTCACCTTCCACGCCACAGATTGGGCATGGCATCTCAATTGCTTGTTTTTTCATCGAATGCCACCCCGGCCAAGGTCTTCAGCCTCGGCGGCGAAGGCCTCGGTTTCAACCCCTCGCACACCACGGCATCCCGGTGGCAGAAGCATCAATCGGGTATCAGTAAGGCGGATAATTTGGCCCTCGAGATCATTCTCAATGAAACGGTTCAACCGTTCCAATGCAGTAGTTAATTCCACCTGGCGTGACATCAACCTCTCCATTTCGACAATTGCAGCCTCGCCATTTGAAAGCCAGTCGAGTAGGTCGGAAACTCCGGTAAGGTCGTGAAGGACGGCTCGGTGAAGAACAAGTCCATCAACATGTTTTGGAACAGGCGCATCTGGGTATAACTGCCCCAAATCATGGTAGAGAATTTCCCCAGTATCGGTTTTAGGTTTTGATTGCGCTGATGGCATATCTATGGACCGAGGAGGTGGGGTATTGGCAAAAGCATCCAGCCTGTGCTGATTCTCCCCGTCTTCCTCCATACACCTCGGGTGCGACGGTTGGTTGATAAGGGTCCCGCGAGTCGAAAGACTGTTCCCGACCTATTGGGGACTTCTTGGCAGGGGTGAACTGATGAGCGATGAAGGAATAGGCGCAGTCAAGACTGGCACTAGTACGATTGGTATCACATTCAATGGTGGAGTCGTAGTTGGTGCTGACCATCGTGCAACTATGGGCCATTTCGTTGCAAATAAGTCCGTTCAGAAATTATTCAAGATTGGTGACAACCTTGCTCTAACTACTGCAGGTCTAGTCGGTCATGCTCAATCCCTCGCACGTACCCTTTCAGCAGAAGTTTCACTCTATGAGTTGAAGCGGGGTGACCAAATGACGGTCAAAGGTGCTGCAACTCTAACAGCAAACATCCTTTCCGGTAGGCCTCACTGGGTCCAACTCCTAATCGTAGGTGTTGACTCAGATGGTGGCAATGTTTACTCCATCGATTCAGCAGGCGGTTCGATTCCAGATTCGTACTGTGCAACTGGATCTGGTTCACCATACATGTACGGTGTTCTCGAAGACGGATTTAGCGAAGGCATGAGCCGCAAGGATGCGGTTGCACTCGCTGCCCGTGCACTTTCTGCTTCTGCACAGCGTGATGCGGCCTCCGGTAACGGAATGGATTTGGCTGTAATCACTGAAAAGGACGGTTTTGTCGCTGTCGCTCAAAGCGAAATCGACTCACTGCTCAGTAAGTAATTCTGAGTTTTTACTCCCCCCACGGTCAACGACCGTGACCCTATCTTGGGTCAACCAATGATTGATTGAGGGGCCGGAGGTGAATCAACATGAGACTAAGTTTCAAAGAGATGAAAGACGCAATTGCGACCGTCGTACCCAAAGACATCGATTACAATGTTGACTTGGAAGCAGGCGATATAGCAATCATCACGCCAACACCAGATGCATTTGGGGGCGGTGATGGTTTAGTTGGAAAGATCGCAAAGAAAATCAAGCGCAGAATCGTATTGCGTCCTCATGAATCTATCATGAAATCTGAACCGGATACCGAGCGTTTCATCAGAGATTTACTTGACGAGAAAGCTGGTGTAGAGACCATTCATTTCGATGCATGTTACCGTGAAGTAATCGTCGTTTGCTCCAACCCTGGAGAGGCTGTTGGCCGTAGGGGCGCAAATACCAAGGCGATCAGAGATGAATGTGGGTGGCTGGTAAAATTCGAGAGAAAGCCCCCTATTCATTCCAAGACTGTACATGATATTAGGGGCTATAGATCCAGTCACGCCAAGGAAAGAAGAAAATTATTGAAGGACTTCGGGCTCAATATTTATCGGCCAAAAAGACCGGGTCAATTCTGGGTTAGAACAACTGCATTAGGCTCTTACAGAGAAGTCGGTAGAGCGTGCCATCTTGTTACAACAAATGAGAGTAGAGTCATGATCGATGTTGGGGTAAATATTGCATCTGATACAGATCCAATGCCATACTTCACTGCGCCTGAGGCTCTACCACTAGAGAAGATGGATGCCGTTATTTTGACACATGCCCACCTTGACCACGCTGGCATGCTACCTGTTTTGTTCCGTTATGGATACCGTGGACCAGTTTATTGTACTCCGCCTACGAGAGATATGATGCTTCTATTGCAATCCGATTACCTCAAGGTAGGAGGAGCAGAAGGAAAACGAGCTCCTTACGATATGGAGGATATACGAACCGCAATGCGCCACGTAGTCGATGTTGATTGGGGACAAACAGTAGATGTTGCCCCTGATATCAAATTGACTTTCCACAACGCAGGCCATATTCTTGGTTCGTCGTCAGTTCATCTCCACGTTGGAGAAGGAAAGCATAACATCGTATTTTCTGGCGACCAGAAGTATGAGAAATCTTGGCTATTCGATGCTGCGAATACTCGATTCCCACGCTGTGAAACTCTAGTTATTGAATCAACATATGGAGCATCGGGTGATTTCCAACCCAGTCGAGAGGAAGCAAATCAGGAATTGCAGGATATTGTTAGTAGGACCATTCAGCGGGGTGGTAAATTGATTTGCCCAGTTTTCGCTGTGGGTCGCTCGCAAGAAGTTATGATTGCAATCGATGAGTTATTCCGTTCAGGCAATGTCAAACCAGTTCCAGTTTATCTGGATGGTATGATACAAGAAGCCACTGCAATCCATTCGGCTCATCCGAATTATCTTACCCAGGCTTTGCGAAGGAGCCTGCTTAGGGATGATGGAGAGAATCCATTTACCAGCGATTGGTTCAGACCGGTTAAAGGTAGGGAAATGCGAGAATCGATTATTATGGATAATAGCCCATGTATCGTACTAGCTACTTCGGGAATGATGAATGGCGGACCTGTGATGAATTACTTCCAGAATTGGGCACATGAGAATCGCAACTCACTTTGTTTCGTTGGTTATCAAGCAGAAGGAACACTTGGACGACGTTTACAGAAGGGATTCAGTGAGGTGCCGATGATAATTAATGGTAAAACTGAGATTGTAAAAATCGGTTGCGAAATGGCTACAATCGACGGATTTAGCGGTCACTCAGACCGCCGGCAATTGCTCGAATTTATTGATAATATGAGCCCGCGCCCAAAGAATGTGATTTGTCATCATGGTGATTATTTCAAGTGCAATGAATTAGGCCGAACTCTCCGTGAGAAATTCAAGGTTCGCACATATGCTCCTCAAAATCTTGAGACGATCCGTCTTGCTTAACTCAAAGTATTGGTAAATCAATACCCGCATCTCGTGGATCTGGAAGGTCTTCAACACCCTCCTCCTCGAGCAAAATACTTGTTCCAACATTTGAGGACGTAGTGGGAGTTGCGTTTGAGTCAGCGTTTTTCCCTTGCATCATCAATGAATATCCTAGAATCATCAACACTCCAGCAAGAAGCATAGAAAGAGGGAGAGCGAAGTCATTTCCTTTCATGGTTGCCATACCTGCAGCTGCACCTAGTATCAACAGGGCTCCACCGAGCAAAACCACTCTTGATTCGATGCCCACACACACCGTTCAGACCACGGGCTTCATCAACTTGGCCCACACTCGAGCCTATTATGTTTGGAACCGGGCCTGCTCCCGCCGCCGCCGCACCCGCTTGTCCAGGGTGGCTAATGACCGCTGTAGCTCCGTGGGGAGAAAATGCTGAAGACGCCTATGATCAAGGGCTTGTTGAACTCGGTTTAGGCGACTCAAGATTGATTGAAGTTCAAGGCGCTTTCTTGCCAATGGGCTTCGAAGCCACACCTCCTCAAGCATTGCCAATGGGTTCCTTAGTGGAATGTCATATCGCAACTGCATATGCATTCAATGGGTCCTCAGCCTGTGCCGGTGTGGCTTGGGCTGCTTGTTCAACACCAGAGGGTGAGGAATGTGCAATCGTTACCAAGATTACAACGGAATTGGATTATGAAGAGACTGAAAGCCTCCTCAAGCGAAATCTTCAGCGCCGTCTTGCAAGTCGTGACTTAGAAGTCATATCATTCGATGTAGCAGTCGATGAAGTAACCGCTGCTCAACAGCATTACGGTGTTGCCATGGCAGTGCTAATTCTACCGGAATCTCTCAATTTGTCTGGCGGACAGAATGTCGGCCGTGTGCGTGGGGCAGGACTCACTCGCAAAGCAACAGATGCTATGGCTAGTGCTGCAAGGCGTGTCGATACAAAGGCACCAGCAGCACCAGCTATGCGCCCAGGTGGACGAAGGCAGCAGGATGACAGCGGTACAGACTTCTCCTTGTGAGTGAGGGAAATGTACACAGTCGTACGCTGTGCTTCATGCAAGGGATGTTGGGGTACGAAAGGACGTCCAAGATCCTGCCCACATTGTGGAGCCGCAACGGGTGACGATACACTAATTGTTAGCACAGTGGACAATGCATCTGAACTTCAGAGAGAGGTCGCATTAGCCAATACTCCTGAACAACTTCGCAAGCAATTGCGAGATGCTATGCCTAAGGCGATTGAAGTTCGAGATGACCCAAGTGCTGCTCTACTCTTTTCTTGTATCAAAATGGCAGCGGTAGACGATATTGTTGAACTTGAGAGATTGGGAGGTGTGCTCAGGGGTAATGGCATTATAATTTCAGCAGAGGATGTAGCTGAGGAAGCTGAAGCGCAAGGTCTTCTCCTAAGACAGAGTGAAGGCTCCTACCTGCTCCTTCAGTGACATTCAAGAAGGGAAAGCCCGGCGCAGGGTCTGGAAGGGTCTGTGGGTTAGCTTGGCCTATACTCGGGCGTTTGGGACGCTTGGACTCCAGTTCAAATCTGGACAGACCCACCTTCTACTCTCAATT
>CAZNXM010000050.1:0-9799 GCA_964577145.1 uncultured Candidatus Poseidoniales archaeon
CGACGAGGACGACGAGGACGACGAGGACGACGATGACGACGATGACGACGACGATGATGACGACGATGATGACGACGAAGATGACATTGACATTGGAGACCGTATTGGCCTCGAAATAGATGACAAGGAATACTTCGGTGAAATCGTCGAGTTCGACGACGAAAATGAAACTGTTACCATCGAAACTGACGACGGCGATGAAATCACTGGCGACCAGGATGATATGTTCTTTGAGGACGACGATTAGTGAGGATGAGCATGGGCCAAGACCCCTTGGATTCACTCGCTGGTAAAGAGGCGTGTCCTGTTTGCGGCACAATCTCTGAACGTGGCACTACGCGCTGTCCGGAGTGTGGAACATTCCATTCAGGAGCCCATTTAGAGGAGAGAGAAGCACCTCCGCCTGAGGCACGAGTTAGTGCAAAAGATTCGGATCCCAGCGATTATTCCCTTGACCCAAATGCAGCAATAATTGACGAGGATTTTGATGCGGATGATGCTGCAGTAAAAAGCTGGAGTGGCGGCTCAACAGATTTCAGTTTTGTAGACGATGGCCCTCCCGTCGCAGAAGAGAAAAAGAAAAGTCGCTTAGTTGATGAATTAATAGAAGACGATTGATTTTTAGTTAAACGTCTTTCTTTCTACTTGCACACTAATTACTTACACTAAAGTAATAAATGTTAAATCAATAAAGACCTAGTTTGATTAGAAGAGATTTACAAGGTGGGCTCGGAGAGAATTGAACTCTCGATCTTCGCCATGTCAAGGCGACGTCATAGCCCCTAGACCACGAGCCCTAGCAAATTTCCCAAATGCCTTCGGTATATATCCGAATCGGTCAGGGCCTCAGGATACGATTTTTGAAATCTTACCAGTGCACCCATCCTCAGAGCAGAAACCAGCACACCTAGTTCGGCCGTTACTCATCTTGACGAGCTTTGAATCCTTAATCGGCCCATATGTCTTACACTTCAAACAGAATCCACTAACATCAGCCATGGGAACCAAACTGACGACCTAGTATCGTCATTATGAATTCTCTGTTCATTTTCCTTTTCTAAAGAATTGCAAAAATCACCCTTAACCCCCCTACCTTTTGGGGATTTTTTCCATTTTATTGAATGCCGTGGCGTCTAAACGCTGCACTGAGAGCCTGTTGACCTATAGTGATAATTATCCGTGTCGCATAATGTATGTTATGCGACTCTTAGGACAACGGTTCTGAGCAATTATTCGGCATCTTTGGGGTCAAGTGCAAAAATCCCAACGAGTGGAGGCCCAGAAAGTAGGTCTTCGATTCCTCCATCACGAGTATCGAGCTCATCAGCGATTCTTTTGGCGCACGCATGCCAAGATTCCTCACTATCGTAAATCGCTTGCACTAGGAACATTGGTTGACCATCCATGGATCTCGAAACCCAGGCTTTGATGCAACCATCGGTTCGACCACGAAGAGTTTGTCGGGCTTCGAGCATTCGCAGCAGTCTCGCGTCGGTACCTCGGCGCGCTGAGCAAACTACTGTTTCCAACCAATATTTCTCACTCTTTGATTTCATATTAAATTCCTTCCAATTAGTAAATAATGTAATAGTATAATGATTTAATTTTAATGTGAAATCAAATCACCTTCAAGAATCGTAATTGCAAATGGAGAGTGGCCAGGTTGGAGACACCATGCTTCCCAATGTGGTCCATCAATAATATTCAGATTTGCAATCCCTCCTTCCACAATGCGTCCATGTGTTAGACCTGATGGGTGAGGTGATGTTTCTGCAGCATTACGTGTACAAGCTGCCAAAGCAGCGAGGGGGTCTATGCCATTACGTTGAACGAGTACTGAGGCTAGGAAGGGGAGACTTAGTGTCCTACAGTTAGGATTGAAATCACTAGCAAAGGACCATGTCCATCCTTCATCCAAACATTGACGGAAGGGAGGGAATTCCTCTCCCATCGCATATGGAGTTCCTGGCAGGAATCCGGTGTTAACACCTGCATCATGCATCGATTGTCGTGCCTCATCGTTAGTCCAGTGTGCGTGATCTGCAGTCGTGACCTCAAGGTCAGCTGCTAACTGGCCTCCACCACCATCTTCAAATTCATCGATATGTAATCTAAGATCCAGTCCTCCTTTTCTTGAGGCACGCAATATATCCTCAGTCTGTTCAAGAGTGAACCAACCTGGCTCGCAAAATACATCTGCACTTCGTGCAATTCCCTGTGACAGAACCGCAGGTAATTGCTCGGACAAGATTTCCTCAACATAACTGCCCAAATCGCCACCGGGAGGGGCTGAATGCGCCCCCAACCATGTCAAATCAAGCGAGGGTAATCCTTCGACAGCACCGAGAGTTTCAGCGACTTTTAGAAGTCGCAATTCACTATCGGTATCAAGACCATAACCACTCTTAGCCTCAAGGTGGGTCGTACCATTATGCAATGCTTCTCGTAGTCTTTCAACTCCTAAATGCACCAATCTGCCATCACTAGCCTCCCGTGTTTCAGAAACCGTCGAGGCAATTCCTCCTCCAAGTTCAGAAATTTGGCGATAAGTGTGACCCTGCTGCTTCCACCTAACCTCTCTTGACCTGTCACCGTCCCATAGGAGATGAGCATGAGAATCGACTAGGCCAGGAATGACAGCCCTGCCTTCGAGATCATGCTCTAGCGCATCAGTGAATTCAGCAAGTAATACATCTGAGGCATCGATTTTTGAAATCATATGACCATCGATTAAGATGCCCATTCCCTCGGGTAAAATATGGGCTTCATCAACCATGTTATGACCGAAAAGAGGACCCTTGCCAGCGAGGTGGACAATGGGGCCGGCATTGGTCAGAATCCTCTGCATGAAAAGAGGAGAGAGCAGTGGGTTTGATAGCATATGCGTACAGCGAAGTCAATCATGGGCGATGGATGGGTACTTGGTATCGAATCCACAGCACATACTTTCTCATTTGGTCTAGTGGCTCCCGATGGGACTCCGCGAGCCTCATCCTCAGGGACTTTACGTCCAGATGAAGGTGGAATTCATCCTAGGGAGGCTGCAGACCATCATGTTGAGCACTCTACGCAATTATTGAGCGCACTTCTTGACAGAGAAGGGCTGAAATCCACCGACCTTTCTACAATTGCATACTCACAAGGCCCAGGAATGGGACCTTGTCTTCGTACGGGAGCTGCTGCTGCAAGAGCAATTTCCACCCACCTTGATATCGATTTAATCGGAGTTAATCACTGTGTTGCCCATATCGAAATCGGTAGGGAACAGTGTGGGTGTGATGATCCTGTCCTCCTCTATGTCAGCGGAGGAAATACCCAGGTTATTGCCAGATTAGATGGAAGGTATCGAGTTCTAGGTGAAACCCTAGACATAGGTATTGGCAATATGCTAGACAAATTTGCCAGAGGGCAGGGCATCCCATTTCCGGGCGGACCAGTTGTTGAACAGAAGGCCCTTGAGTGGCTAAAAAAGCATCCAAACGCTAGCCTAGAAGGTTTGGAATTGCCATATGCAGTACACGGAATGGACCTCGCATTTTCTGGTATTCTCGGTGCAGCAAATAGACTGATTCGCGAAGGAAAGCCACTAGAGGCAGTATGTTGGAGTTTGCAAGAACACGCATTTGCTGCTAGTATAGAAGTTGCAGAAAGAGCACTTGCTCATACCGGTAAATCAGAGGTATTACTTGGTGGTGGTGTTGCATGCAATCAGCGACTTAGAGATATGTGCGAAATCATGTGCATCGAGCGAGGTGCAAAGAGTAATGTTCCCCCACGTATGTATTGCATTGACAACGGCACAATGATTGCCCGTCTAGGGTGGTTAGAAATCAAGCATGGAAGGCGCACAGAACTAATGGAAAGCGGTGTCGACCAAGAAATGCGAACGGACCAGACTCCTGTTTCATGGCCCTAAGTACATGCCAAGGGTCATAAGGGCCCCTACGTGCCCCGAAACATGGACAGGCGTAGGCGCAAGGATGAGCCATTCAATCCCTTTGCACCCAATGCTAGCCAGAAAGCAAAAGTTCGTAAGGACCAGAAAGTGTCTCGAGGCAAACCACAGCGTGCTCGTCCTGAACAGAAATCAACTGCTCCTTCAAACGACCTTGCAGAAAAACAGAAGGCCGCAATGGAGGCTTTGAAGCAACGTCAAGAAGCCGCAAAAAAAGCTAGTCCTGCCCCCGCAGAGGTAAAGGAAGAGAAAAAGGCTGTTCGAAAGAATTCTCCACAACCCAAGGCTGCTCCGCCTCGGGCATCAATTCCCAAGACTTCAGATTCACGAGAGGATAGGCTCGCTCAATTGCGCGAAAAGTCCGCTGCAACCGCTGCGTTTGCTGCTAAGGCTGCAGACGATAAAAAGGGAGTCGAAGCTGAAACCGAAGAGGTTGTTGCTGCACCTGAAATTATGGTTGAAGAAGTTGAAATTGAGGAGGAAAAAGAACCAATATTCCCTGAACGGCCTGCTCTTAGACCAGCGGTTGCAAATGTGTTCAAGACGATTAAGACCGGGCCAATAAAGGCTGACCGAAGACCTAAGAGAAGGCGCCCTGGTGATAAGCGTGGAGGGGGAAGACAACCCCAAACTCGAAAACTTGACCGGCGCAAATATCTTGAATACAAATATGTTGCAAAGGACTTACTTGATGATTCAGAAATTAGCGAGGAACATCGCTCCAATGTACTGGGTCAAATCTGGGCAAAGGGTGAAAGAATCGGTGTCGAAGATGCTGTTGAATTCATTGACCAGAAAGAGGCTGAACTTATTATTCCAAAGGAAATCGCAGATGAATTCCGAAAATTAGTTAGAAAATATACCACAAAGAGATGATTGATATGACAGAAATTGGACAAGATATGGTGGCAACTGTACACTACACAGGCACACTTCCCGACTCGGGAGAGACTTTCGATTCAAGCGTGGATCGTGACCCCCTCACCTTCCTAGTAGGACACAAGCAAATGATCCCTGGTTTTGAAGCCGCATTAATTGGCGCTAAGGTCGGTGACAAGGTCGAATTTACACTCGCACCTGAAGATGCATATGGAGAATATGATGAGCAAGGAATCGTTTCTGTTGAAGCTAATATGTTTGGAGACATTACTCCAGAAGCAGGTATGGTCCTAATGAGTGATGCAGGTCCATTTACAGTCGTAGAAGTAGAAGGTGAAACTGTTAAGGTAGATTTTAATCACAAGCTTGCAGGCAAATCACTTCATTTCAGTGTCGAAGTTGTTGACCTCAGAAATGCTACCGAAGATGAGGTTAGCCACGGTCATGCTCATGGACCGGGTGGACACCACCACTGATGGAGATAAGCCGAATGGCTGGCCAGCGACGGGAAGATTGGCAGACCCTAGGGGGTATTGAACTCCCTCGGATTTCTGGACCTGATGAAGCAGGTTCGCCTCCATATACTCGCGGGATTTACGATACAATGTACCGTTCACGTTTGTGGACTATGAGGCAGTACGCTGGTTTCAGTAGTGCTGAAGAAACGAATGAGCGATTCAAATTACTACTTGAAAGAGGACAAAAGGGCCTCTCTGTTGCTTTCGATTTGCCTACGCAACTTGGAATGGATGCAGATGATGAACTTAGTGAGGGAGAAGTTGGCAAAGTCGGCGTCTCTATTTCATGCCTAGATGATATGAGAACTCTGCTCTCTGGAATACCATTGGACAAAGTTTCCACATCGATGACTATCAATTCCCCAGCAATGGTTCTCCTTGCAATGTATGTTGCAATCGCAGAAGAACAGGGTGTTAGTCAAGAAGATGTGAGGGGAACTATTCAGAATGACATTCTCAAGGAGTATATTGCAAGAGGAACATACGTATTCCCGCCATCTCCTTCGATGCGACTAATTACCGATGTTTTCGAATATTGCGCAGAAAATATTCCTGCTTGGAATACGATTTCAATCTCTGGTTATCACATTCGAGAAGCCGGTTCAACTGCAGTCCAAGAGGTCGCATTTACCCTTGCAAATGCCTTAGCATATGTTGAGGCTGCCGTAGAAAAGGGGCTTGATATTGATACATTTGCGCCGCGAATTTCCTTCTTCTTTAATTGCCATAATGACTTCTTTGAAGAGGCTAGTAAATTCCGTGCAGCACGTCGATTATGGCATGATTTAATCACATCAAGATATTCTCCTTCCGACCCGAAAAGTGCAATGCTACGCTTCCATACCCAAGTTGCAGGAGTTTCACTTACCGCCCAACAGCCACTCAACAATATTGCCCGTGTGACAATTCAGGCATTAGCTGCTGTTTGCGGTGGAACTCAAAGTCTGCACACTAATTCCTATGATGAAGCACTTGGACTACCTACCGAGGAAAGTGCTACAGTCGCATTACGAACACAGCAAATTATTGCTGAGGAAAGTGGTGCTGCAAATGTTGTTGACCCACTAGGAGGCTCATACCTTGTGGAGGAGTTGACCGAAGCAATTTATTCACAAGCCATGGGCAAAATCCTGGAAATTGAGAAACTTGGAGGTGCAATGGCTGCCATCGAAGCCGGACACCAACAGCGTGAGATTCATGAGTCGGCTTGGAGTCATCAATCGCAAGTGGAAAGTGGAGACCGCCTCATCGTAGGTGTAAATCACGGTCTCCTTGAAGATGAGGATATGCCACCGTTATTGAAGCCAGATCCAACCTTAGGTGATAGACAAAAGGCAAAGTTGGCAAATATTCGTTCCAACAGAAATAATGAGGATGCAATGGCCGCATTGAAAGCCATATCCAATGGAGCAAATACCAGTGAAAACCTATTCCCACTCGTAATAGATGCCCTCAAGGCTGATTGTACCTTGGGGGAGATAATGAATGCCATGAAGGACATCTTTGGCACTTGGATGGCACCGTCGGGGGTATAGGAATGAGAATTCATCTTGACCACATAGGAATTGCCTGCGATGACTTGGAAGCCGCTAGTCATTTTTGGAGATTGATTGGATTGGTTGAGGGTGGAAATGACGCCAGAGTCGATGAACAAGGAGTTACTACTCGATTCTTTGCCACATCTGGTGAGGACCCGAGTGCACCAATGATAGAGTTGCTTGAGCCAACCGGTGAAGATACACCAGTGGGTCGCTTTCTCGCTTCAAGAGGGCCTGGCGTTCAACAGATATGTTTCAGAGTTGAGAACATTGAAGACATGATTTCCTATCTTCTTGAGAATGGAATTAGAATGATAGATTCCGTACCAAAACTTGGTGCTCATGGCGCAAGGATTGCATTTGTTCACCCAAAGAGCACTGGTGGAGTCCTTGTGGAACTTACTGAAAAGTGAAAATCACCCTCAGAAGCACTCATAGGTGTATAGTCTGGCCGCTGTTTGATGCGCACTTGCCTTGACATACTAATCGCCCAACCGCATCTAGATGCTCCTCGTGTTAGGGGTGAATCTGAATTCATAGTTTCTAGGCTAGAGCAATGCCTTCATGATAACATGATTACCAATGATGCATTCCTCGATGCTGGAGCCATTCAAGGCGCACTAGTGATGATTGCCAATCACATAGACATGGGCGTTCCTCAAAAGGAAGTTCAGGAACTGCTACGCCAACAAATTGGTAGGGCAGACAGACTCGAAGAGAAGCATCCAGGTTTGGACAAGGCTGTTGAAGGTGGAAGGTGAGCGAGCCTTATGGCAGGCGCTCTTCTGAGTATCGAAGGGGTTGCCAAACACTTTGGTGAGGTGGAGGCTTTATCCCTCATAGACCTCGAAATTAATTCTGGCCAAGTTATCGGATTGGTCGGTGGTAATGGCGCTGGAAAAACCACGCTCTTACGACTGATGGCTGGAGTAATGGAGCCCACTAATGGTTCAATCACATTCCAAGGTATGCCAGTTACCAATATGCGCTCCAAACTCGGAGTAGTCCCAGAAGCTACGGGATTGTACCATCGTCTCACTGCATGGGAGAATATTAGATTCCACTCACGAATTCACGGCATTGATGATGATGTCGCTTGGAATCGTACTGCGCATTTTGCCAAACTCCTGTCAATTGAGGATTCCTTAGGGCGTCACACCAAGGGATTCAGCCGGGGTATGCGCCAAAAGACAGCACTTTTGCGAGCACTTGCACATGGACCAGACATACTTCTTCTCGATGAACCCACTGCTGGCCTTGATGTAACAAGTGCTAGGACAGTTCGCTCACTTGTCGCTAAATTACGTGATGAAGGAGGCACTGTGATCTATTCTACTCACCATCTGGCCGAGGCACGCCAAGTGTGTGACCGAATTATTATCGTACACAACGGAACAGTACGTGCAGATGGCTCGCCTGAGGATTTGATGGCTCAAACCGACAAGGATAGCCTTGAGGATGCATATGTCGCTCTAACTAGCGATAAGGCACGTTCCCGTTCCGAAGATAACCAGAAAGAAGGGCGCATTGCGAAATGGTGGAGACTATTCCTAACTGGCCGCACACCAGCAGTGGAGGTGGGAGAAGATGAGTAATTCGTTCCGCACCATTCGCAGTATTGCCAAGAAAGAAATTGTGGAATTCGTTCGTGATTGGAGAACACTCATTGCAATTATTCTGATTCCTCTACTATTATTTCCAATCCTATTCATCGCACTTCCATTATTACTTGAAAGCGAAGCAGCAGAACTTGATGCCCTTCAATTGGATGTGGAGTGGCAAGGCGTTTTTGACGCTGATCTAAACACCTCTCTTCATGAACAAAGATTGGACATTACGTTTGGTGCATTCCCTATCAATATGGAGAATCTTTCCGACCCCTCATCCGATATCGAGAGGCTGCGGAGTGGTGAAGTCGATGCTATTCTCCGGTTGAAACAAACAGGAGACGATACCTGGAATTTCTCGGTAATTCAGTTATCTACCTCTGAACATTCACGAGAGGCTCGAAGTAGAATACTTACTGAATTATATTATTGGGAGCAGGCTGTCATCAACAGAACACTGACCGATGCAGGTTTGGACCCAGAAGAGACTCTTGACCCAGTGCGATGGGAAGGAGATGAATCCGCGGCAAACGCCGCAACTAGTGGTGAAAAGGCGGGCCTCGCACTTTCGATGTTTATCCCAATGGTTCTGGCCATATGGACTGCGACCAGTGCAATCCAACCTGCTATTGACATGACGGCTGGAGAACGTGAAAGAGGGACGCTTGAGGCCTTATTATGCCTGCCATGTACCCGAATCGAACTACTTGCGGGTAAATGGTTAGCAGTAGCAACAATCACGAGTGTAGGTGTAGGATTGCAAATTAGTGGGCTGATATTTGCAATTACATATCTCGCCTCAGCAACTTCCCTTGGAGTGCCAACAATATCCCTTGCAGCAGGCCTCTTGCTCCTATTCGCAGTAGTTATCTTCGCAGTAATGGTTGTAGCATTTGAGTTAGCAATCGCCATGAAAGCCCATAGTGTGAAAGAGGCTGGAACTCTATTGGGTCCAGCGGTTTTGATAATCATGTTCCCCGCACTCTTCACCCAAATCATCAACCTCGATGGTGTCGAGTCTTGGTGGTATGCAGTACCACTTGTCAATATCCTACTCGCAATGAGAGAATTATTGCTCGACCGTATTATTGTTGATCACGTGGCAATTTGGTCAATCTCAAGTGCATTGTATGCTGGCTTTGCAGCATGGTATGCAGCTCGTCAATTCAAGCGTGAAGACTTGGTAGCATCTCTATCTTGAAAGCATGAATTCACTCTCAAATAAGCGTCAGTCACAATATTACTCTAGTAATAGCATACGAATACCTTGATATGCTCTCCTAAAGTGGCCAAAGCATGCCT
>CAZNXM010000051.1:0-9303 GCA_964577145.1 uncultured Candidatus Poseidoniales archaeon
ACCTCATCCCAGCGCCGTTGACCAAGCTTGGCAACCCCTGCAGCGAGTTTGCCACCTTCCACGCGTATATCAACAACTCGTAGGGCTCAAAAGAAGATGGAGCAGCAGGTCGGTGAACCGTCTGCTGCTCTGATTTCACTCATGTCAAGTATGATAGTTTCAAAGCCTCTTTCCTCAAGGGCTTTGGTAACTGTTGGATAACCGTCTGCAACGAGAACTTTTCGTCCAGGAAGACCAATTGTATTGCAACCATATACCTCTTCTTTGGGCATCATGATAACTTCGCAGCCCTCTGGCATTTCTCCAAATGCTTCTGGAGAGAGATATCCTTCAGGTGCGAGTATAATCTGGTCGCAAGGGGTGGAAGAAATACTGGTTAGATGAAGTGCGTGTGGAGGGATATCTACTACCCTTAATTCGTGTCCAAGATGATCTAGAAGGTCCTTCAATTCACTAATCCCTGCATCGTTCGTTCGGGTAGAACGTCCAACGAAAATTATGTCTCCTAATCGAAGTATGTCTCCTCCGTCCATCATTGCAGGGGGTTCCATCTTGCAAATCTGATGGCCTGCAAGTTTCTCTGCTAAAAAGTCAGCAACTGGTGGTTGTTCGCCACGGCGAGATTCAGCACCGGGAACCGGAAGGAGAACGTGCCCATCGATTACAACCGCTTGGTCTTCTACAAACATACAATCTGGATGTGCGTTATCCGCTGGAAGAATTGTAACTTCAACGCCGTTGGATTCAAGGGCATCAACATAGGCTGTATGTTGCGCCCTTGCTAATGCAACATTTGTTGGCCCTGAGCCAAAATAACTGGCAAGAGCATTAGTGTAGGAATCGGGCACTGCTCGGACGAGAGCCCGGCCCTTCTGGTCTAACCTAACGGTCGCCATCAGACAGATGGGCCGATGATATTGGTTTAATTCTTGTCCTGAATGTGGAAAATATATTCCGTACAACGGTAGGCGCTTACACCGAATAGATTCAACAAGGGTTGGTGGGTCGGCATGCCATGGACGCACTTAGAGCGCTGGCGATGGTATTCGTCATGGCGATGGGTTCCCTATCCGGATGTTTTGGTGAAGAGTCGGTTGATCTTGCTGTATCAGACTCGGATTTAACCATCGCACCTAGCACTTGGGCTGCCGGTGATTGGCAGTGGGTTGAGTTCACTTCGGCGAAAGATTTGGTACTCTATGTGCCTCACTTTGTCAAAGATCCTGTCACAGAATATGTGCAAAATGGCACAATCATTGATGTCGATAAGGGCGAAGAAGTTGGATTCATGATCCTTCCTTCTGCTCGTTTGGAATTGGCTACTCTCTACATTGCACCTGCAGGTGAAGATTCCTTCCCAATTCGTGCAGCCAATGAATCTTGGTCGACTTGGATGGCCAGAGGCGCTCCACACGAAGGCGGCGTATACCGTACAACAAATCTCGATGAGGGCGAGTTGCCGTGGACAAATACCAGTAATGAAGAGGTCTCCCGTAGGGTCCCAATTCAAGTTCCAATGGACCGCCGTGTTGATTCGACTCTAGAGGAAAATCAAGGTCAGGCGCATTCTGAAGGGTGGGTAGATGGCCGTGCCGTCTACGAGTGGATTGCGATGATTACTGATGAAACCCCTGATCCGCTCGATCCTGCTGATGGGGCCAAGGGGTATCTCGACCGCTGGATTGGTAATGGTAACCCTGCATATGAAGATGCAATTACTTTCTTTTCAGGCGTACTTGAAGGGTACGGGCTTGATGTCACCGTCCACCGTTTCCAAGCCGGCACTATGTGGGCTGTCAATGTTTGTGGGTACAAGACTGGAAGTCAAGTTCCTGATGAATGGTTAGTTTTCGGCGCCCACTTTGACATCGCCCCTCCTGCTGCGTACACCCCCGGTCCATCTGTCCCAGGATATGGCACAAGAACCGGTGCTTACGACAATACCGCTGGCTCTTCAATGATTCTTGAAACCGCAGAATCGCTGTCTAAGGTCGAGACCAGGCGCACAATGGTATTCTGTCTATGGAGTAGCGAAGAAGAGGGGTTGTGGGGCTCATCATCGTGGACACAAGAAGTCGCTACGATGGATGTTACTGTTACAAATTATGTCAACCTCGATATGATGGGAATTAATTGGCCTGGAGATTGGGTTCTATCGTGCTATATTGGCCCTGAAGTCGACCCTGATGTAATTGACCAGAAAGAAATGTATGAGCTCGCAGAATGGGTAGGCGCTGGTCAACTTGGACTTGAATATGAAATCGAGCGTGGTTGGGCTGCATGGAGCGAGGATGGAGAATCTGCGATGTGGACTGACCAATACACAGACACTGTTGCGATCTATGAGTCGCCTACAGCAAGAAGCGACCATCAACCGTTTCAAGAAAATCTTGGAACTATCACTATGGGATGGAACGGGGTTGTCGATGGATATCCTTGTTATCATCGTGATTGTGACCGCTTGAGTCAAATGGAGTCATACATGGATACAGATAATGCAACAGGTGAACAAAATCTCGTCGAAAGTTTCGATGTTGTTGCCTGGTGGGCAACTATGACTTTCCTGTCTCTAGATCAAGAACCTGTGCTCAATATTCTTTGAGTTTCTCAACAACTAATATCGCAATTCTCGTCGCAGTCGCATCGGTTATTGGAATGCTAATATTGCTCTCACAGATGATGGAAACTTCTTCTGAAGAAGAAGAATGATTTGTCAAATGGATTATCCTTCGATTACCGGAGTCATGTCCTCTTCTTCCTCACGAACCATCTTGGCCCAGAGGTAAGAAGTGCGCTTTGGGCGGCAGACGCCCTTAGCACAACGCTTCCTGCGAAGGAGTTCATGAATCAATGGTGCTGTTATTACCGACATGTTCTCAGTGTAAAATATGCACCTGCTCCCTCTTCAAACCTTCTATTATCCGTTCAATCGAAAAAACGCAGCATTGAGAAAGGGGCGAGCCTACGGCTCGCACATGAGGAGGGGGCTAACTGCAACTATTCTGGTCGTCCTAATGGCTACCGCCTCCCTCGCTGGTTGTTTTGGCGAAGAAGAAAATCATGTGATTTCTCTCAATGATGTCACCGTAACTCCTACCACCATGATGGGGGGTGCTTTTCAACCACTGACGATTCAAGCTCACGAAGCACTCGCTGTCTTCGTTCCCTATCTTATCAAAAATGAAGATTCGGGGTTCGTTCAAAATTCAACCGTGATTGATTTGAAGGCTGGTGAATCTGTTTCTTTGATGGTTCTAGCGCCTCCTCGAACTGATACTGCAGTTGTTCTTGTTGGTGAAAGTGGAAGGCAACACTGGCCGATTCGGGACCTTGATGAATCCTGGCGAACCTGGTTGACAAGAGGAGGGGCTGATGCAAAAGATAACCATGCAATTCAGCGGGTTGCTAACAATGGTAGTCTCGATGTTGTAAATGCTTCAAATGAAAACGGCGGGTCGGTTTTGGCCATTCGTTTACTCGTGGAAAGGCCTGTGGCTGCAGCCTACTCTGAAGCAGAGGGTGGCAGACACTCTACGGGAGTGGTCAATGGTAGAACAACATACAATTATCTCAGTATGCTAACCGACCGTTCCCTCGATGCAACTGATGCTGCTGATGGTGCCATGGGCTATCTAGATCGTTGGGCGGGCCAAGGTAACCCTGCCTATGAAGACGGAGCGCAATACCTGATTCAAACTCTGGAAAGTTTCGGCTTAGAAGTGATGACTCATCGTTTTGAATTCACAGATATTTTCGGCATGCAGAATCCTGAAGCATACAATATCTGCGGCTATCGCTGGGGAGAAGTTGATGCTGACAAATGGATGGTTTTTGGTGCTCATTTCGATGTTGCTCCGCCGGCAAATGCAGTTCTAATCGATCCGCACATTACCGGTAGTAGAACCTATGGAACCCGTGTTGGAGCTTACGATAATACCGCTGGGACCAGCATGGTATTGACCGTGGCTGAAGCAATGAGCGGTTACTCGACTCGTCACACCATGGTATTCTGTCTTTGGAGTGGAGAAGAAGGAGGAAAACGAGGTTCGGATTACTGGACTGAATATTATGTTAAAGAGGACAATCCTCAGGTTGAGATTACTAATTATGTCAATCTCGACATGGCTGGAGTCAATTGGCCTGGTGGCGGCGGCGCCCCTCATGGTGACCCGGCGACTACAGTCGACCCGGACGGTTATCCAAAGGATGAGGAAGTTTGGCCAATGAGAATCTACATCGGTCCGAGTTTAGATCACGATGTAATGAATCAGGCAGGGATGGTAAATCTTGCACAGTGGATTGGTTCTGATGCTATTGGGGTTGAAGAGCAAATGTCCACCTTACTAGGAACAAATCACTCCGAAGATACATGGAAAGTTGATGATTGGATGGCCAGAGATAGGCCGGAAATTATCGTTCACGAGGACACTACTGCGCGTTCAGACCACGCTAGTTTCCAAGACAATCTCGGAACCGTTACAATGGGCTTTGGGGGTCTAGTTGATGGATATTGGTGCTATCACCAAACTTGCGACACCCTCGAAGAAATGGAAGAGTGGATGGATACTACTGGCAAGGATTACGGTGAAGAGCAATCGGGAACGAGTAATCTGGTTAACAGCCTCGATATGATTACCTGGTGGGCTACTTACTCGTTCTTCCATCTCGATGAAGTCCCGGTTAGAAATGCCTATCTCGACGAGTAATTAGAACAAGCCTGCAATCGCTAAACTCAAGGACATCGCATTCCATGTTCCAGTGATCATTAGGAATGAAAGGGTTAAGAAAAATATGAAAAATCCAAACCAGACTCCTTCGTTCCAGTCTCTAATTTTTGCACCATCTAAAGGCCCAAATGGCAACATATTGAATGTCGCCAAAATCAGATTAGCGCCTATCCACCATAGAACAATATCATACAGTACTAATTTGAGGTTCAATCCTGATGACGTAAGGTATTCTCCTGCTATCTCGGTACCGATTCCAGAAAGTCCCAACAGTATTCCTCCTACTGGAATTCCAATTACAAATAATCCAAGATTGACTAATGGTCCTGCGAGTGCGATGTGCCCATTCTGCCTTCTCGTAACTAAGCCCGCAACCATCACTGCCCCTGGTGCCATGAAAACGACGCCAAGGAATGCAGCAAGGGCTACTCCAAACTGTAGGCCTTTGGGGTCTGCTCTAAACTCAGCCCAGCAACCGTAATGTTTTGCTACGACTTTGTGGCCAATTTCGTGTAATAGAAATGCTGGCCCTACCGCTATTAGCATCACTGGCATTGAAATCATTAAGGTCATAGCCCAAACTGAGCCTGAGTCAAATCCATCTGTTCCAAATAATCCACCCACTCTCATTAACCCTAAGGCAAGAGTGAATGCCCCGGTTGCTAAGAGTAGATGTCTTTGCTCCTCCTTTGAAAAATGCCAAATTTTCCCTTTGTGGTGTTCTATTGGTTGGCGAGAATTGACTCCGAAAAATCCACCACTTCCTCCTTGGCCTTCTCCCATGCCCACGTGAATTGTACCATCGTTTGAGCGATGTGCGTGGACTCTGTGAATTCGAGGGGCGGCTTTTGGGAAGAAGTCGTCTTCCAGAATATCGGCCCTCGGGTCCCTCGCCATCAGCGTGAACCTTGGGGGGTGGGCTTTGAAGCCTCGGGCGGAAGGATTCTTGGCTTGCACGAAATAGCGGGGAATATGGCGATGCCGCGACGGGCGATGAAAGATCTGGGTTTCCAGGCCTGTTGTCTTCGGTGCGATGCGCCTGATGCCGTTGGTTCTGAAAGGTGTCGGAATTGTATTTCTCACCATAGAAAGGTCAGAGAAGAGATTGCTAAAGCACCACAGGATGAGGAGCTATACCAATTTGCTCGAGAGTTATTGGCGCTTGCCGCATCCCCTCACAGGCACGACCATGACGAAGTTCACGGGCCATTTTTGATAGAGCAACAATATCTAGCAAATCAATTGACAGATGCTAAACCAGAACCTACAGCTGAAGATTTGGAAAGTCTCTTCGCAGCCCAAGCGGCAACAAAGAAGTCTAATCCGATACAGGATATTGCCAATCAGAACCCTTGGAAGGACGAGTTGCCTTCAGATGAGGTCCTACAACATATGGCTGACTCGCTTGAAGCCGAAGATGTGCCTCATGGCTCTAGGACAATTCCGAGTCGCCCCATTGCTTCAGTAGACCGGTCCGACCGTATTGGAGAAGACCGTGCAATGGTTGACAAGATAGTGGGTGAGCAGAGCGCTTCAGAAGCACCTGAGCCACTGAAAGAGGTTGTTGAAACCGCTACTATCGAGGAAAGAGTGCGCGGTAGGAAAGATTGGGACGATTCTGTTTCAAAGGTTTCAGACCTCTTGGATGATGATTTAGACCTATAAGTTGCTTCAGAGGTAATTAAATTAAATATTTATCAGACAGCAGATGTGTGTTTTTTCTCATCTCAAGACTCACAGCCATCGAGTGTGTAACTAACACGAGTTGTCCCCTTGCCCTTGTTCTTTTTTCCAAGATATTCGAGGGTTCCTATTTCCCCTAATTCCCTGACGTGCGTACCTGCGCACGGACAGAGGTCTACATTGTCTCCTATTCGTATCACTCTGAGTTGTTTTACTGATATTGGTAGCAGGTCCATATTGGTGCGATCTGGTGGCATTATTGCATTGATTTCGTCTCTCGTCATCACTGCATCTGTCACTTCCAAATTCGATTCAACCATCTCGTTGGCTTTGTGAAATGTATCCTCTATCATCTCTTCATCAAAGCGGATTGGTTTGAAATCGATTCGTGACCTATCTGCATGAATTTGGTTGCCAACGGTTCGTGCCCCATCATATAATTCGTATACTATTCCGCTGACGAGATGTTGTGCTGTGTGCATCCTCATGTGGGCATGACGACGTTTCCAATCAATGTGGCCAATGACGGCTTCTCCTTCGGAAAGCCCGTGGTCTTCGCCGACATGATGAATGACATCTCCCCTGCCTCGTACCTCGCTCACTTCAACCTCACCACTTTGCCAGGAGAGTTTGCCAGTGTCCCAATTCTGCCCCCCGCCGAGTGGATAGAACAGGCTTCTGTCTAGCATTACTGTGTCTTCGTCTACAGCTGTAACCGTGGCTTCAAACTCGGTAAGATAGCAAGCGTCAATGCTCTCCATGTACAATTTCTCGGTCGCCATGTTTGGCCTAAGGGGCCTTCTCTCAAAGGCTTGCCTTGACGTGTTCTACTGCGTTTTGGAAAATTTGCATACATTCACTTAGTAATTCTTCGTTAACATCCGACCTTGTGTGGTGTGGGTGGAGGAAGTTTGCATATGCTGCTTCGGGATGAGGCATCAAACCGAATATGAGGCCTGTTGGATCGCAAATACCTGCAATGTTTCGAATGCTTCCATTAGGACACAACGGGAATGGAAGTGTCTCATCAGTAATGCCTTGGCCGGGGGTTGTTGCGGGATCAACATATCTGACTGAAATCTGATTTGCCGAATCCAATCTATCGAGATCTGCTGCGGAGGGCATGACAAATCGGCCCTCTCCATGACGAACAGGGCACTCGATTCTGGTTATCCCTTTGGTCCAAATGCATGGGCTCTCGGGGTCAAACTCCAGAGTTACCCATCTGTCCTCATATCGTCCACTATTATTGAGAGTAAGGCTCGCTGTCTGGTCGAAATCGGGAACTTCTGCGCCGGGCAATAATCCAGTCTTCACGAGAACTTGGAATCCATTACATATCCCAATGATCGGTTTACCCGCGGCAACAAACGCACTGAGTTGCTCTCTCATAGCGAATCTCATCCGGTTGCCAAGCAGGCGTCCAGAGCCAAGGTGGTCGCCGAAAGAAAATCCACCTGGTACTGCGAGTATATGGAATTCCGCAAGGTCTCTATCTCCATTGACAAAGTGGTTCACATGCACTCGCTCAGAGGTTGCTCCTGCGAGTTCGAAAACCGCTGCAGTCTCACGGTCGCAATTAATTCCAAAACCAAAGAGGACCGCTACCTTAGGGGCATCTACCATCACTCATCCCCCCCTGTCATGTCGAGGCTTCCTTTCCAAGCTGTCACCATTTCTAGCACGTTTGCTTCGACAAGAATTTCATCGCCGTCATAAATTCTCAAATCGTTTCCATCAATTGTCTCGCCGAGATATGTAAGGTCGTGTCCAGACATTTGTTTGAGGAATTCGCTTCTCTTAGATTGCGCAACTCCAACAATTATTCGCCCAAGTGATTCGCCCCATAATCGTCCGATTTGGTCAGCATTCCCTGGCCCATCGATGTCGATTTCAGCACCGGTTCTACCCCCAATGCACATCTCAGCTATTGCAATTGCAACACCGCCTTCACTGCAATCGTGCGCTGTTCGAACCAACCCCGTCTGAATCGCTTCAGTGAGGGCTTTGTAATTGGAAAGATTCCTTTCAGGAGACGGTAGCCTTGGGACCTCGCCCCCGATTCCTTTGGCTTCTCCTGCCTCTGTTAACATAAAGGCGAGTTCGCTCGCCCCTAATTCCTGTTTAGATTCTCCAATGATGTACAGGCTTTCTCCGGGTTTGAGATCCGAAGTTGTTGTGTATCTCACATCGGGATGGTCGCCGAATACTGAGAAAAGGAGCGTTGGAGGAATGGAGATTTTGTTCTCTCCACTTCCATAATCGTTCTTCATCGAGTCTTTTCCAGAAATACATGGTACGAAATACGCTCTGCAAATTCTCTCAAGTTCCCTATTCGCACGAACTAATTGCGCGAGTTTGAATTTTCCATCGGGTGTCTTCTTTGACTCGATGGGGTCTGGCCAACAGAAATTGTCTAAGCCAGCAATTCTCGATAAATCGACACCTGTGCACACTGCGTTTCTGACTGCCTCATCAACCGCTGCAGCAGCCATTGCCCCCGCATCAATATCTGAATACCTGGGAGAGATTCCGTTTGAAACAACTAGGCCGTGTGTGGACCCATGCAATGGAGCGAGAAGTCCTGCGTCACCTGGGCCATCTCTCTCTATTCCGACAAATGGTTTTACCGCGGTTTGTGCAATAACTTCGTGGTCATATTGCCTAACCCATGTCTCCTTAGATGCGATATTGGGTCGAGCGAGCATTCGAAGAAGTAGAGATGAGTGGTTCGTTCCATTTGGGTATATGAATTCAGGATGTGATGGTGCTACCCATTCGCTCTCAAGGCGCAATTGAGGTACGCCGTCGTGAAGGAACTCTATCGGCAATGATGCGACTGTTGATTCGCCATGCTTAACGTGGAATAAGCCTGTGTCGGTAAAATAAGCAA
>CAZNXM010000052.1:0-9175 GCA_964577145.1 uncultured Candidatus Poseidoniales archaeon
AATCAATCTTTTCCGAGTTAGATCAAATCTGTAAACCCGAGTGTATATTGGCGTCCAATACTTCCTCGATTTCGATTTCAAAAATTGCCGCAGCAACCAATAGGGCTGAGCGTGTAATAGGGATGCATTTCATGAATCCAGTTCCACTAATGGAGTTGGTTGAAATCATCAATGGAGAGTCTACCAGCAACGAAACTAATGCTGCAGTGGTTGAGGCTGCTGAGGGTATGGGAAAAATACCACTTTCGACAGAAGACTCCCCTGGATTCATTTCTAACAGAATACTATGCCCAATGCTGAATGAAGCAATCTTGTGTTTGGAAGAGGGGATTGCAACTAAGGAAGCGATTGATGGGATAATGAAGCTTGGAATGAGGCACCCAATGGGCCCTCTAGCACTGGCAGATTATATCGGATTAGATACTGTATTACATATCATGGATGTGCTATATGATGGGTTCAACACACCGAAATACAAAGCATCTTCACTACTACGCCAGATGGTGGAATCTGGCAATTTAGGCAGGAAATCCGGACAGGGTTTCTACAGTTACTGAATAAACGACTAAGGCCAACCTTTGAGTATTGAATGACGTTGGCATGACTATGCGCAGTGCAATCGCGTTAGCGAGTCTCTTTCTTTTCGTGATTGCGTCTCCATTTATTGCATCCGCAGCCGACGGTGACGGGGATGGCATTGATGATGCCCTTGACATGTGTCCATATGCCGCTGGTACAGCGAATTCTACTTTGGGAAATGGCTGTCCTGATTCTGACGGTGATGGTCAAGCCGATTTTGAGCAAGCGGTAACGCACAATTGGAATGAAGCCCAGCGGGTGAATACTGAGACCGGCTTTGGTGGTGTAGAAGCCATGGAGTGGGCTAAAAATGGTACTGTGTTTTACGCCGGTGGTGACAATAGCGGTAGTGTCCCTGTGAACGTTTTCAATTCTCGTGGCAATCCAATTGGGATATTGTGTAACATGTCAGGTGGTGTCAATGTAATTGAGCAATCACCTGATGAAACAATGATTGGGATAGTTAGCGATGACGGGGGGGCGAAGGTTGTCAATTCTACAACAGGTAGCCTGATTATTGATTTGTACGCCACTCTATTCACAATCAACAATGAAACTGAAAATGCCATTGCTATGAGTTGGTCGAATGATGGGATGAGGTTATTCTTGTCAAGTGGCCAAGGAAAAGTTTCGTCTGTATGGACCAGTAACTGGACAGTCGAGTGGAATCAGTCTTCATTGCCTAGCTGGGTTGGAGGGATTGACACAACTCCCGATGATAGAATGCTATTCGTTTCCTCGGGTTCACTACTGGTTGCCTATTGGACTAATAACTATACAGAAGCATGGAATATGACAAACCATACCGACCATATTCGCATCGTCACAGTTAGCCCTGATGGTCGCTTTCTCGCTACTGGAAGCAATAACAATAAGTTGGTGATTACCGATATCAATAACAATACTAAATTAGCGGAAAAGGATATCAGTAGCGATGCAGCCCATGCTGAATTTTCAGCCGACGGAGGTACAATTGCGGTTGCTTCACGTCGTAGTTCTTCCATTCGAGTTTACGAAACTGATACATGGAGTTCACTTGGTGAAATAGATGGATTTGGTAGTAGTAACAATAATCGAGGTGTATATTCACTTGCCTTCGACAGTGATGGTGAACGTCTAGCAGTTGGATGGCGCAGAGGATATGTATCATTGCATCTTGTTGCAGCGAACTTTGTAAGAGTGCATGGTGATTTTTCAAGTACACTTATGGAAGATAGGTGGACTGATTGGTATTATTCAACCGATGACTGGGTAAAGGTCTGGGACGGATCTGATAGGACAGTAGTAACGCTTGATGTGTGCGATGGCCAAGATATTCTCGGCTCACATGCTACAGGTGTAAGTCCAGAATATGCTGTAAAGTCAGCAAATTACAGTGATACTGGTATTTGGGATTGTAAAAACACTGAAGGACAGATTCTCGAAGTTCCATACGGCCATATGGCTGGCGCATTTAGTGTGAAAGCTGGAGGTGAAACCGAGGCCTGTATACAGCAAATGGGTGGATTATCAATGGGCCAACTACGCTGGATAACTTCGAGCCTCTCCAAAAATTCGTTACAAACAGATGGTGAAATGCCTGGACTTGACTTTTCATCTATCGCTCCTAACAACGATATTGATTCTGTTCCGGAGTGGAGTGATATTGACGCGTCATGTCCTGACGAGGATATTACACTTGCACATAGATGGGAGAATCGAACCGAAATGTGGGTGATCAAGGAAACATTACTTTGTGAGAATTGTGCGACTTCTGATTATATTTATCCTTCAACCAATTCGAGGTATCGCGCTGATGTTGGCGAATATCGGAGCGATGTATTATCAGGTGTAACAGGGCCAACTGGAGAAGGAAGTATAGCATATACAGAGTTAGGATACACTGTAGATAATAGTGCTGGATTGTACGTGGTGCCTATCGTCGATAATTTCACCCATGGTGCCGCTGATGCCATCGCTGCCGGACAACTTCCGATTAATGCTACAAGAAATAATTCAAGAGATGGTACTTGGCCTGTGCAAACTGATATGAGAATGTACATGTCCACTGATGCAATTGACAAAAACCTAAACTTTTCAAAATTCCTTTTGACAGATATTGCTGCAATTCAGTGGGAGGCGATGGGCTTCACAAGACTTGGTCCATGGGACACATATCGTGCCTGGTTATTGTTGGGCGTTGATATGAGCCATATACTTCCAGATTTGGATGGCGATGGGGTCTGGGATGGCTGGGATGTTTGTCCAGAAACGGAGACAGGTACGCCTGTAAATGAAGTAGGGTGCGCTGAATATGAGTTGGATGATGATGATGATGGATTCACAAACGATATTGATGATTGTGATGATGTCGCTGGTTCATCAAATTTCGGACTTGTAGGATGTCCTGATTCAGATGGCGATGGGTGGGCAGATGATACAGATTCTCACCCAGATGATGTAACTGAATGGAATGATACTGATATGGACTCATTTGGTGACAATAGCGATGATTGTATCGATATTGCTGGTAATTCCACAGAAGATCGCTTGGGTTGTCTTGATACTGACGGCGATGGTTGGTCTGATGAAGCCGACGCTTTCCCCAATGACCCTACTGAATGGGTAGATACGGATGGCGATGGATATGGTGATAATCAAGATATTTTCCCTTACTCTCCTAGCCAATGGGCTGACCAAGACGGTGATGGATATGGCGATAATTCCTCAGGTATTGAGCCTGACATGTGCCCTGAGGTAGCCGGCAACTCCAGTGCTAATGCAAACTTTGGTTGCCCTGATACCGATGGCGATGGTTGGGCAGACAGTGATGATGCTTTACCATTCAATCCTGAGCAGCATATCGATGCCGATGGTGATGGATATGGTGATGAAGCTGCTGAAGGTGATTTTGATTGGTGCATTGAAACTCCACCAGAGGAGGTGTCAATGGTTGATTCTAGTGGCTGTGGTCCATCCGAAAGAGATAGCGATTATGACACATTTACCGATGATGTCGACCAATGTCCTGATACTCCATTCCAAGAAACAGCTAAAGTGGATTCTACTGGATGTGCCCCATCTGAAATCGATTTGGATGGAGATGGGGTGACCTCTGATTTGGATTGGGACGACGAAAATCCAGACCAATGGCTAGATTCTGATAATGATGGAATTGGTGACAATGCAGAAGTAGATGGCGGTGATGATTGTCCATCTAAGTTTGGCACTTCATCTCTCGACCGTTCCGGTTGCCTCGATAGTGATGGAGATGGTTGGTCAGATGAGACCGCATCGTGGAGTTCATCAGATGGCGCTGATGTTTTCCCTTACGACAATACTCAATGGAATGATACTGACGCCGATGGATTCGGTGATAATTGGGACGATCCATCATGGAATACATCGCGTATTGGTGAATTAGTAGACGGGGCGACAACTCCTGATATGTGCCCAGAGGAATATTCTGCATTTGTTTATCCTGATTATTTCGGTTGCTTGGTAAAGTACAACCCCGAAGATGTAGACCAAGGCCCTCAAACAAATCCTGAAGATACTGGAGGCGTTTCTCCTGTTGTGCTATTTAGTATTGGAGGAGGCGGGTTGGTACTGATTTTAATCGGTGCGATTGCAATGCTCTTACGAAAGAAACCAAAGAGAAAGATTCCTCGGCCGGTTGAGAAACAAATGTCCACATTTGAAGGTGAACCAACTCTTGAGATTCCTCAGAATACTGCTTCTCCTGCTGAGCCAGTCACTTCTGTAAGCACTTGGGAGGGACTTCCGCCAGGAGAATGGCTTGACCCTGATGAGAATGGCACTAATTGGTATCTTGATGATGATGGGCGACATTGGTATTCAGATGATGACGGATTCCATGTTTGGCAACAGTGAAAATGGTCAATAGCCTTCGCTTGGAGGCATATTCATGTCTGGTGCCTATTTGGTAACTGGGGCCTCAAAGGGTCTTGGTAGAGCAATCGCTCGTGCAATCGCTTCAGCAGGCTATCCAGTAATTGCTCTGGCTCGTGAAACGATTGACTTAGGTGTTGCAGGAGCCGAACTTGCGGACCTTCATCCCGATTCCATTACCGTATCTTGTAATCTCGCTGATAGAGCAGATATTTCCGGGGCTGCTGCGATAATTCGAAGTCGTTTCGACCATCTTGCTGGTATTGTTCACAATGCTGGCACAATAGATCCAATAAGAGGAATTTTGGATGTAGATAGAGCCGATTGGGCTCGTTCACTTCAGGTTAATCTCATTGGCGTTCAAGACTTAACGAACCGTCTCGATGTTTTGATTGGCGGTGAAAAGCACACTCGAATTACTACCATTTCGAGCGGGGCGGCAAGACGAGCTATACCCGGTTGGAGTGCATATTGTGTTGCCAAAGCGGGTCTTGATATGTGGGCACAATGTATGGCCGTAGAAGGCGAGCAAGAGAATATCTCAGCCCTAGCTATTGCACCAGGTATCGTGGATACTGCAATGCAGGCGAGAATTAGGGAGTCGGATGAAGTCGATTTCCCACCACTGGAGGATTTTATCAGATATCATGAAGAGGGTTCTCTTGCAGATGCAGATGATGTTGCCAATATTATCTTACCATATTGTATTGCACAAATGGGTTCAAATGGCGACCGTCTAGATGTGCGAGACTTATGACCAGCCCAGCGGTTTCAATGGCAATCGTCATAAGCCCGAACCGCGGCATCGATTTGAGGGAGAGAACATGCCAGGTACAACCCGTGTCGAGATTCGTACTCTGAAAGTCGGTCGCTATTGTTGCGTTGATGAGAAGGCCTACAAAATCAACAGTATTTCCAAATCTAAACCAGGTAAGCACGGATCTGCTAAAGCACGTCTTGAACTTGCTGACATTTTCACTGGACAGAAGATTTCCCATGTTGGCAGTGTTACTGATTCAATCACAGTGCCAATCATTGAAAAGGGTACAGCAATGGTTACTCACATCGAGGGTGAAGAAGTTCACGCAATGAATATGCGTGACCACACGATGATGATTTTGCCAGTTGAACAGGATCTCGACGTTGAGGCTGGCAAGGAAATCATGTGGATGGAAGCCCTTGGTAGATTCAAGATTATTCGAGACCATTGATTGACTCTTATTTGCCCTCCGTAGGAGGGCAACGGTCATGAAGTGCCCCCGCTTCCACTAACTTGTGCAGCGTTAACGTTGCTCCTTGAGGGATTACAATGGGCGTACAAAAATCCGCTTACCGTCAACCAGTGACGGCAGAAGGCCTCAAGGCAATCGAGGAAGGTACGCTTACCTGGCTCGATGATGAGATGTATAACAATCTCAACACAGGAGTTCTCGAGCAGTACCTAGAAGAGAAGAATCTCGAAGAATCATTTGAAATTTCACATTGGTCTACTGGAAAAGTCCTGTTGGGAATTGCCATCGGTGCTGTTTTCAGTGGAGTTACTGCTTACATTGGTCTGAAATTAGGTCTTGCGATTTCCGCTGCTTGGTATATTGCATATCTCTTAGGAATGGCTCTCAAGTGGTCGCCTTCTGAAGTAAACATTGCAACATCGGCAACTACCGGTGCTACACATGCATCAACGGGATTCATTTTCACCTTCCCAGCGATTTTCCTACTGGGCACTGATAAGTACAAATTAGCAAATGGGTATCTGATTGAAAATCCTGATACATTCACGTTAGCATTCGTTGGAATCGTAGCATCGATGTTTGCTGGTTTCCTCGGAGTGATGTATTTCATTATCTTCCGTCGTGTTTGGCTGGTAGAGGACCCTTTACCACTGCCAAGTTTTGAGGCGACTTTGAAGATGCTTGACATTGCGAGCGATGTCAATACAGGTGCAGTAAAGCATGCTCGTGACTCGTTGAGAACAATAGGAGTCGCAACAGTAATCACAATGGGCGCATTATTTCTCATAGAATATCCATTGATTTGGGCAAATGGAAAGAAGCAGGCATTAGTTGATTGGTTAGCAGAATCATTTTCCATTGGAGATTACGGTCTTGCCTCTTTTTACAACCATGGTAAGATCCACCAGCCAGCTGGAATAAATGAAGATGGCTCATCAATAAGGTATACCCAATGGTCTGAAGAAACCGCCTGGAATCCTTTTGCTTACACCTATATTGGCGTTGCTTTGACACCTTCGATGTTTGCCATTGGTTGGTTCATGAAGACTAGGGTAGCCTTCTTGGTAAACCTTGGAACAATAGTCGGTTGGTTCTTCCTTGTACCTCTAGCAGTAATTCTGAATATTCCAATCTATGATGCTGCTATGCAAACCAATATCCCGATTCAAGAGTATGCGTCTGCAGGACCTGCATCTCTGCAAATGATTGCTTTCTCTAAGACCGTTAGAACCGTTGCTATTGGCGCAATTGTAGGAGGTGGCCTATTTGGTCTAGTTAAGATGTGGAGGACTTTCCTGTCAATTTTCGGAGACATCGGACGTGCATTCAGAGGCGAAGGGGGCCAAGAATACATGGAAGGAAAAGGATGGTATGAATGGCCACTTGCTCACATTCCAATCTTTATGATTCTAACTTTTGCAACAATGATTCTGATTTTCACACTCGGTGGGTTCCCAGTACTAGCAAGCCTAATTTTCTCCATTATCCTGATTTCTACAACATTCTTGCTCGGAGCAATTGCAGTTAGAGTCATGGGAGAAACTGGTATTGAGCCTGTTTCAGGAACTTCATTCATTGTTCTCCTGATGCTGATGATAGTATTCCTAAATTTCAACGAGGCACTAAATCTATCGACAGAGGAAGCAGTATTGTTAGGACTAGTCGGAACGACCGTCTTTGGCTCAGCCATCTCTATGTCTGGTACAGTGATTGGAGATTACAAGAATAGCCTGTATATTGGGAATCGCCCTTATCATATTTCTAAAGGGAATATCATGGGTGTAGTTCCCGGTGCAATTCTTGGTGCAGGTGTTGCAATTTTCCTTTCGATTGAATTAGCCGAAGGACGCATTGATCTTATCGCCCCTCAAGCAAATGCATTCGCAACGTTCTCAGTTATTTTTGCAGAAGGTCAAGGTGACTTCTATCTTCTCGGCCTAGGATTCTTGCTTGGTATGTTTGTTGAATGGGCTACAGGAATGGGAACTTCCTTTGGCCTTGGAATGTATCTTGACGTACCACATACACTGCCAATGCTAATCGGTGGAGTTGCTCGTGACCGTTGGGAGGAAAAGAAACTCAAGCCGAGAATTGAGGCGATTAAATCTGAGGAAGGTTCTGTTGCTGCAGAGAAGAAACGAGCTTTGATTCTGCTAGGAACATTCATGATTGCTGCTGGTGGTCTGACTGGTGAAGCATTCCTTGGAACTGAGAATAGTATTCTATCATTCATCGATTCACTATGGTACAATAGTGATGGCTCGATGATGACAGTACTAGGAGTTGATGACTTCGTTGACAGTAGCGCATGGTATTGGATTCGCTTAGGTTCATTCGTCTTGATTAATGTGATAGTTGGTGCACTCATCTATCTCCTGTTCAAGCGAGCAGGCGTAATTGGTGGCGATGACGAAGCCGCTGATGCTGAACTAATTTCAGAGGCTTGAGGTGACCAAGTATGAGCCGCACACCTCCCTTGGTGTGGGGTTTGCTATGTGCTGGTGTCATAGGCGTTTCATTTGCAGGAGCAATCCTCCAGCATCTTAGTGAAATTCCGCCGCTAATGCGAGCATCTTGGAGATTGCAACTGACTTCATTGATGCTATTACCAATGGCAATTTGGCAATATAAATCGATGGACCAAGACTCTAAAAATTCCTTGTTTGAGAAAAATACTCTGCTGATATTAATCGGTTCGGGAATTGCTCTGGCTGCACATTTTGGCACATGGGTCACTTCACTTGACCATACTACACTCGCACATTCCCTTCTATTTGTGACAAGTCATCCACTCTTGATAATTGCAGGAATAGCAATCTGGTATCGGCGCCCCCATAGATTGGAAACGATTGGTGCCATCATTGGACTATCTGGTGCATGTATTACTCTACTAGATGTGCAAATGGATGGTGAAGTCACGTTATATGGCGATTTCTTAGCATTCCTTGGTGCAGTGGCTGTTGTTGGTTATATCCTGGCTGGCAAAGTTCTGCGTTCGTGGATGCCAATATTCGTCTATGCTTTCCCAGTAACGGCATTATCATCCATTCTTCTAATTCCTGCTTCGATTATCATGGGTGAACAAACCGCAGCCTTTGGTTGGGCAAGTTCGGAATTATTGCCATGGTTCCTTCTCTTGGCTTTCCTAGCAGGAATCGTTGGCCATACAGGATTGAATGCATGTTTGAGGTGGGTTTCACCCCTCACGATTTCTGTGGCAGTTACTCTAGAGCCAATGATAGGAGCGTTTGTTGGATGGCTATTTTTCGATGCCAGCGTTCCGGGAAAATGGACTTGGCTAGGTGGACCGTTGCTAATAATTGGTATGATTTTGGTAATCAAAGGTGGACACATGTCAGAGATGAGTGACGGGGAAGATGCTGTAGTATCAGAGTAATGCTTCCTCATAATTGAAGTGTAAAACCTTCGTCCAGAATGAAATGAACAATGCCTATACAGGTATGACCTTGTAA
>CAZNXM010000053.1:0-9044 GCA_964577145.1 uncultured Candidatus Poseidoniales archaeon
TCAGAATCATCTTCATCATCGTCATCAGAATCATCTTCATCCTCGTCACCAGAATCATCTTCATCGGAATCATCAGCCGCTTCTTCGTCATCTGAATCTTCAGAATCCTCTTCGTCCTCAGAGTCGTTGTCATCGGAATCTTCCTCCTCAGTGGTCTCCTCCTCTTTGGCAACTTCCTCAGCGTCGCTGTCATCGGAATCTTCCTCCTCAGACTTTTCTTCCTTTGCGGGTGAATCAGTAGTAGATTGGCCAAATGTTTCGGCTAATTCACCGATATCGATTGTCCCGTTACCGTCTGAATCAATGATTTCAACAAGACGGTCGATTTGGCTTGGTGGAAGGTCAGCGAGTTTTAGCGATAGCAAACCCTCTTTGAATTCGTCAGCAGAAATTTCTCCATTTCCATCTGTGTCAAAGCGCTCAAAGAGGCCTTGTATGGATATTCCAGTAATTGTCAACCAGGACCCGAGAACCCCAATGACGTCGTCAGCAACGAATGCTACATTACAATTCGAGCATTTTGCTGCATCTATTGGTTGCAAGGAACCACATGCTCCACACTCTCCCAGCGCTTCATCTGATACACCCCCAAATCTGATATTACATTCGGGGCATGAATCACTATCTAGGGGGATGATTGCACGGCAAGCGCCACATTCTGCCATAGGCGCATCGGCATTCTCTTCATCGGACATTTGGAGTCACTCCGTCTATGGGAGACCATTGGGCGATATAATGGTTCATGGACCTGAAGCATCACGCATACAGTAGTCGAGGGTGAATTTCATGGGCGAATCGATGGATTTTGGGCTATGGACATTGCACCTAAATGATCCCGAAGATATGCTTGCATGGGTCGATTCACAGGCTCTAAAGGCGGAAGGGCATGTGCTGCTAATTTCTCGTTTACCACAGCGTAGATTGCTGGAACATGTTCATTTGGACAAACTCGAGGCCCATTGGCTGACAAATCATGATGTCGCCGGCTCGATTCAGCCTTCGGTCGAGGCAATTCTTGGGCTCCTGAATTCTCGTTTTGCAGCCCACGAGGGTCTTGCAATTCTAGAGGGTCTTGAATGGCTAATTTCTCTCCATGGTTTAGATGAGGTGTTGAAGATGGTAATGAAATTGGCAGATTCGCTACATAGAAAGCCTTGGAGTCTTGTTCTAGCGCTTGATACTAATGTGCTTGACCAAGTAGGACTAAAACGTCTGCAAAGAGAAGCACCAGAGTGGTCAATGCCAACAGAGGATACAGTTTCAATTCCAAATGCTATTGAAGAATCGAGTGATGAAGTAGCAGAAGCACCACTTAGTGAGGGCGATGAATCGAAACTTGCTTTTCTTACTAGGTTGCCAAGAAATGGCTTTACCCCTGATATCCTTAGACGTAGAATCCTGCAATGGAGGCGCATGGGGCTCGATGTCTCAGAAGTGGAACCCGCAATGTTTGACAATGATTTAGACAGTGCTTTTGAATTGTACAAGGTCGTTGAAGATAAGGTTCGAACTGCGATCGAACTCGACAATCGCCTAGACATACTATACGAGAGAGGAGTTAGGTCAGAAGTTGTGAAAATGCGTTTCCGAGTCCGTCAACTTACAGGGTTTGACGAAGTTGAAGCAAGAATCAACGAACTCATCTAATCAGGCGTCCACATTCGGCCTCAATACGTGCTAGCCAGCCGCCTGAAGTGATATTGTCACTGATGAGTTCTATCTCCTTAGATGTGCTTCTGTCACCATCTAGAGGTGGACTAATACTACGAACCATTCGGTAAAGAGAAGCAACATGTGCTGCAGGTTCTGCAGAGCGGTGTTCTAGTGCTTCGCAAGCCACTAGTAATTCACATGCGAGTACTTGCGCCAAACGGTCGGTAGCTTGCATTAGGTTCCAACATGCAGTCGCTCCCATGCTAACATGGTCCTCCTGGCCACCGGAGGTTGGTGTTGAGAAGGCTGACCTTGGCATCGCATGCCCATGCATTTCCGCTAGGGCTGCTGCTGCGACATAATGAACAATCATCATTCCAGACTCTAGGCCTGAATCAGTCGCAAGGAAAGCGGGAAGGTTACTCCTAGATGGGTCGACCATCTGGTCGATTCTACGCTCACTAATGTGGGCCAATTCGAATAGAGCATGCGACATTGAATCCGCTGCAAGAGCAAGCACTTCGCCATGGAAATTACCCTGGCTAATCACTTCATGAGGGCCCGGATTTGCAAGGTCGGGGAAGATTAGTGGATTATCAGTAGCGCTATTTATCTCAATAGCAAGAGTGTTGGATAACTCCTCAAATCGTTGGAGTACTGCTCCGTGGACTTGAGGAATACAACGGAAGGAATAGGCGTCTTGTACTCGCTCACAATTTTCATGCGAAGCAAGAATCGCAGAATTTTGCATAATCTGAGTAATGCGCTTTGCAACAGTAATTTGACCAGGATGAGGGCGTGCTTCATGGATACGCGGGTCCATTGGCATTATTGAGCACTCACGCGCTTCTAGAGTTGTACTGGCAATCAAGTCAGCCATGGCGGTAAGAGTTTGTAATCTCTGTTCAGCATTAACTAGGAAGGCACACATCTGTGATGTGCCGTTGATTAGAGATAGGCCATCCTTTGCACCTAATTCTACCTTTACAAGTCCTTTTTCGATGAGTGCCTCACTTGTTGGTCTGGGACCATCATCCCCCCAAACCTCACCCTCTCCAATCAAAGCCAATGCCATGTGGGAAAGGGGTGCTAAATCTCCTGATGCACCAAGACTACCAATTCGCGGGATAACTGGTACAATATCTGCATTCAGGAATGCCACCAATTGCTCCAAAACAGATCTCTGAATACCTGAGCACCCTTTTGCCAGGGAATTTGCTCTAACGCACATCATTGCTCTACTATCTTCTCGAGACATTGGTTCACCGATTGCACAGGCATGAGAACGAATCAAATTGACCTGTAATTGCGCCAAATCTTCGTGGGAAATCCGCTGGCTAACCAATGCACCAAAACCGGTATTGATCCCGTATACGGTTTCGCCACGCTCAAGGATGCCCTCGACTACATTTCTCGAATTTTCGATGCCTTTCCAAGCATCGATAGAAATCTCAACTTCTGTTCCCCGTGCAACCATTCCAACCTCGGTCGAGGTAAGCGTATTGCCATCGAGACGGACTACCATCAATCCCCACCTCGGAAGAAGGAGTCGATGAGTTTGTCCTCTGCTTGATTAGGTAAAGTCACCTTTATTTTCGGATTTTCGACCATCGCACGCTTGATCGCAGAAATCGCACCATCATTACGTGCCCATGCCCTGCGAGTGATACCATTATTCACATCCCAATCAAGCATTGAAAGTAATCTGCGCTCGCTATCTGCGCTGCCATCGAGGACCATGCCGAAACCACCGTTGATGACTTCTCCCCAACCGACTCCGCCACCATTGTGCAAGCTTACCCAGGTTGCACCCCTGAATGAATCTCCAACAAAGTTCTGTACAGCCATATCAGCAGTAAACATAGATCCATCATGGATATTTGCAGTTTCTCGATAGGGTGAATCAGTTCCAGATACATCGTGATGGTCGCGACCTAATACGATTGGAGCGCTAATCACGCCCGCATTAATCGCATCATTGAATTCCTTTGCAATCCGTTTCCTACCAGCAGCATTAGCATAGAGAATTCGTGCTTGGCTGCCCACAACCAATGCATTTGCACCAGCTTGCTCTATCCAAGGAATATTGTCAAGTATTTGTTGCTTGATATCTTCTGGTGAGTCTGCTGCCATTTCAGTGAGTACACGCGTTGCGATTTCATCGCATTTTTCGAGGTCTAATGGGTCGCAGGATGTGCAGACCCATCGGAATGGTCCAAAGCCGAAATCAAAGCATAGCGGGCCCATGATGTCTTCGACATAACTAGGGTAACGGAATGATAAACCATCATCGCTCATGACATCTGCACCGGCTCGGCTAGCCTCCAAGAGGAATGCATTACCGTAGTCCCAGAAGTAGGTTCCACGCTCGGTTAGAGAGTTCACAGCAGCAGCATGTCGTCGCAGTGACTCTTGTACTGCTGACTTGAATTCAGCAGGATTTGCTGACATCATCTCCTTACCTGCTTCAAAATCCATAGTAACGGGGTAATATCCGCCCTGCCACGGATTGTGCAGACTTGTTTGGTCACTTAGTAAATCAACAGGAGTTCCACGCTCTACCATGCGCTCCAATAGGTCGACAATATTGCCAATATGGCCGATTGAAACGGCTTCACCAGCCGCTTTTGCAGCCTCCATGCGGTCGATTGCATCATCTACGCCATCAGCAATAACAGAAAGCCATCCTTGCTGGTGACGCTTGTGGGCAGCATGAGGATTAACCTCGCTGATAATACAGGCAGCACCAGCGATTACCGCTGCCTTTGCTTGCGCACCACTCATACCACCAAGTCCTGATGTTACGAATGTAATACCGGATAGTGAGTCAGTGGCCCCAGCGTGCATCCTTGCAGCATTTAGAACTGTAATTGTGGTGCCGTGAACAATTCCTTGTGGACCTATGTACATGTATGAGCCAGCAGTCATCTGACCGTATTGACTGACCCCTAATGCATTGAACCGGTCGTAATCATCTTGGCTGGAGTAATTTGGAATCATCATTCCATTGGTCACAACAACTCTTGGTGCATCGCTATGCGATGGAAATAGCCCCAAGGGGTGGCCTGAGTAAATCACCAGAGTTTGGTCATCTTCCATTTCACTAAGATATTTCATCACAAGACGGTACTGTGCCCAGTTTTGGAATACAGCACCATTTCCACCATAGGTGATCAATTCGTGAGGGAATTGTGCAACAGCACGGTCTAGGTTATTGTGAATCATCAGCATTATTGCAGCAGCTTGCTTGCACTTTGCAGGATAAGCATCGATAGGATAGGCCTTCATCTCGTATTGAGTAGGACGATATCTCATCATCCAAATTCTACCGTATTCATTCAATTCATTGGCAAACTCGACAGATAATTGCGAGTGTAGGTTGCTTGGGAAATAGCGCAAAGCATTACGCAGAGCCAATCTCTTCTCCGCATTTGTCAACACTTGCCGTCTTGGCGGTGCGTGGTCAACACTGTCATCTATTCCTGGATGCTCAAGAAGATGCTCAGGTATGCCCTCGCCTACGTAGGCGCGCATAGCGTCTGCATCGGAGGGCATGGTTAGTTGCGGGTGCAGGCTGGCCTTATTGATTGCCTTCAATTTCAAATAAAAATAATTAATGGCTTCAGATAAAACCCTCACCTATGAGTTCAATATCCAAAGCACTAATCTCGATTGACCGCAAACTCGATTTTCTAGTAATATTGTATCTTTTTTTGGGCCTCTTTTGGCTTCTGAATGGGTTTGACAAATTCTTCAATGGTGAAAATATTATCAATTTTAATGGTTATGCAACAAAAGCAGCAATTGTTGACCTTAATGGCACAGTTGCATATACCTATCAACCAACAGAACCGGATGGTTGGTTTGGAGTCAATCGCGATGAAAAAGTAATTGGATATTTTTCTAGACTTGGCTTACCTTCACAATTAGCACTTGGTTCATTGTATTTTGTCGGTGTAATTGAAGTAATGTTGGGTGTGGCATTCCTTAGCATTCTTTTCTACAAACCTCTTCTCCCAAAGCAGATGGAAAAAGCACTTGAAGCAAACAAAGCGTTTGCAACTCAAACCGTACACCGCTTGGCATTCAAGTTCAGTAGCTTGCTATTCGTAGCATTCATGGTGATGGATATACTATTTGGCGATAGAACCGAATTGTGGGAACATGGTACGTTTCTTATTATGACGGCAATGACCTATAGGTTCTACATTGATCATGAGCAAATAGAAGCGGTTGAAGAATCACAAATCAATAATGCACTAACTACAGGTAGCGACGCATAGAGTAGCGTCTGTATTGACCCACTGAATCTCCTTTGTATCTGTAAACAAAATACAAAATAACGGGAGCATGTTTATTTCCGTAGTGTTGAAACATCAATTGTGCAAACTGCTGGATATGTGATAATTGGTATTCTTATCCAATTAGTTCTAATAAAAATGGTACAGGTTTATACTCGTAAGAAAAGAAATTTCAAATACGCATTTTGGTCTTTTTTCGCTGGAATTGAATTATCTCTAATTCCGATTGTTGGGTTTGAAATATACTTCCATTTCAATCCATGCTATGGACAATTTGGTTGTGGCTTTGGTCAAGCATATACATTGCTTGTTTGCTTGCTTGTTTCTGCAGTATTGCTCTTGCTGTCACTAATTATCTTCCTATTTCAATACTCCAGAATGCTAATGCGATCTCAAGATAATATTTCAGGCGAGGAGTAAATTGCAAGGGCTCTATTCTATTTCCATACCGGACCAATCCTTATTCTGTATCAGTAACTGGGGTCAACATGGTCGAAATTCAATGTCCTCATTGTGAAGAAGATATTGAATTAGAAGATGGAGCCTCTGGATTGTTCGATTGCCCTCACTGTGATGAGGAATTCTCATGGGGTAGTGATACTGAGGTTGGTGAAAATTCAAGAAATATCGTAGTTATAAACTTCATAGTGAAATGGGGCACAATAATTGGTTTCGGATTAATCTTCTTAGCGCTAATTGCTTTAGGATTAGTGAGCATCCTCTCGATTGGCGACTTGCATTGGGATATTTTCGTGGGCTTCGCAATTTTCATATTTTTTTCGGTAATAATTGGAGGTTCACTTGTAATCATCGCACTAATTTTCTGGATTATAAGGAAAATGATGCAAATAATCGAAAGGGGCAACAACAGATAAAACCGGATAAACCTTCTTACTTATCCGAATCATTTTGTTGAGTAACGGTGAAGAAGTTATACATCCATCGATAATAGAGGGGTTATGGGCAGAACACCAGCATTTGTGATTGGTGCTATTTTGTCATTTGTTGGTTTAGTCGGCTTTGGTGGATCAATATCATCTGGGTTAGGGGAATGGGAGAAATTGTATTGGGGATTTGGTGGATGTTTGATATCATTAACGGGAATATTAGTCATCATTGTTACATTGATTTGGCCACGTAAATCCGTTGATGTAAAGTCAATTCTTGCTGAAAATAAAATATCTATCCCGCAACCAGTTATTACAAATGATGATGTAGAAAGCCCATGAAACAACCATATTCAGTTGGAAGGGGTTTCTGAACGGTACCCTTCGTATTGACGCCTGTGCAAAGGGAGGCCCTTTGAATCGAAAACCGGCTCAACCCTTATTCAACCGCAATGACTGGAACTACCATGGTCGAAATTCAATGTCCTCATTGTGAGGAAGATATTGAATTAGAAGACGGAGTTTCAGGATTATTTGATTGTCCCTATTGTGATAATGAATTCTCATTTGGTGATGATAAGTTTACTGCTCTTCCTCTATATCGGCGTTTGCAACTTTTTTTGAGTACTGGTATGATAATTGGGTTGGCAATTATCGTCATAGGCGTAATTACATTCATCGGATTCGCGATTTTTGAAGGTGATGGCACTGGCGAATTTGGAAGTGGAATGTGGATTTTCATCCCATGCGGAATTTTTGCTATTGGAATACCAATAGTTGTAATTTCGTTCTTCATCAGAGGATATCAATTGAATTGGGAAGTATGACATATCCAAATTAATGCAAACCGTTCATCCGATTACCCATTCAACTTTCAAAAACTGTTTGAAGGGTATTCAGTGGGCCGATACAGACGCTACGGATGGGTGCCGGGCCAACCTTTATACTGAAATGTTCAAACAACAAATTGATAGCATGAGGCATAGAAATTCGGTGAAGACCTGTTTGGTATTCCTTATTTTCATTATTTCTCAATCAATATTTACTTCACAAACAACAATTGAATTTGAAGATTATCAACAGTTCAATTACGCTGAGGAGGGTGGAGAAAATGAGAACAATTCCACGAATCAATCTGATATGACTAACTTGACTTATGAGTTAGAACACAATGTTACAATCGACTGCTACAATACTCCTGCATATATTTCCACAGTTACTATGTATTCTGGATATTGTGAAATCACAAACTTAGGAAACCAAACATACAATGTGTTCGGTTCATATTATTCTGAAGGGCAGGCATATTGGGTGCCACTAGCAGATACATTTGGTGAAATTATCAACCCAAACGAAATAATATATTCAAAAATCCCCTATTTCTACAATAATGAATTATTTTCTATGTTATACTTTGGTTTCAACTTGCCAAATGAGTCAATTCAACAATTCAATATTACAACCAACTTCTATCCATCATTATCAAGCAATTGCGTGCCAGAAAACTCTACTCCCTCGTGGGATAATTCCACCTTGTTTCATAATATATTCAATTGTACAGCAAGGGGGATATACTCCGAAAGTGGGAACATGTTTCTTAACATCTCCACCACCTATTTTGAGGAATCTAATATTGAGATCAATCTGACAGGTGCGGAGGAGAGTACGTTCTACTTACATGTTCAAAACATGTCAGGTGAAACATTTACTGAGAACAATCGGTATGGGATGGGCGAAATCACGCATTATTGGGAAATGAATGGAACAAATATTACTCTTGGAAAAGAGCGCCTCCAACTCCCCCTCTACGAAAACATAACAATTTCTAATGAGACTAATTTTTCAATTGACTTATCGGGAATTGATTGTTGGGATACGGCAGGAGATCTCGGACTATTCGCGTTCGCTTGTTTTTTTGTGGATGATAATTCTACAAGCAATAATCAAGGCGGACAAATACCAGAAACAACAGGACCAAGTGATTATCCTTCAGAATCAAACAGCATCACTGAATCATCGAACGATAATTTATTTCCCGGATTGTGTTTTACAGCAATAATCCTATTTGTCATAATTAATTTCATCATTGTTGGAGGTTTTGTGTTTAGAGAAGGCATGGAGCTTAGAGAGGAACGCATTGATTGAATGGGTACCCTTTGTACTGACTATTCGTGATTTGAGGCGCCCTTTGCTGCTCCATTAT
>CAZNXM010000054.1:0-8219 GCA_964577145.1 uncultured Candidatus Poseidoniales archaeon
AAATAACTGGAATAAGAGCGATTTAAGATGGCTAATATCTCCATTTCTGTTAGGAGCCATGGTATTGATATTACCATGGTGGAATTATTCCACTAGCCAGTATACAGATACATATTATCATGTATTGGAAGCTAGAAATTTTGCAGGTTTTGTAAATTGGGCACCTTCCCAACAAGGTTTAGATTTTCTTTTCAGGCCCCCCATTATTCCTGGGGTTTTTGCGATCGAATTGTCATTAAATAACGCCACATGGGTCACATATACACCATTAATTCTGACAGTTGCAACATTGTGGCAAATTCAGCATTTGGCAGAATTATGGACTACTAAAATACGATCTTGTTTAGTTGTCCCGGCGTTTTTACTATTGCCAAGTGTCCGTTATTGGGGACAATTCCAGTTACTAGATATTCCTGTATCAGGTATGTTTATTCTTGTAATTCATTTACTAATATTTTCAAATGATAAGATACAATCTAAACGTAATGCACAAGTCTTAGGAAGTTGTGTAGGCCTAATGTTTCTCACTAAATATGTATTCATATATGCAATCGGCATCTGTATTTGGATAATGATTCTTGATAAAAATTTACAGAGAAGTAAATGGTTCGTTAGTGGTTGGTTGTTCATAACCTTACCATTCTTAGTCTATCATACTATTAGTTATGGTAATCCATTAGAAGCTCTGACGACCCAGTCATCCTTCGCCATAAATGGAATTTCACAAACTTTAGGAACATATAATTCTGAACAATGGTGGATGGATTACAATTTGGAGATTACAGGTATCGGCATTCTAGGAGCACTAAGTGGAATGGGCGTACTTTTCTATCGCAATAAGTCAGAATTATCCTCAGTACTAGTAATCTTAATTCCATTCATCATTATTCACGCTTTTATTCTAGATTATGGAACTGCTCGGTACCAAATTCCTCTTTTTGCTTTAACAGTGGTGCTAATTATCGTATCGTTACCTAAGGTTGAACAAGGACTTAATCCAAAATTGAAAAATCTAAACGAAATTTTGAGTACCTTTGGAGTCGTTGCTTTTATTTATTTGAGTTCTATTCATGCTTCTACTATGAATGACGAAAAAATTCAGTATTCGACATTGGTTCCAAGAATGGATAATATAATGGAATTTTATCTTAATTCATCCGAAATGTTTCCAGAAGATGAAACCGTTTTGACATCAAAATATATCCCTATTGCATTGCATACAGGTAAACAAACTGCGAGATATTTACCTACAGAAGATCCATTAACAGATTCATTGGTCGATAATGAATTTAATTATGCGCTAACCTCAAATTATTATCCATATAGGGCATGGGAAAAGGACTTCAAGCCCTTTTTCGGCAATCCAATTATTGAGCCAATTGACTTTTACAGAAATGAAAATGGTACATCAATTCTGTGGGAAAAGGGGAATGATTTATGGTCTAATTTCCCAATTAATTTTACGACAAATGGTTCGCTGTACGGTAACATGTTGGAATTAAAACACACACAATCAGCTTATTTTGAACAAAATACAACCATATACTGGATAAGTCAAACAAGTGATATAAATATTGAAAATATAGTTGAACTTTACTTGGACAGGACCTCTGAAATTGGCAACCAGTCATGTGATTTTACAACAATCTCAGGATTTTGCCACCTTGAACTTGGAGAAATACTTAATGCCACAGAACAAGATATCTATATTTGGATTGTTAAATTTACCTGACAATATTAATCCCATGATTTTTCAAACATGAAAAAGCAGAGAGGGTCTTTCGTATACCCGTCCATACCGAGGGTACCCTTACGAAAACGATCATCACGGTCTACCTACGGCATGTGTTTGCCATCCTCGGGCCTCGAGTTTAGCGAGGTCTAAGACGCGCCTGCCATCGTATAGGATTGGATTCCGCATTCGACTTGCCAAGTCCGTCCAATCGATATCCTTGCAAGCTTGATGTGCAGTTACTAGAACTGCGAGGTCAAATCCTTCTGCCGTATCAATATCTGAAACTACTTCGACATTTTCTGGGAAATCACTTGCTTTGAGATGTGGATCAAATGCTGCTACTGCGATATCCTTGCTTTGTAGTGCTTCAGTTAATGGCTCAGCAGGAGTCTCTCTTGGGTCTCCAACCTCAGCCTTGTATGACCAGCCTAGAAGCAAGACCTTACCTTCACCCGAAGGGACACCAGCCTTGTAGAGAATTTCATTGAGAACACCTGCAACATGAATCGGCATTGTACGATTAACTGCACGTGCTGCAGTAATCAGTTCTGCAGGGACTCCAACATCAGCGGCTCTTTGCATCATGTAGTATGGATCAACTGGGATACAGTGCCCACCAACACCAACCCCTGGAGTATAGCGATGGAAGTTCCATTTGGTTGCAGCAGCCGAAAGAACATCTTCGACATCGACATCTAATTCAGGGAAAATACGCGCAAGTTCATTCACTAATGCAATATTGATATCGCGCTGAACATTTTCGATTACTTTGGCTGCTTCGGCAACCTCGAGCTTACCCACATAGCGAACATCTTCTACAGTCAGTCTACTGTAAAGGCCAACGAGGCCAGCGCCTACATCTGGATTTGAACAACCAATTACCCTAGCGACTTGACGAACCCCGTGTGCAGGGTCACCCGGGTTGAATCGTTCTGGACAGTATGCGATTTCAACATCGACTCCTATCTCTAAACCGATTTCTTCAACTTCGGGTAACCAAGTTTGTGCAGTCACGCCTGGGTAAACAGTGGATTCGAGGACAACAATGGTTCGCGAGCCTTTGTTTAGCGACTCAAATACCGCCCGGCCCGCCTTTTGCACATATGTCAAATCAGGCTTGAGGTCTTCAGTAACAGGAGTCGGCACGGTGACTAGGATGACATCACAGTGAGGCACTGCTTCAGCAGTAGAGGTGGTGATATTCCATCTCTCCGTTCCCGGTGCAGGAATAATATCGGTGACATCAGGGTCTCCAGTAGGGTTCTCACCTCTTTTGACCATGTCCACAGTCCGTTGCGAGATATCCACTCCCCAGACATTGAACCCAGCATCATGGAAGCCACATGCTGTTGGAAGGCCAACATAACCCAAGCCAATGACTCCGACCGTTAGGTCGCCCTCGGCGGCTCGCATCGCGAACTCAGGTGTCCAGCCCATGCGATAGAACCCGGAGGGCGCTGTTTTTGAATCTCTTGTATGATTCCGCCGAAGGTATGTAGTCCCGGGAATGCTCGCAAGGAGACATGGCGAGTGTGCTCGTGACGGGTGGAGCGGGGTTTATTGGGACCCATCTTTGCAATCATTTGCACAATAAGGGCTATCACGTAATCAGTTTAGATATTCACCACTCAGATGATCATCCATGGGAGATTGTTGTTGCAGATGTCAGAGATTATTTGCAAATAGATGGCATTGATACCATCGTTCACCTTGCTGCTCAGGTTTCTGTGGCCCAATCAATGGAAGACCCAGATTACACACTTTCAGTAAATGTTGATGGTACTTCATCAGTACTTGCAGCGGCAGAATCTTCAGGAGTAAAACGAGTTCTTTTTGCTTCGAGTGCAGCGGTTTATGGTGATGCAGATGAAATGCCAATAACAGAGAAGTCTCCCTTGATTCCCCAATCTCCTTATGCGGTTTCAAAGATAGTCGGTGAAGAGTTATGCAGACAATCTCCCATCGATACCTGCGCATTACGGTTCTTCAATGTCTATGGCCCAGGTCAATCATCTTCAGGCGGCTATTCTGCAGTAATTCCAGCTTTCAAGAAGGCAATAGCCGCAGGGATGCCGCCAATTGTTTTTGGCGATGGAACTCAAATCCGTGATTTCATTCATGTTTCGGATTTGGTAAAGATAATCGAAAAAGCACTATCATCAGAATCTATTCCTGAAGAAGTCAATCTCGCATCGGGTGAATCGACGAGCCTGAATGATTTGCTCAAGGCACTTGAAAAGCACCATCCCGATATGGCGAATCCATTATTTGAGGATGAAAGAGCAGGCGACATCCATACCTCCATTGCAGATGTCACATTAATGAATGAAGCATTTTCTCCCGGCGAAATGATTACACTTGAGGAGGGAATTAATTGAGGATTACTTGGCTATCCTCGAGAGTCCTCGGAACCGATCTCTGTTCTACTACTCAAGTAAATCTCGCTGAAGGACTTGTAGCGAGAGGACATGAAGTGACGATGTATTCCCCTGGTAAAGTGTACAATCAATCCTTTACTCATATTCCTGTAAAGCGCAGTTCAATGCGCGGTTTACAGGGTCGAAGCGTCGCTCGACAATTGGCAAAACGGCGAAAAGACATAGCATATTCAGATGTAATTCTCATCGATTGGACTCTCGGCTCTCTACAACGTTATTTTGACACTCCAACGATTCTGATGGACCGGGGACCACCTGCCGATAAAGGACTACTCTCGTGGTTGCAGTGGTTCGTTTGGAAGAAGGCTTGGTCAAAAGCGGCGCGCGGCACAGTTGTAAGTCAAGCACATCGTGAATTTGTAATGGCAAGAACCGGAATGCCGAGCGCATCCATAGGTATTCTTCCAGCGGGAGTAGAACTCGATAATTTCAATCCCGGCGAGCGAACAGGACCAATCGACATGGTGTACCATGGGAAAATCGACTCTCGCCGAGGTGTAAGGGCAATGCCTGCAATACTTGCAGCCCTACATGATGCAGGCGTAGAAGCAAGGTTGCATATTCATGGCGAGGGCGATGCATTAACTGCGTTAAAGGCAATACAGATGAAAGGACTCGACGTTACTGGACCACTCGCCCAAGAGGAACTTGCGAGCCTACTTTCCACATATGATGTAGGATTGCTTCCAATGCCAGCGGATAGGGTATGGAACCTTGCCAGTCCACTAAAGCGCTCTGAGTATCTTGCAAGTGGGTTGATTGTTGCTGGAATTGATCACGGCGGTCATAGAATAAGGGATTCTGGAGATTGGTTACAATTATTTCCTCAAGAAAAATTCGTGAAGAATACGGTTGATTGGATAATGAGTCTAGACCGGCAAATGATTACAGCATTGCAAAAGGAAGCACGAGAATATGCTGAAGAACACTCGAGTTGGTCTCATTCTGTCGATGCTTTGGAATCCATGATTCGGTCATAGAAATCCCTCCACCGATTTCGAACATTTTCGATATTATGTTGTGCTACAGCATCAGCTAAACCTTCTGATATTGGGTTGACCATTGCGTCCGTCCATCCTTCAACATCATCAAGAGAAATACTACTAACACAAGAGGGTAAGTCTGGAACTGCTGATGAAGCAATTACTGGACAACCAGACGCCAGTGCTTCGAGAATAATGAGTGGTTGCCCTTCGTAAGAAGAGGGTACGAGCAGCGCCTTTGAGGTATGAAGAAGCCCCCTCTTTTCCTCTTCACTAACCCACCCCCTTGCATCGACCCAATTTTCAGATGCGGCTTTAATTCCGGTTGCAGTTAATGTGAAATTTCCACCATCACTCCTCAATTTTCGAACCAAAGCGATAGCATCAGTATGCCCTTTAACAGGGTCTGGTCTGCCCATAATCAAAAACCGCGTAGCGCTTCTTTCTTTCGTTGAAGTTTCGATTAATGGATCTACAGGATTAATCATTGGCGTAGATTCTCCGATAAATTTCCGGAGTTTATCTGTCCAAGATTCAGATAGAGTGACTACATTTACGCCCTCCATTTTCTTCCAGAAATTATAACCATACTTTTCTCCATGATTGCGCGCCCATGAATCAAAGCGCCCACTATGGATGTGGAAGACAATTTCAGCACCATTTTTTCTAGCCTGTTTCAACAAATGTATTTTTCTAAACCAAGACCAGTCCGCAGCACTGTGAAAATGAATAATATCGAAAGAGTGTCCGTTTCGACGAATAAATCTCCTCGCTCTCCTCATTGCAATTATTTTTGCAATGACGCCCAAAGTGGAATGACTGTCAAGAGTTTCAGATTCCCATCCATCAGGCGGAGAGGAATTGAGGATTTGAATGACCTTTCCCATGCCGCCTGGTGTGTTGACAGGCCCGACATGTAATACCCGTCGCATATCGATGCCACAGCGTCCACCTGCAATAGGCTTGGTGACTGCTTCAACAGGGGTCATGATGAAGTCGAATGGGTAAGTCAGGCCCATTATGGTCGGCGAGGTATTGCTGTGGGCGGAGTTCGGCCTTGCAGGATTATCACTAGCGCCATTCGCTATCCATAGAGCCAGCATTTCATCTTGGGCTAAGGATTCTCTACATTGCCCTGATGAGGATTCAAAATTACAAATTACTGTAATTCTACCGGTATGGAATGAATCACTGATTATTGAATCTAAGTTAGCTGATTTAGCAGCCCAATCAATCGATGTTGATCTACTGGTAATAGATTCAGCATCTAGCGATGATACAGTGAAAATTGTGGAAAATTGGCTTGCCGACCACCCTAGTAAATTTCTATCTAGCAAGTTGATTCGAATGGAGAAAAGACTTGGTAAGACCTTTGCAGTAATGCAAGCACTCGATGATTTATCAAATAAGGAGGGCATTATCGTCATGACAGATGCTGATGCATCGATTGGCAAAGGTTCCTTTGAACGAATCCGTAGATGGTTTAGTGATGCAACTGTCGGCGCTGTAGGAGGCACTCCTCACCGTCGAGGAGGAATCGATGCAGAAAAGACTCATCGCGATATGTACACAATGATACGTCTTGGAGAATCGGCATACGATAGTACACCATTTCTAGAAGGCTCGATACTTGCTTGGCGAGCGGGCGCGGTAAGTTCTGTCGACCTCCATGCCACTGCAAATGCAGATGATGCCCAGATTGCAACGGCAGTAAGATTGGGGGGGCTGAGGGCGATTCAGGATCCTTTACTCATATTTACAGATCAGATGCCTACTACTTCTAGAGGGCAACGCCGTCAGAAAGTTCGACGTGCCCAAGGCATTGTACGTTTATTGTCCAGAAAGAGAAGATATTGGTTTTCTAGGCGGTATGGTAGATATTCTACCATTCTTCGTCGTAATGCCTGGATGCATCTCCTCTCCCCCCTATTGATGTCAGGGGCGGCTCTTACTGCTGTGATGCGTAATATGGTCGGAGACCAGATTCTTTGGTTAACAGGAATTGAGATTTATTGTGTAGCCTCTTGGTTGTTGATGCGACAAGGTAAATCCATTTTGGGATTTCAGATAGCAGGCACTATCCTATCGGGAATGGAGAATCTTCTATCTGCGATTCTATTGTCTGCTAGAGGAAAGAGCCTCCACATTTGGGAACAGCATACAGATGTCCGAAATGAGTTGGCAAAAAATGAATAAAAAAAAAGCCCCCCTGAGGGCCGAAGTCCTCAGAGGGGCAGATTCGAGTAAAACTCGTAAGCTTACGATTTCACTGATTTCTCAGTTTCAAGCGGTGGTGTCAGCGTATGCTGTGATCTGTCCGACGACCTTGTCATCTTCGGATCCAACGCCCATCTTGGTGATGGTTACGTCAACATTGCAGCCAGCAACATCATCACAGGTTCCTGAGATGGTGATACCTTCAGAGGTTTCCCACTGTTGGCTGTTTCCTGCGCCCTGGAATGAGGTGTAACTGCATGATGCAGTTGCGTCATCCTCAGCACATGCTTGTGGTGTGCCACCATCAACAGAGATAGTGATCTTTGTGACAGCCCAGTTTAGGCCATCTCCAGATGTCATTGATATCTCTACTAGGTTTCCGTCGCCTTGTGCGTCACGGTCGTCCCAGGTGTAGGTGTCTAATCCGCCGCCTGTGGAATCTCCAGCAAGGCTGGAAGCCCAGACGTACAGTACACCAGCCAGTACCACAGTGATTGCGACCATTAGGATGGTTGCGATAACTGGGCTGACTGCCTCATCGTTTCGGTTCTCATTGTTCATAATTTTGTCCTCCTTCCCCCGAGGGGGGTTGACTCGTCTACGGATGGTTCCATATATGAATCTACCGTCGGCATCCTTCTAAGAACCCTGCAAAAACCGTTGTACTGCGCCCCTATGCCATCGCGCCCTTGAGATGAAAAAATAACACCCGTGCGGTTGGTACATACGATTTGTAGCCATTTTTCGGGCAATATTATTTGAAAATCCAGATGAAAACAAGATTGCCTGTAATAGCCTAACTGCCGGTGCAGATCAGAAGGTGAACAGGGTGAGAGCCAACGGAGA
>CAZNXM010000055.1:0-8033 GCA_964577145.1 uncultured Candidatus Poseidoniales archaeon
TTTGGTGGAGATGGTGGAGCCGCAGGAGGTGTTGGTGGTGAAGGTGGCTTTGGTGTAAGTGGCGCTAGCAGTGGGTCGCTAGAACCGCTTGAGACCGGAGTAAGTGGAGATAATAACGGGTCATCAGTACGTGAAGGCTGTGCCATTGGTGCTTCTCTAATTGGATTGGCATTTAGGATAGGGGCATCATGCGCACCTTCTGCTGATGTAGATGTCATTCCGGTTGAGAGTTTGGATAGGTCAGCCTTGATCAAAGTGTCACCGCCCTCTGCATTTTCAGCCGCATAGGATGACATTTGCACCAAATTAGGATTAATCATCTCTCGCTCCTTTACCTGTCCGAAATCAGCAAGATTGTCAGTAAATGCTCCAGTAAACAAAGACGAACCAATTGTGCTGGCCAACTTTCGACCTTTCTGCAATTCGAATTCAAAATCTGCATCGAAGGAACCTAACTTTATCTCATCACCATTACCATCTAAAATGAAGGTCCATTGCCCTGTAGAAATTGGAAACTCAAAGGTCCACTCTCTTTCGACACCGGGGCCGAGACTGGATACTCCTTCTTCAGAGCCGAATTTATTTCCAGCACTGGTAATAATGCTAACATCAAGGCCACCCATTGGAACCGGTGCCTCATTGGAGACTGAAATAACGGCGATTACGACATCTTCGTCATCATCATTAATGTCCATTTGAACGCTGACGAGATTTGCTTCAAGCGAACCACTTCTGCCCGATGTCGCACCACCCATGTCACTCACCGCCCGCTCACCCTCGGCTCCTGTACTTGAAGACAACTCCGACTTGGGCAATTCAACGAAGTCCTGCCCTAGTTGTTTGAGGTAGGGACCAATCAACTGCGGCAACGGTATGATTTGCTCTATCAATTGGTGAGCGTTTATCTTCATCGCGCCATGTTCTAACAAGTTCGATAATTCCGATTAACTGCCCAATTCCAGGGATGACATATCGCAACTTGTGAACCGCTCTTCTACCCCAATGAGACTCACCAAGTAGCGAGCCATCATCATGTACGATTGCAATCCTCATTGCTCTTTGACCTAATGACCTTCCAGCACTCTTACCGGTGTATTTGAAGTATAGCCAATAAATTGCAAAGTGCACAATTAGTGTCAGGATGAAGAAATGCGCTTGCCTAGTGGTAATTAATTCCCAATTCATGAGATATGCAAAGAAATTACCTTTTGTCAAGAAATAAACAACGACAGTAATCAAGAGCGTATCGAGTATGAAAGCAACACCTCGCTTCCATACTGGAGCAATCAACATTCCTTCTGGAGCAGTTGCTGCTAAAGCAGCCTGAGCCATAGTTCCACCCTTGTTGAGAGTGACTGGTGAGTCCGCCATGGGAGGGGGTTGAGCATCCCCTTTGTGAAGATGACCATTATCAATCTCTGATATGCCAAGCCATTAATCCAGATTCTGTGACCCAGTCTAGCCAAGCAGACCACTGGCCATCATGTCTCAAAGTTCGGTCATCGCCAATGACAATGAGTCCTCGCTTTGCACGTGTCATTGCTACATTTAGACGTCTTGCATCACTTAGAAATCCTACCTTGCCCTCTTCATTTGAACGCACAGTACTCATGACAATAACCTCTTTTTCGCGACCTTGATATCCATCCACAGTTTTGATTTCAAGCCCTTCATATCTATCATCCACAAGGTCCCTGATAAGTCGAACTTGTCCAGCATAAGGGGAAATAATCCCAATGTCTTCGGGTTGTAAATCACCAGGTTCTAACAAACCTTCTAGGATTTTTATTGTGACACCGGCTTCATCCATATTTGAGCGAGAAGAACCACTTTCCTCAGCGATCTCTGCTCCATGGACTGGTACGAAAGCCACAGGTTTGTCCCAATCTGGCCAAAGGAATCCCGCAGGTGCAGGTCTGTCAGATGATGAGCATCCATCCTCGAGACGATTTTCATAAAACCTAGCTGAAGGGTATTCTCTAATCGAAGGATGCATGCGGTATTGAGTGGTAAGCATGTGGGCAGGAATTCCATTTTCCAATAATCGTTTGAATAGCGGAATATCGAGCCCACCCTCCTCAGCATTCCGGCTTGTAACTGTTGGCGGTAGTTGGCGATGGTCCCCGACGAGGATTAATTGGCGCGCCCCTTTCACAATTGGAACTAATGAACTTGGCTCAGTTGCTTGAGTCGCTTCATCAATCAATACAACAGGGAATCTTTTGCTAGATAGTGTGAAGTGACCGGCTCCAATATTAGTGGAGCATAGAACCTCAGCCCCTGAAAGAACATCTTCGACAATCCTCTGTTCAAGCTCACGCATTTCACGGTAATTACGGTTGATATCTCTATGTGCAAGTCCCTTATCCTTACCTTTGAGGTCATGTAATTTGGCCCTTATTCCCTCATTTTCTTCCCTGATGAAAGCAACTTCATCTTGCTTTGGATGGCTGGAAACTTTAGCATCTAATGTTGCTTCACGCAAATGCTCTCTCACTTTGACAGGGCGCCCGAAACGAACTGCTTTTACTCCTAGGTCAAGTAAGCCTTCAAGCAAATTATCAACGGCAACATTTGATTCTGCACATGCTAGAATCGGCCCTCGCCCCATCTGGACCATAGCAGAAAGGAGATGTACTGCAGTATGCGTTTTTCCAGTACCCGGGGGGCCTTGAATCAATGACAAACGCCGCCCGATTGCATTGTTTATTGCTATGCGTTGACTTCCATCTAACATTGCGCTTTTTAGACTCCAAGGCATTCTTTTTTGCCCATGCATTTCCGGTGGCATTTCAGCAGATGCAGCAACATCATGCGGTTGGCAAAGAAGCAAATCCCGTAAAACGGTCCCACCATCGCCTTCTGTTGAATGGAATGAAATTAATGCTTCATGCATTCGGTCGTGAGCGACTCTATTTGCCCCGCGGTCAAGGCGCCATCCTCCTTTGCGAATATCACTTGGTTTTTCTGACACCACAATACGAATACGTCTAGAATTTCGATCTAAGACCACTCCTTCGATAACTTTCTCTCCCCATGGGCGCGCTCTACTGATAATTACCATGTCGCCGTGCCCAAATCGATGGAAGGGAAGAGACCCTCCTCCCCGCTGTTCGAAAACAAGAATTGGCTCGCCAAAAAATCTACCAGAACTACGACCCTGTAGGTCAAATAGCGCAATACCTGCGGAAAGGAGTTTTTGTTTTGACCATTTTTTCCAGCGCTCTTCTACTTGATTGAGTTCATCTTCCAACTCGACCCCAATGAGCTTTGTAAAGCAATCAAAATGGTCCTGACTGCGTTGCCATCGGTAATCGTGAGTTACCGCTTTTGATTGTTTAGAAGTGGACCTTGTGTCCATTCGTCGAACACCGCCCCTCTCACCCATGATTGGGCCAAGTGTCTCTGGTATAGCATAATGTCGGCTCACATGGGAAGGTGAGGCTTAACAATGAAACCAGTCGCCCGAGAAATGCTGATGCACATGTTCAAGCGCAAGGGGGGGGATGCAATTGAGAGCAATGTATGCCCATATTGCGAATTCATCAACGCCACTGGAGTCAGTACTTGCGTTCAATGCTATTACGAAATGGAGAAATCCGCCCGTGACCAAGGCGAATCGGTTTCATCCGAAGTTTCAAACAGTATTTTCGATGAACTAATGTCCGAAGAAGACGATTCTTGGGATGATGGAGAAGCACTTGATGTAGTCTTGACAATGGACCAAGACCCGTTAGAAGTCAGCCAGTATGAAACAACAGATTTCTCTTCCGAAGAACCCGAAAAAATCGGTTTCATGGATTCGAGGGCACCTGAACTTCACAATACAGTAATTCATCAAGTTGAAGATATTTCAATTGAAGACGTAGGTGAGGCACCTAAAGACTATTCAAAAATAGATTTGAGTGGACATGACCCACTATCTGAGGTTGCTGAGCCTGTCCATTCAGGCCGAGGAGCAGTATTTTCTCCTCAATCGCCAAAGATGGATGATGACCTTCTAGGGCATATTGGTGGTAGTGAATTGCCATCATTACCTCCTGATGATTTGTATGACAATAAAGTAGATCTTACCGGGCAAGCAGCTCCACCACCACCTGCTCCGATTATTCAAGAACCAGTTCCAGAAGTTGTCAAGGCCCCGGCACCAACACCTGCAATCGCTCTGCCCGAATTTCCAATTGTTCAATCACCGGCCGAAGAACCCACGGTTTCAGCCGAAGAATCCACACCCGCACCTGAGCCAGAGGACGATGGTCGATTCTGGCCATGGCCAGCAGCAGAACCATGGGACCCTCGCCAAATCCATCGTGAGGTAGTAAGCGCATTGGAAGATGCAAAGTCAGGAAAGATAGATTCTGCTACTAAGACCATCGAAGAACTAGGACCTCATCTTGATGATGCGAATGTGGATTTACTCTATCACATTGGGTTAGTACTCAAACAAATTGGTCGTGAAAACGATGTATCTTGGATGTTAGCAAGGGCACATTCTGCACTACCCGAATCAGAACATGTTTCATCAGCAGTGGCCCACCTCGGCGTTAACTGAGGGGGGCGAATCGTGGACACACCGGAACTCGAAGTTGACGATAAAATCGTACTCCGTCCCGTAAATAGACGAATTCTTCCTGAAGTAAAACAGGCTTACCTTGAGGACCCTAATGCAACCCGTTCCGCCTTACCTTGGTTGAAGGACGGGGAAGAAGCGATTCGGCAAATTGCAGATTTGATGCTCGATTTAGAGATGCACCGTTCAGGAGACGCGGTGCACTTTTGGGCGATTCACAGACTATCCGACAATGCATTCGTTGGAATGATTGGTCTAGGAGATGAATTACAACTAGCTGCATCAGCATATAATCTAGGCTATTGGGTTGTGAAAACCTCTCGTGGCCGAGGGATAACGAATAGATGCGTGGATCGTATTTTCAATTGGCTTGAGAAAACCAAAGGCCAGGCCTTAGTCGAGATCACTGTACACCCCCATAATGAAGCAGGGCTAAGCACATGCCGTTCAATCATGGAACGCTGGGGTGGATTAGCAGTCGAAGGTTTCGTCGGTATTGAGGTAGAAGGGAGGACTGTGCCTCATATTCTGCATCTGGTACAGATAGACAAGGTGGTTGAATGAAGCCGGTTTGGCTTACAGTAGATAGTGACGATATTCGCCACATACCAAAATCTCAAGGTCACCCAACTCGCTCAATAGGCGTGAGCCATCAAGGTACTTCTCCCCAGATGGCTGAAGCGATGATATCGTTCAGAAAATGGTTGGACCGCACTCAAGTAACCATGACAATTTTTGTGATTGCAGACCAATTGGACGATGAACAATTCACCACATGGCTTAGGGCGCTATTGGATTCCCATCCCCAAGTCACAATTGGCTGTCATGGCCTTACTCATCGGTGTTGGTCAGCATTTGAGGCAGATGAGGAAGGTTTTCTTTCTGCATTAGTTGAAGCAGATGTAAAACTCCATGCATTTGCGGGAGACCAATGGCGACCTTGGTTTAGAGCGCCTGCAGGATACATAGCACCATGGATGGCTCCTATCATTGCTAAGGCTGGTTTCGAATTAGATTCTAGTGTCAATCCTTCCTGGGTGGTCAGGCGTAAAGCAGGTCAATGGAAGGATTGGAATGCAGTGCAGAAAGCATTGAAGGATTCAGGATTAGTGAGTAGGCCGTGGCTGTGCAGATTTTCGTTACCAACATGTGGGCCTGCACTTTCAATTCCATTCCTTAGATGGAATGCAAAAAAAGCGTGGAGTAAACTCGGACCATTCGTCCTTCCAGAAGAGTCAGAGAATACAGTATATTGGCACATTCTTGACCATGGGCGTAAGAATGGAAAATGGACCCCTCCGCTCATGCTCTAGTTAGAACACGCCACTCTCCACCGCCGTTTAGATAGTCGGCCTTTCCAGAATCAATCAATGTCCATCCCTCTGGAGTTTCATCAATTTCTGGCGATAGCACAATCCAATCAATATGCTGCAACTCGCCTTCAAGGTGAATCACCCAATTGGATTCATCACTGCGCCAATGACCAGTGATATTGTTTTCCTCAGCATCTAAGGGTGAATGAAAAGTGTATAGCCAGTGCATTCCAAGAGTTGCATCAGAAACGAATAAAAAGTGACCATTTTCTTCTATTTCCATTGAATCAGCCGCTTCATCAGTCCACATAGTTTGACCATGCATGCCGGCTAGAAGTGAAAGCGGCAGAATCAGGATTACACCTGCAAACACCTTTTTATCAGCCCAATCAATTTCGCCATTAATTCGTTTTATCAGCATAAATGCTGGAATCGCTAAGATTGTAATATAGCGCCCATTATTTCCCATCGTGACCATATGCCATGGCCAGTCCGAATTCCAGAGAATCGATTCATATGCCCATAGAACTGCAACATACATTGTGATTAAACCAGCTAATCCGCCAATGATTAGCGAGAGTTCACCGGCGAGGCGGTCTTCAGAATCACCCATTTTTCCCCAAGTTGATTTGGCGAATGGCCACAATACCATTCCAAATAATCCGTAGATAAGCACTACATCGATGAATGCGAATGGAAGGGCATAGAGAAATCGTCCCGGGTCATCCACAATTATGGAGGGTGTTCCTTGGCCGAGTAAACCGAGAAGGAGAATCAATCCACCACCGCATGAAAATCCTATTCCGAGCATTTTTCTCGGATTGAAAAAATGGTCTGGGATTCTAGTAGAGATTGCCATTACGACTATGAAAAGAATAACAGGAATCAGCATTGAATCGGCAGGCGAGGTTGTTTTCACATATAGGATCAGGAGTAGTGGGAGGCCTACTATTGCTTTACGAAGCCATGAATGATTCTTTACAGAGTCGAGTAACAAGAATGCTGTAATTCCCATTAGTGAAGCAATTAACGGCTCATCATATCCCTTTCCAACCGAATATATCAATGTTGGATGAAGGAGAATAATCGCTCCGAACCCTCTGCCAATTATCGTTGCCATAAAGCCGAGTAATACAATGAAACACAATGAAATAATGTAATTAGATGAAAGCAAAGTGGGGTTATTGTCAACAATAGTTGAATCATTTGGGTTTGATGCCAATGGGTCATCAAGCCTAGTGTCTCCCCAATCTAATGCATAGCCACCATCGACTTCGACATATGCTCCTTTGACATGCGTATCGAGCCCACCTTCAGAACCTATTACCGCTATTAGATTAACAAATAATGCGAATAAAATTAGCAATTTCCAGAAGCGTTCGGTATTCTCTTCGAACCACTTCATACCCACTCGTACACATTGCGGAATTCAATTCTTCTGTCGTTCATACATCCCAATAGTGGGATTCGAACAATTTCGAATTCAGCGGCTTCAATAATCAGAAAGAGAATAATGACGTTTGTCCACCGGACCTAACCAGACCCACACTCTCGAGTTGCTCAATAGCGTTGTTGAATCTCTTCTCACTGAATTGACGCTCATCGACCAAGAATTTGCGCAATCCTTCAACATCGACTTCACCTTGTATCAAATCTTCATTTGCGACTTCGACAACGGGATGATTGTGAAATACAGCACGAATCTCATCGAGGCGATTTGGAATTTCCTTATCCTTTGCAGCACATACTGCTTCAATTGTCTCATGTGCTTTGATTAATTTCAACCCAGTCTTTGGACCAATACCTCTGATTCCAGGATGGAAATCTGTGCCTATCATTATTGCGAGATCAATTAATTGCTCTCTAGAAATCTCATTATCTTCTAGGAGTTGTTTCAATTCAATACGTTGAGCATGAATAATACGGCCCATTCTACGGCTTCCATCAGCAGAAAAATTTCGAATTACAACTGGAGCCCCGTAAAGAAGCGCGTCCCAGTCTTGAGTTGCTACTGCATCGAGTTGTCCATTTGCTGCCATGACTGCGGCTTGAGCTTCGCCTTCAGCCTTGGCCCGGAAAGCCGGAATACCCATCAAATGCAACATTTCCATACTCTCTTCGACCATTTCAGGAGTATATCTGACACAGCG
>CAZNXM010000056.1:0-7723 GCA_964577145.1 uncultured Candidatus Poseidoniales archaeon
ATCTTATCTTTTACTTCGGAAGAAATTTATTCACTAATAAAAACTAATTTGATTCAAGGTAATCAATGATCAAATCCGCAGCCTTCTCAGCGCTAATTTGAGTAGTGTCAATTCGGATTTCAGGATTCACTGGCTCCTCATAAGGACTTGAAATTCCAGTAAAGTTCGGTAACTCTCCAGCACGAGCTTTTGCATACAGCCCCTTGACATCACGTTGTTCACAAACCTCGAGAGGAGTATCGATGAATACCTCGATGAACTCTCCTTCTTGAACCAGTGACCTCGCCATCTTTCGCTCGCTTGCAAATGGCGAAATGAATGACGTAATGCAGATTAGGCCGGCATCGACCATCAATTTGCCCACCTCGCCAATACGGCGAATATTTTCAACCCTATCCGCAGGAGTGAATCCTAAATCTTGGTTAAGACCATGTCTTACATTATCACCGTCAAGCGTGATTGTATGGCGCCCCAGTGCATGGAGTTTCTTTTCCAAAATATTAGCTATACTTGATTTTCCAGAACCGGAAAGTCCGGTTAACCAGAGCATCATCGCATTCTGCCCTTTTGACTCTGCGCGACTTTTCTTACTGACATCCATCGCTTGCCAATGGATGTTGTCTGCTCTTCGAAGTGCGAAATCGATGAGCCCCATTCCCACGGTTTCATTGGTTAGGCGGTCCATTATGATGAAACCACCCATGGTTGGGTCCTCGTCATACGGGTCGAATGCAACTCTTTCATGTAGAGAGATATTGCAAACTCCAATCTCGTTTAGGTCAAGCACTTTAGCAGGAAGTTCTTCAAGCGTATTAACATCGATTCTATGCTTCAATCTAGTGAGGTTCATTCCTGTTACCTGTGTACTGGATTTGAACAAATACTGGCGCCCCGGCATCATTGCAGATTCGTGCATCCATAGAACTCGGGCTTGGAATTGGTCAGCCAATGAACATGGGTGTTCAGCAGTAGTAATGATATCCCCGCGGGAAACATCGACCTCATCTGCGAGTGTAATAGTGATTGATCTACCTGCTCCTGCGAGCGATAAGTCCCCTTCCCATGTGACAATTTTATCAATTGTAGATTCAGTACCACTTGGCAGTATCCTAACCTTGTCTCCGGGCGAAACTGTTCCGCTTGCAACTAAACCAGAGAATCCACGAAAGTCGAGATTTGGCCTGTTGACCCATTGTACTGGCATACGGAATGGACGGATTTGAGCTGCGGATTCGACCTCCACATTCTCAAGATATCCCATCACAGTTTGGCCACTATACCAAGGTGTATTCTCGCTATTGTCAACGATATTATCTCCCCTCAGTGCTGAAATTGGAATTGGAGTTATTTCTTCTAGGTCTAGTGCCTCGGATGCAAACTCATTGTATTCTGACACAATTGAGTCGTAGACTTCTTGAGAATAATCTACGAGGTCGAGTTTGTTTACTGCTAACAAGACTTTCTTCACTCCTACCATGCTGACGATGAAACTGTGCCTTCTCGTTTGGGTAAGTACACCTTGTCTTGCATCAATTAAGATAATGGCAACATCTGCAGTTGAAGCCCCAGTTGCCATATTTCTTGTGTATTCTTCATGGCCAGGAGTATCGGCTACGATGTATTTGCGCTTCTCAGTAGAAAAGAACCGATATGCTACATCGATGGTAATGCCTTGCTCCCTCTCAGCAGCCAAACCGTCTACGAGTAGAGCGAAATCGATTTCTCCATCCTGAGTACCAACCCGCTTGGAATCAGCCTCTAAAGCGCTAAGGTGGTCATCAAATAACATGTGAGATTCATACAACATTCGCCCAATCAAAGTGGATTTACCATCATCTACTGAGCCACACGTAATGAATCTAAGAAGACCTTTTTGCTCATGGGTAGCAAGATAGGACTCAATGTCCGTTGCGATAAGATCACTGACGTGGGACATCAGAAATACCCCTCTTTCTTCTTCTTCTCCATCGAGGCTGAACTATCGAAGTCAATCACTCGGCCTTGCCTCTCTGAAGTCGTGGTAAGCAACATCTCCTGAATGACTTGAGGGAGTGTGTCGGCTTCAGATTCAACTGCTCCTGTTAGTGGATAGCAGCCAAGGGTCCTAAATCGAACCATTTTCATCATTGGTTCTTCGCCTTCTTTGAGTGGAATTCTCTCATCGTCAACAAGAACAAGAACGCCATCTCTTTCGACTACTGGTCGTTCCTTTGAGAGATAGAGTGGTACAATTGGAATCTTCTCCAAATGGATATACTGCCAAATATCCAATTCAGTCCAATTTGATAAAGGAAAGACTCGAATCGATTCGCCCTGTGCTTTTAGCGAATTGAATACATTCCATAATTCAGGACGTTGACGCTTTGGGTCCCAGCGATGGTCGCTAGTTCTGAAAGAAAATATTCGTTCCTTTGCACGACTCTTCTCCTCATCACGCCGTGCACCACCAAATGCCACATCGAATCCATGGGCATCTAATGCCTGCTTCAAGCCTTGAGTTTTCATTACATCAGTATGTACAGCCGAGCCGTGAACAAATGGATTCATTTCCATTTCTTGACCTTCAGGATTGATGTGCACAATGAGGTCAAGGCCAAGGTCTGATGCCATTTTATCTCTGAATTCTATCATCTCAGAAAATTTCCACATCGTGTCGATATGCATTATTGGAAACGGTGGTTTGGATGGGTGAAAGGCCTTCATTGCCAAATGAAGCATGACCGACGAATCCTTGCCTACCGAATAGAGCATAACCGGGTTTTCCGCTTCGGCAGCAACCTCTCTCATGATATGGATAGCCTCTGCTTCAAGTCGCTGAAGATGAGTCATCCGATCCTGCATAAGCACTCCTCAGCATTACCTTCGGGTACTTATCTCATTCATCAAGGCTGGTATCTCTCCCTTTGGGAGAGCATCGATGCCGCCAGCTGTTTCTCGGCCGCCGCCTCCAAACTTAGCACAGAGTTCACCAATACCAGACTCACCCCTCACAGAAATTTGCAATGTGTCTCCCCTATCGATTGCAATTACATGAGGCCCACTTCCCACTTGATTCAGGCGATGTGCATAGACTCCTACCACTCTTCGAGCCCATGGTTCATCGGGCAACATGTGGATTTCATCTACGATTTCGATACCGTCACAATGGGCAATATCCTCTGCAAATCCGGTTCTTAGACGACGGAATGTCTCACTTTGCATGAATACCTCTGGACTTCCCGCTTCAAGGCATGCTACCATCAATTCATCGGGATGAAAATGAAGGTCATCCAGACTGAAACCATATCCATTATAATTGAGAAGTTCGCCTAATTCTGCAAGGTCACCTCTGCTGGAGTGTGCGCCGAGTCCATCTCCATGTAAGGCAGCCATTGCCCAATCCTCGCCACTACCCAATTCTCGGCTGACTAGAAGTGCTGTACACACATTTGCTGAGGTATCTATGTGTGAGGTGATTTCTGGAATTGGTTCACCTTGTAGATGATGATCAAACCACGTCATTGAAACTCCTGTACTAGCAAGATGTTTTGCTCTCTCATGGTTTCTTGCCAATGAAATATCCATCACAATTACTTCATCGCCTGGCTTAGCATCAACTCTCTCTAGTAGTTCGATATCACGCTTGACTCCAGTAACTCGTTCTCCTTCGATACCATGAATCAACCCACGGATAACCATGGCACAAATTCCATCGGCATCACCATTGTAGGCGAACCAGCGCATGATGTTGCGAGACCGCTAGTGGACAAGAGTCTATTGCTATCATTCTCCCGCACAAATTCATGAGCCGTATCGCTGGTGGACTCGTATGGTTCATCCACCTTGGCGTATTCATTTTCGGCACCATTGGCTGGGCAGTTCCAGAACCATGGTATTTCGTACACATCCCCTTGGTGATATTGGTTAAACTAAATTGGGTAATATGGGACTGTTGCGTTCTGACTGAGCTCGAAATGAAGGTGCGAAATGATGGTGTTGAGCGCTTATTCACAATGGACCTGTTCAGATCACTGGGCTGGAAAAGCCTCACTCCCGAACTCACCCATTTGATTCTAAATCGTGTATTTTGGGTAATTCTTCTCCTCTCATTGACTAGAGCCGCCCTCATCTTCTTGTAATGAAAGGAGGCATGGCGTAGCCATGCGCCGCGAACTTGCGATGGTTTTCATCATCCTGTTCTCCACGCTAATACTCCCTCCCGAAGTCGAAGCGGGTGCTTTTGGAAGCGTGGACCCAGGGGTCAGTGACGTACCTGATTGGAGGGTTGGTGACAAGTGGATTTACGCTGGTGCATTCGACCCTACTGTCCTTGTTCAAGATGCAGGAGTTGATGCGACTGTGGGCAAAATCAACGGTGACGCTACTACAACCGTCGATTCGATAGAAGAACGCATTGTTGACAATGTTTCAACAATGGTCTACCTCACTTCCTCAAAAGCAGATTTCGACAAAGGTGGAGTCCAATTGGAGGGATATACTGGCAATCTCTACATCAAGTACCAAGTTGATGAAGTGGTCAGAGTTAGTGACCTTGCTACAATTAATACAGACCTTTCCTTAGATGTAAAATATGTTCCATACGGCATCTCATCGCTAACACAACAGATTGCCGACATTACAATTTCAACCTCCCGAGAACCGGCTAAAGATGACTATGATTTTCCTTTGCGTGATGGAGAAAATTGGAACACGACATATACTTCTTCGACTTCATGGAGTGGTTCGTCTGATTACATCACACCATTCCCTGCTCCAACAAGTGGAGCAAACCATACTAATTGGGAGGTAACCGATGTTGGAAAACCGATCAATGGACTTGGTGAACAGATTGGATATGGTGGGTGCAATGCTTCCTATGAACTGAAATCATACGATGACAATGGCACTGAAACCTCCTTCAAGTGGTATTGCCCTGAAGTTCGTAATTATGCTTGGTCACATACCGAGGAAGATATTGGCCTGGTAATCGATTTTAGACTAAAACAATACATTCCTGTTGATTCTGATTCTGTCGAAGCAAATCAAAATCCAGGGGTGCGCCGAAATACAATTTCAGTGGAAAGTGCAAGTTCGATAACAGCCCTTAACTCCCCGATGGAAGTATGGGCAAATCTCACAGATGCAACAGGTGCTCCAGTTTCAGGAACCGATGTGGAAATTAGATTTGAAAGTACATCCTTTGCGACCACAGTAACTACTGGTGCAAATGGTACTGCTTGGGCAAGTTTCAATGTTGGACAGGAACTAGATTCTTCGTGGACTAGTTTCGATTGGGCGAGTCATGGCCTCGTGGCAATTTCTGGCTCTATGGTTGGAGCCTCTACAATAACTCTCGATGAAAATATCGTTGGCCTCGATTTGGTCGCCGCTCTTGAAAGGGCAAGTATTCTACGCAATCGCAGTGGTGAAAACACTACACTCAACTATATTTCTGGATTCAATGTTCTACCGGGGGACCAACTTCTAATCGAATTACCAGTATACAATCGTGGAGTTACTACCTCCACTCCAACCGCTGTTCATATCACATATCCTGATGGCATGGAGATTAGTTCAAACCTACCTGCTCTACAGTTATATGAAGAATTTACATTTACCATCCAATGGAATATCGATGAGAATGCATCGATAGATAATCTGACAATCGACTGGGAAGTTGACCGGGCTGGCCTAAATGTAAACGATGCTGATTTCAACAATAATTTAGCAACTCTACCATTATTCATTGGAAGTGCTCCAACCTCTATTATTTCTAATCTCAGTGGACTAACTAATGAAATATTGCAAATCGATGCTACAAATTCATTTGATGCTGATGGTGGGGACATTTGGTGTGAATTTATCATCCCATACGATGATGGAAGTCGCTCGATTGCATGGGAAAGCATTACTCGAAATAATTGCTGGATAAATTGGTCTTGGATAGATGATGGTATCTATCAGGTAATAGTAATCATCCACGATGAAGAAGGGGATTCGGTCACAGATTATCTCGATGTAACCGTCGATAATCGATTACCAAATGTGGAAATATTTTCACAGCGTTCTGAAGTAAAGGTTGAGCATCCAGTAACTTTGTATGTATTTGCAAATGATTCCGATTCGGAGGACTCATGGCCTGGACTTGTTGATGTTCACTGGCCAAGCGCAATCTGTGAAGAGGGGTACTACACCAGAACTTGCACTACTACAGCTTGGAGCGAAGGCCTCACAACATTCACTGCTATTGGAACCGATGATGATGGGGAATCTACCTATGCGACAATCGATATCGTGTTCACTAATATCGCCCCTCATGATATTACTGTTTCAATGCAAGACGAGATGGGAGAGATTATCAAATCTGAAGACCAGATGACATGGCGTGTAGAAGAAGACCAAGAAGTGACTCTGATTGCACGTGCTGAAGATTCTGAAGATGATTTAGAAAGTCTATCATACGAATGGGATTTCGGAATGAAAACCGATGGAAGGGAATCGTCAGTTCCGGCGGTGTGGCATAATGAAGGTCTCCAAACTATCCGGGTGAAAGCAATTGATTCGGAAGAGGTCGAAAGTGGTTGGACTGAAAGATGGATAGATGTGGTCAATGTACCACCTCTCGTTGAAGACCTACCGGAAATGATGGCAATTGCAGAAGGTCAAACTATCACTATGACCGGTGTTGCCTATGACACTCCCTCGGATAGAGAAAATCTTGTAATCTGCTGGGATATGAATCCTGGAGAAGATAGTGATCTAACTGGTTCCGCAGATGATGACTGCGATGTCATTGGTGAGAATATGAGTTGGTCTTGGCAAAATGCTGGTGAGCATACAGTAGTATTCCATGTTACTGATGATGACGGAGCTAGAAGTTTTTCAACTCAGACAATCACTGTAATCAATATGCCACCAATTGTCAGAATTAAGGAATTGAATGGAGTCATTGCTGGAGAACAAGTAGTCCTTGATGCATCTACAACTATCGATTCACAAATCGACCGTGATGGCTTATCCATCATATGGGACGTCGACTGTACGAGAGATTCAGATGGCGATGGAATCAAAGATAATGATGCTGATTTGGTGGGAATTATTTCCAATCATACTTTCACACATGCAGGTACATGGACAATCAAAGCAATAGCATGGGATGAGGATGTAATGAATCCAGCATCAAAGACAATGGTTGTCGTTGTTGAACATCCAGACCGAACTGCATTCGAGGAAGTAGTGGAATCTTTGATGGGTGATGATGCAAGCCCATTCGCTCAATTATTGGCGGTTGCATTGATGATAACATGCGTTCTTCTAGTGCTAAGACGTATGAAAAATAATCAAGAATCGGTGTGGGAAACAGATGCCCCCCCCATCGAAAAACCATTGGAAGCGCCTTCATTTGATGATTTCCAAAGCAATGAGGAAATCGTTGGACCCCCTCTGCCGGAATCTGGGTTGCCTGAAGGTTGGACAATGGAACAATGGCAACATTATGGATCTCAGTGGCTAGAATCCAATGAAACAGACAATGAAAGAGGTCAAGTGTAAGACAGACTTCGTCTGTCCATGCGCAGTGCAATCCCTTTTCTGATTGTAGCCTTAATGACTGCAGTTGGTCCATTGACAATTCTTGATTCATTTGATGACAAAATTGTTGCAAATACAGATCATTCTGCATCTGCAGACGTTCATGATGTCCCTACTTGGAGAATTGGTGACAAATGGGTCTATGAGACCCAAT
>CAZNXM010000057.1:0-7538 GCA_964577145.1 uncultured Candidatus Poseidoniales archaeon
TATCCCGTCGGGCTCATAACCCGGAGATCGATGGTTCAAATCCATCCCTCGCTACCAGTAAACCGGCTCAGTTCTTGCTATAACTGTGGTAATCGTGTTTTGGAGTTAACTTGTCCATCGCAGATTGAAGACGCATATTCGCCGCTTGTTCTCCAGCTTCAATTGCTATAATTTGCCGCTCGATATCCGCCTGAATTTCACCGCCGATTACCATTGCAATACGACGGGCATCTGCATCGGGGCGATTTTGGATTTGAAAGACAAAATTCCCATTTGCTCTAATTACTGGTCCTGCCTTTGACAGCATCTTGACAAGGACTTTCACATTACCACAATTTTCTGCTAAATCTAGTGCTGCTGCAAGATGTCCGGATTGCAATTTTTGACAGCGTTTGAAAGCCCTCTTCGCCGCTCCTTTTTTCCCAGCCGCAGCATGGATGCATCCGGCCAGTCTGTAGTCCTCTGCTGCTTGGGCTAAATCATGCCCAATCACCTTACCAAGTCGGTTACGATGCTTGTGCAATGCTCCTATCGTAATACGTGCGCGCTTGTATTTTTCACGCGTATGTAGAATCCCTGCTAGTATTCGCAGTCCTTTGACTAGGATTGCATTATCGGCATCATTTCTGTCTTTACGACTCATCAGGCGATCAGTCATGTCACTTGCCATTACCTCGGCCAACTCAAGCCTACCCTCACGGTGGTAACTCTCCAATTGTAGGAGGGCCTGATTTGGGTCGGAGGCACCGAACATGAATGTTCGAGACCGGGTGGGCTCATCACAGCATCGGTGCTGCGGTCAAAGTCTTGGTAGACTCTACACCTTCGATATTCCGGACTTTACTAACTACGACATTTGAAAGTAGACCGAAGTCTGTACACTCCAATTTTGCGAAGATATCGTATTCTCCAAAGAGCAGTAACGCTTCTTTGATTTCGGGAATTCCCTTCAGTTGTTTGACCACTGAATGCTCTTGGCCCGGCTCAGTCGTGATTAATAGGACTGCCACGGCGTTTTCATATGTCTGTGAACCCATGTTTCAACCTCAATTCTGACAGTGAGGGCATGAGGTTTAACACTTGGGTAGGGTATCGTAGAATCATGAGGGAGGGGGGCTCAATACGGTCGATTGGCGTAATTGGAACGCCAGGATGTGGTAAGACCACTCTGTGCAAAGCCCTTGGCTTACCCACGCGCTCAGTTAGAGATCTAGCCGAATCAAATGCATGCCTCGGTGAATTAGACGATGATGGTTCAAACCCCGTAGATGTCGAGCGCCTCGCTAAATTATTTTCAAAACCTCTAGAATTGACACTCATCGATGGCCATTTAGCCCATCATTTACCAGTAGATGCACTCATTGTATTGCGTTGTGAACCAAGTGAACTTGAGAAGCGCCTCAGCGCAAGAGGATATTCTGCTCACAAGATTCAATCAAATGTCGAGGTTGAAATGTTGGGTGGACCTTGGCCAGAATTAATTGGAGATAAGCGCCCAATAAAAGAGGGTGCAGAGGGCGCAATAGAGTGGATTAACGCTGGATGTCCTCCTTTGGACACTCCAGAAAGAGCCATCGATTGGCTATCGTGAACATTTTTCAGCCACAACACTCAATGAGCACAGGTGCTCCCGAATAATCATGGCACTAGAGAAAAGCAGAGACATCTTCAAGCGAGTTTCTGTTCCATTAACCGAAAAATTGTCTGGTGTCGAACCCGCTGTTCTAACTTGGACGAGTTTACCAGTCGGCATTGGAGCGGCTTGGTGCATGATGAATGCTGGAACTGGTACTGAAGGAGCATACACCTGGTTAGGGGCCATCATTTTGATGGCAACTGCAATGATGCTAGATGGCTTAGATGGCAACGTTGCTAGAGCTACTGGTAAAGTGTCGAGGTGGGGCGACTATCTCGATCACACTCTAGACCGCGTACTCGATGCTGTTTGGCTTCTTGCGCTTGGATATAACGCAATTTGGTTCGGACACCTCGAAATTGTGTGGTTGGCGGCGTTACTAACTATGTTTGGCTCCTATATGGGAACTCAAGCCCAGGCGGTTGCAGGTGCGAGGAATTACGGTGGATTCAGTCGTGCTGACCGAATGGCTTTGACCCTCATTGCAATGTTTGGTGCAATGATAATGTCATGGCTAGAAATGGCTGACTGGGGCCTATTTTATGGTATTTCAATGAATCCAATTTCGGTCATAGTTCTCATCAGCGGCCTCGGTGGAGCCTACACCTTCCTTATCCGTTTCATCAAGGCAAGGTCAGAAATTCAACAGATGGACAAAGACAACCCTCTATGAAGGTCGGATGCTACTAAGCACCGATGTGGCGCAGAATCTCCTCCGCTCGTAGAGCGGGAGTGGCTGGACCCCGCTTTATGGGCCGCCTACGGCGGCAGACTGATAACCAACTTTCGGAAAGGAGTCAAGTGATGGCTCGCGACATGCTTGAGGGAGTTAGGCTAAAGTCCACCACTTTCGTACTGATTGTTTTGATGCTTTCTTCAATGCCAATGGTACCCAGTGCCAGTGCTGATGAAGGGATTCCTACGGATCTCCAAGCACAAGATATTGCGGCTTCATTTGACAATCAAAGCGAAACTACAACCGTTACATGGCGTAATATCGAACAAACCGGTGGCGATTTGGACCTTTATTCCGATTTGTGGGATACTACCTACCACCTTTACCGCCATTCAGCACCGATTACCCCTGCAAATATCGGCACTCTGAACGCATGGCATTCAATAGTTGCGTGCGATAAAGATGAGTTGGGGACCAATCCACTGAATTGCCGCGGTCAAGGAGGAAATAATCCCCATCCAGGACATTCAGCTACAATGCAAGTGGGAGCAGGAACCAATGGGACATTCTTCTACGCAATCACTAGCGAATTACCAGATGGTTCTACAACAACACCCCTCGATTTGAATGCGAGTAACTTGTATGAACCGATTCTTGAGATTACGACTCCAATACGCTCTCCGTACAATATACATGCAACCTTCAACCCAAGCACAAGCAAAACTACAGTGCAATGGATAAATTATAATTCGATAAATCCAATTCTACCAGAAAGTGGTGAAGATGCAATTGAGATTCATCTTTGGCGAACTGAGTATGTCGTGACCAGAGCAAATGGCATGGACCTTGTCACATTCAATACACCTGATGCTGTACTTTCTTCAACCGCTACCCAACATGTATTCGATATTCCACCGATGACAAATCGTTTAGTTTACTATTCTGTAACTTATCTTCTACCCAATTGGACTGCAGAAGGTAATGATTACGAAGATGGAAGGTTTTTGTCCAATAATGCAATGACTACTACGGTATTAGAAGATAATTCACCACCTGAGGATGTTAGTTTCGTAACGGCGAATTTCATTGAAGACCCAATGGAAGGTTCTGGTAATACTACGATAACATGGATGGATGTTCCCGGAGAAGTTGGTGAAACATATCGGATTTATATTTCAGGCATTATGTTCAACAATACATCGAGCAATGGTGTTAATTTGATGGCGACTGTTGCTGAAAATCAACAATCTTTCACCTATCAAGTACCGATTGGAAGATTAGGATATTCCTACTACTGTATTGTGGTTCAAGACCAATTTGGAGCGTTCTCCACCTTTGTACCATGGAGTTCATGTGACGTGATTTTCGAAGATGCGTTCAACCACTGGATTGCAGAACCCACCAATGTTCAAGCTTCATTCCTAGGCGATGGTCTTACGAGAGTAACATGGGTTGACCAATTGGGAGCAGAAGGTGAAAAGTACCACATTTGGAAATCATCTTATCGAGTCACTGGAAATGAATTTGTTGAGAATGAATCCTTGGAGTGGTTGGGTACAGTGCCCGATGGAGTTCAACAATTTGATGTGATTCTTGAGGATGATCTCTCTACAGAATCATTCTATTTCGTCACTTCAGAAGCACTGTATGGTCATGTAAATGGCACCTATCATTATACTGAATTAGAGCAGAATTGGGTGGGACCAATTTCTGAAGACACTAGGGCGCCAGGAGCAGCTCGTATCTCCGATGCGGTAATGGTCGGCCAACTCTCTATTGTGACATTGACTTGGCTCAATGCAGGCGAGGAATCAGGAGAATCTTACACAATCTACCGACATTTGGGAGATCCATTTGGTGAAAGTGAATTTGCGACAAGCAATTATTCTGATGCTGGATGGGAATTTGTAACTGGGCCAGTATATGATTGGGAGACTTCTTTCACAACCCTTGTGAGGGAAATACCAGTTGCTAATGATACGCAAAGAGAGGCTTGGTATTCAATCATCATGGCTGATTCATACGGGAATATCAATCCGTTAATCTTCCCCGGTATTGGAGGAAATGCAATCAAGGTCACTGAGGATACTAGAGCGCCAACAATGGAGTTGATTATCACTAATGACGATGGGCTCGTTGATAGTGATGCTCTAGTAAAGGGCGATTACACTATCAGGGTTTCAGTTAGCGAAAATTTACTCTCCTTCCCGCGAATCAATGTTACCACAACAGGAGGGGCATCTTATTCTGGTGGCGAAGTACAGATGAATCTGCTTTCTGATAATCTAAATGATGATTCTAAGGGGCCAGAGTTTTACTTCCCATTGGAAATTACCAGTACCTCAAATGCAGGAGATTTGGTTATTGAAGTCAATTTAACCGACCTTTCAGAGAATTCGATTACTCATTTTATTAGCGAGAAAAGTATTGATGCAAAGGCTCCAACAATTACGATATATTCTCCTTCATCAATGAATGATGGCTCGAAGTATCTCTACAATAACAAAATTACAGTTACGGCAGGAGCGAGTGACGACGTTGGAATCAACAGTATGCAAATGCGATTTGTTCAGAATTATGGTACATCGAATTCGATAAGCGAGCCTTGGAGAGAAGTTTCGGGACTTAATGTGGCAGAGAATGGCGATTGGACATTTGAGATGGATTTCAATGCAGCCAATTTCTTGCCCGGTGTACATCAATTATCAGTTCGAGGAGAAGATGCGGCAGGTAATACTCGTGAGACGAGTGTAAAATTCATTGTAGACTGGTGTCGACATAGAGAAGATGGTTCGACAGTGTGCGAATATTCCAATCCTGTGGATATGGACCCTGATCCAATTGAAATGACATACAATGTGAGTGACCCTCCATTCATCATCACCTGGATTACTGCAGGAGTCTCACTACTAGCGGTCATAGTATCACTAATGGTGATTTCAACCGGCATGAAGGGCCCGAAGAAGAAACGTGGCGACGATGATGAAGGAGATGATGCGGATTGGATGAGTGAGTTCGTTGGAACATCTTCTGAGCCAGATATGGAAGCAATTACTGGAGGCAAACCTGATGAAGAGAAGAAGGAGGAGAAAACTCCTGAACCTATTCCAGAAGAAGATGATCCATTTGCAGTCAATGTCGTACAACGTAAGGAGCGTCGTAAGAAGAAGAAGTCCAAGGACGACGATGATGACGACGACGATGACGATGATGACGATGATGACGACGAGGATGAGAAACCAAAGCGCAAGAAAGGCAAGCGTAAGGGCAAGCGTCGCTCAGCAAAGCGCAAGAAGGACTGAGTCGGTGAGGCTCTATGTCTGAGACACACTCAGGAGGATCCGCTATTATTGCGGCATTTAACCCGTTGAATAACAAGTTGAATTGGTTGCTAATTGCAGTTCCAATTGCTGCATATTTTTCATTGGTTACACATAGTTCTGGGATGGCATTCTTATTCTCAATGATCGCAATAATGCCCCTTGCATTCATCATGGGGCATGCAACTGAAGAGATTGCACTCAGGACTTCAGAATCTATTGGTGGCCTTCTCAACGCTACTTTTGGAAACGCGGTTGAAATTATCATTGCTGCTTTAGCAATCTATACTGCATTTTCTGATCCTTCTCAAGAACAAATCATGACCGATTTAGTTCAAGCATCATTGATCGGTAGCATTCTTGGTAATCTTCTACTCGTTCTCGGTCTTTCCCTCCTATGGGGGGGTTACAAGCACCAAGTACAGAGTTTCAATCAAGATGCCCTCTCAATGAATGGCTCTTTGCTAATGCTAGCAGTTCTTGCCCTCATTATTCCTGCAGCATTCCATCATTCTGGTGGGGCTGAAGGGAGTATAACGCAATTATCGAGATATGCTTCCATTGTTCTATTAGCGATGTATGGATTTGCATTATTATTCCAACTCAAAACCCATTCTTTCTTATTTGCAACTGAGGGTCCAAGCGATGGTCATGACGAACCATCGATGTCGAATAGAGATGCATGGACTCTTCTCATACTTGCAACGATTTTTGTTGCCTGGATGGCTGAAATTCTGGTTCACAGTGTAGATGAAGCTGCTACAGATTGGGGACTTCCTACAATATTCATTGGTGTGATTCTTCTACCATTCTTCGGTAATGCTGCAGAACACTTCACGGCAGTAATCGTTGCAGGTAAGGACAAAATGGACCTATCGTTAGCAATAGCGATAGGAAGCAGCGTGCAAATTGCGGTATTTGTTGCGCCCTTGATGGTTGTATTTGCTTGGCTATTGGGCGTCGGACTTTCACTGGAATTCGGCATTCTAGAAACAGCGGCCACATTCATGAGTGTCTTAGTTGCTAATTTCATTCTAAATGATGGTAAAACCAACTGGCTTGAAGGAAGTATGCTTCTTGCATGTTATGTCATCTTGGCTCTTAGTTTCCTCATGTCCTGAGGTTAGAACGAGAGAAAACACCACAACCGGGATGCACTCTGTGCACTTTGAGCCCGATGGATACACCTGGAATGATTTGGGACAAAATCGACTCTTGGGCAGGGCCAAGTATCGGATTATTGATGATTGGATTAGCCATTTATCTGATGTTTAGAGGTGCAAAGCGAATCAAATTACTTTCATTTCTTACCGGTTGTGGGATAGGATATCTTTCCAGCACAATTCTGTATGAGAATCTCGGCGACATGATTTCTGCGTCGGAAAGTGATTTCACATTTACCGCAACAATAGCTTGTGGTATTGTGATGTTCTTGGCAGTCGGTTTGCTTTCATTAGCGATTACTGTTTACATATCCCTCCATGTGATGCTATGGACAATAGCGATGATAGAAATGAATGGATATGATGTCAAAACAGAAGTGATGGGCGTTCTTGTAGCAGTGATATCTTGGTTGGTAAATCGCTATCTCAGAAAGCGCCTCTTCCTCTTTGGTTCTGCTGCGATCGCTTCGATGATGGCACTTTACGGCTACTTGATATTGAGTGGTCAAAGTCCCTCAGAGATCAGTATCAGTGACCCAACTCTTCAGTTGGTAGGTCTTGCGTTATTCATCAATTCAGTACTAATTCAGCGCCAAGGGATGAAGCAGTTGGCCAAGGAGAAGGAAGAGAAGGAAATTCAGAAGGAATACGAGCGTGAAAGTGATGTGTATGGCCGTGGGCGTTTCATGGAGCCAGATATCTTAGCTGCTGCTTCTAGTGCTGAGCGGCAACAATTCCGTTGA
>CAZNXM010000058.1:0-6931 GCA_964577145.1 uncultured Candidatus Poseidoniales archaeon
CTTGGAGATTGATGCTCAGAGCCCTGCGTGGCGTAATCATCGAAAGGCTTGAACTTGCAACAAAAAGCAAGGACTGGTCTGATAACGAGCTCGCATCACGTATCAGGTTTCGAATAATTGGCAGCCTTGAAAGGCAACGAGGAACAACACGCCTAATCGAAAGAAGGATTGGAGTGAGCAGCCGATTGAAGATGAAGGTCGAGAATCAAGAGATCAACCGTTTAGTGGAAATCGCTAGTCATAGGTTCAATGCCGTAATGGCTTGCGAACCAATCTCTTCGATACTCGAAGGGAAAATCACCGATTGGTTCGTTGCAGATAGATTAGAGAAGACCTCTCTCAAACAATACAAATTGCATGTTGCACCTGATATCGCATGGAGAAAGGGGCGACGATGGCATTTGCTTAGGCTAGCGATGCAAGGTGGGAAAACTCCCGGTCCAGAAAGGGTGCTTGAGAGTATGTCAATGGTATTGTGGGCATTATCCAATACGGGGATGCCTGTGCTTGCCGAGAGATATGAAGTCTCTAGCCTCACGTGGAATAGGGGTAGTTGGATAAAATGGTCGATGACTGCAAATGATGAACAGGTAAAGGCGGCAACTGAATTGATCAAATCGGATATGAAAGCAATGTATGACCTTCACTACCGCTTAGGTCCAAGTTGTGACCTATCGCAGATGCCATTGGCAACTAATCGGAGAAATTGCACAAATTGTGGACACGTCGATACTTGCCCAGGCGGAGAAGACTTGCATCGAGCACGGCTTGAGCAGTCTGCTTTGGAAATGGCAAAGGCTACCAAGTCCTAATGCGGACTTTTATTCGGCGATTAAGTCAAAGTCTTGAATGACATGCCCCTACTATGGAGTGGGCCAATGACGGAGATAATTCCGACGTAACTCCAGGATATAGGCGGGTGAGAGCGGTCAACCGTGCCTTGATGGAAACTTGGTTTCGTGAGATCTCACTTGTCGATATTGATACCCTACCCGACGAGGGGGGGATTGTCTTCACCGCGTGGCATCCCGGTGGTCTAATCGACCCGATGTTGATGATGGCGAGCCTGCCCAACAAACTCACCTTCGCAGCCAAGCATACTCTGTTCAAGGTCCCGATTCTCGGCCGAATAATGCGTATTGCTGGAGCGCAGCCAGTGCATCGCGCACAAGATATCGGTAAGACTGGAGGGGAGACGTCTGAGGGGCGGCGCTCAGCAAAGAATGACGGGTTAATCTCGACCTTAGGTGATGTTGTCGCTACTGGCGGGCGAGTGGTAATTTTCCCCGAAGGTGTGAGTCATCTAAAACCACATCCGACAAGGTTGCGCTCTGGAGCGGCCCGAATAATTCTACACGCCTCAAAGAAGGCCCGGCTTGAAGGACGGCCGCAGCCGCACATCGTGCCGCTCGGTTTGCACTATAGTGACCAACACCAATTTCGCGAGCGAGTTAGTTTGCAGGTCAATCGCCCACTTCCTCTACCCCCCTTACCAAATGAGCAAGGTGCGCCGCAACCTAATGCTGAGGAAATTGAGGATTTTGGCGAACAAGCCAATGATAGAGCGTGGTGCCGCACCATTACCGAATTGTTACGACTTGAAATGGATCGTTGTAACCAAGCGCAGGAAACTTGGGAAGACCGTGAATTGGTGTGGCGGGCACGACGGATGATTCACGTCCATCGAGCGGCGGCTGGACAAGCCCCGAGTGGACCTCTACCATTCTCACAAGCATTACTCGGCTCACGACGAGTTAGGGCTGCATGGCAATTCCAAGCGAAACACGACAACGAGCGAACCGACCTGCTTGAATCTCGATTTAAGCAGCACCATTACGCGATGGAGAAACACGGGTTTCGCTCATGGGAAATTACCAATCGTGCTGAGAAAGTGAGCAAACTAGCTTTTGTCAAGAATGTCGCTTACTGGATTTGGTCGATTTCGTGGATGCTCGGTATCGTTTCATGGGGTGCGATAATCGGCTCGATTCCACCTTACCTCTTTACGAGGGTAATTACCAATCGTCTGGCGAGAAACGAGGATAATAAGACCGGTGTAGGCTCTATGAAATTGCTCTTTTCCGTCGCTCTATACCCCATATGGTGGTTGGCTATCTCGCTACCAATCGGCTGGTATGTCGCTTCGCCGAATTCTCCGATTCAAAATGTGAATCTACCCAGTCTTATCCTACCGCTATTAACGCAAATTCCATGGCAATTAGTCGCTATATTAGTGCTGTTTTGGTGGCCTCTTTCGGCTCGCTTACATCTCAAATTATTCGAGCGAGCGAGCCGTTCATGGCGAGCACTGCGTTTGAATGTCAAACTGCGAAGCGGAGAGATCGATTGGCAGAACTTACTCGAAGAACACAACTCATTAGCACAAGAATTAGCAAGTATCGGCGCTGGATTGATTCTACCTGGTGACGAAGACTGGAATGAGCCTGAAGTCGGAAAAGAAGACTGGCAAGTGGTGCAAGTTAGATAGTCAGATCCAATATATACGATATGCTGGCATCAATATGAGTACCCAATTAAAGGCTCTCTTAGAGCAAGATTCCATTATTGTACAACAATCTATGGAAGACATTAGCATCGCTTTCGGAATCGACAAGTCTACCAAATCCTAATGCTGGGTCAAACTATTTATTGAATAATGGATTCCACTAGCCATGGGACAATCATGGATTTGTGCAAAGTGTGAAAACACAACATATGTCAAAGATCAAATTAGAGTAACAGGTTCTGGATTGACTAGATTTTTGGATATCCAAAACAGAAAATTCACAGTAGTTTCGTGTGAGAGGTGCGGATACTCAGAGCTATACCGGGATTTCCCTGGAAGTGCAGCGGGAAATATTCTCGACTTCATGATAGGTTAGAGTAATCTAACCAAATCTGCGAGTACTGCTGCTGGGTCATTTGCTTTGGTCACACCACTTGCGAGTAGTACACCTTCAGCTCCAAGTTCAATCGCTTTAGCAACATCAGCACCATTTTTCACTCCAGCCCCGCAAAGAATGCGGACATCAGGATTGACATCCTTGACTACTGCAACAGTATCGGATACTATCGAAGGGTCAGCAGTTGTAACGGAGATATCTCCTCCGATTAATTCCGGAGGTTCTACTGCGATGAATGTTGGACCAAGGGCTGCTAATGCTCTAGCCTCATCGACATTTGCTGCACAAGCACAGATGGGAAATCCATCAGGAAGCATTGCCATTAGGTCTCGAACGTGGTCGATTGAAACTTTGTGCTCAGCGTGGTTGATGATTGTTCCAACCGCTCCTCTCTCGATAGCCGTTTGTGGCTCTAGCCATCCAGTATGCGAGCCTTGACCGACCGGGTCAAGATGTTGGGACCAAACCTCTAATCCATCTACTGATGCAACCGCTCCAAGGTCGAAAGCACTGGCAACAGCAACCATTCTTGCTGATGTTTCAGTTGCGGCCATGTGTGCTGCAAGACTCTCTGCTGCGTGTCCTAATGCGGTCGTGTATGTCTTGAAATTCACGACTACTAGTGGTGCTGCCATGTATTGGGCCACCATGTGGACACATTTGATGCCTACGGCATCAGAAAGTTCCACCGGTCTGGATATGTCCGTCTGGTACTGAAGCACCATGGTCGATTACTACATCGTGCAATTGAGCGCCTTCGCCAATGATGGCTCCTTCGCCAACTAAGCAACCTTCTACAACCGCTCCATTAGCGATATGAGCGCCTTGGAGTAGAGTGGAATCTATGACCTCTCCTTCAATTGTGCAACCGGCTTGTACCATCGAATAAGCAGCCTTTGCCGAACCGGTTTCGACCCATGAATTACCTTGGATCATCCCGCTTGAGAATCTCCCCTCTGTAATACACGTACGTACTCCTTCGCTCCAGGAGTTTGGTGTACCTGCATCGATGAAATATCCTTGGAAGGGGAAACCGCTCAATCTCCCCTCTTCTGCAAGATGAGGGAATACATCTCGCTCCAAACTGTGCCGTCCTTGTGGCATGATGTCAAAGACGTCCTCCTCGAGGATGTATGAACCTGCGTTAATCAGATTTGAGAATACTTCCTCAGGCTTTGGTTTCTCCTTGAATTGAGTTACCATCGAATCATCATCAAGACCGACTATGCCGAATCTTGTCGGGTCCTCTACCTCCCATAGTGCAAGAGTGCCAGTCACTCCTTTGGAGTCATGTTGAGCAAGCATTGGTTCTAGGTTTAGAGATGAAACGATATCTCCATTGAAGCAGGCGAAACGTCCTGAAACTACGTCTCGGCAATTACCGAGAGCACCACCAGTACCAAGTGGCTCATCTTCTGGGACAATTCTGACATCGAAATCTACTTCTGCATCACGGAAGTATTGTTCAATCTGGTCTACCTTGTATCCCCCAGCCACAATCACTTCGTCGACTAAATCTGCAGGAACTCCCTCAACTACGCGCTCTAACAAAGTACGGTCGAGCATTGGGAGGAGTGGTTTCGGAGTAGTATTGGTCCACGGCCGTAACCTCGAACCTATGCCTCCAGCGAGAACGACTACCTGCATGGATACTGCCACCTGTAGATGGCACTTGAACCCAACCCTCAGACGTCGTGGCTTAATCGCATCATTCAAGGAGGTCCCTCCGGTGGGCAGAACCGGAGAGGGACATGAATATCCACGAATATCAAGGAAAAGCGCTGTTCAAAGCAAATGGCGTTTCAGTCCTAGAGGGAGTACACTGTACCGATGTAGCAGGAGCCCTTGCAGCATATGACAGACTTGGAAGCAAAGTTGTAGCTGTCAAGTCGCAAATACATGCTGGCGGTCGTGGAAAAGGAAATCTGTATCACCCTGAAACCAGAGAATTAGTCATGGAAGGTGGAGTGAAAATCGCTTTCTCCAGAGAAGAAGTTGAGAAGTATTCAAGCAATATTCTCGGCAATATGCTAGTGACTATTCAGTCTGGTGAAGAAGGGAAATTAGTCAATAACCTCTACATTGAATCCGGATGCGATATCGCTCACGAATACTATCTTGCGCTACTTGTAGACCGTGAGGACAAGTCTGTTCTTATCATGGCCTCTACCGAAGGTGGAATGGACATTGAGCATGTTGCCGAACACACACCTGAAAAGATTCACAAGATCAACATCGACCCAAACGCAGGACTTCTAGGATTTCAAAAGCGAGATCTTGGAATGGCTTTGGGACTGTCGGGAGCATCCCTAAAATCATTCTTCAAAATGCTAGGAAAACTGTACGACCTCTTCATCTCCAATGATTGTGCTATGGTTGAAGTAAACCCCTTGGTGCGAACCGGCGCTGATGAAATGATTGCACTAGATGCAAAAGTCGGTTTCGATGAGAATGCCGAATTCCGTCACCGCGATTGGGATGACCTTCGAGACCTCTCAGAGGAAGAAGATGTTGAAACTAGAGCAAAGGAGACTGGACTATCTTATGTCAAACTCGATGGAAATATCGGGTGCTTAGTCAATGGTGCTGGTCTAGCAATGGCAACCATGGACGTCATCAAATTATACGGTGGAGAACCGGCAAATTTCCTTGATGTCGGAGGCGGTGCTGATGAAGAACAAGTCAAGACCGCTTTCTCTATTATTCTAGAAGACCCGAATGTGAAAGGGATTCTAGTCAACATCTTTGGTGGAATCATGCGTTGCGATATAATAGCACGAGGAGTCATTGCCGCTACAAAGGCTCTGAGCCTAGATGTGCCCTTAGTAGTACGTTTAGCCGGAACCAATGTCGATGAAGGCAAGGCTATTCTCGCAGAATCCGGACTCAACATTCATCCTGCTGATGATTTGGCTGAAGGCGCACAGAAAATTGTTGCATTAATTGGCGGAGGTGTTTGAAATGGCTATTTGGATTCAAGAAGATGCAAAGGTTCTCGTTCAGGGAATTACCGGTAAACAAGGAATGTTCCACGCTGGTAAGATGGTCGAATATGGTACCAACCTCGTTGGCGGAGTTACTCCTGGAAAGGGAGGGCAAAGTGTCGAACTCGAAGGTGGAAATTACCCTGTATTCAATAGCATGGTTGGAGCAATTACCGAGACCGATGCTGATGCAACCGTAATCTATGTGCCTCCTCCTTTTGCTGGAGAAGCAATTATCGAAGCAGCAAATGCATTTCACACCGTGAAGGGTGAAGGAGTAATTGTTTGCATCACTGAGGGAATTCCCACTCTTGACATGGTCAAGGCTACAGCATATGTGGCAAATCGACCGGGTGTACGCTTGATTGGACCAAATTGTCCCGGCATCATTACACCGGGAGAAAACGGTGGAGCAAAACTCGGCATCATGCCAGGACATATTCACGCAAAAGGAAGAATCGGTATTGTTTCCAAGTCTGGAACACTAACCTATGAGGCAGTTGCCCAAACTATGAGTATCGATGAAGGTCAATCCACCTGTATTGGAATCGGCGGTGACCCAGTAAATGGTACAGGATTTATTGAATGCCTATCCGCCTTCCAAAATGATCCTCAAACAGAAGCCATTGTCATGATTGGCGAAATAGGTGGAAATGCTGAACAAGAAGCCGCAGAATGGGCTACTGAAAATTGCACTAAGCCAATAGTTGGATTCGTAGCAGGAGCTACTGCTCCACCTGGAAAGAGAATGGGCCATGCTGGCGCTATCATTTCTGGTGGGAAAGGTACTGCTGAGGAAAAGTTCGCTGCTTTCGAAGCTGCAGGTATAGCATGTGCCCGTGACCCAAGTGAACTCGGACAAGTATTGCTTGCAAGCCTCAAGGCTGCTGGCCTACGCTGAGATTCATTTCGGCGGACCGCGCTTTGGACCACCGGGTGGGCCACGCTTTGGACCACCGGGAGGACCACCTTGCTTTGGAGGGCCGCCGCCGCTAGGACCGGGTGGACCGCCACGACTTGGGCCGGGTGGACCGCCTCGACTTG
>CAZNXM010000059.1:0-6776 GCA_964577145.1 uncultured Candidatus Poseidoniales archaeon
TGGAATGAACCACGTTCTGCTGCTGCCATGTATCGAGGGAGGACAGGCTCCTAAATCATGTTTGTCACAACATTTACCCCTAGAAGAAAAAGAGACCTTCAGATTTTGAAATTATTGTGAAGGCTTTTGAGAGGCTCATTCAAGTACCTCCACTTGACTATTGGAAACTATGGCGAAGGTGCGTCACGGAGTGGCTGGCGACCCCATCGCCCATTCGTTATCACCAATCGTAGCCAGTCTTGTAGCCGCACACATCAGAGAGAATGATGGTGCAAGCGCGCCTGAACTCAAGGGAGTGGCAGTTATTCCCACTAAGGGAATTGAAAATGCGTTAGCATGGGGTTATGCTGGCGCAGTACCTTCTCCACCGGACTGGGAGCCAGTCGGCTCTCCTTTGGGTAAATTCCGAGCAAATACCTTGCTTGAAAGAGCAGTAACCGCTACTATGGAAATCGAAGTTGGCGATTCGAGACTTCCAAATGCAGACTTACCCGTTGTAGAAATAGACGCTCCAGCGACCGGTAATGAAGAAGTTTGGATCTCGATAACATCCCCTCTCAAACATCAATTAAGTGCAGCAGCTGTAAGGTGTGTCGACAATGCAATGTCTACTAGGAGTGTAAATTCCCTCCGTTGGGATGGCCATTCATGGTGGGCTGCTTCAACTGATGGGGATGGAATGTTGATGGTAGCTAAGGCCTTTGGGCATGACACTTCAGGAGTATTAGGAATAATTGGCGGAGGAGGAACCGCACGTGCTGTAGCGGCCTCTTGGTGCGATGCTGGTGGAAAAATCAACCACCTTGGCGGTCGAAGAGCACTAAACGAGGAAGGACCATGGAAACTATGTGACGATGAGCCAGACCTCAAAATCGATTTCGATGATGGAGGAGGAGATATTTTGGCACCATATGGAGTGATGGAGGGCGATTTCGATTCGAGAATAGAATACCTCTCAGAAAATGCCGATGGGCGCTGGTTACTTTGTGCTCAGCATCTGCTTGCTTGGTCAAGACTTTGGTCTCCTCGGCATAGTAATTCACTACCAAGCCTAGACCTTTTGATGACACGATTGGTTGCTGCAGAGGTGCATCTTGCATGAGGCGCAGTTTCCTGTTGATTTTTCTTATTCTCCTTGGGCCAGTCGCTTCAGTAAATGCAACATTTCCACCACAGAATGTCAATCCTGCGCCTGTAGGATGGGACCAAGGAAATAATCCAGGATTTGGTGATTTCCGAATTTCATATCCCGGAATGACAGATGGCAGACGTGCTGATATGGCTACCAATGGGCCATTTGCAGTAGTGGTATTCTTCCCGGATAATGGCGAGGATGTAGAGCAATATGTATGGTTACAGGATTCCCTTGCGAGTGCTGGTTACATTTCATTCGTTGTAGATGCAAGTCAAGATGATTGGGGATTAATCGAAGATAGATTGCTGGCAGTTAATGATGGAACGGGTCCGATAAATGGAACTGCAGGAATGCTCGCAATGGAATATATTGCATTGGCAGGCCACGGCACTGGAGCGCATACTGCGGCTGAGTTGGTGAGATCGGGCGACCACACCTTCAGTGCATTATTCGGACTTGGACTCGATGGTAGTGAGTCCGTGCATAGTGATGGAATGGCAATTCTTGCGCGACCATCTTCAGCACTATTCTTGACAGGTACCGCAGATGACATTGCTCCTGCGAGTGATGAGGTGATGAATTACCTCCAGGGATGGCCTGGCGCTTGGCAGGTGATGCATCAACTTGGAGGCAATCATTTACAATTCCAAGAGGAATCTACCTTCATAGAAGGTTTGTTGGATGGCGAAGGAAGTATGTCTGAACAAGAGCAAAGGGACCATGCGACAGCCCATATCTTACCATATCTCAATCTCAGTTTACGTGGTGATGATTCGGCTTATCAAGCCGCATTTAATCGCGAAAACAAAGAGAATTCAGGAGATAGTGAAGCATATATCGACGAGGATTTGAATCGTAGTAGACTCTATCAATTGGATGCCGCGCAACCATCCTTGAACTCAGTACAATTAGGTGATAATTTCACCTTATTCTCGGCTGTGACAATGCGCGATGGTACTCCAGCAACTGGTAATGTAAGTTGTAGAACATTCACGGGTGAGTCATTTCCAGGGCAATTGGAAAATGGCATTGCATCCTGTGAATTAAACGGTGATGATTTATTGCCGGGAATGCAAATAATAGAATTACAAATTGGCGACCATTCATTCTCTGATTGGTCGGAGGCACTGATTACTAGAACCGATACTCCAATGATAGTGACCTCTCCACTTCCCGATGTACTGATTCAACAGCATTCGAATGCTTCAATGCAAGTTTCAAGTCTTGCAACTGACCCCGATGGGCTTGAAATTCAACTCGCCTTTGCAGAAATAGTAGGTGATACTGGGCGCCTAAATCTATCATGGGACGCTGATTCATTCACCATTTATCACATCGCTGACCAAGAGTGGTCTGGAACTGTTCTGTTAGACCTTGTCTTGATGGCTGGAGTGGATGATCAAGTTAACATCACATTGCGAGTTGTGGTTTCTGCAGTAGATGATACAGTAGTTCAGATTGAAACGATACCCCAGCAAAGAGTCGACGAGGATGGTGAGACGATAATAGTCGATATGGCACTATATGTTACAGACCCAGAGGATTCCACTCTTGAAACAAGCCAGGTGAAGGAATACGAGGGATTGAGAATTGTCACAGGGGGGGCATCGGTGCTAATCGACCCGTTGCCAAATTGGAATGGTGCTGAAATTGTAGAGGTATTTGTCTCGGATGGTTCAACATCACCAATCACAATTTCCATCCCAGTAGTTGTAGATGCTATTGATGACCCTCTCGAGCTTATTGGAGATTGGAACATAAATCTCGATGAAGATGAAACCCTAACGATACCCATATCCGAGTTAGTTCTCGATGTGGATGGGGACGACCTACAATATTCGCTTAACGGCACTTCAGAATTGCTCGCAGTAACCCTTTCGGGGCATAGTCTAATTATTGCAGGACATTTGAATGAACATGGATTTAGTCAAGATTATTCACTGATTGTAGATGATGGAAATTCCAATGTTTCAGGCACATTATCTATCACCATCGAATCGGTGGTAGATTTACCAGTAATTTCCATTACTTCGCTCTCGGCGAGAGAGGGTCAAATCTCCATGTTATGGGTAATTGATGATGCAGATGGTCTTAGTGGGTTGATTCACAATATTACCTATGAAGGCGATTTGATAAATCACCAAACTGAATGCATAGGAGAGAGATACATAACTTGCTCAACGGTTTACAAACATCCAGCAAATCATACAGGCTGGAAGAGGATGGAGATTGGTGTATGGGATACCTATGCCCAAGAGTGGTCCAATTTTGCATATCAGAATGTTGAGATTGAAGAGGCCAAGCCAATCGTCGAAGACCAATCCAGTGGTGATATTCCTCAATGGGTTTTACCAGTTGGATTAGGTGTAATCGCACTGCTATTATTTGCGATTATTAGACAAGGGAAAAGTAGTGAAGATGATTCATAACGGGATATTCCCGTGCTTCTTTGGTGGACTCCATTCACGCTTTGAAGACAGAATTCTCAAGGCGCGAACTAACCTCAACCTACTTTCCGCAGGCTCGATTACATCATCGAGCCAACCATTTTGAGCAGCAACATATGGGTCGCCAAACTTGTTCTTGTATTCCTCTACAAGTTGTAGTCGAACATTTTCCTTTTGATCATCATCCGCAGCAGCGATTTCTCTTCGATGTATGATATTAACAGCGCCCTCAGCACCCATTACGGCTAATTCTGCAGTTGGCCAGGCGATATTGTAGTCTGATTGCAAATGCTTGCAAGACATCGCTAGATATGCTCCACCGTAGGCCTTACGAGTTACCAATGTCAATTTAGGCACGGTAGCCTCTGCATATGCAAAGAGTAGTTTCGCCCCATGGCGAATAATTCCTCCCCATTCCTGAACCACCCCTGGAAGGAATCCTGGAACGTCCTCAAATGTCACAAGTGGAATATTGAATGCATCGCAGGTTCTGATAAATCGAGCAGCTTTGATTGAAGCATCGATATCTAGGCATCCTGCAAGGACCTTAGGTTGGTTAGCAACTATGCCCACAGGCTTTCCGTCAAGCCTTGCATAACCGATAATGATATTCTCAGCATATGAATTGAATAACTCCATTAAGTAACCATCATCTACAACTTCTTCAATCACCTTGACCATATCATAAGGTCGATTTGGATTATCGGGGACCAGAGTTTCTAAGTCGGGGTTTAGTCGTCTTGGGTCATCTGTAGTTGGTTCAAGAGGAGGGTCTGCCATATTGTGGTCGGGAAGGAAGCCGAGGATGTCGACGGCTAGAGCACATGCCTCTTCTTCATCCTCAGCGATTAAGCAAGCTATTCCAGATCTGCTTGCATGAAGAGTTGCTCCTCCTAAGCCAGCCGCATCAATTTCTCCACTGATGCATTCTGGCGTTTCGAGAGGAGAGGACATGAATAATTGGCCATGCTCGCTTCCAAGGATTGCAAAATCTGCAAGACTTGCTCCAAGAGCGCTCACTCCAACGACTGGACCAAGGACCAGAGAAATCATCGGGATACGGCCACTACATTGAACTAACCTATCGAGTAATTCTCCAGTCCCCCCTAATGCGGCAACTCCATCATGGGCACGTTGTCCACCGCCATCCCATATGCCGATTAGTGGAACTTTTGCCCTCTCGGCCATTTCAACAACTTTTGCAATTTTGCGGGCGTGCATTTCACCCATTGAACCTCCGTGTACTGAGAAATCTTGAGCGAAGCAGTAAATCCGGCGTCCATCGATTGTGCCATGGCCACAAACCACACCGTCTCCAAGCAATTCGTGCATGAACATCCCATGGTCAGTAGTTCGGTGGGTTAGGAAAGCATCGATTTCTACAAAGGAATCGTCGTCAAGTAGGAGCCTGACGCGGTCTCTAGCAGTACCTCTGCCGCTATTCCTAATCGCTTCTTGGCGTTTGAGGCCACCACCAAGACGTGCCTGTTCGCGCTTGTAACGCAAGTCCTCGAGCGAGTCACTCGAATCCTTCACCATGGTGTTGTCCACTACACCGTAGTTCTTCATTGAAGCGGTCAGGACATCAAGGATGTTGCATTCTCTCCACATAGGTCCTCTACGAGGACCTCATTGAGTTCGCGTCCATTAGATAATGCCCAATGTACCTTGGTTAGCAGTGCATCAGGACTGGTTGTAGAACCGTGTCCAAGCACACCCAATTCCAGTTGCCGTCTTCCTTTGGAGTATACATTGAGGTCGACCGGTCCATGGATACATTGGTTAGCAATGATAATCGGAATATTTGCTGAACCAATTGCGGAATCGAGGACAGAATTTTCTGGAGCATCACCCATCGAATCTTCAATTGGTAAGTGGCCAAGTCCTGTTCCATGAATAATGCAGGCAGAATACCCAGCATTTTCAGCGGCTTCTAGCATATCAGCATGAAGATGAGGGCCAGCAATGAATTGTGCGATTTTGAGATTTGGGTCGTACTTTGTTGGAGATGATACTGAACGTGAGGAAGTACCTGTTGTCGATGTATGGCTGACTCCTTCCTTCGAGATAATAATCTCACCTAGCTGATTGGCATTTACTGTTTTGAAAGCGTCTCTGCGAGTAGAGTGAAGTTTTCGAACTCCAATACCTGGACAAACTGCGCATATGCCATCACCCGAACCTGCATGCATTATCGTAACCGCAGTATCGCCAATTCCGCTGACCTCTGGGCCATGAGCAGCCCAGTGAACCGCAGAAAGTAGATTCTCTGTTGCATCTGAGGATGCACGGTCAGACGATCTCTGAGAGCCGGTGAAAACGATTCGACCTGCTGGCTTTCCACCCTCGCCAGCGAAGGCGTAGGATAATGCAGATGCTGAAATGTGTAATGTATCGGTACCATGGGTAATTACCACGCCAACGGAACCCGAATCAAACGCCAACTGAGTGGCATCAATCATTGCATTCCAATGCTGAGGCCTGATATCGTCTGACCACATATTGCCCAACTTTACCGAGTCAATTTGAGCGATATCAAGAATTTCAGGAACAGAAGAAAGCAGTTCCTCTGGTTCAAAGCGCGCAACAACAGCGCCGGTAGCATAGTCGACCTTCGATGCGATTGTCCCACCAGTGTGAATTATTGTGATGCGTGGCAATGATGAATCTTGAGTTATTTCAGAAATGGATTCTGTAATTGCCGAGGACCCGTCAGCGATGATGTCGATGCTGCTAATGATTGACAATGGATGGCTGACATTGTAACCGTTGATCAACTTCAGAGTTAGGTGCTCAGAAGCTGCCCCTGGGAGAACTACTCCTTCATGGGTAGTAGAACCCGCTAATCCTTCGACGGCAATCTTCACCCGACTACCGACCTCAGGTGCCTCGACCATAACCTATGGTTATGCCCACGCAACATAATCATTGATGATGAAAACCTGAATAATCGAGCGAATTTCAATTGGAAAATTGAAATTGCAACTTATTCCGCCGCAGAAAAATTATGGTGTTTTTCCATCGTTTATTAGTCAAAAATATTGAAAAAATCTCTTCAAAAAAGGTGCCGGGAGCGGGGCTCGAACCCGCGACCTTCGGATGTCTCAGACATGAGAAGGGGCTTTGCACGTCTCAATAGCTCCGGAGAGCTGCCCTATGAGTCCGACGCGCCACCAACTACGCCACCCCGGCAG
>CAZNXM010000060.1:0-1156 GCA_964577145.1 uncultured Candidatus Poseidoniales archaeon
ATTGCTTCAACTTCTCTTCAAGATCGAGAAGTTTGATTGCATGCTCTTCTTCTGGAGTATCGAATTCAGCAGTATGCGGGCATAAATCATCGAGCACAGCCTTGTCACTTTCATCTAGGACATACGGATAGGATTGACATCCATAGGGGCGACCATCGTAAACCGTGCAGATTCCAGGGGCAAATTTGTCACTGGAATTGGTTGCAAGGAAAACACAAGCCTTAGTCTCTTCATTATTGAGGAGCCTTCTGATACCATCATCTCCTACATAGCAAAACTTGTCTTCAGCTAGGCCAGAACGTCGAATCAATCTTCGTGCTTCTGTCTTTGTAATTGGCATTGTAGTCTCTCTACAACAGACGCTACAACCTTCCTGTATACACGGGAGTGAGCGACCCATGTATGTGTGAATACCACCGTTCCTATGAATCCGAGGGTCCTCTGGTCAGAATGTAAAGCGATTACAATTATTCGCGTTGCTCTATTGCCGGTGAATAATTTATAGTCTTAAAGGACACCTGAGCCAATAATGGAAGCAGCAGCCCCACAGCAAGTAGTCGTCGTACAGGCGGCAGGAAGGAACGCAATGCCGAAGGTGATCGGAATTATCGCCATAGTATTTGCATCAATTGGAATTTTATGGAACGTTCTGATTGGTGGATTAATCGCTGTGTTATTTTCAGCGGCAGGAGATTTAGGCGCAGATGTATCATTTATGGAGACATGGGGATTCATGATTTTCACTTTACCAGCTTCAATTTTGCTATTAATTGGTGGAATCAAGTGTTTGAAATACCAAAAGATGGGAGTATTCTTAATGCTCGGTGCTGAAGGATTTTCCGCAATCGGAAATATGGTAATTGGAAATGCAATTGGCGAAATGGACATAGTAAGTTCATTGACATTCCCCATAATTTTCTCAATAGTTTGGGCATTGCCACTATTGTTGGCAAAAGATGATTTAGAGTAGTTATCCCGTTCAGAACGGAACTCTAAGAATTCGCCATCGAAGGGCGTAAGCGCCCTTCGGTGGCAATATCTCTCTGCATCTAATTCAAGAAGGAGAGCCATGTCGGCGCGTTAGGGCAATTAGGGTAGCCTGGATATCCTGACGGGCTTCGAACCCGTCGACGCGGGTTCAAATCCTGCATTGCCC
>CAZNXM010000060.1:1256-6607 GCA_964577145.1 uncultured Candidatus Poseidoniales archaeon
CTTTCAAGCTGTGTGGATGTGGATGCATTCATCGCCCCATTTTTCTTCAGAACAATTCTCAAATCCACTTAGATCAAATTCTGCAAGAAGTGGCTCTAGATGTTCAATATCAGCCTGAACCAAAATAAATTCATCAACTAGTCCTTCGTTTAGGAAATGATTGATTGTTGTCGGACCTCCTTCGACTAGGAGGCGTTGAATTTCCATATCTCCCATCATGTCTAGCATTGAAGGAAGGCCTCTGAATCCCTCTTCAAGTAGAACAGTATCTCCGCCGTCAGTTAGTAATTTGCAGTCGACAGGGCATCGTCCATTGGGGTCAATAATGAAGCGTAGAGGTTGTTGTAAGCATTCAACATGGCGAACATTGAGTGTAGGGTCATCCCGTAATACAGTTTCAACACCGATTAGAATGGCATCACAATCATCGCGTAATTCATGGACCTTGACCAAGCATTCTTGTGAAGTAAAGCGACCAGATTCTTGACTTCTATCATCGACACTACCATTGGAATCGATTGCTACTTTGACGGTAACGAAGGGGCGACGGTATTCACACCAATGGAGAAATTCACGCATTTGTGCAGCGGCTTCTTGTTCAAGCAGGCCGGTTCTAACTTTGATTCCAGCATCTTCTAGAACAGAAGTTCCATCTCCACGCACATTAGGATTAGGGTCTGAGTGAGCGATTACCACTTCGCTAATTCCTGCCCAAAGTAGGGATTCGGTACAAGGAGGGGTGCGACCAAAATGGTTGCATGGTTCAAGTGTAACATAGGCGATGGCTCCATTTGTATTGTGGCCCTTGGCCTCAGCATCATGAATGGCCATTTGTTCTGCGTGTAGCCCGCCAAGATGGTCGTGCCAACCCTCTGCGATAATTTCACCATCTTTCACAAGTACACAACCAACAACGGGGTTGGGACGGACCCTGCCCCGTCCGCGCTCAGCAACTTCGAGCGCCTTGGACATGAAGACAACGTCCTCGTCACTATACGCCATGAGTGAGCCGTACCGCCCATCAGCCAAGAGTGATTCGCTCAAGGGGGAGGATTCATGGAGAGGATGAATCCTGCAAAAAGCATGGGCGCCCTTCACTGTATTGTTAATCCAGCGAGTAGGGACCATACATGTGGAAAGCGCTGGCCAAAGATAGTTGAAAAACTTGAAGCCCGCGGATTCACAGTCCATACTCATATGACAGAAAAAGTAGGCCATGCAAGCCAAATCGCCTGGGACCTGAGACAGGAAGGAGTTGATGGAATGATAGTAGCAGCTGGTGGTGATGGAACCGTTCATGAAGTTGCAAGTGGCTTGCGAGGCTCAGATATTGTGATGGGGGTTTTGCCATTTGGTTCCGGTAATGACTACGGAATTACTCAAGGAGTATTCAATAAGGACATCGATGGAGCGATTGATGTATTGGTAAATGGTGTCGACAGACGTTGTGCTGCATGGAGATTGGAAGGGTTCCCAGCAGAGGCTGCTGAAGGTTATCCCGCTCCAACAGTAAATCAATGGGATGGGCCATGCCCTGAAGGTAAGGTCGTACGTTGGGTATTTCTTGAATCCGATGCAGGAATTACTAGCGAAATATCTAGGGCGAAATTATATCGCGCAAAATGGATTAAGGGTGCGAAGAAATACACCTATCTCGGCATCACAACAATTCCAGTTTGGAAACGCCGCAAAGTGTGGTTAAAATTGGATGATGAAGAAGGTAAAATTGTCGATTTTTCAATGTATGCTGCTACAACGGGTGAAACTTTTGGAGGCGGATATATGGTTAGCCCTGGTGTAACACCTCTCGACAAACACGGCTCCATTGTCTATGCTCCAAGAATGTCTAGAATCGCCATGCTCTCACTAATGGGCCCAATGAAGAAAGGTAAGCACATAGGTAAGTGGGGAATATTCCAGCGTAAAGCGGATCGAATCGAAATAAAGCCGGTGAGTAAAAATGGTTCAGTCAGTGATAAACCGATTGAACCGATGACATGGGTTCAAGCAGATGGTGAACCTTGTATCGTAGCACCAGCAATATTAGAATGGCATACTGAACAAATATTGGTGAGAGGGGCATCAAATGTCCCGTGGGATTCACAATGAGAAATCATTGAAATCATCATCAGCAACAGATGGCCCACTGGGTTCTCTATGTACTGGTTCAGGTTCAGGTTCCGGTTCAGGAGCAGTCGCTTTACGTTTCTTTACGGATCTGCGCTTGATCGGCTTTGCACCTTTAGTTGGTTGCGCTGCAGGAGTTGGGTCATTGATTGACGTACCACGCATTGCTGAGGAGAAATGTTGGCGTTTGGACTCAGGTTCTGGCTGACTTGATGTTACACTTGAACCAGCATACATGCTGTCATTTTGTGGTGCGGCCGGCTGGTTGTACGAGGTTTGCGTTACTTGAGGCGCAGATGATGCTGCAGCCGTAGTTGCCACATCTTTGACCTCTGGGGCAACCGTAACTGAACCGGAAACGCCTCCACCGAATTCTGTGGGCCCTCTATCATCGGAATCTGTAGATAAGATATTGTCAAGGCTAAATCCAGCGATTTTCTCTTCCTTTACTTTAGGAGCGGCAACCTTCTCCTTTTGTTTTGGAGGCGCTCTTGGGCCGAGGTCATCCTTTTTCGAGCGTTTCAAATCGCGCTTCATTTGTACGGCTTTAGCAAAACCTTCACGACCGAGCAGAGTCTTTGCTGAACTCTTTGCTCCTTGACGAATCATCATTGTCGAAAATGTGAACATTGCAAAACCGCCACCGCCTCCAACTATCATGAAGAAGAGAATGTATGTCCATCCACCAAAGTAGTCGGTGTCGCCTAACGCCCACTCGTCATCGTGGTCACCATTTGCACTGACAACCCCTTCTTCGACTTGTATAGAAGTGATAATCATCCCTTGTGCTTGGTATGCGAAGTCACAACTATCTGCTTCTAATTGGTCACCGGGTACTCCGGAGTTAACTACAAGATATCCTTTGATGGTAATGGCTTGTTGCCACTCATCTAGGACGTTGAGATTATCCGCTACATTTTCAGAGCCAGGAATTATTCCAATTACAGCCCATTCGCTTTCATGCTCAGAAAGTTTCGAGCCAACAGCTTCCTCAGGGTATAGTGGCGTAATCCAATGCTTGAGATCTACCCGGGGGCCCATCTCTACTTGGACCGCTTCTCTCCAAGTCATCTTGTCAATGATTACAGCAGCTCCCATTGCATTCTCATAATTTTGGACATCATCTGTATGAGTTTCATACACAACGGAGGAGATTAACCAGCCGGTTATCGTAAATTTACCATCACCGCACTTTCCAAGTGCTAATGTTTCGGAATAGGATTCAGTACCTAATTCCGATTTGACATCTGCCGTATCGTCGTTGAGTGTAACTTCCACCCCATCAGTACCCCATTCAGGAGTTGAACTGGCTATGCAGCCAGTGAGGAGAAACAGGACCGAGACGAATAGAACCATGGGTCTGGGGTCGCGGGCCATGAGGTGCCTACGGCACCTTTGGTTTGTCAAACCATCGTTTGTGAAAAGCGCGGAGAGAGAGATTCGAACTCCCGTGTCAGAAGACACCGGCTTTCAAGGCCGGCGCAATACCAGACTATGCGACCTCCGCTTCAACCCTCGGGGATAAACCAATGGTCAAGACCCTTGCGACTGTTCACTCATCTCGAGAACTAGCAATGAATGCTAATCCTAGCGCCGCCGTTGCGATACTGAATGTAAATCCGGGAATACTATCTGAAGAATCTGAATGAGAAACACCATTGATTATTTTTCTGATATCTTCAACAAAATCACTGACGTCCCATTGATATCCAGACCAGGAAATCCTAGGTTTGCCGTTTGAATCTAAAATAAATGTAAGAGTAGTATGGAGAGTCGAATATTCTGATTCATCGCTATCATGATCCATTCCTTCCATATTAGCAGGAGATGGAATACTCATGTCGGCAGTAGAATTTGGAGCCCAAGCAATATGCATGGTTTCCGTCAAATCATCCATACCAACTTGTGCCTCTTCCCACATCCCCGATGTGGCATTCCATGAATGGAGTTGCCACCACCAACTGAAATCCGATGGTGCTGTGACATTTCCAATCGAACTCATGTAATGTCCATTTTCACTATCCGGAGCTTCAAAATCACTGAGTGTAGCCATGGATTGATGCCATGCATTTGTTGCAGGCATCATAGCGCTACTTGAATTTCCACTTACATCGACTATTGTAGTAGAAGCATGCTCCCCCATAGGAGCAGGAATTGTAGCATCATCAGTGGTATTTGGAGCGAATGCAATCGCTTGAGGCATTAGTGAAGCAATTGCCATGGTAGAACTTGTCCAAATTGAATTATCAGAATCCCATGTGTGCAACTCCCACTCCCAAGTGCCATCAGAAGGGGCCTCCTCGCCATTTATTCCAGTAACTAAGTGAATTTGAGAAACATCTTGTTCATCGGGTTGGGCCGTCACGATATTCCAATCTTCTTCGTATGCTGTTGCAGTTAGTTGGTGCAAACCATTCAGCATTACATCATGTTCACTTGAATTACCATCAGGCATAATCACGGTTACACTATCAGCATGCGACATGTCATGGCCTCCATGATCATCCGATTCATGTGATTCGATATACTCTCTGTCTACACTAACGAGGAATTGATCCCACACCGGTTCGACTTCTTCAGTAGTACCAGTAAGATGCGGCCATTCAACTCCATGCATTTCTGTAAATGCAGCAAGACGTTCTGGCGTATCATATTCAGGGTCAACAGAGATTGAAACAAAATTGACATCTTCTCCATCGAGCGATAATTGTGCAGTCTTCAAATTTTGAGTAATTGTTGGACACACATCATGGCATCGGGTGAAGATAAATGCAACAACTGTTGCATCTGCAACTTCCCCTGTAATTGTAGTAGCCATTCCATTTTGATTGGTAAGTGTGAAATGGTCGATTGAAGTTCTAGAGAGTGCAAGTCCATGATAGCCTTGTTCCGAGGTATCATGATTGTGACCACCATCAGCAATAGCGCCAGGAATAGTTGCAACAAAAAGCAATCCAACGAGACACATTACGACTTTTCTCATAATCTGGCCTATAGGCCATTATTTATGAATAATTGCACTTATTTGTGTAAGCAAATTATCAAATCACTCGAGGACATATGCCCAATCGTAATTGGGCGTACACCAATCTGGTAGGCCGAGAATACTGTCAGGATTGGAGAGTCCAATCCCCCACAGCATCAAAGCTACAAAGAGAACCGGGAATAGAGCGGTTCTGGTGTAGATGAAAGGGTCGCCTTTCAGGTGCATGAAGAATGCAGCA
>CAZNXM010000061.1:0-6427 GCA_964577145.1 uncultured Candidatus Poseidoniales archaeon
CGATTACTATTGCCATATCGCATTCGGAAAATTCTGGATTGATTTCATCCATTTCAATTAGTTGCTCGTAAGGAACATTCGCTTCAGCCAGAAGGACATTCATATGCCCTGGCATACGACCTGCAACCGGGTGTATTGCATATTTGATTTCAGTATCGAATTTATCTGCCATCAAGTCAGCAAATTCCTTGACTTGATGTTGACATTGGCTAACTGCCATACCATAACCTGGTACGATGATTATCTTTTGAGCACCATCAGCCATCATTGCTACTTCTTCAGCATCGGAACCAGCTTTAGTGCGTGTTAGTGATGCCTTTTCACTACCGCCGAACGATTTGAACAATACATCTGCCAGAGTTCGATTCATCGCCTTGCACATGATGAAAGTCAGAATTAGTCCTGATGCTCCAACAAGGCTTCCTGCGATGATGAGTACACTATTTCCAATAATGAATCCAGTGAATGCTGCTGCAATCCCTGAGAGAGAATTTAGTAGACTCACCACGACTGGCATATCTGCTCCACCAATTGGCAAGACCAGGATTATTCCAAGCAGACATGAGATTCCAACGATTCCCCAGAGGTAATCGGTATTTGTCATATCATTAATCGAGAGATAAATCATCACCAATACAGAGAAGAATAGAATTATCTTTACTGGGTTGAGCCATGTTGGACCCCATGTAGGTGTACGAATCCACTTGCCGAAAACTTCGACGCCACCCTTCAATTTGTACATGGCTAGAATGGAACCGGTAAGAGTCATCCACCCAACAAGTGCTGAAAGACCAGCTGCTACAACAATAACAGGTAGATCCAATCCAGTAGGTAGTGCATGACCTTCATCGATATATTTCCAACTCTCGGAAAGTGCAACTAGGGCAGAGGCTGCTCCACCAAATCCATTGAACAAAGCAACCATCTCCGGCATACCAGTCATTTGAACTCTGACAGCCATGATGTATCCAATTAGAGAACCGGTAACTAGTCCGGCGATAATTAGAGTCCAAGAAACGATTCCATCCTCGCCCAATTGCATATCTGCAATGGTAGTGATGACTGCTACGGCCATACCCATCATGCCGTATTGGTTACCCCTAGGTGCGGTCCTAGGATGGCCTAATTTTTTCAGGCCGAAAATGAATAGTGCCGCAGAAATAAGGTATCCGAAACTAACCCAATCGCTAATCATGCTCAGCCCCTCCTATTTTTGCCTGCAATCATATTCAACATTCTATTAGTGACAGCGAAGCCACCTACGACGTTGATCATTGCCAAGGTTAGTGCTACGAAAGCTAAGATTCCTGAAACAACGGTATTGCCACCATCATATGCTACATTGGCCCCAAGTAATGCTCCAACAACACTGATTCCAGAAATTGCATTTGCACCACTCATCAATGGAGTATGTAGCATAGAAGGTACCTTGGTAATCAATTCAAAACCAAGGAAAATCGCTAGCACGAAAAGTGTAATTGATCCTATTAGTGTTGCAGGTTCCATCAGAGAGCACCTCCTAGACGAGTTTGCTTTGGATGTATTTCTCCATCCTTACAGATTAGTACTCCACCCATTCCATTCACATGGAAATCGCTTCCTTCTGGTGCACCCACCAGTATGTCATCCTCCTCAGAGATCGTGAAACCATTCTCCTTATCGACGAGGCTTGTGATGAATGTGGTCAGGTTGTTGGAGTAAAGCATTGAAGCAGTATTTGCAAGTGTACCGGGTAAATTGGAAGTACCAACAATAATTACTCCATTATCAGTAGTGTGTATTTCACCAGGCTTCGTTAATTCACAATTGCCTCCAACATCAGCATTCATGTCGACTACGACAGCACCGGATTTGAATTCTGCAACAGCACTTGCTGGAACGGTAATAGGTGCAGGTCTACCGAAAATACGAGCGGTAGTGACAATGATGTCAGCATCGGCAGCAACTCCACAAACGGTATCGTTTACCTTCTGAATAAACTCCATTGTGAGCGGTTTTGCATATCCCGATTCATCTTCAAAATCATCCATGCCTTCGACCTCGATAAAACGTCCTCCAACCGATTCAATCTGCTCGGCAGCGCTCTTACGGACATCTGAAGCATAAACTACAGCACCGAGTCTTTTTGCGGTTGCAATCGCCTGAAGACCAGCAACACCAGAGCCCATGATTACGACCTTTGCTGGTCTAACGGTACCTGCACTTGTTGTCATCATTGGGATTCCTCTTGGAACATGTGCAGCCCCTAGAAGAACTGCTTTGTAGCCGGCTAGATTATCCTGGCTTGAATTCACATCCATTGACTGTGCTCGACTAAGACGACGAGGTATCATATCCATGCTCATCAGAGTAATTCCACCATCGATACAAGCCTGTACCTTCTCAGGATGTCTAAATGGATCTGCTACGCATGCTACGATTTGCCCCTTAGACAATTCAGTAGCATCCGGGATTCTGATACTGATTAGAATTTCAGCAGAGAGAACAGATGCCCTATCGGAAATTGTTGCACCAGCATCTGAATATTCTTTGTCACTGTAATTGGCAGCACTACCTGCTCCTTTTTCAACGACAACTTCGAATCCTGATTTCATTAATTTCTTCATGCTTCCAGGGACAATTGCCACACGCGTTTCGCCTTCTGGTTCCATTGGAACTCCGATTTTCATGACATCACCTCGCATGTGCCGAAGCACACCGACAGATGCGTCGACCAGCATCCGGTTCTTGAACGACTCGGTCCTCTTTGGCGAATTCGGTGTTTGGCTCAACACCGCCTTGCTTATGGACGGGGGGCGTCTGGGCCCCACACTGGAGTGTCACACTATGGCTACCGGACGCAGAAAGATAGCAGTTATTGGAGCAGGAAATGTTGGAGCAACTTGTGCATTTGTACTTGCAGAGATGAAGATTGCAGATATCGTAATGCTCGATATTTTTGAGGGATTTGCAAAGGGTAAGGCCCTCGATATGAGTCAGAATGGAAATATTTTGAATTATGATGGCGGAATTACCGGCACGTCGGATTATTCTGATATTGCAGACTGCGACGTCATCGTCGTTACTAGTGGATTCCCACGCAAACCGGGAATGACTAGAGAGGATTTGATTGGCAAGAATGCTGAGATTGTTAGCCAAGTCGGAGCAGGCATCAGGGATAACGCCCCTAATGCCATCGTGATTATGGTAACCAATCCACTCGATTTGATGACCTACCACATGCAGAAGGTAACAGGATTCCCAGCCAACCGAGTAATTGGGCAGGCTGGAATACTGGACAGTGCCCGCATGGCCCATTTCATCGCACTGGAATTGAATTGTGCAGAAGAGGACGTCAGTCCAATGGTACTGGGTGGGCATGGAGACACGATGGTTCCGCTACCGCGCTACACCACTGTGGGTGGGATTCCAATTACTCAACTAATCAGTGAGGAGAAAATCGCAGCAATTAGTGCACGAACAGCAAGCGGTGGTGGAGAGATTGTCAAGTTACTTGAGAGGGGGTCCGCATTCTACGCTCCAGGTTCTGCAGCAGCTATCATGGCTGAAGCAGTGTTGAATGATCGCCGAAGATTAATTCCCGCAAGTTGCTATCTTACTGGACAGTATGGACTTGAAGATGTTTACATCGGAGTGCCTTGCATTTTGGGTGCCAATGGAGTTGAGAGGATTTTCGAGTTGGATTTGAGCGATGAAGAACTTGAGAGCCTACAAGGTTCTGCAAATTTCTACAAGAGCCAACTTTCTGAGATTCTTGGATATTGATTTAGCCGAATAGGATCCAAAATCCTACTGCAAATACCACAATATCACAGATTGCGTGTGTAACGAATGGGACCCAGATGCTTCTGTATCTAATGTATTGCCAGCTGAAGACCGAACCACCTACAAAGAGTCCAAAGCAGGCAAGTAGGTTTAGCCACAATGGGAAGCCAAGGAAATATAGCGCAAAGAAGTGGTGCATAACGAAAATACTAGATGAAAGGAAAACCGTTTTCCATATGCCCTCAATCATTACTTCAGCCTTCTCAACAATGAACCAACGGAATACATATTCCTCTAGAACGGAGTTCCCAAATGTCCAAAACATCGCAGCTGCGATATAGGTACTTGCAATTGTTAGCCCAAATGGCTCTAGTGCAGTTCTAAATTCGGATGAATCAATATTATCAATGCCAAAAAATATCCATGCGGCCAGCATGATAATTGCAAAAATTCCACCGATAATTATCGCTTCTGTAAACCCACCATTCTGCGGTTTTGACCATGAAATTGGTAAATTATCTACCTTTAATCGCCAGATTAGCGGTAATCCGAGCATCCATAATTTTGAGGTAAACCATGAGATTTGACCAAGCAAACCTTCACCAGTACCAAAGGATGCTAAGATGGAAACAGTAGGTGCTATCCCAACAAGAAATAGTCCGAGTAACGCCTTGTTCCTATCATTCAACTTAGCACTTCCTTATCGCTAAACTATGAGTACTTCCAATCGATGTAGCATCTAAAACTGGATTCACTTCCCGAATCAATTCCTTACCCTGTCGCCCACGTGATTTCATCCGTGCCAGAATTTCTTGTCCAATATAGCAACCCTTGTCCTCATGCACCAAGTGACTCAATCCACATGCATATGGATGGTTTGCATTAGTAATCTCATGACCGGGGTGCGGAATCATATTTTCAACACGCCAATCAGTGAATTCCGATTCACTCATTGTCACATTTGGCTCCTTCCCATTTGGAGAAATAATCAACCATCCGCGAAATGTTTCAACCTTAGTTACTCCTTCTTGCACATCCAAATCCTCAGTAGAGAGTAGAACAGAATTTGATTCTGAAGCATCGGCGATTTGCACATCTTGTCCGAGGATACGTGGTACTAGGTGACTTAGTAATGCATTTTTGTTAGGCCCATATCCTACAAGGGCGAGGAATGAGTCCATGTCAATCACATCGACCATATCAATGACCTTAGCGATCGAATTTGTGAAAACTGTAGTACATGTACCTTCAATCAGATTCGTTGACAAACCATTGACAAATGCAATTGCATCCTCGCCTCTAACTATTAGCACATAGCCGTCTAGCGAGACGACGCCCATGCAATCCCTCATGCAAATGATTCACCGCAACCACAAGAGCTCGAAGCATTCGGGTTGTTGATTTTGAATCCTCCACCCATTAGGCGGTCGACATAATCGATTTCGATTCCATCTAGGAGGTGTGAGGTAGAGTTTGGGATTAGAACACGAAAGCCATCTATCGTTAATTCTTGACAATCTTGATCGGTTGACTCGACGATCTGTAAATCGTACATATAACCCGAGCAACCACCTGAAAGAACGCCAACAAGAAGTGCTTGTGAACGGTCATCTCCAAATGCTCCATTGAGCATTTCTTTTGCCTTATCTGTGATTGTAAGCATGGCACTGACAACTACAGGAGCGTGAACTTGGACCGCTGGTGCGCTATCGCAAGTATTGCAGTCCATGTTCTAATGGGCATGCTTGCCCCATATCAACCTGTGTGGTCAAATCCCAAATTTTGCAAGGATTATTCGTTCAAGCGAGTTTTCGCTGCTGTTCCTTGAGCAGAATTGTACAACGTCTAATTTGCTCCTTAGCAAGTTTGACTTGTTCTTCATCGAGACCCCTTGGTGTAGCCTGCTCAAAGCATTTAATCGCATCACCAAATCGCTGCATTTCCGCATAGGCTGTACCCATGTTGTACAGTGTTTTACCTTGTACGCCAGAGGGGTTGATTACCATGGCTTTGTGATATGACTCCACACATTTTGGATATTCTGAGAGATAGTATAACGCATTTCCTCTCCCATTCAGAATCCGGATAACCATTTGGTCGTCACCTGCGAATGAAGGTAATGCTCGGTCGAAACATGAAAGTGCTTCACGGTATTTTCCGTCTTCGATTAGACCAACACCCTTGTTGTACCATTCAATATCCTGATTTGCGATAGATCTTGAATCAGCATCTTTTCCTAGTTCTTCTGTTGGAGCACGTGAAGCGGTTTCGAGTGCTGCCGCAGCGAGATCAACTTCGGGACGTGTTTCCTGAATCGATGCCTCAGGTTCGGCGCGCTCTGTCAGTACTGGTAGAGGAGCCGCTGTAACAGTCTCAGGTTCGGATTCCAATCCATATCCGAGATCAGATACAGGTTCTGGAACATATGATTGCTCGGGCGCCGGAGCCGGCTGCTCTTCTTCCATCATCATGGATAGCGGATCATATTCAGGCTCCGGATTACGCAGGCTATTCGCCTTTTCATGGCACCTCTGGGCTGTTGCAAGATCTCCTGCAGCTTCAAGCGCACGTGCTAACCCAGTCCAAGAATCTGCGTTTGACTTATCTTCCTGAATTAGTGCTTTCCAACACATGACTGCTTCTGTATGCTTACCAGCAGCCG
>CAZNXM010000062.1:0-6290 GCA_964577145.1 uncultured Candidatus Poseidoniales archaeon
TGGAGCCAGCAATACTACCAGGTTATACTATACTCCCAGATTGTATTCAACCAGTCAAGGTTCACTGCTTTGCTTGACGGCGAGCGCGCTTGCGTCGGCGTAGCTTTTTCTTTCGCCACTTCCAACGCTGCTGACCAGCCTTCTTCCAAGCACGAGAACCTCGCTTCATGATGAACAGTTCGCCGACCGACCACCCGTATATGAGGACTTCCCAAAGGCCATGCCTTGCCAATCAAGCTAGAGTGCCATTCTGATAATCCTCAATAGCCTGCATTATTTCCATTCTAGTATTCATCACGAATGGACCATGACGGGCTATCGGCTCACCGATTTCAGGACCGGCAAGAATCAGTAATTCGGCTGATTCAGAGGATGTGATAGATACTGTTGAACCATCGCTCAGAAGGGCGAGTGAGCCATCCCTAACCTCTTTTGAGTCCACCATTATTGCACCTTTGAAAACATAGATCATTCCATTCAACCCCTCGGAGAGATTCTGGTCGAGTTTTGCACCTTTTTCCAGTTTCACATGAATATAGGTAATTGGGATCACGGTATCGATTGATGATTCTACGCCAAGACACTCGCCAGCGATGACGCGTGCCCATACCCCGTCCTTCTCGATTACCGGTGAATCCGAGGCCGGGATATCTTGATAGCGCGGTGCCATCATCTTGTCCTTAGCTGGTAGATTCACCCATATCTGAAAGCCATGTATCAGTCCACCTTCATCCATCATCCTTTGCGATGGCATCTCTGAGTGGATGATGCCACGCCCGGCGGTCATCCATTGCACATCGCCGGGTTTCAATGACCCCGAAGCCCCTGCACTATCCTCATGCTCAAATTCACCATCGAGCATGTAAGTCACTGTCTCAAAGCCTCGGTGAGGATGCCAAGGAGCACCCACTGCTTCACCTGGACCGTACTCCTTAGGGCCCATCTCATCCAATAGAAGAAACGGACTCATCAGTTGACCCATCACAACCGGACGCCTAACGAGAAATCCACCGCCCTCAAGGACCGTATGAGTTGGAGCGACCATCGATACCGTTCTCTGCGTCATATCAAGAGTTCTAAGAGGGGGGTACTTCAATTAATGCAATACTCAGTATTCTTCTTCCTCTTCATCAAGCCACTCTGAATCCTCACCTTCGCCGATGCGGCGAGATGCAAAGAATAGCAATCCAACGCAAACAATCCCAAGCAATCCCATTCCGATAAGTGAGATTACCGATTGAGAGGCAAGGAATCCCTCTGGTTCAGGAACAGGTTCGACCTTCACACTCAACGAAACGATATTGTCCTCGTCGATCTCGTCGATATCTTGACTTGAATCGATTCGCACAACTAAATCCAGTTCACCTTCCCAATCAGGCATCCATTCAAAGGTCACTGTTGTCGACTCACCATTCAGCATCGATGTTTGGATAGTTACTACTTCCTCGATGAGGATTCTGCCTTCATGTGATGTGTGGGTCTCCAAAGTGATGTTGAATGTCGAATCATCGTTGGCGCCGATATTGAAAATCTCGATACTGACAGTGGTCATTCTACCTAGGATTGGAGATTGGTCAGTGATAGTGATTAGGTCAGCGCTGAGGTCGGGTCGGGTCTCGACGACATCGAGGCGTAGCGGCCAAGTATTGGCTGAACCCTCACCTGTCAAGTTGTTTCCAGCCAAATCGGCAACATCGAACCAACAATCGAGATATTCACCTTGGATGGGTTGTGAACTCAGGTTCACAAGATACCGACTTACCTCACCGGGAATGGTTCTGATAGCAGTACTCTCAATTATGTCGCCAAATGACTGAAGACCATTTACCTGTACACATCTAACTCGAATCCCTTCCTCCGACAATCCTGAATCTTCTTCCTTGATATCAAATTGCAATAGCATTTCAGTTGAATTCGTGGATATCATCGTCGGCTCATAACCTACTATCGAAGGGGCCTCGTCATCGATTTGCAGGCGGATTGGTTCAGGACTTGGATTAGCATAACCCATGCCTCCATTGACTTGGATGACAACCCGATACAATCCGCTGCCAAGGGCATCCATCGTACCTTCAAATCTGCCATCAGCATCTGTCTCCACTAAGAGAGGGAGATCTAGAGGAGCTTCAAGCATAACCGAAAATGAACCCGGTGCCGGTGCGAGGTCGGCAGCGACGTATCGTACCCTGCCCTCGACCACCAGTCTCTGACCGAGTGTGACATAATCGTCATACTCAAGGAGGCGGGAATCAGCCTCGGATGTTCTTATCGATGATTCGACTAGCATGACATTGGCATTGAAGCGCCAGCCAATTCCAGTGTCAGTGATTTGCTCGCCCGATGAATCGCTGACCTTGAGTGAGATCTGCATCTCACCAGCCGACATATCATCAAATAACGGAGATGCGGTGAATGATAGGTTGAGGGTGATTTGGTCTCCTTGTTCTCCGAAAGTGAATCCTGAAACCTCGAGCAATGTATTACTCGACTCAAACAACCCTCCTTTGTCATAGTATAGTGTATTGCCTAGACCGAGATCGATAATGAAGCCTTCAATATCTTCTAAGCCGTTGACATCTCTCATGCTGATGTTTAGCCAACCTGGATGGGTAGGGGTAAGGGTGTCGCCACCGGGTAGGTCCAGTTCAACAGATGTGATTTCGGTAGGAGAAGGAACCAGCGACATGTAATGCACCGAATCTGATTCGAAGCCATAACTGCTCAAGATTGCATTTCCAGTCTTGTCAAAGCCCTCTATGAACAAAGATACCTGTTGGCCGTGTGAATTGTATGTATCATCATATCGAGCGTGGAAGAAATCACTCTCGCCATCCCTGAGAAGTGGCCTTTGACCGTATTCCTCTAGTTGTGGAATACCATCTCCATCATCATGCAGAGCTTCGACCCACCACCTCAAACGTAGACTACCAAGATCAAGCCCATCGCTGTCAGTGCCGTCGGTAATAGTCACATTGAACAATTGCTGAGCCGATGGTAGGATTCTTTCACCAAGGGGTGCATTCGCTTGGAAACCTGGCTTTGTCGCATCGATGTTGAAAGTCAGTGATGCAAGTCCAGGCTCAGTTGAATCATATGGTCCAAAGAGATAGGCTGCGATGGTAAATCCGTCGTAGTAATTGGCCTGCGGGGCGACCACATCGATTGAGTATACACCATTGGAATCGACCGTTGAATTAGCAGTGATGTTCACAAGTTCGATTATAACATCGCCGGGAAGTGGATGACTGGACTGATTTAGGAATCGTACAGCACCACCTGCCCGTAGAAGGTCACCACCTGCGACCCATTCACCAGCATCGATTTGTGTACTGCCCTCAGTCGGCTCACTCAGATCCCAGACAGTGAAACTCGTAATCTCCATTCTACGTTCATGATCTGTGGTTTGGCTTGAAAGCCTACTTGTGTGGAGCGCATCAATGGTCTTCGCCTGAGCCTGCCAAGCAACATCTTGTTCAGGCAACCATGCCCAACTGGCGGTGAGGTCCCACTCCATGATGCCGTTCTGATTATCCAATGGAGTCCACGAACCACTGATATTGCTTACAAATCCGGCAGGGTCATTGACCCAAGTGGTGCCATTTTCTAGAGAATGGAAAAGCGTTGGTCGGCTAGCACTGTTCTGCAGTTGAGGAATCAGAGCGAGCCATGATAAATTCGACAATTCTTGATATGAGGTCACTTCGATGCTCAAAGTCCGTGCTAGGCCATCGGGAACAATGGTTTCTCCCGGCAATGTGATTGTTGAGATGGAAGGCGGGCGATCTCCCTGCCCCAACCATAGGTTGAGCAATTCCACCTTTCCGGCACTGCCTGAACTTACATTGATGACGATACTAACATTGCCAGCGCCATCTGGCGTAAGATTCGAAACTTGTTGATTCAATTCGCCCAACAGGTCTGAATGAGGCGAGGGCCCGACTGCTGCAGTCCAGTCATATTCGATATCTATCTCATCGAGAACCAATGTGGCATTCGCACTCACCTTAAGCGGAATATCGACGAATTCATTGCCCCATGCATCGGTGAAACTTGGGATGGCATTGCCGAGATATGAATTCAGAGAGGTTGAGAAATCGGGGACTGTCGAAGCATTGCTGAGATTTCCGCTATGATTCCACTCCCAATTACCATCTGCACCAACATCGAGGGCGGCCGTTACGTCATCGCTACCCTCGAAAATAACCACCAATTTCGGCCCATGGGTGGAGTTATCCCTCGCTGTGATGGTCAATCTCGAACCATCGGGCTTGTTGGTATTTTCATCACCGATGAGAATAATTCCATTATTGGTTACATTACCATTAACCCAATCCTGTACTAAGTCAGTCAAGTTCTGATTGTTGAAGTCGAGCCAGTTGAGTTCAAGATTGGCTGGACTGTCCGTGTAACTTGCAACCGCGGCATCGCGGTCGGTCGCGCCAGAAGCACCTGCACTTGACCATGAATAATCGCTGCCTGTGAGGTTGTCAATCGCTTTATTCCAAGTGACGCCTGCTGCTTGTGACACCTGCGCATTACTCTCAAGTCCTTCCTCCCAATTCTTCAGTAAAGGATGAACTGAGTAGGTATGTTGAGCACTCACAGGGGTTGTGGTCGAAGCTCGATTAACCACATCTTGCACATAGAATGAGAGATTGGCATCGAGAACTGTCGCTCCAGGTAATAGGCCTAGATCAAACCAGTAGACGCCTCGGTAAATATGCCAATTTGCCCACTCCGTTTTACCAACATAGGTGGTGCTCTGATTACCATAATTACAATCTGCGTGTGTCGAGTTCCCATAGGAAGGATGTGGTTGATGCAAGTAGGAATCACGCACATCACTACCAGAGATTGTCAGTTCGCTCAATGTCGAAAACTGCATTGACGCTGAGGTAATTGTAGCATTGATTGGCAGACGGATGTAATAGCTCGAATTATTGCCGGTGGACATGTTCAGTCCAGCCCGCTTATACCCACTTGAAAGTTCATCTAGATGACCAAAGGTACCATTCCCGGGACCTCCCCAGAACCAATCCAAATCACCGTCATCCCCAATGTCTAGTCCGATTGATTCGGGCCTTTCCCCACTTGAATTAGCAAGACCTCTGATGTCTAGTGCTGCAGAAGTAATCACCGAACTAGCACCGATGCTGATATTGGTGCTAGCATCATGTCCCGGTCCATTGAAATCCAACATAATCGAGATTGGAGAACCAGTGTTACCGAAATGAGTGGTCGAGCCTGCGTTGGCCTGAAGCCCCGGAATTGAACCCAGCAACAACAGTGCCAGCAACAATGCGCGACCCTTCATGACTCGAAATGGGTGCATCTCACCAAATAGAGTTGTGGTTACATCCTTCAATGGAGGGGCATGTCGCTTTCGCTGGGTACAATCTCGGCAAAAAGAAGCGGGCGTAACAGGATTCGAAGGTTGAGGATATTCTATCCGAAGCCTGAATCATGCTTGCGTTCGCTGGTACAATACTCAGCAAAAAGAAGCGGGCGTAACAGGATTCGAACCCGTGTTGCCGGGTTAGAAACCCAGCGTGATATCCTACTACACTATACGCCCGTGCAAATGGTCCTGATGCATTTACTCTATCAGTCTTACAGTGGGCGAGCACACTTGAAACAACGGTTCGGCTTCCTCACAGTAGAGCGTTCCCATTCAAATCCACAGTGCTTGCATGACCAATTCTGAACCCGAGCCGAAGAGAGGAATTCCTCACGCTTTTCCTGCAATAATGGCGAGTCACTAATCGAGACTCCTGGAGCGATTTCATCTACTGCATCGTGGAGTTCTTTGGAGTGGTCGAGGACTCCTGAAGCATGGACTAATTCGTGTGCGAGAGTATGGCGTAATAATTCAGGCTCATCTTGTAATCGAGGGTGTAAACCGATTGTGATTGGGCCGGGATCTAATTTCAATCTTCTACTACGAACTAACTCAGCAGGACCTTGCTCAAATCTGGTCATTCCGAGGCGGTCGTCATCCGCCTCCAACCAGACAAGGCTAACACGCTGTGAAAGCCACCTTGAGAAGATGTTGACAGGTACTTGTGGAAGCAGTTCAGCGAGGACTTCTTCCACATCCATGAATGGCCCAGCGGCTTCCTATTGAGAAGCCTTATGATACAAGTGCCGGTGGGCGGCTTGCTTCAAGCAACCCATTGGGCGCGTAGATCAGTTGGAAGATCGCTACCTTGGCATGGTAGAGGCCCCGAGTTCAAATCTCGGCGTGTCCATCTCAATGAATTTAGATGCGTAAATGAGATGGCCACGCTGCC
>CAZNXM010000063.1:0-5777 GCA_964577145.1 uncultured Candidatus Poseidoniales archaeon
GGGGTTCGAACCCACGACCTTGGGATTAACAGTCCCACGCTCCACCAGCTAAGCTAAATCGGCAACTTCGCCGAATCACCTTCCCTATATGACGATGTCCATCGGAAAAGGTGCTATTCACTCCCACTCGATGGTGCCCGGTGGTTTGTGGGTAATGTCGTAGACTACCCTGTTTACTGCACCCTTTAGCGTATTGGTAATCCGGGTGCTAATCTTTGCCAGTACATCATGTGGAATCTCGGAATAGCGTGCACTCATACCATCCATTGACTGAACGGCTCGTACAACAATTGTCTCGCCGTATGCACGTACATCGCCATGAACTCCTACACTTCTAACCGGTAGAAGTGCCGCGAAATATTGCCATGGGATTTCCATTTTACCGGCTTCGGCAGCCGCTTCCAATTCTTCTTCGACAATCGCACATGCTTCGCGAACGACATGGACTCTCTCAAGTGTGAGGGGGCCAAGACATCTGAGTGCTAATCCCGGCCCGGGGAAGGGCTGGCGGTCTGCTACCCTAATTTTCAGGGCACGGGCCAGATCCCTGACCTCATCTTTGTAGAGGTCACGAAGTGGCTCAATGACTTTGAGAGTCATATCCTCTGGCAATCCTCCTACATTGTGATGACTCTTGATGGTATCACGAACACCGCCTCCAGATTCAATCCAGTCGGGCGCAATTGTGCCTTGCACCAAATACTTCGCACCGACTTTTGCCTGCTCTTCTTCGAATATTCTAATGAATAATTCTCCGATTACCTTGCGCTTTGCCTCAGGTTCAGTGACGTCCTTTAGTGCCTCGAAATAACGGTCTTCAGCGAATACTGTTGTGAGATTAAGTCCAAGTTCTGCGAGCATTTCTTGAATTTCCTGTGTCTCATTTTTTCGCATTAACCCTGTATCGACATAAACACAGTGAAGTTTACCGCCAACCGCTTGATTCGCGATGACTGCTGCAACTGAAGAATCGACTCCGCCGCTACAAGCAATAATTGCGATATCGTCAATCTGCTCCGTCATCGAAGCAGCACTCTCTGAGATGAATTGCTCGCAATCAAACATCAAACCCCGCCTCCGCTCACTTCTGCATCCATTTGCTTTACACGCTCGACTTGGTCGAGTTTGTTCTGCTTCAGGGCTGCTGCATAGTCAGCGTTAGACAGAGCTAGTATCTGTGTAGCAAGATATCCGGCATTATCGCCACGGTCTACACCCACTGTTGCAGCCGGTACGCCGGGGGGAAGTTGTGCGATGGATAGCAGGCTATCTAGCGGAACTTTTCCGCCTACTGGAACTCCAATCACAGGCTTGGTTGTTATTGCCGCAACCGCACCTGGCAATGCAGCCGCAAGACCAGCCATTGCGATGAAAACTTTGCATCCATCCGCTTCTGCATCGTGAACTATTTGCTCGACAAATGCAGGTGAACGATGTGCACTTGCTACACGTAATTGGTAACTGACACCGAACTGATCAAGAATCTTGGTGCACTTTTCAGCAATGGGCATGTCCGACTTCGAACCAAGTAGGATGGTGGCATCCATGATGAGGGGCCATCGACGGTGGTTCATCAAGGTGCCGAGAGAAAAATGTGCCCAATTTACAGCAATTCCAATGGATTAATCATAGTATCACGACGAATTACCTCTACCGGGTGTGGAGACGATTCAGGGATTATCCACTCCCATTCCCCCGGGCAAAGTAAGTGGCCTCCAGATAGAATAATGATTGGATTATTGTGAACCATTGTACGAAATCGGTAGATGAATGCAGGGATTATCCAAGCTGGTACATCTTGTAGATTCCAAATCCCTGCAGGCCATTCCCTTAGGCGGTTGAGCAAGGTTCGAACCCGTTTGCGTTCATCGTTGAGCACATTGCGAGCCCGGACTTCGATCTCAATTGGAACAGTGCAACCCATTACATGAGATTCTAGTAATTTCTGAGCAAGTACAACTCTACCTTGTCTAGCAGCAACACATGCTGCTCTAGCAAGACGTGGACCTCTGTCCGAGCCATCCAAGGAGAGTATTTGTTCGAGGCGTTGACGCTTTTTTGAATCAAGATTACACGCCCCCAAATCGATACTACCTCTCCAACGAAAAGGTGCGACCCAACGGTATTCTCTTTCTGGCTCAAGGAATCTCATAGCGATCCCTCTTATGTCCAATGGTTGTTCCAACATGACGCTGGAAACGGATGATTAAGGGTATTTATTCTTCAGATGACCCTGGTAAGTGAATGTCAAACTGAATAGGCGCATCTGCCTCTATTAGGATTCGATTACCTTCTCTCACACCACGAATAATAACTCCATCAATTCTCATCAACGGACGTGCTGCCCAACGCCTGTGGAAAATTTTCGCACCTTCTATCTGCGGAAGTAAAACCTGAGGGTCCCAATCCATTCGGTATGCTGTTCCCGACAAGGTGGAAAGTTTGGAGGCAAGTCGATAATTTAGAGTCCAACATCCAATCCCAATCAAAGCAATGACAATTTCAGGCATTGGGAAAAACAAGATTACTGATGCGAATGGCGATACTAAGAGATGAAGCATATCTATGCGCCCTGGTACTAATTGAACTCCAATAAATACTGCAAATAAGGACAGCATAAGCCCTGCTGCGAGAAGACCAAGAGGTAAGATTCCACCCTTTGTAAATAGAAAAATCAAGCCTGCTACAAGGGGTAATAATGACCATGCAAGTGGAAATAGCATCTTTGGCCCAGCCTTTGGACCCTCTACCTTTTCCCACCCCATGTTACTTGCGAGCGAGCACTGCAAATTGAACTTGCTTCTAGTCGCAAATACAATTCGATGAATGTGAAAGTGATTATTCCTCTTCGAACGGATGTGCTAGCGTCAGATTTCGCGCAGCATATACTTCGTCAACCCTTCTAACAGGAGTTGTAGTAGGTGCTTGATGCAGGATTTCGGGGTCTTCCGCTAGGATATCGACGAAACGCTCAGCGAATAAGTCGAGCACTTCCTTGGATTCAGTTTCAGTCGGTTCAATCATCACACACTCTGGTACAATAAGAGGGAAGTAGACTGTTGGAGCCATGTATCCACGGTCGAGAAGACCCTTTGCAATATCCATCGCTCCAACACCTGATTCTTCTTTGAGTGGGGCAAGTGAAAGTGTGAATTCATGCTTGACAATATCTACAGGCGCACCATCGCAAAAGAGGTGGTCAAGACCGCGCTCCACTGCAATATTCTGAATCATGTGGCGAAGGTAATTGGCATTGAGAACCGCGTGCTCAGACATCGTTTTTAGTTCACGGCCATAGCGCCGATAGAATGCCCATGAACGAACTACTGCTCCAGCATTACCATGCCATTGCTGGACCTTTCCAATACTATTTTTGGGGTAGTGCCACTGGTACCACCATTCATTATTTGCATTAGTTAGGGGGTCTTGAGGCATTACTGGCCGACGCTTCACAACAGGGCCTGGTAAGAATTCAGCAAGGTGAGATCTAACGCCGATAGGACCTGAACCCGGACCGCCACCACCATGAGGTTGGCTGAATGTTTTGTGAAGATTGTAATGAACAGCATCGAATCCCATCAAACCCGGCGATGTGCGCCCCAAGATGGCATTGAAATTTGCACCATCGTAGTACATCTGTCCACCAGCCTCATGGACGATTTTTGCCGCTTCAGCAATCTCTGGCTCAAATACGCCAAGAGTGCTAGGATTGGTAATCATCATCGCAGCAGTATCGTCTCCTACAACGGCTCTCAGGGCATCCAAATTGAGTCTGCCATCATCTGCCGACGGAATTTCTATGATTTCGAAACCAGCCATTGCAGCTGAAGCAGGATTTGTCCCATGAGCAGAATCAGGAACTATTACCTTGGTTCGACCCAATTCACCACGGCCACGGAAATATTCCTGTATGCAACGTATCGCAGTGAACTCCCCTTGAGCGCCAGCAACGGGCTGCAAAGTAACTGAATCCATTCCAGAACATATTCCTAACATCTCTTGCATCTCGTGGAAAATTGCTAACAAACCTTGGATTTGATGCTCAGGCTGCAAGGGATGGAGGTCAGCGATTCCGGGAATTTGAGCGATTACTTCATTCACTCTTGGATTATGTTTCATCGTACACGAACCGAGTGGATAGAATCCGGTATCAATTCCGAAATTACGGTTCGAAAGCCAGGTATAATGACGTACCATCTCAGGCTCTGACAACCTCGGCCATCGAGGAGCAGAAGCCCTTTTCATTGAATCCGGTAATCTTAGTGAATCGACTGAAAGAATCGGCTCGGGCTGAGAATATCCTCTACCCTCAGCACCATTATGCTCAAACAAATGGCTCACTGAACCACCCCCTGGATTTTGCTAGAAGACCAAACTGCCAAATGTGCAGCAAGCAATTCAATTTCGGCGGCTTTTGTCTGGTCAGTACATGTCACCAAGAGCCAATTTTTCCGACTAGGATACCATGCTGAAAGGTCAAAACCGCCAATCAAACCATTTGACTCCAGATAATTCAAGCATTCAAAAGCACTACCTGGTAACTCTACTACGAATTCATTGTAGTGAAACAATTCCAAATGTGGTAATGCTATAGTCGCTACTTCTGATAATTTATCTTTAGCCATCTGCGTAGCAGCCATATTTCGACATGCTAAATTCTTGAGCCCCTCAGGACCTAATAATGACATGTGCATTGCACCCATTAGTGCAATCAGTGTTTCATTTGTGCAGATATTGCTAGTAGCCCTATGTCTACGGATATGTTGCTCTCGAGTGGATAATGTTAGACAGTATGCCTCCTTTCCATCAACATCTATTGAACGTCCGACAATTCTACCGGGCATCTGGCGCAAATATGCCTTTGTACATGCAAAGATACCGTAAAGTGGACCACCATAGGTAATTGGTGAACCGAGGGCTTGTCCTTCACCAACGACGATATCAGCACCATAATTTCCCGGAGCCTCGAGCATGCCGAGGCTAGTCACTGAAACTCCGACAATAAATGCTGTATTATCGCCAATGATTTCCTTGACTGAAGAAAAGCCACCATCAATCAAGCCCAAGGGATTGGGTTGCTCAACATAGATACCGCAACTACCTGCAGCTTCTTTCAATGAATCGAGATCAAGACTTCCATCAGAATTATGGGCGAGAGTTTTGATGGTTACTCCACCACCTTGGGTATAATTTTCAATTACCGAAAGGCGGGATGGCGGAAGCATATCTGACACATATATCGTGTCTTTTTGCGTAGCCTTACGCCCATGAACTCTAACCGCACAAGTCAATGCTTCCGCAGCAGCAGTAGAGCCATCATAAACCGAAAGATTAGCCACTTCTAAGCCAACTAATTCGCTGATTAAAGTCTGAAATTCCCACATTGCTTGTAGCATTCCTTGGCTGACCTCAGGCTGATATGGAGTATATGCGGTTAGGAACTCTCCTCGGTTGATTAGTTGGAATACCGCTGCAGGAACATGGTTGCGATATAATCCAGCACCCAAGAAATTTACACGCTCCCCAAGGGCGACATTTGCACCCAATAGAAGACGTGCATCAGAAAGAATTTCCTCCTCGGTCTGTGGTGGTCGAAGTGGCAAATCAAAGTCCATTCGAACCTCTTCTGGAATGTCTGAAAACAAATCATCCATAGATGACATTCCCATCACAGAAAGCATTTCCATCTCTCTTCCGAGATTTGGTAACTGGTCGACCATGGCCACGCCTCCAACTACCCCCCAGCGCGTACCGGACATGAATGTTGGCGGAGAAGG
>CAZNXM010000064.1:0-1327 GCA_964577145.1 uncultured Candidatus Poseidoniales archaeon
GTCTTTGGCCATCGAATTCAGCATAGTGAATTTGCTCCCAAGTTCCCAAATGAAGTCGCCCATCCTTGACTGGCATCGTCACTTGTTGACCCAATAGTTGGCGTTTTAGGTGAGCATCGCCATTATCTTCACCAGTTCTGTGATGATGATACTCCTCGCCCGAATCTCCATCTAATCCATGGTAGGGCGCCACTTTGTCCAGCCATTTCATGATGTCATGGTGGAGGCCATATTCTAGGTCGTTGACATAACAAGATGCGGTGATGTGCATTGGATTAACCAATACTAAGCCGTCTTTGATGCCGCTTTCGGCAACTATTCTCTCGACGTCCTGAGTAATGCAGACTATCTCGTAGCGTTTTGGCGTGGTGATATACATCTCTTCGACATATGTAGCAGCCTGGCCGGTGACCAGTTCTCCCATCATTACGCCTCCTCAGAATAATCTGGAACCGTCCATTCCAGAATTAGTAACCATCAGTGGTATTGCTGCTAAAACCCCGCAGAAAATTGAACCTACACCACTGAAAGCAATATCCATGCCGACGGTCGAATTGTTGAATTCTGCTAATTCAGGGAACATTATCGAAGTCGTTACTGAGACTAAGAATTCTAATCCAATAATTATTAGACACAGATGCACCCCTCTAGTTTGGCGATTTTTCATCCAAATCCCGGAGATAATATATCCGATGGAGGTTATCAAACCGATAACTGAAACGACAATGATTAGAGTGAGAACATCATCATAGAGTGCCTCGGTTTCTGGATCAGGAGCAATGCCAGATAACAGCGCCCCCCCAAACATTCCAGCAATACTACCCAAAATTCCCAGTGAACCATAGATGATGATTAGAATCCCCATTACTGTAGGAGCCCCAGAAGGCTGTTGTACAATAATGACATTTGATGGCATTCCAGTTAGTGGGTCAATCATGACTGGTTGGGCGTAGGGGCTTGGCTGCATGACTGGTTGGTCATATGGGCTCGGCTGCATAAATAGTCCAGAATAGCGGAGTGAATTCAACATTGGGGTCATGGTGATACTCAAGAGGGAGCGGCCCGTCCAGTGTAACATGGCAGATGTTCTTCTAGTCTACAAGAAGAATTTCGAGGAGGCTCATGACCGGTCATTACAACTGGTCAAAGGAGTGCTTGAAAACCTCTCAGATGGACTTAGAGTAGATGTGAGAGCGCGGGAAAAAGTTCGGCGTGCTGACTTCATTGGCAGGGACTTAGTCATCGTTTTAGGAGGGGATGGAACCCTTACTTCTATCTCGCATAATATCGATTCGAACACCCCGGTAATGGGAGTGAACTCTCACCC
>CAZNXM010000064.1:1427-5538 GCA_964577145.1 uncultured Candidatus Poseidoniales archaeon
ACATGGTTAGGACAAGGAGCATGGTTCAATCAAATTGCACGGCAAAATAACCTTGGTAATGCTGCTGAAAGTGCGGACCACTACCTCGTTATCGCTCGTGACCTAGAACCTGAAATCGAGGGTTGCGAATACCTCGATTGGACCAATGAAGCAACCGTAATCACCAGTGATATGCATCGTGGCTATGTCGTACCAGATGGCTGGGATGAATACCAATTCAACCGTGGGGCAACAATTACTGTTGACCTATCAGGGCCCGTTCTCAAACTTCTGACATTCAGAACTTCGATGGTGGAGAAATTCAAGAACTAAGGTAGTAAGCCCTACCGATACCAATCTTCGCGAAGGATTGATGGAGGCCGGACCACCCCCCGACCACATGGTAGACCCGCGAGTAGAGATTCTACGTGAGAGCGTGCGAACTGCTCCGGTCATCATCAAAGGAGAATATCCCTACTTTATTCACCCGTTATCAGATGGCGTTCCAATCCAATCGGCAGAACTTCTTGCTGCGGCGAGAGATCTGATTTACGAAAATGTCGATTGGGAGAAGGTCGATGTGATTCTTGGAATTGAAGCGATGGGAATACCATTGGCCGCTGCACTTTGCTTGTTATCAGGAAAGCCCCTTGTTATTGGCAGAAAACGAGAGTATGGTCTGCCTGGCGAAACTTCAATCGACCAAACGACTGGATATTCCAAGGGCGCAATATACCTAAACGACATTCATGATGGTGACCGAGTATTCATCGTCGATGATGTCGTTAGCACAGGTGGAACTCTACTACCTATTCTACAAGCGATTGACCGCATAGGTGCAATAGTTGCAGACTGCTGGATAGTATTCGAAAAAGGACCAGGCATGGATTTCGTCAAAAGCCATGGTGATTGGCCGCTGAATAGTCTGGTTAGAATTGCCATGGATGGAAGCAAAGTGGTCCTTCTCGACTAGAACATTGCAGCCACAGACTTCAAGAATAAAGTCAATTACGACAAAACGGGCGAAGTGATGTTTTCTTCTATTTTTGAGACAGTTGAGTCGTATGGAATTTGGGCAATGCTCGGTTTCTGTTTGGCCCTGTTAATTGCAGCACTAATCTTGACAAATTATGGTATTGCTCGCCCATGGTATCGCTTTGTCAAATCAACTGCAGCTGAGTGGGATGACCTATTATTCGAGTCGTTTTCCAAGAGGCTATATTTCTTCGTAATTATGGGAAGTATCAATCTATCAGTAAATTGGATTGGTGTCGAAGATGGCGACCTTGTGACAACTCTTGCTCCATTCTTCTCAGTATGTTACATTCTTCTTTCCACTTCACTTGCAAGTGTCTTGGTCAAATATCTAACTCCTGTTGTAGCAGAGCGTTTTTCCAAGAAATCAAGTGTGACTGTTTCGGGTGGAAACCCAATAGTTTCATTCTTTTTACGAGCAGTAATCTGGTTCGGAGGATTGAATCTCGCAATGCAAGAAATGGGCTTAGATTTGTCCAGATTACTTGCATCACTTGCAATCTTTTCCCTTATTCTTGGAATCGCAATGCAGCAGACAATTGGTAACATCATGAATTCGTTCATGCTCGCAGTTGACCGCCCATTCGAGGTAGGTGACCGTATTGAAGTCGATGGCGTATTAGGTTCAGTAGTTTCTGTAGGAGTACTATCTACAAAGATACTAACTTACGAAGAAACTCTAGTAGTAATTCCAAATAACAAATTAGTCGAAACTACACTCACCAATTTTGCCCGTGGTGGTGGCGATGGTAAAGCACGTAGATTTTCATTAATAATCGAGATCGGCGTGGACTATCGCGAAGATATTGACCACGTGAAGTACACGCTACTTGAGTTGGCAAAAAGGTGCCCATTTGTCATATCTGAACCAAGCCCAAAGGTATTGTTAACCGAATTGGGCGATTTCTCTAAGTCTTTCAAAATAATTAGTTGGGTTGAAGATTACACCGATGAGTGGGTTGCAAGAGATTGGCTACTCAAGGAAATCGATGAGAAATTCGCTGAAGAAGGAATTACTATTCCATACCCTATCGCTGTGGAACTATCGGAAATGGTCGGCGAAGATAGCGCCGGTAAGAGTAAGGCTAGGCGCCAAAGTGATGCCAAAGCCAAGATGGCCAAAGAAGAAAAGAGAATGCTCAAAGAGCGTGAAGATTCAAAGAAGCGAATCGAGGAAATTGAATCTATGATGAAAGAAGCCGATTCGGGTGGCAAAGAACTTGCTGAACTCGAAGATGAAAAGCGCACTTTGGAGAATACTTTAGCGATGCATGAAGTGGATGACGAGTGATTGAATTTGTCTCCACTTTCTTAATCCACAAGTGATTTAGTGTAGAATGTGGAAAACGTTGCCGCTGAAAATAATATAACTCCATTCGTATTGCACCAACTATGTCATCGGTTAGCCCGCGTACTGCTCTTATGATTGCAGGACTCATGATACTTATCAGTCAGAGCCCTCTTATCGAGTATAATTCGTACACAACAAGCGGAAATGAGCCGGTTCTCGATGACACTGATGAGCAATTATTCGCTGGAGAACAGCATGATGTTTCCTTGGTCAAGGATATCAAAGTTGAAACAGGTCATGCTGGTGCACCGGGTTCTGGTGATGTTGATTACATTACCAAAATGGGAAATCATATCTATTTTCAAGCTGAGGACACACATGCGAACGGGCTTGAATTGTGGAAAAGCGATGGTACTGCATCTGGTACAATAATGCTCAAGGATATTTGCCCCGAAGTAAACTGTGATGGTAACCCGGGACCTGGTGAAACCTTGGGGTCAAACCGAGAAATGACTGTTATTGGAAATACATTATATTTCGAAGCTTCTTCAACATACTGCGCCAGTTCGCCGTGTAGCACAGAGTTATGGAAAACTGACGGGACTACATCTGGAACTGTGATGGTCAAACTCTTTGACCAAGGATATCTTAAGTATATGACGCCGTTAGGAAATACCCTTTTCTTCCAAGCTGATAATGGAACTAATGGTCGTGAATTGTGGAAGAGTGATGGTACAGAATCGGGGACTATGATGGTCAAAGATATCAATACTGAGATTGTCGACCTCGGAAGCCAGCCATATGGGTTAACACCAATCGGAAATACCCTTTTCTTCCAAGCCGATGATGGCATTAACGGTCAAGCACAATTGTGGAAGAGCGATGGCACAGAAACAGGAACAGTACAAGTTCTGAATCTGAGTGTTTCATCGGGTAGCGGCTTGAAGGCTATTGGGGACACACTCTTTTTCTGGGGCAATAACGGTACCTATGGTAACGAACTTTGGAAATACGATACTGCTTCCCCAATGTCTGCAAGTAATCCAATCATGGTAAAGGACATCACTACTGGTTCTGGAGGAACCATTGGTCACCTCGCCCTTATGACCGTAATTGGAAATACGCTGTATTTCTCAGTTGGAACTTCTTCTGATTCGGTATTATGGAAGACTGACGGCACAGAAAATGGAACAGTCGTTGTGGATAATTCACAGCCTTTGGCAGATACACCAAAAGGTATTGATTCAATTAGCGGAATACACAAGGCTGGTGACAAGGTATTTTTCGCAGCAACCAAGAACGCTCAAGTCTCCAATGGTGGAATGGAGTTGTGGACTAGTGATGGTACTGAAAATGGAACATATTTAGTCAAAGATATATGCCCCGGCTATTGTTCAGGTTGGCCTCGACATTTCTTTACCCTTGGCGATATAGTATTTTTCAGCGCTAACGACGGAACTAACGGAACTGAATTATGGCGAAGTGATGGTACAGAAAGCGGAACTATGATGGTACAAGATATCAATCCTGGAGGTTCTGGATCTTCAATCAATGGAAACTTTGCTCTCCTTGGAGATACGGTCTATTTTTCTGCCTCTAACAGCACTTACGGAGCAGACGAATTGTGGAAGATGACAAATGTAACGGGCAACCCTATTGGGTCAGCCTCAATCTCGCCATATTCTACATCTGCATTACTCAACGTGGATGAGGAAATGACCCCTCTCACATTCGACTGGGCGGGAGGTCCAGGCAACGGAACTTCGTGGATGGTTGCTGATATCAATGGCGGAGGGGGGTATGATG
>CAZNXM010000065.1:0-5412 GCA_964577145.1 uncultured Candidatus Poseidoniales archaeon
GGAAGCGGATCAGACAAGCGTCACCGGTCTTCAAGAAACTAGGGTTAGCTTCCTTACCATTCTTGTTGGTCTTCTCTAGTAGTTCCATGAATTTCACAGCGACCTGAGCGGTGTGTGCGTGGAATACCGGAGTGTATCCAATGGATACAGCCTTTGGAATGTCCATAAGTTGAATCTGTCCGACGAAGTGCTCGTCGTGGCGGACAAAGTTAGGTGCGCTGTCGGTATATCCAGCAACGTCACCACGGCGAATCTCGTCTGCAGCTAGGCCACGGACGTTGAATCCGACGTTGTCACCAGGTTCAGCCTTAGGCACCATTGTGTGGTGCATCTCGATGGACTTGACTTCAGCGGACTTCTGGGACGGGTTGAAGACAACTGTCTTACCGACGTTCAGAGTTCCGGTCTCAATCTTTCCAACTGGGACTGTTCCGATTCCGGAGATCTTGTAGACATCCTGAATTGGTAGGCGAAGTGGCTTGTCAACAGGCTTGTTTGGCATCTGTGCTGCATCGATAGCCTCGAAGAGAGTTGGACCGCTGTACCATGAACACTTGTCAGACTTCTCGAAGACGTTGTCTCCAATAAGGCTGGAAGCAGGAATCATTGGGATACGGTCTAGTTGACCGCCGAATCCAGCCATCTTTAGAAGATCTGTAACTCCGGAAACTGCAGCCTTGTACTTGTCCTCGGACCAATCGACACCAGAGATGTCCATCTTGTTGACGTGCACGATAAGCTCAGCGACTCCAAGCACCTTAGCAAGGAATGCGTGTTCTTTAGTCTGAGCGTTTACACCATCGTTTGCAGCACATAGCAGAACTGCTGTGTCTGCTTGGCTTGCACCGGTGATCATGTTCTTTACGAAGTCACGGTGACCTGGAGCATCGATGATAGTCCAGTAGTACTTCGGAGTAAAGAATTCCTTGTGTGCGACGTCGATTGTGATACCGCGCTCGCGCTCTTCCTTCAGACCGTCCATGACGTAAGCAAGACCGAATCCGGCCTTACCCGCCTCAGCGGCTAGCTTTTCGTTCTTCTCGATAACGTGTTCCTCGATATGACCGCTGTCCAAAAGTAGACGACCGACTGTGGTCGACTTACCGTGGTCAACGTGTCCAATGAACACAATATTGCGGTGTGGCTTTGACTTGTCTTCCCATTGAGATGGCATGATGCTCTCTCCTTTGCAACCCGCCGACTTTACACCCCTATTTGAAGACCGCGACGCGTTAACACATATTCCAATAGCATGGAGCGGTTATCACTTGGGCCGCAGTACATCACTTGTAGGTGAGCTTAATAGTCAAACTTTCAACAATCAAGTCGTTTACCTTCTCATTGCGCAATGTCATTGTCCAATCCCCATCCCGGTGGGTAGAATCGCTAAACTGATATGATGAAAGTTGAAGCCAAACACAATCTGTGTCATCTGCACAATCTCCCGCTGTTCGCTGCTCTAATGGTGTAGCGCTGGTGTTTTGTGCCTCTTCATCGGTTTCGTTATATCCATAGAGATCTAATTTCGCACGGCAATTGTTTCCCTCGCCGAGGACGACATCAGTACAATCATCATCGATTTCGGGGTATACCAATTCTCCACGTGCGCTTCGAATAGTATTACCATTATCCTGATTGTTTACGACTGTGAATTGGAAATCCATGTCAACTGCATTGTTTGAGGTATTTCCTGCAATTTCAAAATCATTCCAGCGACCAGCATAATTAACGTAAACCGTTACATCATCATAATCGGTACTTCCTGCACCATTAGTCACTGTGAGTCTAATTTTGTATTCTCCAGGTGACAAATCCTTCCATTCAACTGTCTCGCCAGAAAGGTCTGCATCGTTCTTGAAATCACCATCACCATCAAGGTCAGTTTGTAAATCGAGGTCCCAAGCCCATTCTGCGATGTAATCATCACTTGAACCAGGCGAGGATTCTGATGCATCGAGCATGACATTGGTTGTAGCTTCAATCCTCTTATTGGAAAGTTCTCGGTCCATTTCACAGATGTATATCAAGTAATAATTTCCACTTGACGCATCTTCACCATCACAATCTTCACCGCCTTCGGGTGTTGCACCTGTATTGGCAACTGGATCATCTGGGTCTGCATCGACTACCGTGACTGTGCGAGTTTGTGAATCGGAGGTAGTAGAATCCGAAACTGTAAGCGTTACATCGTATTCTCCTGGACTTGTGTAGGTCCAATCGACTATTCTGCCGGTTTCATCTATCGAACCGTCGCTAGTAAAATCCCACTTGTATGTTAGAGCACCAGTAGATGGTAGTGAAGAACTTGCGTCAAAGGAAACAGTATTGTGAGTGATAACATTGCCACTGGGGTCGATTAAGAACACGGCCTCAACCGAAGAAGAATCGGTAGAATCATCACCAGTTAAGCACCCAGATAAGGTGCCGACGAGGAACAATAGCGCCATCAGATAGTGCTTCATCAACTTAGTCGAAGACGGCATCTCAATTCAACCCTTGCGGCGATTGTACCCCCTATCAGAAGGAGAACAGTGATGTTTGGCGATTTCCGGAGAGCAATTCTTTGCCGGTCCAATCAAAGGCTTCTGTCACTCTACCAAAGGCAGTGGCAAGTCTGTCAGCATAATATTGTCCATCATAATTGGAAATTGGGTCTTCCTCTAACCATGGCTCAATTTCCATAGGTCGATTTCGCGCATTTGTAACGATGAACCCTATCTTCATCCCCGGTGTAAAGGGTAAGCCTTTCTCGATCAATTTACGTGCAGCCCTAACCTGAACCATACTATCTGGGTTGGCATAATCCTTTGAAAAATCCCAAGCATTGCGGGTTTTGTCGAATTTACCTTTACAGGATTTACTCATTATCAATTGACGGATTGGTACCTTGCCCGCTTTTGCTTCAGCAATCATTTCAATTGCTAACTGCACTGCAGATTCCGAATCATCAGACAAGACATAACGAAACATCTCCTTCATTCCATCGGTCAAAAATCGGAAAGAATCTGTTCGCTGCGTCTCATACCCACGTACTAACATCTCTTCACTCGGCCAAACAACTTGGCCAACATAGCGTTTCTTTGCGCCATGACTGAAGAATACTGAAAGGCCCTTTTCGAATTCTAGTTCCGCGGAATCCTCGCTAAATCTCTCGGCAGTTGAGTGCCCGAATTCAATCATCTTCGCCTTTGGATCCTTTACACCCTCAACTGGAGTTTTTACGAAAATTGAATCGGTATCTGAATAGACAACTTTGTGTCCCTCTTCGTCCAACTTATTGATGATAGTCTTGATGTTATGGCGTGCCCATGCTGTAATCGAAGAGCCCAAGTCGCGGTGGGTGAAGCGATAAAAACCACTTGCAAATACGCCATAGAATGAATTCATTAGAATTTTTACCGCATATTGCATTTGGTCGTGAAAGGACTTCGAGGCGTCATCTTTAGCAGAACGAAGCCCGGCTTTGTGTTCATCTCTCTGGGCCATTAAGCCCTCAAGAAGATGCGGCACCATTCCTTTTCGAGCTGATTCATTACGGAATTTCGCTCCAGTAGGTGATTCGTGTACCTCTTCATCTTCACCTGGTTGTTCGTCACTGCCCGGATCTATGCGAGTAGTGAAACAGATATTCTTGCCAATCATAATTGAAGGATACATGGATTTGAAATCGAGAATAGCAATCCATGGGTGTAGGCCTGCTTCTACATCGTGAACATATCCTCCAGTAATCTGGCCTTCCTTACGGTCAGCAGAACCGGTCAATGGTACGGCGATACCTGCCCTATCCGCGTGTCGTATTACTAGGGAATCGATTAGCTGACTTGTACTTCCATTTGCACTGGTATCGAGCGAAACTTTCGCAACTGCTGCTACCGCTTCCTTTCTCCTAAATGCCTGAATCTTCTTCATGATGTCCAATGGCAATTCGGCATCTCGAAGACAATATTCGAGAACGACATCTGGTCGTGCTGCCCATTCTTCGTCCATCTTTGAAGCATCGACATCCATCTTCTGCATGTCTTCATCGTCGGGGAATAATAGCCGTGAAACAAATTTCAGCGTTTCACGCTGTGGCCTCAATACTTGACGAGCTTGCCACCAAGTATCCATCACACAACGTCCAGCGAGGTTCCAAGCACGAGCGGTGCCTCTTTTGGGAAATAGAGAGTCTCGATTCCTCTTTCCTTCGGATTCCTTTAGCGCAACTCGGCCCCATCCCATCAATGCCATTCGTGCCGATTTGTTTCGGCCTGCGATGAGGTTGGCTCGGTCTGCAATACGTGGTAAATCGAAATTATCAATATTATATCCCGTGATGATGTCGGCATCACACGCCCGAACTAAATCTGTCAACTCACGCAATATCACATCTTCTGGGCCTGTGAAAGTATGGCTAGTGCGCTCTCCACTTCCCATGTCTTCTATTACTGCAGCGCCACAAAGAATTGTGTCATGAGCGATGCTGGTCTCAAGGTCGAAGGAGAATACAGTGAAAGGTACTGGAAAAGGCTCGCAATGCTGAACATCATCCATTGTCAAATCTACAATGACATCAACCGGTTCATCGCCCACGCCTATTTTACCATCAATTGAAACATGCATGGCCAAATCACCATCGAGGAAAAAGCGATTCACAAATGGAATATCTCCCGATAGTACCGTCCATTTCATTCCTAAATCCTGACGAAGGCGAGGTACTACGAAGGGTTGGCTGACAAAGAGTCGCCATACTGGCTTCTCTCCTAAATCAGTTAACTTGGTCTCAGGCCCCTCTATTCGAGTAATCTCCTCTTTCTCAAGAAGTGAATCGATTTCCGTGCTCCTTGATGGATCCCAGCGGCCAAGAGGGGTTATCTCGACCCAAGGCTCTATGCCATGAATTCGCATCAATATTGATTCACCATTTCTAGCGCGTGCCCATAGTTGAATCACTGTAGAATCATCTTGTGATACATAACGGCCAGTGATAATGCCGACATCACCGGACCAACGCATAAACCATGGTGGAGGTCACCACTCCAATAAGATGGCGAATAATCACATTCATCGTTATTGCACACAACCATTGAATACCGATGGGCTCTGGTCTGAACTCATGAGCGATGCACCGGTCGATTGGGACAGCCTGACTTTCTCAATGACTGAGACTGATCAGATGTACATCGCTAAGACCGCAATCGATGAACCATGGGGCCCTGGGCTCATGCGCCCATATGGAAATATCTCGATTTCTCCGGCCGCTGGAGTCATCAATTATGGCCAAGGACTCTTCGAAGGAATGAAAGCGTATCGAACCGCAAAAAACCGAGTCGTTCTTTTCCGCCCTGAAGAGAATGCTCGCAGAATGCAAAGAGGTGCAGACAGACTCAAAATGCCACCTGTTCCAGAATCTATTTTCATCGATGCTATCGA
>CAZNXM010000066.1:0-1233 GCA_964577145.1 uncultured Candidatus Poseidoniales archaeon
GGCGGAGGTGAGGAAGAATGAGTTCCGCCTGCGAAATCACTGGTCTATCCGAAGATCAAGTTGCCCTGTGGCCCAATTTCCATACGGTATTAACTGGAGGAGATTTGCCCGCACTTTGCAAATCTGTTGAGTCTTATTCCAAAGACTTGGATTTCACTATTGCATCTCATCGTCAAGCAAAGGGCGAGGAGAAGCGTCGAGAAGGGCTCATCTCACATCTTGAGCGTTCTCTTACTACAAGATTCAAGGGAAGCAAACTGATTGCATTTGGTTCATCAAAAACCGGTTTGAGCCTAAAGGGTGGAGATTTGGACCTTTGTTTAGAAATGCCACCTCAGGACCAGAAAAAGGCTGTGAAAAGAATTAGCGGAATGCTTCGAAGTCAAGGTATGGAAAAGGTTCAGGCATTAACTAGAGCAACAGTGCCAATCGTCAAATTTATCGATCCTCGCAGCGGATTCATGGTTGATATTTCAATCAATAATACTCTTGCAGTACATAATACTAGACTTCTTTCGACATATGCTGGTTTGGATAAGCGAGTTAGTGAAGTTACAAAGTGCATTAAGCACTGGGCACTTCACAGAAATCTTTCCGATGCTGCTGAGGGAACATTCTCTTCGTACGCATGGTCGCTACTTGCAATTCAACACCTGCAAATGGAGGGTCTGATTCCGAATATTCAAGCCGGTAAAGACCGCACTTTTGCCGAGGTCGATGGGAAGGAATTCGATCTTACCATGGATACTGATGCCAAAGGAAATGATAGTAAAGCAAGCCTCGCTGAATTAGTCACATCATTTTTCCATAGATATTCCAATTGGGATTGGTCAGAACAAGTGGTTTCGATTCGTAATGGTTCGCCATTGACAAGGGAAGATAAAGGTTGGATGAACGAAGAACCCAGTGCTATTACAATCATCACAACCAAGAAGGAGAAACCGGGTAGAATGGGTGCACATCACCTGAGCATTGAAGACCCATTCAACCTAGACCACGACCTATGTAGGGTAGTCCGTCCAGAAGGCGAAATGAGGATTCGTGATGAATTGATACGCGCTGCTACAATGTTTTCAAACGGAGCGAAGTGGAAAGAAATCTGTAGCACTTTAGACCCTGAGAGATTATCAAATCTCGAGCCGGATGACCTATTCCATGACCTGCGAACCAAATCGGATGATGATGTAAAGAACATGCGAGATAAAGTCGCAGGTGAATTGGATGGTCTTGAAA
>CAZNXM010000066.1:1333-5149 GCA_964577145.1 uncultured Candidatus Poseidoniales archaeon
CGAGTGGTAAACATTCAGAAGGCTCTACGAGCAAGGCGTGGAGAACTCCACAAACTGCGAAGGGAAGCAGGTCGCCTCGATGCCTGGATTCGTAAAAAGGCCGGCGGAGAAAGAGGACGTGGCGGCCGTAGTGGTGGCGACCGTGCCCGAGGTAAAGGTAAGGGCCGTGGCTCAAAATCACCTCGCGACAAGGCACCATCCAATGCTCCTATGACTCTAGGTGATATCTCAGGACTGCTTTCAGCACTTGATTCAACAGAGGAGAAGAAAGAAAAGAAAATTTCCTCGAAGAAAGCAGGTATGAGAAAACTCGGAAACCTTGGCGCACACCGAGGTAGCCGCGGCTCATACAAGAAGAAGGAATGATGAGGGTGGACACTGCCACTAGCATCTATGGGTGCGAGATGGTGTCTGGGCCCAGCGCCAAATAAGCTCGATGCAGTTAGTATCGAAGCCATTCGCCAACTTTTCCTCGACCAGACTGGTGAGAGGTATTACGAGAAATCAGTTCGAAGTCTGCCAATACCTGAATGGGGAGGTAATCTCCTATTGTTAGATGATAATGGATTGATCCGTGGTGTTCTGTGGACTGCAAAATTTAGTGATACAAGGGCAAGAGTTGTCGCCTTTGCCATTGATGAATCACTCAAAGGCCAGGGCTTTGGTTCTGAAGCATGGGAAATGTTCCAAGCGACTTGCCGTACAACAGGTCATAGTGAGGTTCAACTTGAAGTGCGAGCCGATAATGAATATGCAATTGAATTCTATAGGCGGCGTGGCTTAGAGGTAATTGGGAAACTCGATGGCTATTACCGAAGCGGTTTGGGCTATGTTATGCGAGGACCTATTGATGCGGAAATCTGATGACCCTTCTCGGCCACGACAGGTCGTGGAAGAGCGAGTTATCTCCGACCTCGCAGCACTCTCCGGAGTCATTGCATCGAGTTTGATTTCTCCTGAGGGCTTCTGCCTAGAGAGATCGTCCACAGAGCATGACCTCACTTCAGTAATGACGCTATTCGACCTCAAAGCAGATTCAAAATTAGTGACGGTTGTTGGAAAGGAAGCAACATTGGTGGCCAGTCGTATGAATTCTGGCCATCTTATCATTATCAAATGCGAACCAAGTTCAAATTTGGGCAGAATTCGAATAGCGATAAATGAGGCAAGTGTGCGTCTCTCCTCAATTCTTTGAAGAATCCTCCCTACGGGAGGCTTCTTATGGCATCGGACGGTCGGCGGGCCGGTGAGAGCGTGGGAACGCTCCATTGAACAGGTGAGATGGACAAATGACAGAACTCAAGACCGTTTTGGATGAGAAGCGCAAATTGGTTGATAAAAAGGCGACTCAGTACCGAACCACTCGTGATGAATGGAACTCTCGTACTAAGGAGCACACCGTTGTGCGAAACGAACTCAATGCAGAGGTTCGTGAACTCATTCAAAATGTTCGTCAACAGCGAGAAATTCGCGAACAGATGAACGAATTGGTCCGTGAGAAGAAGTCCGCACGCTCGGATGCTAGTAGCACTGTCAAGCAAGCCAAATCATCTCTCGATGCTCAGCGCGGACCAAAAGAAGAGGTCCAACGAGACACTGGTGGTCGTCGTGACCGCCGTGACCGAAAGCCAACTATTCACTCATTACGCAGGGATTTTGATCGTCTAGAGCGAGAATTCGAGATGGGCAGGCACACTGGTAAGAATGAGAAAAAGGCAATGGAGAAGATGAAAAGAATCCGTGCCCAGATGAAGGAACTCCAAAACGCAGAGGACTCCAATGTCGACCTAAAAGAGGCAAGAGAATCACTACGTGCTGCAATGGCTGCGCAAGAAGAGGCTCACCTCGAAGTGCAAAAAGCCGCAAAAGCAGCGCAAGAGGCTCACGAATTGATGCTCCAGTGGAATAAGGAAGTTGATAACCAACGTGAGAAGGCTGAGTCCGCACACAGAGAACTTCGCAAGTCGAAGAAGGAAGCTGACAAAGCACATCATTTCTACATCGTGGCACTACGTTGCCTACATTCAATCCAGGACATGTTACGTGCAATGCGTGGCATCTCTAGTGGTGATGGACAGCGCGGTGCGCGTGTTGAAGTTCAGGACCTCATGAGCAAGTTGATGAGTGGCGATACGCTCTCAACTGATGAGTTGATGCAACTTCAGCGCTTTGAGTGAGGTTCAAGGGCCCCCATCAGGACCCCCATATTATCCGAGGTGAAATTTGTGATTGGACAAGATGAAATCGCAGCAATCATCGAGGGATATGACAGCCTCAAACTAAGGATCGGAATGACGGCTAGTCATTCGGCCTTGGACATCTGTGATGGGGCAATTGAGGAAGGTTTTCCAACGGTTGCATATTGCCAAAAAGGCCGTGACAAAACATACTCTCAGTATTTCAGGACCCAGCGAACAAATTCCGGAAGGGTTCGCAGAGGAATGGTTGACAAAGCGATTATCATGGATTCATTCAACGATGTGATGAACCCTACAATGCAAGAAGAAATGCGCAAGCGAAATGTGATATACATTCCAAACCGTTCCTTCACCTCATATTCTACCATCGACGCTGTAGAGAATGATTTCCATGTCCCAATGTTTGGCAGTAGAAACATGCTGCGAATGGAAGAGAGAACCGAAGACCAGGATTACTATTGGATACTTGACAAGGCAGGCTTACCATATCCTGAGGCAATTGCTGATCCACAAGATATCGATTGTTTGGTAATCGTAAAACTCCATCATGCCCAGAAGAAACTCGAGAGAGGTTTCTTCACATGTGCTTCATATGAGGAGTATTGTGAAAAGAGTGCAGTTCTCCTAAAAGAAGGAACAATCGACCAAGCAAGTCTAGATGGCGCCCGAATCGAGAAATATGTCATCGGACCGGTATTCAATCTGAATTTCTTCTACAGCCCTCTTGAGGAAGATATGCCAAAACTCGAACTTCTTGGAGTTGACTGGCGATTTGAATCCTCACTGGATGGGCATGTGCGCTTACCTGCACCTCAGCAGATGACAATGCCTGCACATCAGCAGATTCCAGAAATGACTGTAGTTGGACACAATACTGCTACCATACGCGAATCTTTACTCGAGAAGGCTTTTGAGCTTGGGGAGAAATTTATCGAGGCTTCCAAGGAGCACTACGACCCTGGAATCATCGGACCATTCTGCCTCCAAACCTGCATTGACAAAGACATGAATTACTACATCTACGATGTTGCACCACGTTTAGGTGGAGGAACCAACGTCCATGTATCAGTCGGACATCCATACGGTAATGCCACTTGGCGAAAGCCCGTCTCAAGCGGGCGACGAATCGCCATGGAGTTGCGCCGTGCGGCAGAGCAGGACCGCCTGCTCGAAGTTCTGACTTGATAGTGGGGCGAAATCATGGAAATTTGGGTGATCATTTCATTCCTATTTTTCATGCTCCTGTTCGCAGGAGTTGGAATGGCTTCGATTCGTGTAAAGAAAGACACGACTGATGATTATCTTGTCGCAGGACGCGGTATGCACCCAGCTCTAGCCGCTCTCAGTGCGGTATCAACCTGGAATTCAGGCTACATGTTCATTGGTGCAATCGGATTTACTTACGTGATGGGATACAATGTAATTTGGATGGCTATTGCTTCAACAGTTGGTCAACTGGTAGCCTGGATGTGGTTGTACAAATTCATTCAAGAAGAAGGACACAAGAGAAATGTTAGATCGCTTTCATCACTTGTTGGTGATAAAGCAGGTGCACCAGAGGCTAAATTGGCTGCAGTTCTTTCAGTATTATTCCTAAGTATCTATGCTGCAGCACAAC
>CAZNXM010000067.1:0-4674 GCA_964577145.1 uncultured Candidatus Poseidoniales archaeon
CCCATCCTTTTGATGGAACACTAATCGCTCCTGCCTTCTTCTTCCTGATTGCGGCTGGATTCACCGCTGAGCTCACTGGGTTGTTCGCAATTATTCAAATTCTACTGGGATTATTTTTACATGCTAATGTTAGATTCAGAATGCGTTGGCTCCATCCGATACTCGGAACGCCAGAGATGCACCACTGGCACCATTCAAACGAGCCTGAGGCAATTTGGACTAATTACGGAGTAGTCATTCCATTGTGGGACCAAATATTTGGCACCTACAATATGCCAAGGGACAAACGTCCCTCAATATATGGAGTGGACGAATATATTGAACCGAACATGGTCGACCAATTGCTGTACCCGTTGCAAGATGTAGGTAAACCTTGGAACATTATTCGCCATCCCTTTAGATCGATAAAGGTGGGATTCGTGTTCTACTTCCGCTTGCTCAAACAAATGAAGTGGTCGATGATGCGGCCCCGTGGGATGAAACCGCCAACGTGATTATTGTTCATTCAGCGAGTTGCTGAATCATATCCTCTATGGTTTCTGGATTCGCTTCTTTGTCTTTGTTTGAAACAAGATTTCGGCCGATGACGATTGAACCAAGATAGGAGAATTGCTGGCGCATTGCCATAATTACATGAGAACCACCGCCACCACTATGGGTGGCTAATCCGACCTTGCGTCGGTTGAATAGCGCACGGAAATCTTGCCAATCGGTACTGAGCCAAGCAAGAGCGTTGTTGAGAGTTGGAGGCATCGAGCCATTGTACTCAGGAGCGACAACAACCCACGAATCTGCAGCTTGCATCTTGCCCTTTATCTCGGCCATTCCTGGAACGACATCGAGTGATTTCGACCTTGCAACGGTAAACATTGGCATATCCACTTCTGCAAGATCAATGACGTCAGAATCGTGACCCATTTCTTCAGCTGCTGCTGCGAATTTGTCTGCTAATTCGCGGTTTGTGCCAGAAGTTGCGGTTATCATCAGTAGTTTTGCCATGAACATCCCAAGGGGCGTGGGTTCTCAAAGGTGTGGTATGGCATTACAATTACTGGAAAGTGATGTCGACTTCCATCTTTTCACTGACAGAGGCGCATACTGGACAGTTACAACCTTCTTGAATTAGCCATGCTCTGTCTTCATTGCTCAAGTCTGAGGGTAGCACGATTATCATCTCCAATTTTGCAATACGACGTGGGCCCGCTGCCATTGTCTTCTCAACATGGCCATTCATTCCCTTGACATCAATCGAACGTGAGTCTGCTCGAATTGCAACAATCGTCATGATGCAGGTAAGCATTGAGGTTGCAAGAAGATCGGTCGGTGAAAATGATTCACCTTTGCCGTGGTTATCTACTGGAGCATCGGTAATCAATGTCCGGCCCGATGGTCCATGGGTCGATGTGCATCGTAAATCTCCATCATAGGTTGCATCGATTCTAACCATGGGCTCACCTAGAATTCAATTTCATGCCCCATACGCTGAACTTTGGTCTCAAGATAGTCCCTGTTTTCGTTTCCAACTCCAACGATTAGTGGCATCATCTCAGCCACTTTTATTCCATGTTCTTCAAGTTGGCTTACTTTGTCAGGATTGTTTGAAAGTAGGCAAACTTCAGAGACACCAAGAGAGATTAGCATAGTGCTGGCAATTCTATAATTCCGGGCATCAGCCGGTAATCCAAGCATCAAATTCGCATCTAATGTATCGGCACCCTTGTCTTGAAGATGGTATGCTTTTATCTTAGCATGGAGGCCTATACCACGGCCTTCCTGGCGCAGATAGAGAACAACTCCCCAGCCCTTTTCGGCAATCGCCTTTAGCGCTGAATCTAGTTGTGGGCCACAATCACAACGAAGGCTGCCAAATGCATCTCCAGTCAGACATTCCGAATGAACTCTGACCAATACAGGGTCTGGGCCGGTCATATCACCCATTGTAAGAGCAACATGATCTAATCCTGTAGCCGATTCATGGAAAATACGAATGACGAATTCGCCGTGCTCAGTTGGTAACTTAGCAACGGACGGAACCTCATCTATGCTCATTGACCCACCTCGATGATGAATCGGAACTCGCCCGCCTCTTTGAGGACATCGACCATACGATGACCAAGTCTCTCAATGAGAATTGGAATATCATGCATAGTTTCGGGGTCATCAGCTAATACCAATAGCACATCACCACCTTCGAGTTTTGATAGTGCCTTCCTAGTCTGTGATACCGGTATAGGACAGTAGTGCCCAAGGACATCGAGACGGTGCGTCGGCTCCACATCCTCTGGTGCAGGACCGCCCTTCTAAGGCTCTCTATTGAGTGAGACTTCTTCAATGAAGTCGCATAGTGGGCATCATGGGCGATGAGGTGCAGCCTCTTGTGGAAGAGGTCGAAGACCTTTCTTGGGCAGAAGTTGCTCACCTCGGCAAGTCCTACTTGCGCATCCCATTCGCCCTGCTCATGGTAGAGGCTTTCTACTGGTTTATCACTCAACCAAAGAACACACTTGGACCAATACAAGTTACTGTTGCTTGGGTGTGGCACAAGTTGACTAATCTCTTCTATGGAGATGGGGCAAGTTCACTTTCGAGCCATGACGGATGGGCTACACGGGTAGACCTGCATCATTCATCATTCCCCGATTACAATACCATCTCGACTTATGTTAGCGATGAGTGCGCTGGAGTGCATGAGATGATTTTCCTCTCAACTCTCATCATGATGACTACTGGAGTTCCACAACGCTTGCGAATAAAATCTGCACTTATTGGATGCGGTATCGTATATGTGCTAAACGTCATCCGTCTAGTCCTATTCTATCCAATAGCATTAGCAGATTGTATCGAGTTGGGTGGCGTAAATGGTTGTGACATTGGCGTATGGCAATATCATACAGCGGTATATGAGTGGGGATTCCTAGTCGCCCTCATTCTGATTTGGCTGATTTGGTTCAAGTGGGTAAATGCTGGCGACCTAATCAAGCGTGAGAGCGCTAAAGAGAAAGATGCTTGGACATTCTCATTCCGTAGTGATTGGCAGAATGTTCACAAGGCTGTTATCGCAATTTCACTACTATTAATCATCGGGGCTGCGGCCAATGTAGCCTTCGATCCCGATGTGGATTTAATCGAAAATTGTACGTTCGAACAAAGCGCAAAGGGATTGTGTGAAGATGCAGTAGATGCAAGAATGCAGACTGAAGATGTCTCCTGGTCCTTAGCTGCAATCGGTATGTTAGGTAGCGTTGCCGCAATGGTTACTATTGCTCAGCCAAATTCCTCTGAAGAGGAATAGTTACTGTACAATTGATGCTGTGAGGTCATTGCTGTTGAGAGCACGTACTGCGAGTGTTGCACTCTTATTGTGAACTTCGACGATGGTATGGTCATCGTTCAAGAAAATATCTCCAATCGATAATTCATCACACTTTAATGAGGCAATCAATTGCCCGACTAATGCACGCTTAGAGAATTCAGTAGTCTCTACACGAATAGGGACCATACCGAATACATCGGCAACTTCGGAGTTATCCTCTTGCTTACGAACCGGGTCTCGCATACCATCGGGTAATTCTGGTGCTTCACAAGCGGTAATTTCCAGAGAATGTGTTGCGATGATTTTGTTGACCTGAGGTATATCATCTCGACCTACTAGCATCCATGCTACTCCTTTGCGACCGATACGGCCGGTACGGCCAATTCTGTGGACATAATTGTCCACATCATCTGGCACATCGTAATTGATTACCATAGTAATCCCCTCGACATCGATTCCACGGGCTGCAACATCGGTTGCAACTACAACCTTGGATTCTCCTTCTCTAAATCGTGCGATAATCTTCTCACGCTGATTCTGATTTAGGTCGCCATGAAGCCCTTCGGCTTTGAAACGGTGCTTGCCTAAGCGTTGAACTATTAGGTCAACCATACGCTTGGTATTGGTGAAGATGATAGTTTGGTCTTCCTCGCTCATCTTTGCGAGAAGTCGTCCAACTACCCAGAGTTTGTTCGGACGTCCAATTCGTACACTGTATTGGTCGATAGGAGGAATGTCGAGTTTTTCGGTATTTGTCATAACGAATTCAGGGTCATTCATGAACTCATTTGCGATATCGAGAATCTCCTGAGGGAATGTTGCACTGAACAGAAGAGTCTGCCCTCTATTGGTCATTCTTTCGATTACCCACATAATGTCGGGGAAGAATCCCATGTCAAGCATACGGTCTGCTTCATCGAGGACAAAGAACTGTGGCTTAGCGAGGTCGATGTGACCTCGGTCGGTCATATCCATCACTCTACCTGGCGTACCAACAATGATGTCGACGCCGCTTTTGAGTGAACGTGCTTGCTTCTCTAAATCGGTTCCACCGTAAACGGTGAGTATAGTCAATCCCGATTCACCTTGAATATTACCGAGTTCCTCAGCAACCTGATTCGCCAATTCACGAGTAGGGGTGAGAAGAAGTGCTTGCAATTCTCCTGTCGGCTGACAAGCATTGATGATTGGTAGTCCGAATGCTGCTGTCTTACCAGAGCCTGTTCGAGCTTGTCCAATCACATCACGGCCCTCTAAGGCTAGAGGGATTGTGTCCTTCTGAACTTGAGTAGAATATTCCCAGCCGATTTTTTCGAGACCTGCTAAGATCTCATCAGATAATGGCCAGGTGTTGAATGGCG
>CAZNXM010000068.1:0-3705 GCA_964577145.1 uncultured Candidatus Poseidoniales archaeon
GGACTATACCTACAATTTAGGTTGAGTAAAATTGGGGTAGAGTGCTCGTACCGGGATTTGAACCCGGGTCGAAGCCTCGAGAGGGCTTCATGATGGGCCACTACACCATACGAGCGACAGCCCACCGACCTGTCACCGGTATTTATTCTGAACGGAGATAACACCTTCACATTCAGGGTATAGTGAAAGTGAAAATATCATCGCAGTACGTCTTTTGTCCACCTTCACTTTTACCTACCAGTGTGCATCTTTTCTTGATATAGGCAGCAGTGTAAACTCGGTTCATGAACCCAAACACACGCTTCTCGGATCTAACCCCGAGCGGTTCAGCACAGAGCCGATACACACGATATACAACACACATCACCTCGAGTGATGGCAGTAATGACTGGATACCAATGAAGGTCGTTAACTCGAATACCTGGGCAAGTCTTGTCCGTAGAGCACGAGGTGAGGCACAATGAGTCGCACTGGACGCTTGCGAAGTGAGATTGAAATCTTCCTAAGCACTAAGGGACAGCGCAATACCAGCGAGATCCTTGAGCACGTAAACAAGCGCTTCCGCTGGGGAGCTACCATGAACCAGGTCGGGAATGTCCTCGCTCGTGACTCTCGCTTCATCAAGGCGGGATTTGCAGAAGGCACCACTGTTGCAGGCTTCCGTGAAAGAGTCTGTATCTGGGCATTGGCAGCGAACTGACCATGTACCCGCCCCTCTCCACATGGTTTGATGTGGCGTGAGGTAGTCGAACTTGCCCGAGTCAAGAACATCGCACTTGCAGCGATCACCGTACCACTTGGTGCACACCTCGGATTAGAAGGCCAGTGGGATTCTAACTCACTTGGACTAGTCGCTTTGCAGACAGCATCAGTTGGATGCTTCATCGTAGCGGGTAATATCTTCAACGATGTTTCTGATTGTGCTATAGATGCAGTTGCTAGGCCGGATAAGCCAATCCCATCTGGCAGGATATCCATTACTCAAGCCAAGCATTTAGCAATCGAATTTTCCTTACTTTCACTGGTCTTGATGGGTATTGGAGCATACCTCTCTTCCGACCCAATTGCGATAATTGCAATTTGGAGCATTGCAAGCATTCTGATGTACACATATGACATGGGATTACAAACAAAGAAAATGGGATTTGTGGGAAATATAGCAATCTCATTAATGGTTGGAGCCGTGATACTCTACGGTGCAGCAACCATTGGCAAAGTGAATACACCTCTTGCATTCTATGCTGCAGGTGTCGCCTTCTTTGCTAATCTCGGCCGTGAGATAATCAAGGATTGCGAAGATATGGAAAGCGACAAGGATCGCAATACGTTACCAATGCGAGTCGGATTGGCAAAGGCAAGGATGTTTGGTTATGTTTCACTACTCTGTGCCCTAATCGTCCTATATCTCCCGCATTGGTTAGGTCCACTAGAATTCGACCAGTTATTATTCCAGGCACCGGCAATGCTAGCCTTGATTACAACTAATGGTCCGCTTCAGAAGGGCCAAGACCATGCAGCACAACAAAGAGTACGTGTCGGAATGTTACTCGGACTACTAGGATTTGCTGCTGCAGTTAGCTTGTATTGATTACAAGCCGATGCCCATCATATCGCCCATGGCAGCCCATGCACCTTCATCGATGAAGTAGGTAAGCAGGCTCATCTGTGCCCACATTCGATTTTCAGCCTGGTCGAAAACAATGGACTGTTCGTGGTCCATCACCGCATCAGTAACCTCGTCGCCACGATGCGCAGGCAGACAATGCATGAACCTCCATCCCTTGTCTGCTCCAGATAGCAAGTCCAAATTGACCTGAAATCCATCGAAATTAGCCAACTTATCCTCCATATCTTCCTCTCCCATTGAGATGAATACATCGGTGTAGATTACATGAGCATCCGCTACCGCTTCCAGGGGGTCATTGGTCTCGGTCATTGTACAACCATTGGCTGCTGCCAGTTCTTGCGCTCGCTCGATAACATCGGCATCAGCCTCATACCCTGCAGGATATGCATAGTGGCAATCAATTCCAAGCATGGCACATGCTAGCATTAGGTCGTGAAGTACATTGTTTCCATCCCCAACCCAAGCTACCTTGAGACCGGATTTGTTTGGGAAGTGCTCAAGAATTGTCATCAAATCCGCAGCGGCCTGACACGGGTGATGCTTGTACGAAAGTGCATTGAGAACAGGAACGCTACTGTTGGCTGCTAATTCAACCACATCTTCATGTCCGTAGCAGCGATATGTGATGGCATCGAGGAATCTAGACAATACATGGGCAGTATCTGCTATCGTCTCAGACTTGCCGAGCTGAATATCGTTCTTCAGCAAAGTAAGTGGATACCCACCTAAGCGATTGATACCAACTTCAAAGGAAACACGAGTACGTGTGCTTGGCTTTTCATAGATACTTCCAACAGTCATAGTATCAAGAGGCATGAAGTTCATTGCAATCTCATCACCCGACTTCCACAGTCGTTTGAATTCAATTGCCCATTGCAGAATATCTGCAAAATCATCGGCTACGTCATCGATAGCAAGGAGATGCTCTGCCATGTTATTTGGCCGGTAGGGACGGTTGAAAGAACAATCGGTCAAACAGATCAGTTCTTTTCGTGCTCAATATCGGCTGCAAATCCATCACGAGCATCGCTCATACCACCAAATAATGCCTGAGCGAATGTGAGAATATCAGCTAATCCCTCTTCGGTTTCGCTACTCATTGGAGTTAGACCAGGGCTCTGACTAAATTGCTGCATCATGCGCAATTGGTTGATTGCGAATTCGGTTCTCTGGCCACCTGCTTCATCGTATAGGGCCATTTCTAGAATCTCTAATCGTTCTGACCATTCGATAATCTTCTCTAATTCATCTTCATCGAGAAGATCTGACTTCGATAGGAAATTCTTGGTTGGAAGGCCAAGGCGGAATTCTACAATGCTCGATAGAAGCATCTGTGAAACGAATCCTGAAGGGCTACGGGAGAGCATTGGGTCAAATAAGTAGATGATAGCGGCTTGGTCTCTGCCCAGTACTTCGATCATATGAGAAGAAGCTTCACGGAATGCGAACAATTCAACCTGCCCCGGTGTGTCGACAATCATTAGTTCACCCGATAATGCATGTAATTCATCAGCAATATCAAGCGCCTGAGCCGCTAGTAAATCCGCCGCAAGAATCTGTGCACCATTTGGTCCAAGATCATATTCCGTCATTACTTCGGTCAGTGAAATTAGGTCGCGCACATCGAATTCAGCATCGTAGTGGACTCTTTCTGCTCCAGGGTCAAGGTTTACTGCGATAGATTCAGTCTCGAGAAATCTACTCCAGCGCTGGAATGCAGTAACTAGTGAGGACTTACCGGCGCCGGCAGTTCCGACTATGAAAATCACGGGAGGGGAGGAGGAGTCTAATCCGACCATGTTCTGCGGGCTCGGTCATCCATTCTTCAACCTGCCGTCGACCTTGCATCCAAGGTCCACATCATGAGAATATGCGCACAATCGTTATACGCTTGTCGGCAATGGCTTGGATGCCGCCATCGCGGCAGTATAAAGGAGGCATAAAAATGAGCGACGAGAACCCGAATGCACCACCACCACCACCCGGAATGCCACCAGCACCACCGGGCATGCCTCCAGCACCACCCGGTATGCCTCCAGCACCACCGGGTATGCCACCTGCACCACCGGGTATGCCAC
>CAZNXM010000069.1:0-1886 GCA_964577145.1 uncultured Candidatus Poseidoniales archaeon
GGGAAGAGAACGGTTTCACGAACATTTCTCGAGCCGGTCAACACCATCAGTAGACGAGCAACACCAAGTCCCCATCCTGCGTGCGGTGGTGCTCCAAATCGGAATCCATCTGTATAGAATGTAAAGTCGGCAGGATCGAGTCCCTTATTGCGCAAATTCTGTTCAAGAATATCGACATTATGCTCACGTTGCCCACCACTAGTCATTTCATCACGGCCATAATTCAAATCGAATCCGCGGCTAACTTGCTCACCAGTTGTACCCGTCTCTCCTGGGATGTGGTGAATGTAGAATGGTTTCATCTCCATCGGCCAGCGTGGAAGGAAGTGGAATCCCGGATATTTTGCTGCGATAATGTCACAGTGTGAAGAGTCAATGTCATCTCCCCATTCGATGCTCTCACCTGCATCTTGAATCATCTGAATTGCATCGCAGTACTCTATTCGAGGGAATGGTAGGCTCGGAACTTCTACGGTGATTGGGTCATCACCTTGACTTTCCCGATAGGTGTTGATGATGTCAATTTGGTCTTGGTCGTTTTCTGCAACCATTTTCCAAATATGGTGAATCATTCTCTCCTGCACGCACATTACATCGTCATCATTCATCCATGCACCCTCAATATCGAAGGAAATGAATTCGTTAAGGTGGCGGTAAGTATCGTGCTTTTCGGCCCTAAATGCAGGACCGATTTCGAATACTCTTTCCATACCACCAAGGATTGTCAGTTGTTTGTAGAGTTGGGGGCTTTGACTTAGGAATGCAGGTGTGTCAAAGTACATCATTGGGAAGAGGTTGGTACCTCCTTCACTCGCAGATGCAATGATTTTTGGTGAATTAATCTCCTTGAAACCTTCAGTAATCAGGTGGTCTCTACCATATTGGAGGACTCTCGACCTAAGGGTAAACATTGCACTAACGTGAGACCTTCGCAAATCCATGAATCGGTTGTCAAGACGGGTATCTAGTCCAACGGACACAGTATCTGTAACACCTAATGGAAGCGGTGCTGCAGCCTCTGCTAATACAGTGAATTTTGATGCGACAACTTCGAATGCTGGCGGAGGCGCAGGCTCACCTTCAGCGACCTTTGGTGGACGCTTTTGAGCTACAGTTCCAGTCACCTGAACAGTGGATTCACGAGAGAGTGATTGTGCACTTTCTAATTCACCATCACTGACACTATCTTGCTTTAGGAATACTTGGATACGTCCAGTTCCATCACGAAGATCCATGAAGCAAATCTTACCCTTACCACGGTTAGCTTCCATGAAACCACAAATCGTGACTTCGGTATCTACTAACTCCGCACCATTGTTTTGAATCTGCCCCAAAGTGTGGGTTCGGTAGGAGGTCGGATGCCACTCGGAATCGCTCGCCATGTTTGTTGGCGAGTCAATCGTGGACATCAATCCATCGCCTCAGTTCCTTCTCAACACCTTCATAGGGTGGTGGATGGGCCCGGGGAACATGGTCGGCGACTTGTTCACATCCGAGAGCGTGGCCAGTGGCCATCCAGACAAACTCTGCGATGCTATTTCTGATGCAATTGTCGATGCCTGTTTGAAGATAGACTCCAACGCACGCATAGCAGTGGAAACCAGCGTGAAAGGCGGTATGGAACGTGGCATTATTTTGCTTGCTGGAGAGGTAACATTAACCGGAGAATATCCGGATTATGAAGCGATTGCAAGGTCTACTAGTGCAATGATTGGCTATGATTCACACGAAATTGGATTTGATGCTACTAGCGATGAGCGCTGCCAAGTTATTACTCGTATTACCGAACAGTCTCCAGATATTAGTTTGGGTGTTAATATCGGGGAACAAGGTGCTGGTGATCAAGGACTAATGTTTGGTTATGCTTGTAGTGAGACCGAAGATTA
>CAZNXM010000069.1:1986-3066 GCA_964577145.1 uncultured Candidatus Poseidoniales archaeon
TCAGAGGAAGCCGAACAGGAATATGTGAAGGCCCAAGTTAGAGAACATGTGGTTAAAGATGCAATTCCAGACGAGTTATTGGACGAAAATTGTATCCTCATCGTCAATGGAACCGGGCGCTTCGCTGACCCTGGTGGTCCATTTGCGGATGCTGGATTAACTGGGCGCAAAATCATCGTCGATACTTATGGCGGAATGGGACGTCATGGTGGCGGTGCATTTTCCGGAAAGGACCCTTCGAAGGTCGACCGTTCTGCAGCATATGCCAGTCGTTGGGCTGCAAAGCACGTAGTTGCAGCAGGTTTGGCAAAATCCTGTGAGATTCAACTTGCTTATGTAATCGGAGTCGCTGAACCTGTGAGCGTTCGTGTCGAGTCATTTGGAACTTCTAACTTGAGCGATAAAGAATTGACTGACCGTGTGAAATCAATCTTCGATTTCAAGCCAAAGTCCATCGCAGAATCACTAGATCTTCTGCACCCGATTTATGCTTCTACAGCCGCAGGCGGCCATTTTGGTAGAACTCCTGGAGTGGACGGTGCCTTCCCTTGGGAGGCAATCGACCAAGATATTATTGAGGCTCTACAGAACTGATTTTTCATCGGCCCTAAGGGCCGATTGTCTGAAATGGGTCAAATGAGTCCGCTACAATATGCAGAGGCGCCTTTCGGCAATCTTACTCGTCTTTTTGATGGCGATTGCTCCACTTGTGCCGCTGGCTAGTGCACATGATGCAATTGGCCTTTCAGCAGACTCTACGCACATCATTCTCTCACCAGGTGAAGCGACTAACCTAACCCTAACTATTCACAATAATGGCTCTTCCATTGAGGATTACGACATCAGTGTTGCTGGCCAGCCAAATGCTTGGGAAGTCGTTCCTTCTGAATCGCAAGTCGTAAGTGTAATCCCTACATTCAGTGATACTACAACAATCGCAATACGCCTGTCCACAACAGCAACTCCCTCTGACTCTGGAAATGTAACACTAATCGTTTCGGAAAACGATTCAAATTATACTACAACGTTGACGATTCTACTTTCAGTTGCTCCTCGCTTCTTACCTGCAATCGATGCTTC
>CAZNXM010000070.1:0-2864 GCA_964577145.1 uncultured Candidatus Poseidoniales archaeon
TTTCGATGAAAAGCCCCGCTGCTGCGATGATATTCATGTTTGGAGGAATGTTTGGTGGGCTCGTATTAGCACTGATAATCGGCTTCACAAGGCCGAGTGAACCCCAGGTTTTGATGGCTATTTACTCACTACTCGAGGGATTATTTGTCGGCTCATTTTCCTATATGGTCGAGGAACATTATCTCGGAGGTACCGAAGGAGTGGTTCTACAAGCCATTCTAGCAACAGTTGCTGTCTTCATCGTGATGCTCACTATTTATCGATTCAGAATCATTAAGCCAACTGAGAAATTCGTCCTTGTTGTAGCATCCATCACTAGCGCCATAGTCCTGATTTATATGGTGAATTTGGTTATGTTTTTCTTAGGGATTCCGGTGCCATTTATTCACAATTCAGGACCAATTGGAATTGGTTTTAGCCTCTTTGTAATTGTAATAGCGGCATTAAACTTGATAAGTAATTTTGGTTTTATAGAGGGGGGCGTCCAAAATGGCGCACCAAAAAATATGGAGTGGTATGGCGCTTGGGGACTTGTTGTCCTCTTAATTTGGCTATACATCGAACTTCTAAGATTGATCGCAAAACTTCGTGATTAAGATGAGTCGAACCCTCGAAGTCTGTGACCTCTCCGATTGGCGCGCTGGAGGCGAAAAGCGTTCTGAGTTCGTAGAAAAAATGGGTGCAGCCTTGCAAGACATTGGATTCTTTGCTCTAACTGGACATGGGATTCCTCTGGATCTCATTTCCCACTCTTATTCGATGGCTGAGGATTTTTTCCACCTTGATCAAGCGACAAAGAATGCATATGAGGGCAAGGAAATCGGTAGGCAACGTGGCTATACGCCATATGGTGTTGAACATGCAAAAGACAACCCTGCTCCTGACCTCAAAGAGTTCTGGCAGACTGGACGTACAACAGATACCCCTGGATTCCTAGCCAATGTTTGGCCGGAGGAAATCAACGGGTTTGAAGAGTCAATCAATGGATTATATGTTGCAATGGAGGCAATGAGTAGTGAATTACTAGCTGCTGCAAGCCTCTACCTCGGTAAAGAAGAATCATGGTTGCCAGATATGGCGGCTGACGGTAATACTATCCTCAGAGTAATCCACTATCCGCCATTGAGTGAAAACGCACCTGAAGGTGCAGTAAGAAGCGCGCAACATGAGGATATCAATCTCATTACTCTCCTTATTGGTTCGACCGCAGATGGCTTACAAGTGATGGACCACGACGGTAGTTGGATTGAGGTCGAAGGCAATCATAACCATATCATTGTAGATAGTGGAGACATGTTGCAAAACCTCACAAATGGTTTATTCAAATCGACTACTCACCGTGTAATCAATCCACCAGATGCATTTAGTGACCGTTATTCCATGCCTATGTTCGTTCATCCTCGCGATGAAATCGACCTAACACCAAGACCCGAGTTCATCGAGAGGACTGGCGGTAAAGCACTCTACGAACCTATTACCGCTGCGGAATATCTTCACCAGAGACTAGTGGAAATTGGTCTCATTTCCTGAGGTTATTCGATGGTTGATATTCCAGACATCCTAGCACGAAAGCGGGATGGAGAAGAGTTGACTCAATCTGATTTCAACCTTATTTGTAATGGGATCAACACCGCACACCCCGCACAATTAGGCGCATTTGCAATGGCCTGCACAATCAATGGACTTAGCGAGAAAGAAACCGCAATGCTAACTGAAGCAATGCTATATTCTGGCGCATCTTTCAAGCAGGAAAACGGCAGGGTCGACAAACACTCTACCGGTGGCGTAGGTGACAAAATGAGCATTGTTCTTGCACCCGCTTTAGCCGCTGCAGGTGCTACTGTCCCTATGCTTGCGGGCCGAGGTCTTGCACATACGGGAGGAACCATAGACAAACTCGAATCAATACCTGGTTTCAATACCGGCCTGACTCTGGAGGAAATGGAGGCATCTCATTGCTTTATTTCTCGACAGACCGATGAAATAGCGCCCGCTGATTCGGCGCTCTATGCTACACGTGACATCACGGGAACTGTGCCACAAATTGGATTGATAACCAGTTCAATTATTTCCAAGAAAGCCGCAGAGGGACTAGAAAAATTAGTTCTCGATGTCAAATGTGGTCGCGCTGCTTTCATGAAGACCGAGAAAGATGCGAGAGAGTTGGCAGAATCTATGGTCAATGCTGGCAAATCTCTCAACATCGATGTATGTGCCCAGATTACCAGAATGGACCATCCAATAGGGCGTTATGTTGGTAATGCTCATGAGATTTTCGAATGTATCCAATGTCTTCAGGGCCATGGCCCAGATGACACAATGGAACTAGTTTACATGCAAGCCGATGCTCTTGGTTATGATATTCGACCTCATATCAAAGACGGAACTGCTTTGGTTGAATTCCGAGATATGTGCGTGAGACAAGGGGTGGATGAGATGGTTGCTGACATGTTAATCGCCGATCCATGGTCCGTACTGCCCAAGGCAGAACATGAAATGAAAATTCATTCCAAAGAATCCGGATACATTACCGATATCGACGCATTGCTAATCGGCGAATACATGTGCAGATTAGGTGCTGGAAGAACCGGACAAGAAGAGGAACTCGACCATGGTATTGGCCTTGAAATCATATCCGCTGTGGGCTCATATGTCAAGGAAGGTGAATGTATTGGAGTACTCAATATCCCATCTGGTGCTGATACTAGCCAATTCCAGTTGATGTTTGAGGCATTTAAGTTCGGTTCAGTACAACCAAAACGCGAGCCAAGACTCATTGATACAGTGAAGTGAAATTTACGCCGATTGTGGGGTTCGAACCCACGACCTTGGGATTAACAGTCCCACGCTCCACCAGCTAAGCT
>CAZNXM010000071.1:0-2468 GCA_964577145.1 uncultured Candidatus Poseidoniales archaeon
TTCAACAGCCCTGTTCAGTCGACACGATGATGTCACGGCTTAAGACCATTTTGCAGTACTGAAGAACAATATATCGTTTCGCACGCGTACGCGCGCGAAAAACACTTCACTCAACAGTCAAAATTTCAGGCCCACCATCAGTAACTAATACAGTATGTTCGAATTGGCCAATCAATCCAGAATCATGACATGCCAATGCATGGTATGTTTCGAGGAATCGAATACTGATGAGTTTCTTTACCAAGGCATTCCATTTGCTTTGCCGACTTGTTTCATCGGCATCGGGAAATGGTTTTTCCAGCATCGGGAAAGCCCATCGTTCTGCAAAAGGCAATGTAGCATATCTATCTTCAAGAGTTCTTGCTAGTTGTGCACCGAGAGGTTTGAGTTGTTTTCTAGCTAACGCCTTTCGCCAACTAACCTTTCCTGTAACCCTGTAGATATTGGAAGAGTTGTGCGCCCCGATGTTCTTGATCAATCCAGATGACCCCGTGGTGTTGAATGGTTCGATTGCATACAAACTACCTTCTTCTACCACCCCTTTGAATCCCGGATTGTCTGGGCCACATGCATAGGATGGCACACTGATGCCTGCATGAAGTTCCCAAGGTTTCAATTGGTGACCACATAAATTTCGAATTGGTTGAAATCCAGCGTCTAGACTAGGTTGGGCAGCAGCAGCTCCGACCTTGTACCAAGGAGTTCCTGGATGTAGCATCTCTACTGCAGCATCTCGAGATTCTTTAGCGGCTTTGATTTGCTCGGTGTGATTTGCTGAATTACCAACTTCGATTGTTAGTGCATTATCTCCGATATGGCCATTGATATGAACTCCAATATCCAATTTGACAAGGTCACCTTTCTCAAACACCATTTCTCTTTCCCATCCTTCCGGGGAAATGGCAGAATGATCAGTTGTGTAATGAGCAGCGAGTTCGTTTACCGCAAGCGTACATGGGAAAGCAGCATTTCCACCATTTCGTTTGATGAACCTCTCCGCCGATTTGATGACTTCATCCCAAGTTTTCCCCGGGGTAATTTCGTCTTTCATCGCCTCGATAGCGCGGCGTGCTACATGCCCAGCATCACGCCAATACTTCAGACTTGACTCGTCCACCATTCGCTCACGTCTGCATGAGGTATCACGCCCTCTCTCATAACGCTTAGGGACCAACCTCTTTCAGAATGAGAGTCCTTTTTCAATTGAACAAACGTACTTCCTTTGCCTCCAGGGCAGGTGCCGGGAATGAAGCAGGAGACTCCAATCGCTTTAGCAGCAAGCGCAGTATCACATTCGGGAGTAATACCAGATGGATTTGCACTAGTTGCTGTAATAGGGCCATGAATAGCTGCGAGCTTAATTGCTTCAGGATGAGAAAAAACTCTGATTGCGACCCAATCTCCACCTAATCGTGCATCAAGGGTATTTATTGCGGGCAATATGAGAGTTAACGACCCTTTAGGAAATTCTTCGAGGAGTTGAATTGCAAACTCCGGAATTACTACCAGATTCGAAACTTGGCTCAAATTTTCTACACCTAGGCTAACCGGCATATCTGAAGGCCGTTTCTTTATCGAAAATAATTGGTCCAAACCCTCTTTGTTTGGCAAGCAGCCCAAACCCGGTAAAGTCGATGTTGGATAAACCACTAGGCCACCGGCCTCGAGGTGCTCATCCATTCAATCACACCCGGACCCATTTCTTGACATGGTCTTCTGCAATTTGTGCAGCTAGGACCTTATCCTCAGTCTTCACTAACAATTTGCCACTAGGATAGAGTGTTAATTCAGCAGGTCCCGAGAAAGTCCATGCTAAGCGTGTTCTAATTCCAATCTCATATCCTGCCGCTTCAATATTAGTTCCTACTAATTCAAGATCAATATTGTCAATTCCGTCAACAACGATTTGCCATGCGGCTTTGTTACCACACATTTCCATGACAAAAGAATCCTCAGCCATACCTCATTCCTCCTTTGGCGGAGAGGCAGGCGTGAAATTACTCAAGTCGGGCAATGTGGCCGACACAGGAGGACCAGCAGGAGGACCAGCAGGAGGGCCAGCAGGAGGACTAGCAGGAGGACCAGATGGAGGACCAGATGGAGGACCAGATGGAGGAGCAGAAGGAGGAGCAGAAGGAGGGGCAGAAGGAGGAGCAGAAGGAGGGGCAGAATCACCACCCATAACTATTAAAATGGAGTACTTGGTCGCTTAAATACAATTCGGATAGCATCAAATAACCCTGGTACAATGATCAATGACACCGGTAGAGCTGTTGTTAAAATGAAGCTTTGCAACATCGAGATACTTCTCTCACCAATATGAATCAAAATTAAGGCCATGGCGCACAAACTAGCACCAAAAAATATCCTTATCCAAGTTGAGGGCCGATGGGTTTTGGATAAGCATGCTGAAATTACAGATGTCATTGAGTCACCCGTTGCCGCTACAAATATTGTGGAGAATATCA
>CAZNXM010000072.1:0-2066 GCA_964577145.1 uncultured Candidatus Poseidoniales archaeon
GAAGAAGAGGCTGTAGAGGAAGCAACCGAAGAAACAACCGAAGAAGAGGCTGCAGAAGAAGCCGAAGCCGAAGATGTGGATGCAGATACAGAAGAATCTTCGGAACCAGTTGTAACAACCCCTGCTCCGAACACCACAAGAACAGAAGCTGCTGAAGCTGAAGTTCTACGTCTATCGGGAGAAGTAAACAGCCTTCGGAAGTCTTTGTCTGGCGCAGCAGAAGTAATTGAAGATCTTGAAACCCCTCCAATGCCCCCCGCGGTCTTTGCAGATATTGTAGTTCAAGACCATCTAGTTGCAGACATTGCGCGCTTAGCAAGACAACTGGACCGAGAACAATTGGTAAGGGCAAATATGGGGACAATTGCAATGCTCCACCCTGGTATGCCGGGCGTCATGATTTCAACAAAGAGGAACACATTACTTCCTAGGCTCGATGAAAGAGGAATTACCGGCGGAAGGTTAGGTCAAAACCCGCCCGAAGAAGCGACAAGCGATTGGCGAATCTTAGAGGTATTACTTGCTTCAAAATCACTTGACACGGGAGGTCCAGCGGCGTGTATTCACATGCACGGAGCCTTTACTACTGCAGCGAGTTGCGAGAAGGATTTGATTCTGTGTGCTCCTATTGACGAAGTAGGAAAGAAGGAGTTGGGGAAGATTATCATCGTTGATCCTGACGAAGAAAACCCAGACGATTTCTTGCGACAAACCGCTGATGCCCTAAAGCAAGGCGGAATGAAATGCGTGGTAATCAGAGGACATGGCGCATATTCACTTGGAGCCGATTTAGATGACGCATGGGCTAACGCAGCAATGCTTGAGCACAGTATGAAAATTGTACTTCTCGCTCGCCAGGCCAAATTGAAGGTTTGATTAGGAATTATTTCGATTACTTCGACAAACCTCTACGAAATTTTCAAACATTTCTTTGCCGAATTCGGAATCATTTACTTCAGGATGGAATTGTAGTCCAAAGCGGTCACCCTTCTTATTCTCCATTCCCTGTACTTTGCAAGACGAACTAGATGCGGTGATGAAAAAATCATCTGGGACTACAGAGACTTCGTCATTGTGGGACTCCCATACAATTTGAGTTTCCCCCGTGCCAGCGAAAATTTTGCCGCCACCATTTTGAAGACTTATCTCCATTGCACCAAATTCAGGTTTTGGAGCTTCACAAGCATCTCCTCCATAGAATCTAGCCATAAATTGGTGGCCAGCACATATTCCTAAAATTGGAATATCAAGTTCTAGAAACGCCCCACAATTGCCAAGTTCACCAGTTAGTCCAACACGTGCGGCACCGCCAGAAAGAATCAGACCATCCAACTTGCGTAATTCTTCTACAGGGGCATTATTGTCGACAATTTTGGTATCTACGCCAAGGTACCTCAGCATTCGCCATTCGCGGTGAGTCCATTGACCCCCATTATCAATAACATCGATGACTAGAGAGTCAGTGCCCATGTGTTTCCGGCACCGCGCGCCACCCATGAACATTACCGGTCGCGACGAACAGGTTCAAAACAGGGAGGCCGGTCGGCCGCATGAGTGAACACCATGTCTGCTGAAGTCGATTACAAGTGTGCCATCTGTGGCAACATAGAGTCATTTACTCGCGATCGCAATGGAATTAGCTGCAAAGCATGCGGCGCACGCATCTTCATCAAGTTGCGTAGAACCGGTCATAAAATCTTAGACGCTGAGTGAAACTCTTCCCTTTGGGAGAGTTGAAAGACTGGCGGCGGCCAAACGCTATTGATGGCTAGCTGGCTCGAAACCCACGCACCTCGCAAATTCAGCGATTTAGCGATGAGTGATGCGATAGTCAACAGTCTTGAGAAAGCAGCAATGCAAGCAAATCCACCTCATTTGATATTAGCAGGACCTGCTGGCGTAGGCAAGACAGCGTCTTGGCGACTAATCGCCCGCCAAATACTTGGGCCAGGATGGAAATCAACAACTCACATTCTCCAAGCCAGAGATCTTGTTAGGACTGCTGGAGCCATGAATACCTTTGAAGAATTTCTCAGACCAGGAGGCACAACCTCGGGCGACACACT
>CAZNXM010000073.1:0-1643 GCA_964577145.1 uncultured Candidatus Poseidoniales archaeon
CGAGGCGCTATTAATGAAATCAATAATGCCAGCAGACCAAATACCAGATGCTGCAATAATTGATAACCTAGTGGCTATTTCCGTTCTCCCACAAGCTGTATTTACAACAATCTCGGTTCTTGGAGGAGCGCATGATATGCCCGATTGGATGCGTGACCCAGAAGAGAGGCTTGAGAATCTCAATCAAAATTTACTCGAGGAGGAGGCATCCTCAGGCAAAGCCGATGAGAATGCAGATGACCCATTGGAAGATTTTCCTCCATGGCAACGTACAACTAATTCGCAAGAAACTAAAGAAGAGAATTCTGAATCGGATGAAGATGAGAGCAGAATGATAGATCTGCCATACGGATTATTTGATGATTAATTTTCACATTCTAGTTTTCAAGTGGAAAGATCCTGTCCACCCCTAAGTTCAGCAAACACCATCCAGTGGCCAATATCATTCCAAAGAGGAAGGGGTGAGGACCAATCATGTATAGCCCAACTGCTGCAACGATTACCAACCCAAGAGCTACTTTCGAGTTTAGCTTACGAGAACCAAACATGAATATCGTAAAACCAACAATAAAGGATGCGAGGGTTATTATTCCTGACAAAATATCACCCCTTAGTCGCCACGTAGTTCTACCAACACCTTCTCTACCCTGTCCATTCCCCGAGAGATGTCTTCACGGCCGATTGTGTAAGCGAAGCGAAGGTGACCTTCACCAGCCTCTCCAAAAGCGGAACCAGGGCTACAAAGAACTCCACCTTCGAGTAAGGCCAAGGCTACTTCTTCACTATTCATTCCGGGCACATCGACCTTAGGGAAAACGTAGAATGCTCCTGTAGGTATGTGACAAGAAACTCCTGGCATGGCATTAAGACGTTCACAGATTAGGTCTCGTCGTCCTTTGAATTCTTCACACATCTTCGCAGGATAATCTGAAGCCTTTTCCATGGCTTCGAGAACTGCATATTGCATCGCATCATTGCTGCAAGCAGTAACGTAATACTGCATCTTTGTTATGTGAGCCATGGCTTCTGGGTTCTCTGAGAGGATGTATCCAATTCGCCAACCAGTCATGGCGAAAGTCTTGGAAAAAGAATTGAGCATTATCACTTTATCATATCCAGCCCCAAGGAAGGAAACATGTTCGCAATCATATACGATTCTGTCGTAGACTTCGTCGGTTATCACCCAAAGGTCGTTACGCTCAGCAAAATCGAGTAATTCATCTCGTTCTTTCTGTGTTACATTTCCTCCAGTGGGATTACTTGGGAAATTGTAGAGAATCGCGACGGTCTTGTCAGTTACTCGAGCCTCTAGATCTTCGATGGCTGGGACAAATCCATTCTCAAATCTACATGGGTAAAGTGTCGGTTCTCCTCCGCAAATTACCACATCTGGAGGGTACAATGGGAAGTAGGGTTCTGGTAGTAGAACCTCATCGCCTGGGTCAACGAGAGCAAGGAAAATATCGAGCAAAGCATTTGTTCCGCTCATCGTGATACAAACATTTGATTCATCAAGGTCGGGAGAAAGATAATGCCAAGTCTCTGCAATCTTTTTTCTCAGCTGCGGTAAGCCTGCAGTTGTGGTGTATTTGTTGCGGCCTTCTCGCATGGCTTTTTCGAATGCATCAATGGCTAATTCAGGT